>CAZUGF010000083.1:0-10067 GCA_964619705.1 uncultured Bifidobacteriaceae bacterium
AACGTCCAGGCGAGCCCGCCGGCCTGCACCCGTGACGACACGACGACCGGATTCCACAGGAGCGGGACGCGCGTCCCATGCCGACGTCGGCGGGCGCGGGATGGGCCGACGCGCCCAGGACATGGATGATTTCTCTGTGTGCTCTGTGTGCTCTGCGGCTCTGTGGTTCCCTATCGTGAGGAACGATTCAGCGTGACACCGACGGGCCGTCGGGACACGGCATCGAACCGGGCTTCTACTGGCTGGCGACGACAATGCCCAGCACGATGAGCGCAAGCAGCACGATGAGCAGGATCTTCCAGATGCTGTACGGGTACTTGCCGGCGATCTTGCCGGTGTAGCCGTTGGCCACCACCTGGAAGGCGCGGCGGCCGTAGTCGTAGGACAGTACCCAGACGGGGACGAGGACGTGCTTGAACGTGCGCGCGGAGTAGTCCGGGCGGATGCGCAGGTTGCGGTACGTATCACCCGGCACCTGCCGGGCGCAGAGCGACTCCAGCGCGGCGTGCATCTGCTCCTGCGACTGCCGGGCCGCGTCGAGCAGCACCACCTTGTAGTGCTCCACCACGTGGCCGGAGAGGAACGCCGTGTCGTAGGCCACGACCTCCTGCGTCGGGAAGGGCTCGACCTGCCGGAGGATGTCCATCGGCAGGCCCTGCGTCCCCGGCACCGGGTCATCGTCGAAGAAGTGATCGAGGGCGCCGGCGGCGTACTCCCAGCGCGTTCGCCGCTCGCGGCGGACGACCCGCCGTCCCTGGTTGTCCCGCCCCTCGACGTTGACGTAGTAGTAGTGCCCCGCCTCCGCCTCCCACGGGCAGTGGACGGCCGCGTCGAAGGTCCAGTACGGAATGTAGAGGCTGTGTACCGTGTCGATGAGGGCCGCCCGGCCGAGGCGGCCCGGCGCCAGCCACCTGCTGCGCCACCAGCGCCGGAGATCGTCCCGCACGCGGTTGCGGTCCACGCGGAACGGCAGCACGCCCTGCGGACGGATGGGCGACTTGATCTCGTCGTAGTCGACGAGCGCCGGTGACCCGCAGAACTCGCAGTTCTGCCCGACGCGCGACGGATCGAAGACCATCACCGCGCGGCAACTCTGGCACTGCACGCTCCGGCGCGTCACCTGCCAGCCGCGGCTGGCCTCGGGCAGGTCGCGAAGGGCGGTCACCAGGTCCAGCTCGACGACCTTGCCCGTCGCCCGATCGATCGCGTACGGCGACTCGGTGCCGCAGAACGGGCAGATCAGCTTCTGCTTGCCGGCGTTCCACTCGGCCTGCGCGCCGCAGGCGGGGCACGCGTGCTTGTCGAGTGCGGCGATCTCGTCCGACATCCGGGGTGGCGTCCGGGGCCCGCGCGGCTACTCCGCCATATAGGCCGTCAGCGCGGTCCGCGAGATGCGCCAGGCGGATCCGATCTTCTTGCCCTTGAGTTCGCCCGACTCGAGGACCGAGAGGACGTCCGCTTCGGTCACGCCCAGCGCCGTCGCCGCATCGGCCGGGCTGAGCAGCTCGGGCAGCGCCGGCGCCACAGGCTGGGCGGTCGGCGCCGCCTGGCCGCCGGCAAACCCCTGCTGCATCATCTGCTGCGCCAGGCCGAAGCCGACGGCCAGCTCGGCGGCCGTGCCCGCCGCACCCGCGCTGGCGCCGCCGCCTTCGAAGCCCTTGCCCATCTGGTACTTGACGAAGTCGTTGAGGTTGCCGATGGCGGTCATGCTGGCCCGCTTGTCGATGGCCTCCTCGACCTCCGGCGGCACGGACACGTTCTCGACGATGAAGCTGGCGATCTCGAGGCCGTACTTCGAGGTCACGGCGGGGTTGATGAGCGGCAGGAGCGCGTCGCCCAGTTCCCCGTAGCGCGAGGCCACGTCGAGCACCGGGATCTTCGCCGAGGCGATGGCGTCCGTGAAGATGCTGACGACGCGCGAGCGCATCGTGTCGCTGAACTCGTCGAGGCGGAAGTTGTGATCCGACCCGGCCACCTCGCGGAGGAACGTCTTCGCATCCACGATCCGGAAGTCGTAGGTGCCGAACGCCCGGATGCGCACCGCGCCGAAGTCGTTGTCGCGCAGCATCACGGGGTTGGAGGTGCCCCACTTGTTCCCGGTGAAGAGGCGGGTGAGGACGTAGTAGACGTCGGCCTTGAACGGCGAGTTGAACCCGTAGGGCCACGACTTGATCTTCGTCAGGACGGGGATGTTGTCCGTCGTCAGGCGGTGCTTGCCGGGGCCGAACGTGTCGCCGAACTCGCCCAGGTAGACGAACTGTGCCACCTGCGACTCGCGCACGATGAGCTGCGCGCCGTTCTTGATGGCCTTGTCCTCGTCCGGGAACCGGTAGGACAACGTATCGCGGGAGTCATCGGTCCACTCGATGATCTCCAGCAACTCGCCCTTGATGAAGTCCATCAGGCCCATGTGTGCTCCTCGTGCCGGTGCCCGCGGCGTTGCGGGCGAGATGGCATTGTAATGCGGATTGTCCGGCCCTCCGCCGGCGCGCGGCCGTCCGCCGCGGCGCCCGCCTCAGCGGATCGCCTGCGCGCGGAGCCACCGGGCCACGGCGTGAAGGCCCGCGCCGACCAGGCCGCTGGACGCCGCATCCCGGAACCAGGTCGTGTCGTGATCGAAGCCCGTGAAGGCCGCTTCGGTCTCCCGGCGCGCCCGCTCGAGCTCGAGCGGCAGCGCGGGGTCGACAGGCTGGCCCGTGCGATCGGCCTTCTGCAACTGCGCGACGAGACGGCCGGCCTGCTCCATGTCCAGCATCGAGAGCGCGGACCCGCAGTGCCCGCACGCCGTGCCGCGGGCCAGGTCCACCGAGGCGCCGCAGTTGGAGCAGTTGACCTGCCGGATGTTCCGCCGCAGGTCCTGCACCTGCGCGGGCGTCAGCGGGCGGACGAAGTCCTTCTCCTTGAGGAACTCGAAGAACGTCGTCAGGCGGCCGTGGCCGTTCGGACAGCGGAGATAGCTGAAGCGCGTGTTCCGCTGCATGTCCCGCGTGGGCCGCAGCCGCGCACGGCAGCGCGGACACTTCACCGCGCCGGTCCCCGGCGCGTGTGGCAGGGCCGTGTGCTCGCCGATGATCCGGAACAGTGCCAGCGTCGATCGGGGGGTGAGGCGCACGCTCTCACGCGCGTCGAACCAGAACGCCTGGCAGCGGGGACAGAGATCGACGACGATCGGCACGGCCCCGTGGCCTTCGAGCGTCTCCTCGGCCATCGGTGCCAGGCAGCGGGGACAGTCCATCCTGTGTATTCTACGCAGCCGTCAGCATTCAGCTACGACTCGCGCGGCGTCCCCGTGTCGCGCAGGAGCCGGCAGACCTGTACGCGGTACTCCTGGTAGAACTCCTTCTTGCCCTTGATCTTGGCCTCCACGTGCTCGGGGTGCAGGCTCCAGGCGCGCTGCGTGTCCTCGTCCTCGAACTCCACGACGGTCACCCGCTCCCCGTCCTCGGCCGTGAAGCCCTTGTGCGAGATGTACCCCGGCATCTCCTTCGCCAGGGCCGTCATGCGCATCGCCCACTGCATGTACTCGTCCTTCACATCGGGCTTCAGGCGCGAACGGAACACGGTCACGATCATTGCGAATCCTCCAGGGAGTAGTTGAAGTCGTAGAAGTGCCTGCCGTCGCGGACATCGATGGTCATCGTCCCGCTCAGGCCCTCGAGCGCGCCGGTGCCGGAGCCCGGCACGACGGAGATGTTCTGGTGCGGCGTCCCGCGCGTCATCGTGCTGTTGTGCTGCAGGGCGAACGTACCCTCGCGGCCGCCAAGGACAGCGGTCACCACCTCGATGGCGACATACGCGCCCGAGTCCCCCGCGCCAGTGCGGACGGACAACATCTGTCCGCGGCTCGTCCCGGCCAGATCGCCGCGGAACGCCTTGTCCAGGGTCATGCGGCCCATGGCGAACGGCGCCTCGTCCGGCTGCGCGTTCAGGATGACGTCGAACTCTCCGTGTGCCTGCATGATCTGGCGTCCCCTTCGTGTGCGGCGCGGCGGCGTCTGCGGCCGCGCCCCATGATACCGCTCCCGGTTGAGCCGGCCACCAGCCGCCGCGGGTCCGGACCGGCGCGCGAGACGCCGATTGACACGGGCGGGCCGAATGAATGAACATTCATTCAGACTCATGCCCACGCCTTCGAGCGCCCGCCGCCTGACCGCCGTCAAGGCCCCGCCTCCCCTCGCCGACAAGCGCGACCTCATCCTGCGTGCCGCCATCAAGGTGTTTGCGCGCAGCGGGTTCTTCCAGTCGCAGGTGGCCGATGTCGCGCGCGTCGCCGGCGTGGCGGCCGGGACCGTCTACCTCTACTTCCGCAGCAAGGACGACCTGCTCGCCTCGATCTTCGAGCGGACCATGAAGGACGCCATGGCGGAGAGCCGGACGGCCCTGGCGGAGGTGCCCAACCCCGCCGAGCGCCTCCGGCGCATCGCGCGCCTGCACCTCGAGCGCATCGGCCGGGACCGGGACCTGGCCGTCGTCGTGCAGGTCGAGCTCCGCCAGTCGATCAAGTTCATGGAGCGCTTCTCCTCGACGCACCTGCAGGACTACCTGGGCGTCATTCGCCGGACGATCGTGGAGGGCCAGGAGGCCGGCCTGTTCCGCCGCGACGTCGATCCGAACATGGCGGCCAAGGCGCTCTTCGGCGCCCTGGACGAGATGGCCACCAACTGGATGCTCAGCCGGCGCAAGTACGCGCTCGCGGACGAGGCGGAGCCGGTCGTCGATCTCTTCCTGAAGGGCGTCGGAAAATGAGCCCCATCCACGTCAACGCCGTCACCGTGCTGGGCGCCGGCACCATGGGCGCGCAGATCGCGCTGCACTTCGCGAACGCCGGACTGCCCTCGCTCCTGCTGGACCTGACGGCGGACGCCGCGGCCGCCGGCCTGGCGCGGGCACGGGCGCTCAAGCCGGACCCGCAGTTCGTGCCCGATGCCTACCGGTTGATCACCACCGGCGGGTTCGACACGCACATGGACCGCATCGGCACGACGGACTGGATCCTGGAAGCCGTCGTCGAACGCCTGGACGTCAAGCAGCAGCTCCTGGCCCGCGTCGACGCGCACCGCCGGCCCGGCACCATCGTCAGCTCGAACACGTCCGGCATCCCGATTGCGGCACTCGCCGAGGGCCGGTCCGACGACTTCCGCCGGCACTGGATCGGCACGCACTTCTTCAACCCGCCGCGCTACCTCCGCCTCCTGGAGGTCATCCCCACCGGGGAGACGGACCCGGCCGTCGTGGCCGCGGTGACCCGCGTCGGCGATCACCTGCTGGGCAAGGGCGTCGTCATTGCCAGGGACACGCCCAACTTCATCGGCAATCACATCGGCCTCTACGGCGTGGCGATGACGCTCCGGGCGCTCGCCACCGGCGCGTACACCATCGAGGAGATCGACGCCATCACCGGCCGCGCCATCGGGCGCCCCGCCTCCGCGACGTTCCGGACCATGGACATCGCGGGCATCGACGTGCTGGCGCACGTGATGCGGAACCTGCACGAGCGGCTGGAACGCCCGGAGGACCGCGACGCGTTTGCCGTCCCGGCGTTCATCGATCGCATGATCGAGCGCGGGCAACTCGGGGAAAAGGCGGGTAAGGGCTTCTACGAGCGGCGAAAGGGCCCGGACGGCGCCTCCGAGATCTGGACGCTGGACCTGGAGACGCTCGAGTATCGGCCGCGCCAGGCGCCCGCCATTCCGTCCATCGAGGCGGGCCGGTCCATCGACGATCTCGGGGAGCGCCTGCGCGTGCTCTTCGCGAGCGGGGACAAGGCCGGCCGGTTCCTCCGCGAGACGCTGGCGCCGACGCTCGCGTACACGGCCCGCGTGGCGCCCGTCATCGCGCACTCCATCGACGATGTGGATCGCGTGATGCGATGGGGCTTCGGCTGGGACCTGGGCCCCTTCGAACTGTTCGACACGATCGGCGTGCGCGAGGTGATGACGGCAGCCGGAGAAACAGGCGGGCATGCCGTCGAAGGCGGCGTCTCCCCGCTGGTCCAGTCCGTGGTGGACGCCCGGGCCAACCGCTTCCGCGAGGGCCTGGTCTCCCCCGGCGCCGCGGACCTCCAGATCCTGCGCACCGCACGCGAGCAGGGGCGCGTCGTCAGGAAGAACAGCGGCGCGAGCCTGGTGGACATCGGCGAAGGCGTGCTGGCCGTCGAGTTCCATTCCAAGATGAACGCCATCGGCGGCGACACGCTGGAGATGCTGCAGGCCGGCGTCCGCGAGGCGGCGCGCAACTTCCGCGCGCTCGTGGTCGGCAACGACGGACCCGCGTTCTCGGCCGGCGCGAACCTCATGCTGGTGCTGCTCGAGGCCCAGGAAGGCAACTTCGACGAGCTGGACCTCATGGTCCGGACGTTCCAGCAGACGACGATGATGCTGCGCGAGAGCGAGGTGCCGGTCGTCGTGGCGCCCGCGGGACTGGCGCTCGGCGGCGGGGTGGAGGTGGCACTCCACGCGGACCGCGTGCAGGCGGCCGCGGAAACCTACATGGGGCTGGTGGAGGTCGGCGTCGGCCTCGTTCCCGCCGGCGGCGGGACCAAGGAGATGCTGGTGCGGGCGATGGCGGGCCTGCCGACGGCGCAGAGCGATCCACTGCCCTTCGTGCAGAAGGCCTTCGAGACCATTGCGCTCGCCAGGGTGTCCGCCAGCGGGCCGGACGCGGTGCGCCTCGGCTACCTCACGGCCACGGACGGCTTCTCGATGAATCGCGAGCGGCTGCTGGCGGATGCGCGGGCCCTGGCGCTCGAGCGCGTGCGCGAGGGATACCACAGGCCGGCACCGCGCCTGGCGATTCCCGTCGGCGGCGAGTCGGTGACCGCCGCGCTCGCGCTGGGCGTCCACCTGGCGTGGCGCGCGGGGCGCGCGAGCGATCACGACGCGCTCATCGGGCGGAAGCTGGCGCACATCTTCGGCGGCGGCGCGCAGCCGCACGCGACCACGGTCAGCGAGCAGCACCTGCTGGACCTGGAGCGGGAGGCGTTCCTGAGCCTGCTGGGCGAACCGAAGACGCTGGCGCGCATCCAGCACATGCTCAAGACCGGAAAGCCGCTCAGGAACTGACATGGGAGATGCGGCGTGATCGACATCGGACGCGGCACCACGCTGGTCGTCATTCCCGGCATCCAGGGCCGGTGGGAGTGGATGCGGCCGATGGTCGACCGCCTGGCGGAGCAC
This sequence comes from uncultured Bifidobacteriaceae bacterium, assembly GCA_964619705.1. Classification (GTDB taxonomy): domain Bacteria; phylum Acidobacteriota; class Vicinamibacteria; order Vicinamibacterales; family UBA2999; genus VFZN01. The sequence continues at coordinate 7,176 of CAZUGF010000083.1, forward strand.
CACCGCGTCGTCTGCTTCTCGTTCTGCGACGAGCGGACCAGCTCGTTCACGTGGGATCGGACGCTGGGCTTCGAGAACTACCTGCGCCAGGTGGACGCGGTGATGCGGCTCGCCGCCCTCCAGCGTGCCGTCCTTGTCGGCGTGTCCTACGGCGGCCTCGTGGCCACGGAGTTCGCCGCACGCTTTCCGGATCGGGTCAGCGGCCTGATCCTCGCATCGGCGCTGCCGGCCGACTGGACGCCGGATGCGCGGGCCGCGTTCTACATGAGGGCGCCGCGGCTGCTCAGCCCGCTCTTCGTCGCCACGGCGCCGCACCGGCTCCAGCCCGAGGTGCGAGCGGCGTTTCCGCACCTGGGCGATCGGCTGCGGTTCATGCTGGCCCACGGCCTGCGCGTCGCGCGCGCGCCGATGTCGCCGTCGAAGATGGCGCGCCGGGCCCGGTGGGCGCGCGACTACGCGTTCGCGGACCCGGCGTCGGTGTCCGTCCCCACGCTGGTGGTGACGGGCGAGCCGGGCCTCGATCGGGTAGTGCCCGTTGAGGTGAGCCGGCGCAGCGTCGCGCGGATGCCGGGGGCCCGCCACGTGGTGCTGCCGCATACGGGCCACCTGGGTGTCGTGACGAGACCGGAACGCTTTGCCACGCTGGTCGACGACTTCCTGTCGCGTGACCCCGACGCGGGCGCAACGCACGGACCGTCCGCCGCGCACGCATATACCGAGGCCGCCTCCGGGGCGGCCCTGATGAGGAACTGAGCGGCACCGGCGCCAGCTCACCAGCACCATGACCACAGACACTCTCCGAGAGATTCCGGGCCCGGCGGGCACCCTCGAGGCGATCCTCGACATGCCGGCGGCGGCGCCGCGTGCGGCCTGCGTGCTGGGACATCCGCATCCGCAGTACGGGGGCACGCTGCACACCAAGGCGCTCTACCGGACGGCCAAGGCCCTCACGCACATCGGCGTCGCGGCACTGCGCATCAACTTCCGCGGCGTGGGCCGCAGCGCCGGCGGGTTCGATGCCGGCGTCGGGGAACAGGCGGACTTCCGCGCCGCACTGGACTTCGCGGCCGATCGCTTCCCCGGTCTCCCGCTGTGGGCGGGCGGCATGTCGTTCGGCGCGTGGATCGCAATGGCGGCCGGCGCGGACGACCCGCGCGTCTCCCTGCTCCTCGGCATTGCCGCGCCCGTCGATCGCTACGACTTCGAGGGCGTCAAGGCGTCGGCCAAGCCGACCTTCCTCGTCCACGGCGAGGAGGACGAGCTGGTCTCCATCCGGCAGGTGCGGAAGTTCTACGGCGAGCTGGCCGAGCCGAAGGACCTGGCCGTGCTCGAAGGCGCGGATCACCTCTTCGACGGCCAGACGCTGCTCGTCGGCGAGATCGTCGAGGGCCTGCTGCGTGATGTGGATGCCGGGCACGCGGCGGACTCGACACAGGCCGCGCCGGACGCCGCGGCAGGAATCAGGACACTCGACCGGGCCCCATAGGGACCGGCGGGATCGCGGGACCGGCGCGTACGCGGCAAGGAGCATCATGCAGGACGCAGTCATCGTGTCCGCCGTGAGGACGGCGGTGGGCAAGGCGCCGCGGGGCACGCTGAGCGTGGTCCGCCCCGACGAGATGGGCGCCGTCGTCATTCGCGAGGCGCTCGCGCGCGCGAAGGGGCTCTCCCCTGCGCTCATCGACGATGTGATTCTCGGATGCGCGATGCCGGAGGCGGAGCAGGGCCTGAACGTGGCACGCATCGCGAGTCTCCGCGCGGGTGTGCCCGTGGAAGCGTCGGCGGTCACCGTCAACCGCTTCTGCTCGTCCGGCCTCCAGGCCATCGCCTACGGCGCCGAGCGGATCATGCTGGGCCAGGCACAGGCGGTAGTGGCCGGCGGCACCGAGTCCATGAGCCTGGTGCCGATGGGCGGTCACAAGGTATCGCCGAACCCGGCGCTCGTGGAGAGCTACCCCGACGTGTACCTGACCACCGGGCTCGTCGGCGAGAACCACGCGCGGGCGTCGGGCATCTCGCGCGAGGCGCAGGACGCCTTCGCGCTCCGCAGCCACCAGCGGGCGATTGCCGCAATCGATGCGGGCCGGTTCCGGGACGAGACGGTCCCGCTGCAGGTTCGCAGGGCCGGGGCGGCGGAGCCGCTGACATTCGACACGGACGAGGGCCCGCGGCGCGATACGTCGATGGAGGCGCTGGCGAAGCTCAGGCCCGCGTTCCACGTGTCCGGGACGGTCACCGCCGGCAACTCCTCGCAGACGAGCGACGGCGCCGCCGCCCTCGTCGTCACCTCCGCGGAGCTGGCGCGGACGGAAGGGCTGACGCCGCTGGCGCGCTTTGTCGCGTTCGCCACCGCGGGCGTGCCGCCGGAGCTGTTCGGCATCGGCCCGGTGCCGGCCATCCGGAAGGTCCTGACGCTCGCGGGGCTGACGCTGGATCAGATGGATCTCGTGGAGCTCAACGAGGCGTTTGCCTCGCAGGCGCTCGCGTGCCTCCAGGAGCTGCCCATCGATCCGGATCGCCTGAACGTCAACGGCGGCGCCATCGCCCTGGGGCATCCCCTCGGGTGCACGGGCGCCAGGCTGACGACGTCGATCGTGTACGAGCTGCACCGGCGCGGCGCCCGCTACGGGATGGTGACGATGTGCGTCGGCGGCGGCATGGGCGCCGCGGGCATTTTCGAGAGGATGTAGGGCGGAACCGCCGCAGGGCGGGACCGTAGGGCGGAACTTCAGTTCCGCCCGGGCAGGCGGGTCTGAAGACCCGCCCTACAGACAGCGGGTCTGGCACACGGCGGGTCTGAAGACCCGCCCTACGGACAGCGGGTCCGACGTGCGCGAACCGTAGGGCGGAACTTCAGTTCCGCCCGGGCAGGCGGGTCTGAAGACCCGCCCT
>CAZUGF010000083.1:10167-11989 GCA_964619705.1 uncultured Bifidobacteriaceae bacterium
ACCCGCCCTACGTTCGCGCGGCAACAGGGAGAGCGACATGGCAACAACGACAGGGCCGACCATCCGTGGCGGCGCGTGGCTGATCGAGGACACCCCGGCTGACGCGGTGATGACCCCGGAGAAGATCACCGAGGAGCACCGGCTCATCGGCCAGACGGCCGCGGAGTTCATGGACGGCGAGGTCTTCCCCGTCGTCGAGCGGCTCGAGCAGAAGGACTGGGCGCTCAATCGCGAACTGGTCCGCAAGTGCGGCGCGCTCGGCCTCTTCGGCACCAACGTGTCGGAGACGTACGGGGGCGTGGACCTGGACAAGATCTCCACGATCATCGTCTCCGAGGAGGTGGCGCGCTACGCGTCGTTCGGCGCCACGTTCGGCGCGCAGGCCAATCTCACCATCCTGCCTATCTTCATGTTCGGCACCGAGGCGCAGAAGGTGAAGTACCTGCCCCCCCTCGTGGCCGGGGAGATCGTCGGCGCGTACTGCCTGAGCGAGTCGGGCTCCGGATCCGACGCACTCGGCGCCAGGGCGAAGGCCGTGCAGCAGGCGGACGGCAGCTACCTCCTCTCCGGCGAGAAGATGTGGATCACCAACGGCGGCTTTGCCGACGTCTACATCGTCTTTGCCAGGGCCCAGGCGCCGGATGGCGCCGACCTCGGGTTCACCGCCTTCATCGTGGAGAAGAGCTGGCCGGGCGTGACGAGCGGCAAGGAGGAGCACAAGCTCGGCCTGCACGGCTCATCCACGACGCCCGTCATCCTGCAGGACGTGGCCGTGCCCGCGGACGCCGTGCTCGGCGAGGTGGGCCGGGGCCACAAGGTGGCGTTCAACGTCCTCAACTTCGGCCGCTTCAAGCTCGGCGCGATGGCCTCCGGCGGCGCCAAGGCCGTCATCGGAGAAGCGGCGACGTACGCGGCCGTGCGGCACCAGTTCGGCGTGCCGATCGCGACGTTCGGCGCCATCAGGCACAAGCTGGGCGAGATGACGGCACAGCAGTACGGGCTGGAGAGCATGATGTACCGGACCGCGGGCCTCATCGACGCGCACATCGCCGCCACGCCCGATCGGCGGCCGGACGATGGGACGCCGATGCTGCTGGCGCTGGAGGAGTTCGCGGTCGAAGCCTCGATTGCCAAGGTGCTCGGCAGCGAGGTCGTGGACTACATCATCGACGAGAACCTGCAGATCCACGGCGGGAACGGCTTCGTCAGGGACTACCCGGCCGAGGGCCACTACCGGGACGCGCGGGTCAACCGGATCTTCGAGGGCACCAACGAGATCAACCGGCTCCTCATCCCCGGCATGCTGATGAAGAAGGCGCTCAAGGGCGAGCTCGCCCTCATCCCGGCGGCCAGGGCACTGCAGGACGAGATCATGAGCCCGTCACTCTCCGCCACCGCTGGCGACGATGGCGTCCTCGCGGCGGAACTGCGCGCGTGCACGGCGTTCAAGAAGGTGGTGCTGCTGGTGGCCGGCACCGCCATGCAGACCTTCGGCGCGAAGATCGAGGACGAGCAGGAGATCCTGAGCTTCCTGGCGGACCTGATCACCGACGCCTACACCGCGGAGAGCGCCGTCCTGCGCGCGATCGATGCCTCCACGCGCGGCCTCGGCGACACGCCGCTGCACCTGGATGCCGCCGCGGTCTTCACGCACGAAGCGGCCGGCCGCGTCGAGCTGAACGCGCGCGCGGCACTGGCGGCCATGGCGGAGGGGGACGTCCTGCGGACCCAGCTCGCCGCCCTCCGGCGGCTCCTCAAGGTCACACCCGCCAACACGGTCGCCATGCGGCGGCGGTTGGCGGATGAGACAGTGGGGAGAAAG
>CAZUGF010000083.1:12089-18324 GCA_964619705.1 uncultured Bifidobacteriaceae bacterium
AGGGCGGACCTTCAGGTCCGCCAATCGCGGGGCGGCCGCGGACAGCCGCCCCGCGATCCATAGACATCAGAACGTCAGCCGCGCGCCGAGCTGGACCTGGCGCGGATCGTAGGCGCCGGTGATGGTCCCGAACGCGGCGGAGCTGATGTTGCCGTTCGGCGCGGTGAAGTTCGTGCGGTTGAGGACGTTGAACGCCTCCACGCGCAGCTCCAGTCTCGTCGTCGTGCCGGCCGGCAGGCGGAAGCCCTTCTGGAGCGCCAGGTCCACCTGCCAGAACTTCGGCCCACGGACACGGTTGCGGCCGGCATTCCCGAAGGGCTGGGAGACGTCCGGAATCTGCACCGCATCCCCGTTCAGGTAGTTCGTGATGGAACTGGTGTCGCCGTAGACGTCGCCGCTGACGTTCGGGCGATAGTTGTTCGCACCGCGGAAGTCGGCCGTGATGCCCGACACCTGCGCCTGCGCCAGCGGCGTGTAGGTCAGCGTGACCGGCTCGCCGGCGTTGAACTGGCTGACCGCCGCCACCTGCCACCCGCCGATGAACGCGTCCACCAGGCCGGAGACGCCGCTCGCGTAGCGCCTGTCGCGGCCGAACGGCAGGTCCCACACCACGCTCGAGAGCCAGTTGTAGGGCTGGTTGTAGCCAGAGAGGCCGAAGCCGTCCTCGACGTTGTTGATGTCCTGCACGCCCGGCGAGTTGCCGTTCGAGTTCTCCAGCGAGCCGGCGCCGTTGTCGCGGGCACGCGCGAGCGTCAGGGCGTTGATCAGGGAGAGGCCGCGGTAGCGGGTCTCGAGCTTGGCCTGGAAGCCCTGGTAGTCGGACGTGCCGCCGTTCCACGCGTAGGTGATGTCGCCGAACTCGGGGATCGGGCGGCGTGACTGCAGCGAGGCGTTCTCACCCGGGTTGTTCGGCCGCGCCTGGTTGAAGTTGCCGAACAGCAGCAGGTCCTTCGCGCGATTGCCGACGTAGGCCACGTCCACGACCGTGTGGGCGAAGAGCTCCCGCTGCACGGAGAGGAACCAGCTGTCCACACGGCTGGAGCGGTAGTCGTTCGGCATGTAGGTGATGTTGGCCGCCAGCGGGTTGAACCGCGATGAGTCCGTGAAGCCCTCCGGGAAGCCCTGCTGCGTCGTGCGGAACGTGTCCGCGCGCGGGTCGTTCTGGACGGCGACGGCGTTGATGACCTGCGGCCCGTTGATGGCGAGGATGTTGCCGCCGCCCGCGCGCTGGAAGTGCACGTAGGAGGTGCCGTACCCGCCGCGCATCACGGTCTTCGGGGTCAGCGAGTAGGCGAACCCGGCGCGCGGCGCCAGGTTGTTGCGATCCGGCCGGATGGTGGACCGATCCTCCACCGAGCCGTCCCTGGCCATCACCATCGTCCGGGCGTCCGGATCGAAGTTGGAGAGCACGTTGCCCGCGTCCCACTGCGGCGTGGCGTACTCGTAGCGCGCGCCGAGGTTGAGCGTCAGCCTGTCGTTCACGCGGATGTCGTCCTGCAGGTAGAGGAAGTGCATCTGCTGCCGGAGGTCGGCCACGAGGATGTTGCTGAGGCCGTACTGCGACTGCAGGCCGAGCATGAAGTCCGAGAGGTTGTAGATGTTGGTCGAGGCCGCCTCGGCCGGGCGCGAGAAGCGGCCGGAGTAGACGTTCATGCCGTAGAGCGGGTTGACGTCCTGCACCTCGGTCCGGATGTGCTGGAACTCGTAGCCCGCCTTGATGGACTGGCGGCCGCGGACGACGGAGTAGTTCACCTTGGGGTTCCAGACCTGCGGGTACTGCCACTGCGGGTTCGTCGCCTGGCGCCCGAACCCCGTGTAGCCCGTGATGCTCTGCGTCGGGAGGCCGCCGGCCACACGCGGGTCCGTCGGGAGGCCGGTGATCCCGTAGGCCTCGAAGGCGCTCTCCGTGCCGAGGGCCAGCGGGTTCTTGCCCGCCACCGTGTCGGACCAGCCGAAGCGCACTTCCACGAGCTGCGTCCCGCCGGGCATGAAGGTCGCCCCGAGCGCGAGCTGCTTGTTGGTCACGTAGGTCTGGCCGCTGCTGTTGCCGCCCGACGGCAGCGGCAGGCCGGCCTCGTCGTTCACCAGCGAATCGCGATAGCCGTAGCGGCCGAACAGCGTGAGGCGGTCCGAGACCTTGCCGTCCAGCTTGAGGTTGTACTTGTCCCAGTCGGTCGTCGAGAGCACCGTCTGGCGGTAGTTGTTCCCGGTCCCGGCGCTCGTCGGCTGCGGCAGCCCGCCCAGGACCTTGCGCGCGAAGTCGGTCATCGGGATCGGCGTGCCTGCGGCGTAGCGCGCGCCCGTCCGGGGATCGACCACGTCCACGCCGAGCACGCCGTTGCGCTCCTCCATCGTCGGGATGGACGAGAAGGCGACCGTCTGGCGGTCCTGGCGGAAGCCCTCGTAGTCCGTGAAGAAGAAGACGCGGTTGCGCAGGACGGGCCCGCCGAGGACGTAGCCGAACTGCTGGCGATCGAGCTTCGGCTCGGTCCCGGCCGCCGGCTTGAAGTAGCCGGTGGCGTTCAGCGACGGATCGCGCATGTAACCCCAGCCGGACCCGCTGAACCGGTTGGCCCCGCTCTTGTACGCCACGTTGATCGTGCCGCCGCCGCTCCGGCCGTACTCCGCGCTCATGTTGTTGGTGACGACGCGCATCTCGGCGATGGCGTCGGGAGGCGGCTGCATGACCTGGTTGGACATGCCCTGGTTGCTGGTCCCGTAGGCGTTGTTGTCGACGCCATCGAGCAGGAAGTTGTTGAAGGTGCTCCGGAGGCCGTTGATGGTGAACGCGCCTTCGCGGCCGGTGCCCGCGGTGTTGTTGATCGCCGAGCGCCTCACGCCTGGCGACAGCAGCGCGAGCGACGAGTACTCACGGCCCTGGAGCGGCAGCGCCACGGCCTGCTCCGCCGTAATCACCTGGCTCCGCTGGCTCGAGTCGCGCTCGAGGCGCAGCGCGGACGCGGTGACCTCCACTGCCTCCGTGAGGCCGGCCACGCGCATGACGAAGTCCGCGCGCTGGCGCGCGCCGATGGCCAAGGGGAGATCCGTGAGCGTCGTGTCGGCAAAGCCCTGCAGCTCGCCCTTCACCTCGTAGCGTCCGGCCCGCAGCGTGAACACCTCGAAGACGCCGCTGGCGTTGGTGACGGCCGCGTGCTGCACACCGGTGCCGGTATTGCGGACGGTGACCGTCACGCCGGGCAGCACGCCGCCGCTGTCGTCACGGACGGTACCGCTGATGGATCCTGTCTCGAACTGCGCCCACGCCGCGCCCGCGGTGGTCAGCAACATCATCACGGTCAAGAGAAGGGGCTTCATGTGTTTCAACATCCTCGAAAGAGTTCCAAGCCGGCACGTCGACGGACACGCCGGCATGCCTCGATGCTAGCGAGCGGACGTAGCGGTCCTGTGACCGCACGGGCACGTCGATGTGAACAGTGAAAGGACCCGCCGGAGGGTGCCCGTGGTCCGCCGCACAGACGGCGGCCGGCCACGGGCAGGCGGGCGTCCGCGCGATCAGCGCGGGAACAGGTCGGGATTGTCGGAGAAGAGGCCGTCCACCTTGTACTCGGTGACGAAGCGCTTCATGTCGGCCGTCAGCGCCTCCGCGCTCTCCGGCAGCCCGCGCGTGGCTGTCTCGACCATCCGGCGGTACTCGGCCGGCACATCCGCATGGAGGTCCAGCTTCGGACGGAGCCGGAACGTGTAGGGCACGACGGTGAGATTGTGCGCGTGGGCACGGGCGACAAGCGCGGGGTCGGCCGTGATGAGCTGGTGCGCCGGCGCCACGCCCGTCGCAAACGACGCGGCCTCGCGCAGCCCGTCCGCGGACAGCCAGCGCGCCGCCATCTCCGGCGTGCCCATCAGGAAGCTGCGCGGCACACCGGGAAGCCTCGCCGCCAGCCGCCGGAGCGTCTCCACCTCGAAGACCTGCAGGTGGACGGCGGGCCGGCCGTTGAACGTCGCGTCCACGAGCCCGTTCCGCTCGAGGGCCTCGGCCACGGCGGCCACCAGATCGAAGCCCCTGGCGCGCAGCCGCTCGGGGTCCTTGAGCTCGGGAAACAGCCCCGCCTTGCCCTTGACGATGTCGATGGCCTCCTGGAAGGTCAGGACGCGGCTGCCGGCAAAGCGCGCGTCGAACCACGCGCCGTTGTCGAGGCGCTTGATCTCCGCAAGCGTGAAGTCCTCGATGTACCAGACCTTCCGCGGCTTGCCGTCAACGGTGATCTCGGTGAAGCGATCCGGAAACACCTCCTCGACGTCCGTCGTGCGCTCGAGCGTCGGGTCGTGCGAGACGACCAGCACGCCGTCCTTCGTGATGCAGAGATCCTGCTCCACGTACTCGGCGCCCTGCTCGATAGCCAGGCGGTAGGCGTGAACGGTGTGCTCGGGGGCGTACGCCGACGCCCCCCGATGTGCGACGACGAAGCTGGACGGCTCCGCGCCGGAGGCCAGTGCGGCGGCCGCGAGGGCCAGGACAGGGATCAGGAGACGGCTGAAGGGTGGCACGAGGCCATCCTACGGTCCGGGCGTGACGGGAGCAAGACAGGGAAGCGACGGGGGCGGAAAGGCCACGCCTTCGGCGTCGCAGGCCTGCGGTGGGCTCTCACCGAGCGCGAAAGCGCGAGGCCCTCTGCCAAGCCCACGCGAAGCGCCCACCGAGCGCGCAGCGCGAGGCCTTCCCTCCGCGAGGCCCTACTGCCGCGGCATCTTCCCGTCGCGCATGGCCGCGTGGTACAGCACCGTGGCCGCGACGACGGACGCCTGCTTCAGCGCATCCGGATCGATCCGCTCGACGAAGTCGGCGGTGGTGTGATGGGTGCGGACGTCGTACTCGACGTAGTTCTGCACGGCCTGAAAGCCGGGCAGGCCGATGGCGGTGAACGCCAGGTGATCGGTGGCGCCGATGCCGCCGGAGGTGGTCTCGGTGACGCCGAGGTCCGCGAGCGGCGCGAGCCAGGCGGCGAGGATGCGCTGGGCCGGCTCGTTCCCTTCCATGTAGAAGCCCGTGACGGGCGGGAAGCCGTTGTCGAAGTTGAAGTAGACGGAGAACCGCTCGCGGGCCGCCGCGTTCGCGTCACCGGTCAGGTGCTGCTGCACCCAGGCGCGCGACCCGAGGAGCCCCTGCTCCTCACCGGCCCACAGCGCCAGGCGGATGGTCCGCTTCGGCTTGACGCCGAGCGTCTGCAGGATGCGGAACGCCTCCATCAGCGTCGCGACGCCGTCCGCGTTGTCCGTGGCGCCGGTGGCGGAGTGCCACGAGTCGAGGTGGGCGCCGGCCATCACGACCTCCGCGCCGAGCGCCGGATCGGTGCCGGGGATCTCCGCGATCACATTCTGCGCATTCGGGTCCCCATCGTCGAAGCGGCCCTGCACGTTGACGGCGAGCTTCACCGCGACGCCCTGCTCGATCAGCCGCGCGACGACGTTGTAGTGCTCGGCGGCCAGGACGATGGCCGGCACGGCGTTGGCGCCGGCATCCCGTCCGGTGACGAAGATGGTGCCGTGCTCGCCGATGTTGGGCTCGAGCGTCACGCCGACGTTCTCGCGCCGGAGGGCGGCCAGGAGATCCGCGGGCGGCATGGCCGGCGTGGATCGCGGCCGATCGCTGACGAGGTCGCCGGAGGCCGGCGGCCGATCGGCGCGGATGAAGTACTCCTGGACCGGCTGCGTCATCACGATGGCCCCGGCCAGCTTGCCGGCGTGGGCCGCCAGATCCTGCGCTGACGGGTTGGGGAGCCAGACGGGTGCCGCCGTCAGCGTGCCGTTCGTCGACGGCGACCAGCCCTTCGGGTAGCCGTGGAGCGGCATGTAGCGCGGCTCGACCATCTCGATCGTGAGCTTCTCCAGCGTCCAGCCGCGCCCGAACGGGAACGGCTCGGCGTGCACGTTCGCCAGGCCCCAGCCTCGCAACGCGTCCTGGGTCCAGGTGATGGAGCGGCGGTGGCCGGCGGAGTTGGTGAGCCGCGGTCCGATGATGTTGGTGAGCTGGTTGAACGTCTCGAGCACCTGACCGCGATCGAAGGCTTCGGCGCGAATCCGGCCCACCATTGCCGCGTCAACCGGTTCCTGCGCCGAGACGGGAAGGGTGAGCAGCGCGACAGCACAGCACGAGAGCAGTGTCCTCATGCCGGGATTCTACGGGAAAGGCGACGCCGGCGGTGGGCGGGGAGGCGACGCCTTCGGCGTCGTGGGCCGGCGGTGGGCGGCCCTTCGGGCCGTGGGCCTCGCCGCTTTG
>CAZUGF010000084.1:0-17773 GCA_964619705.1 uncultured Bifidobacteriaceae bacterium
CCGGACCCGTGCCCCCGCCACGCGGCCGGTCGTTGACCGGCCGGCGCGTCCGGTGCTCTGGTCCCTCCGTCGTGGGCAACTCTGTGGCCTCTGAGTTCTCTGTGGCTCTGTGTTGTTCCTTCGTTCGTCTGTGTTGTTCCGTCGTCGTACGTGAACGTGGATGCACCGCGATGTCGTCATCGGCTGATCCAGTGACGGCGGGGCCCGCGACGCGTGGCGGTATCGGAGTGGTTGAACGGACGAGGCGTCGCGGTGTAAGATCCGTGGTCTGTTCTCTTGGGCGGCTAGCTCAGTTGGGAGAGCGCCGCGTTCGCAACGCGGAGGTCGGGAGTTCGAGCCTCCTGCCGTCCACCACTTAAATTACTCACAGTCAATCACTTACAAGTGCCGGGTCAGCCGAAGGCCCGCCCGGCGCCGGCGCCCGGCGTCCATTCCGCGGGTGCAGTCCGCTGTCGCCGGTGCAGAAGTCGCCGTGAGCGGCCGATAGCGGAGGCAAAAGAGGAGGACTCGTATGCGTTCATGCACGCTGACCGTCGCACTCGGACTCGTGCTGTTCACTCCCGTTGCCGCACTGGCGCAGACGGAGTATCGCACCCTGGCCACCAGCAGGACGTCGACCACGGACAAGGAAATGAACGAGGCGGCGGATGCGGGCTTCCGCTTCGGCGGCGTGATGGGCGGCGACACGACGTTCGGCGGGTCGGAGGTCGTCACGGTGATGTATCGGACGCCGGACAGCGAAAACGGGCGCTTCTCGTACAGGCTGCTCGCGACCACCAGGACGTCGACGATGCAGAAGGAGATGCAGGAGGCGGGCGATGCCGGCTTCGAGTACAAGGGGCAGACCGTCTACAAGTCCCGCTTTGGCGGCAAGGAAGTCGTCATCATCCTCGAGCGCGACCGCAACCTCACCGATCTTCCCGCGTACGAGTACAGGCTGCTCGCGACAAAGAAGACCTCGACCCTCCAGAAGGAACTGAGTGAGGCCGGCGAGGCGGGATACGAGTTCGTCGGGCTCACCGTCGCGGATACCGCCGTGGGCGGCGACGAGGTCGTGGCGATTCTGCGCAAGGTGCGGCCATGATCCAGTCTGTCGTCATGGCGTGCGTGCTCGGGTTTGCCGCAGCCGCGGGGTTCCTGCAGGAGGACGACTACCTGCGCTGGACGGCCGAGCGGTCCTCGCAGGTGGCAGAGGCGGCCTACAAGGCCGGTAAGGTCGGGTCGCGCACGCTGATGTTCTGGACGGGTTGGGACAGCCGCCTGCTCAAGACCGAGCGTGCACAGAACTACAAGCTCCGGGCCATGTGGTTCACGCCCGACGTGGTACGGGCATCGGCCAGGTGGGCACAGCTCCGCAGTCGACTGTCGGATGACGATACCCGGCGCCTCGTGGCCGAGGCGGATGCGGCCGGAGACACCGTCATGGTGGTCGACATCGACCCGAATGAGGGCTCTGGCGTGATTCCGACAGACTGGGAGGCGTTCCTCAGACCCAGGGATGTCCCGTACGAGTCCGGCCGCTTCGCGCGGGGAACACCCGTCGACGGTCTGCGCAAGATCCGGGCGCTGCAGACGATCCGGCAGCGCAACTACGACTACGACCGCTTCTGGGTCGTGTTTCCCCTGGTGACAGAGCAGGGCGAGGCCCTGTTCGGACCGGACACTCCCGAGGCTGAGCTCATCGTTCGGATCTACAACAGGGAGGGATCGGTCATCTGGCCCGTTCCGCCTTCGATCCATGCACGGGCGCAGGCCGCCGCCGCGGCGAAGCCGTGACGCGGTAGTCAGCCGCCCGTCAGCCAGGGCAGGATCACTGCCATCACTGCCACGATCGCGATCGTGCCCGCCACGCCGATGACCCCGCCCGTGTAGACGAAGTCACGCGTGGTCAGCTCGCCGCTGGCGTGTGCCAGGGCGTTCGGCGGGGTGCTGACGGGCAGGGCCATGCTCATGGACGCGACGAGGGCAACCGTGAGCGCAAAGGGCAGGAGTGTGTGCTGGCCTGCGGCCAGGCCGGCCGCAATCATCGCGACCGGCATCAGCATGCTGGCGATGGCGGTGTTCGAGAAGAACGTGCCGAGGACCAGCGTTCCCGCAGCAAGCAGCGCCAGCCGCGTGGCGTCGCTCGCGTTGACGGGCACCAGCGCCGCGAGGCGCGTGTCGAGCCCCGTGGCCTGCAGGCCGTAGCCGAGCGCCAGGCCGCCGGCAATCAGGATCAGGACATCCCAGTCCAGCGAGTTGACGTCCTCGCGCGTGATGATTGTCGTGGCGAAGAACAGCGCGACAGGAAGCACGGCAGCCAGCGCCGCCGGCACGCCGTGCCACGGTTCCGTGATCCAGGCGGTGAAGGTCAGCAGGGCCACCACGATCACCCAGGCGCCGCGGCCCGAGAGGTCCACGTGCGGAAAGTCCAGCGCCCAGGCGCTCGTCGGCGGCGGATAGCGCCGCAGGAGCCACCACCACGTCACGCCCAGCAGGATGACCACGAGCGGACACGCGATGACCATCCACTGCAGGAAGCTGAGGTCGATGCCCGCGCGGGACAGGTAGCTCATCGCCAGCGCGTTCGGCGGCGAGGCGATCGGCGTGCTCATCCCGGCGATGTTGGCCGACACGGGCACGGCCACGATGAGCGCCTTGCGGAATCCATGACCCGCCGGGAGCTGCACCAGGATCGGCACGATGAGCGCGAGCATCAGCGCCGTCGTCGCGGTGTTGCTCATCCAGAGCGAGAAGCAGGATGTCACGAGCATCACGCCCAGGAGCAGGCGCGCGGGCGTGCCGGCCATCGGACGGAGGATCAGCGCGGCGAGGCGGCGGTCCACGCCGGTCTTCGTCGCCGCGCGGGAGAGGACGAGGCCGCTGAAGAAGAGGAGCAGCACGGGGTCCGCGGCCGCGGCCAGGAACGCGTGGAGCGCCAGCGCATCACCCGGCTCGCCGCCGAGCCACTGCCACCCGCCCGGGTTGCCGAGCAGCAGGAGCTCGAGCGTGATGGAGATGAACGCGGTGGCAAAGAGCGGGAGCGTCTCGGTGACCCACAGCAGCACCGTGCCGGCCAGGATGCCGGTCATCAGCACCTGTTCCAGCGGCCAGCCGGCCAGGTGGGCGAGACCGGCCATGAGGGCGGCCAGCACCAGCAGGAGCGCGGCGGCCAGCGGGCGGCGTACGCCCTCCGGCAGGCGCGGCACGAGCCGGGTGATCACGTCCCTGTCGTCTCGCTGACGAAGTACATCGGGCGCTCCTTCGCCTCGGTGGCGGCCCGGCCGAGGTAGGCGCCGACGATGCCGAGGTTGAGGAGCATCAGGCCGCCGATGGCCGCGATGGCGCAGAGCACGATGGAGGTCGGGTCCACGCTTCGGCCCGCCATGGCGCGGATCACGAGCACGCTGCCCCAGACGCCGGCCCCGGCACACAGCAGGCCGCCGAGCAGTCCGGACACGAGCAGCGGGATCTGCGAGTAGCCGACGATGACGCCCGCCGCCATGCGGGCGGAGCGGGCCAGGGTATAGGTGCTCCGGCCGTGGCGCCGCGGCCGGTGCCGCACGTCCACGTACGCGGTGCGGACGTCCATCAGCGCCATGATGGCGTTGACGTTGCGGCCCCGCTCCCGGTAGGCGCGGAAGTACTCCACCGCCCGGCGCGTGAGCAGGCGGAAGTTCCCGACGCGGTAGTCGTAGTCCACGTGGAAGAGCAGCGAGATGAGCGCGTAGAACATGCGCGCGAGCGCGCGCTTGAGGAGGCTGTCGCGGCGCTGCAGGCGCCGCACGAGGACGAGGTCCGCGCCGTCCGCCGCGGCGGCCATCATGGCGGCGATGGCCGCGGGGTCGTCCTGCAGGTCGCACGCCATGATCACCACATGGTCCGCGTCCACGCGATCCAGGCCGGCGGTGATGGCGACGTGCTCGCCGAAGTTGCGGATGAGCCGCATGCCGTGCAGGCGACGATCCGACGCCACCACGCGCGTGATGCCGGCCCAGCTCGCGTCCGTGCTGCCGTCGTCCACGAAGTGGACGTCGAAGTCGGCGGTCACGGCCTCGAGCGCAGGGATCAGTTCCGCGACGAGCGGATCGAGCGTGGCCTCGGCCTGGTAGACGGGGATGACGACGGCCAGCCGCGTCATCAGCGGCCGCGCCGCGCGCGCGTCTCCCGTGCTGCGGTCCGGCCGCGGGGCCGGGGACCGACGTCGCTCGTCAGTGTGCGTGTCGGCATCGCGGGAGGATTCTATCAAACGGCGATATGATCGGGCCCCGGTGGCCGTTCGCCCTCTCCACGCCGATGACGCGGCGCTGGTCGATCGCCTGATCGACGAGCATGCCTTCAAGCCGTATCGCCACTACCGCGTGCTGTCGCGGGCGCGGCAGCGTGCCGTGCTGGCGGCGGAGGTGGCGCGGAGCCGCGAGGTGCCGGGCAGCGTGGCCGTGACGGCAGGGGACGGCGCGGATGCGGTGGCCGCCGTCGGCCGTCCGCTGGAGTGGGACTCGGCCTTCTTCGGCGTCTCGATGGGCCGTGTGGATCACCTGCTGCACGGGCCCGCCGCGGGACGGGAAACGCTGGCCGCCGTCGTCGGGGACGTGCTGGCGCGGTTGCGCGCGCAGGGCGTCCGGCACGTCACGGCGCGCGTCGACGTGGGCGACATGGATGCCGTCGCCGTGCTGATCGGCGCGGGCTTCGTCCTCATGGACGCGCTGGCCACCTACTTCACGCATCCACGGCGGGACCCGCCGATCCAGGTGCGGGAAGTCGGCACCGTCCGGCCGCACACGCCGGATGATGCGGAACAGATCCTGGCAATCACGCGGGATGCGTATCGCGGGTTCCGTGGACGCTTTCACCTGGATCCGCACCTGCCGCCCGGCCGGAGCGACGAGTTCTACGTCGAGTGGGCCCGGCAGTGCCTCGCCGGGCGCATGGCCACGAACATCGTCGTGGCGGACGACGGCCGCGGAGGAATCCACGGGTGGGCGAGCACGCGCCGCGTGGAGCCCGTGTCCACGGTGGGCGGGACGCCGTTCTTCGCCGGCAGCCTCGGCGCGTGCCGGCGGGAAACGCCCGGCGCGTACGCCGGACTCATCCGGACGCTGGCGCTCGCGAACTACGAGGCGGGAGCGGTGACGGAAACGCAGACGCAGAACCACAACGTGGCGACCGTGCGGATCTACGAGGCCGTCGGCGCGCAGTACGTCCGTGGGGACTACACGTTGCACGCGTGGATCTAGTGGGCTCTGGGCTTTGGGCTCTGGCCCCACTCACTCGACTGTCACCACGATCTCTTCCGACGCGGGCGAGGCGCCGCACGTGTTCATGGCGCGGACGCGGACGTAGTACGCGCCCGGTGGGGCGACGGCGGCGAACGATGGCGCCGCGCTGCCCGTGTTGAACACCAGCAGGTTGGACGCGCCGGGCCCGTCGCCCGCCTCGATCACGTACGACGTGACGTCACCCTCCGCCGGCGGCTCCCATGTGACCGTGACCACGCCCGCCGCGATGGCGAACGACAGGCCGGCCGGTGCTGCGGGCGTGCACGGCAGCACCGTGAACGTCGCCTCGTCCGACGCGGGCCCGATGCCGAGGGCGTTGCGCGCGCGCACCCGCACGAAGTACGTCCCCGGCACCATCGTCGCCACGGCGCCCGTGACCGGTGAGCCCAGGTCGAAGCTCCCGAGGTCGGACTGCCCGGGCGCGGTCCCCACGTCGACGATGAACGCGGCGACGGACGGGGAGGCGGGATCCACGGCCCAGGCGAGCGACACGACGCGGCCCGCCACGAACGGGACGACGTCGATCGGCGCGAGCGGCACGGCCGTGTCCACGGCGCCTACGACGACCATCACCTCGTTGGAGGCCGGGCCGGTGCCGAAGACGTTCCGTGCGCGCACGCGGACGTGGTACACGCCGTCCGGTGCCATCACCGCGAAGGCGGGGGCGGCGCCGAGGACGAAGACGCCGATGTCCGAGGCGCCGGACGTGCTGCCCGCCTCCACGACGTAGGCGGCGGGCGTGCCGCCGCCGGCGGGCGGCTGCCACGCGAGCTCGACGAGCGAACCCTGAATAGTGGACGCCAGGTCGGTGGGCGCATCCGGGAGCCCGGCAGCGCCGAGACTCTCCAGCGCCAGGTCCACGCGAATGCGTGGATAGGACGTGCCCGGGACCGCCCAGTCCTCGACCATCAGGCCCGTGCTGCGCAGCGCGGAGAGAATGGTGGCCACCGAGGCGTCAGGCACGGCCTGCTTGAGCAGCGCCCATGCGCCCGCCACGTGCGGCGAGGCCATGGACGTGCCGATCTTCGTCTGGAACCCGCCGCCGGGCGCGGAGGACGTGATCGCGCTCCCCGGCGCGAGCAGCGAGAGGAAGCTCGCGCGGTTCGAGAACGACGTGACCGTGTCCGGCGTGCCGGTGTCGTAGGTGGCGCCCACGCTCACCCCGGTGGACACACAGGCCGGGGCGGCGACGCCGGTCCAGCTGCCGTCGTTACCGGAGGCCATCACCGTCGGGATGCCCAGCGAGACGAGGTTGTCGATCGCCCCCTTCACGAGCGGCATGCCCGCCTCCGTGTCGCACGCGGCGGTGTAGACGGTGCCCGCGAGGCTCAGGTTGACGGCGGCCACGCGCGTGACGTTCTCCGGGCCCGCCAGGGTGGCGACGTGCTCGAGCGCGCGCACGACGTCCGACGTGTAGGCCAGCGCGCACGGCGCCGGCGACGTGCCGCACCCCGTCATGAACCGGCTGAACACCTGGACCGCAATGACGTCCGCGCCGCGCGCGACGCCCCCGCCGTCACCGTAGCGCGCCGCGGCAATGCCCGCCACGTGGGTCCCGTGATCGCAGCCCGATACGCCCGGCGGGCACGGCGCCCCGCTCCCGGCAACCGTGCTGGACGAGACGCCGCCGGGACACAGGGACTCGGCAACCGCATCCGTGGTGGAGAAGCACGCCTCCTGCTGCACCTTGCCGGCGAGCACGGGATGCATCGCGTCCACACCGGAGTCGAGGATTGCGACGGACCAGCCCGTGCCATCGATGCCGCCCTGCCAGACGGCGGGCGCACCGATCCGCGGCACGCTCTCGATGAGTGCGGGATGCAGGATGACGTCCTCGTCGACGCGCACCACGTCGGGGTGCGCAGCCAGGCGATCCAGTTCGCCCCGGGACACCTCCGCGGCCACGAACGGCAGCGACGCGAAGCGAACGACAGCCGTCGCGTTCGAGCCGGCGAGTACGAGGTCCTGGACCGCCGCGATTCGCCCACGCTGATCCAGCACGGCATCGAGGCCCATCGCGCCCTCGGGCATGACGGGCGCGCGTACCTGGATGATGACGCGCACGGGGCCGGCATCGGCACGCGCCGGCAGGTCCGGCGCGACCGTGCTCTGGGGAACGGGGCCCTGGGCGGCAGTGGACTGCGCCAGGGCGGCGAGGGACGACAGGAAAATAGACAGGAACAGCAGGGATCGGATGAACATGGTCTGGGTCACCGCGGGCGCACGCGTCGCGTGTCGAGGATCAGATCAAAGTATACGTGGAGGCGCCGCGCATCTCCGCGTCAGGGCACGACGATGACGGCATCGGCGGAGGCCGCGCCGGCCCCGCACGCCGCGACGGCGATGATGCGCGCGTAGTAGGTGCCGCTCGTCACGACGGCGGACAGGCTGTTGACGTTCCCGACGGCACCGGCAAAGACGTCGCTGGCGCCCGGCGCCGATCCGGCCTGGAGGATGTAGCCCGTGACCGGGCCGCCAGCCGGCACGGTCCACGCGAGCGAGGCCAGCGTGCCGGTTGCGGAGCCGGTCACCTCCGGTGCGGCGGGCGTCGTGCAGCCGGCCGGGACCGTCACGCTCGTCTCCGCGGACGGCAGGCCCAGTCCGCTCGTGTTCTGGGCGAGCACGCGGATGTAATACGTGCCTCCCGGCACCGTGGCGGCGACGGCCAGCACGTTCCCCACCGGGCCGTTGAAGAAGTCCGCCGCGCCCGGCGCGCTCCCGGCCTGGACCACATAGCCGCTGGCGGCACCGCCGGTCACGGGCGGCGCCCACGTGAGCGTGATCGTCGATCCGCTGGCGACCGCGCTCACGTTCTGCGGATCGCCGGGCAGCGCCTGCGGAACCACGGTGGCGATGACTTCCGCCGACGCGGCGCCGATCCCCTCCGCGTTGAAGGCCCGGATGCGGATGAAGTAGGTGCCCGCCGGTACGACGGCAGCGACGGCGTTCGTCATGCCCACCGAACCGTCGAAGAAGTCGCTGGCGCCGGCCTGCGAACCCGCCTGGACGATGTAGCCCGACACGCCGCCGGACGTGGGCGCGGACCACGTCACGGTGATCGTCTCCCCCGAGACGGCGGCCGCGACGTCGAGCGGCACGCCCGGCACCTCGCCGGGCGTCAGGGCCATGGCGCGATCGATGGCGATACGCGTAAAGGTCTCGTCGCTGGCGCGTCCGGCCACGCCCGCGCCCGTGCTCTTGAGCTCATCGAGGACGAGCGTGACGGACGCGGCGGGCTGCGCCTGCTTGATGATGGCCCACGCGCCGGCGACGTGCGGCGCCGCCATCGACGTGCCGGCCAGGAAGCCGTAGTCACCGCCCGGCAGCGCGGAGAAGATGAGGCTCCCCGGGGCGCCCAACTGAAGCTGCGCGCTGTGATTGGAGAAGGCGGACAGCGTGTCCTCGGTGTCCTCCGTGGAGCCGACGCTCACGGCCGTGGAGACGCACGACGGCGCGCCGATGGCGCCGCTCGCGCCCTCGTTTCCCGCGGCAATCACCGTGGCGATGCCGATCGATCGGAGGTGATCGATCGCGGCCTTGATCGGCGGCATGCCCGGCGCCGTGTCGCAGGCGCCCGCATAGGTGGTGCTGGACAGGCTCAGGTTCACCGCCGCCACGCGGTTGCGGTTGCCGGGGCCCGCTTGGTCCATCACGTAGTCCAGCGCGCGCGCGACGTCGGACATGTAGGCGAGCGCGCACGGCGCGCTCAGCGGCGCGCACATGCCGGGATCCTCGAAGCGGCTGAAGACCTGGATGGGGAAGAGGGAAGCCTGCCGCGCGACGCCGTACAGGCTCTGCGCAGGATCGCGGCCCACCGCGATGCCGGCCACGTGCGTCCCATGCGCGCAGCCGGCCACACCGGCCGGACACGGCATCCCCGCACCCGCGCCGACGCTGCTGGACACGCCACCGGGACAGAACGAGGAGGACGAGGATCCGGTGGTGGAGAAGCACGCCTCGCTCACCACGGCGCCGGTGAAGAACGGATGCAGGGCGTCCACGCCCGTGTCGAGCACCGCGACCGTCCATCCCGTCCCGGCGTAGCCGGCGGTCCAGGCCACGGGTGCGCCGACGCGCGGCACGCTCTCCGCGAGGGACGTGCGTGCAATCGGATCCGCATCCACGCCGGCCACGAGGGGATGCGTGAGGATGTCCGCAATCTGGTGGCGCGTGATCTCGGCCGCCATCCACGGCAGCGTGGCAAACCCGACGGGCGTGCCGCCAATCCCGAGCAGCAGCGCGCGCGCGTTTGACTGCGCGGCGGCGATGGCCGCGCGCTGCCGCAGGACGTCTGCGCCCGAGATGACACCTTCGGGCTGGAACGCGACGGCCAGTCGGATGATCACGCGGACGCGGTCGTTGGGATCACCATCGAGGAGCCCGGGCGTGACAGGAGCCTGGGCCCACGCGGACGTGGCGCCGAGGCACCAGGCAAGGATGACGGCGCTCAGGACGCAGCGGGTAATGGATGAGGCACGGCGTATCATGCCATTCTTGCGTCGCAACGGTCGTGCCAGCGACCCGCCAGGCCACCTCGACCGTGCCGGGCGGCCCAGGAGCGGTCAGCCGGCCGCCGGGCCGCGCGTGAGGGCCCGCGTCAGGGAACGGCGAGCACGACCTCGTTGGACGGTGCGCCGGACCCGCACGCGGCGTGGGCTGCCACGCGAACGAAGTAGGTGCCTGCGGGCAGGTCTGCGGACACGGAGTTCACCAGGCCCACCGACGCACTGTAAAGATTGCTCGCCCCCGGGGCATTGCCGACGGCGACCGTGTAGTGATCGACAGGCCCGCCGGCGGGTGTGTTCCACGCGATGCGTCCCGTGCTTCCCGCCGCGTATCCGGACAGCACAGGGGCAGACGGGATCACGCATGGCTGGCCGACGGTGATTGCGATCTCCTCCGACGCCGGCCCGATACCGGCGGCGTTCCGTCCCCGGACGCGGGCGAAGTACGTCATCGGGGCCGCGGCCACCACGACACGGGTGACGTTCCCGACATCCCCGACGTAGACATCCGACGCGCCGGGAGTGGAACCCACGTATCCAATATAGGAGGTCGCGGTGCCACCGGACGCCGGCGGCGTCCACGTGATGACCACGGCGCTCCCGGAGACCGCGGCCCGCAGATCCCCGGGTGGTCCCGGGACGCCGGCCGCCTCCGCGCGGAACGCGGCCACCAGCGGGAACGCTTCGGTCAGCGAGTGTGCGTTGTTGGCGAGCGTGGCGCCGCTCTCACGGCCCATGTACTTGACGCCCGGATTCGAGTAGTTGAGGATGCGCGGGCAGGCGAAGCACACCGTCGGGTACGACATCATCGTGCGGAAGCGGGCCTTGAGATCGTAGTACCCGTAGCTGTAGGGACGGAACGCGCCGGCGCCCGCGTCCTCGATGTTGTGATGGCTGCCGAAGTTGTGCGCGAGCTCGTGCGTCAGCGTCCACTGCCCGTTGACCAGGCACGTTGCCGAGGAGACCGTGTGCGCGAACTGCGGCGACGGTCCCATCCACCCGATGCCGCACGCGCCGTCGACCGTCCGCGACACGATGAGCGCCACCAGGTCCGCACCCGTGGCGTTACGCACCGTCGCCGCCTGGTCCGCGAGCGTCAGGGCCCGCAGGTCCGTCTCCAGGCTGTCCGTCGCCTCGACGTAGCCGGTGGCGACGCCGGTGCCGACGAGGCGTACCGATCCGGGAACCTCGCTCCGATCGAGCGCCGTGTTGGTGTCGGCAATGGCCTTGGCCACCAGCACCTCCATGGCTTCCTCTCCGCCCTGGTCACGACGCGCGGCCTCCGTGTAGTACACGAACACGTCGACCCTGTCGCCCGCGGCGTCCTCCGGTTTCGCGGCCGGCGCCAGCGCGTACGGCGGCGGCAGGAGGGGCTGCGCCTCCATCGGGAACGCCGACGGATCCACCTGCGCGATCGTCGCGATGCCGCCGGCGGACGCGATCCGGTAGATGGCGTCGCCGGTGTGGACCGTGCCCGCGACCGTCTGGTCCTTCCACGTCAAGGTCACGGTGCTGAGCGGATCGCCCGAGACCTGTCCGACCCACGAGCGATGGCCGAACCTGTCCGTCTCCATGCGTTCCGGAGAGGCAGACAGCACGAGGTCGTCGAAGAGGTTGAGGAGCAGGGGAGCGGGCGAGAGCCGCGCGGCGTCCAGCGACGCGACACGTACGCGCAGCGTGTCCGCGCGCGCGGCGGCAGACGCCGTCGCTGCCGCGGGGGCTGGTCCGAAGAGGGGCGCGGGCTCCTGCGTGCGCACGGGGATGCCGAGGAGCGAGAGCGCGAGCAGGAGACCGGCGCCGCCGAGGGCCCGGCGGCTACGGGACCACGATCTGCAGCTCATTCGAGTCCACGCCGACCCCGCAGTTGTTCTGGCCCTGGACCCGGACGAAGTACGTACCTGCCGGCGCGAAGGCGCTGAACGACGTGAGGTTGTCGCCCGTGGTGTGAATGAGCAGGTCCGCGGCTCCGGGGGCAGAGCCCGCGACGATGCGATAGCGCGAGGGGAGGCTGCCGGCGGCGGGGGCCGTCCACGACAGGTTCACGATGTTGCCCGTGCGCGAGAACGCGAGGCCGGTCGGCGCGGCGGGCACCGCCGTGCACGGCATGACGCTCACCAGCACGTCGGCCGTCACCGGACCGACGGCGCACGAGTTACGCGCCGCGAGGCGCACGTAGTAGTTGCCGTACGGCGCGACGGTGGCAATCGCCGGCACGGGACCGAGCGGCGTGACCAGTGCGCTCGAGTCGCCGGGCGCGTAGCCGGCGAAGAGCCAGTAGCCCTGCACGACGCCGGTGGCGGGCGGCGTCCAGCCGATGTTCACGAGGTTGTCGGCCGTCGAGTAGACGATGCCTGTCGGGGCCCCCGGCGCCTCGCAGGCGCCGACGGTGACGGCGTGGTCCGGCGATGGGAGGCTCGTGCCCAGGACGTTCTGCGCGCGCACGCGGACGTAGTAGAGGCCCTGCGGCACCGCGCCGACCACCGTGGACGTGCCCGCGTTGTTGAGCGTGAAGGTGGCAATGTCCGCGAGTCCCGGCTGGCTGCCGGCCTCCAGCACGTAGCTCTGCGCGGGGCCGCCGGTGGGCGCCGGCGTCCAGGAGAGGGTCACCGTGTCCAGCACGACGGAGGCCGTGATGGCCACGGGCGCATGCGGCGCCACGCCGCCGCTCGGCATGGCCGGGTAGATGGCGCGGAGCCCGTTGCTGTCGTCCGCGGCCAGGCCGCTTGCGCCGGACGTGCAGCCGCTCCGGAGCGTGGGCCGCATCAGCGCGCCGCTGTCGCCCGAGTCCCCGAGCCCGATGGCGTGGCCCAGCACGTGCGTGACGGCATCCTGCAGGCAGGCGGAGGTCGTGTTGACGTGCGGGCCGACGTTGTTGAGGATGGCAAGGCCCTGCACGAAGCCGTTGAACGTGACGCCGTTGACCGTCTTCTGGAAGCCGGGCGTGAAGTAGCCGCCGCCGATGCCGAACGTGGCCGGGTCCCCGTCGCCGATTTCGTTGCAGGGGTCGTTCCAGTAGAGCGCGATGCGCCCGTTGCCGGTGAAGTCACCCGCCGGGCACACGGCGTTGCCGCTGCCGCCGCGCTCCACTTCCAGCGTCGTCCCGACGCCGTTCCACGCGGCAATCGCCGCGTCGATGTGCGGGACGCTGCCGCCCGTCTGGAAATCCACCGGCACGCGCCCCCCATCGTCGGCCGTGTGCCAGCGCGCGGGGCCGCCCTCACCTTCGCCGATGAAGGTGTAGGCCGGTCTCGCGATCTGCATCTCCGGCGGAATGGGCCGGAAGTCCTGCGGGTGGGGGCGCGATTGCCGGATGGCGGCGCGGAGCGCGGCGTCCAGGCTGATGGCGGCGGGGCCCAGGAGCGCGGTAGGTCCGCCGGTGGCGAGGTTTGTGGCCAGGCGCCACTTGCCGCGCGCGAGGCCGGCCGTGTAGAGCGTCAGGTCGCGCGGACGGACGGCGAGGAAGAGCAGCGCCTCCTCGTTGACCTGGAACTGCGCCTGTCCGGCGATGTAGAGGCCGAGCGTGCGGAGCGTGCCGCCCAGTTGCTTGACGACGATGGTGGTGGTGTCGAGCTCGCCCTTGACGACCTCGGACACATCCACCGAGGCGTAGGTGTAGATGGCGCCGCCCTCGCTGAGCA
The DNA here is from genome assembly GCA_964619705.1 of uncultured Bifidobacteriaceae bacterium. Taxonomy (GTDB): domain Bacteria; phylum Acidobacteriota; class Vicinamibacteria; order Vicinamibacterales; family UBA2999; genus VFZN01. The sequence goes on from CAZUGF010000084.1 coordinate 13,402, forward strand.
CGCCCACCGACGTGACGCGCCCGGTGACGACGACGGCGGACGCATCCGCCAGTTCCGCGACGGTATCGAGTGGGATCTGCGCGGCGGCAGGCGCGCCCATCAGCGCGGTGAGGACGAGGATCGGGACGAGGCGTCGCAGCATCAAGACAGGCATGGATGAGCCGGCCGCGGCTCACTGAGAAAGTCTAGCAGACGGGTGGGGGCTGATGACCAGGAAAGCGGAGGGCGGGCCGAGGCCGCGCCCTCCGTTCCGAATGGTGCTACTGCGGGTCGGAAATGATCGGATAGCCGGCGTTCATGTAGGGGAGCAGTGTCCAGACGCCGATCGTCCCGCCGTCGCGTGTCGCCTGGGTCTGATCCTGCCAGTTCGGGCCCGGGTTCGGGCCGCAGTGTCCCCCGATGATGTCGATGATGTACACGTCCCACGTCCCCTCGTCGGGCTGGGACCCGAAGTTGTAGTTGACGATGTCCTGTGACATGTCACCGAAGAGGCCGCGCTTCCAGTTGAGACCGAAGCGGTTGTCGATGGCGCGGAGACGGCGGACGGCCTCGAACATGAAGCGGTTGTTGCCGCCCGGGATGCTGTGGCCTTCGTGGTACGTGCAGGAAGAGTGCAGCAGGTCCGGGCGCTCACGAGCGAGTTGCTCGACGACAGCCCGGCCGAAGTTGGGGAAGGGCAGTTGCGTTCCCGGCGCCGGGTTGGGCGCGCGCGGTCCTGGCGGCGGCGCACCGTCGAGGACGACGGTGGTCTCGGGGCCCTGGCTCTGCGTGCCGCAGGCAAATGCCGCGGTCAGCTTGCCGTAAAAGGTGCCGAGCGGAGCGTTGGTGACGGTGGCTGACGCCCCGCCGGTGGGCAGCGAGGCTTCGATGGGTCCGCCGGGCGACGTCGAGAAGTCCAGGCGATAGCCGGCGGCGCCGGGCACGGGCGCCCACTGGAACTGCACGTACCGGCCGAAGGCGAAGTAGCTGAAGGGCCGGGCGGGAGGCACGGAGCACGCGCCGCCGACGGGCATGTTGAGTTCGACCTCGTTCGACGCCGGGCTGAAGCCGCCGCCGTTGTGCGCGAGGACGCGCACGTAGTACCGCGCGGCCGGAACGTTCGGGACCGCGGCCTCAGTGCCGCTGCCCACAGGGAAGGTCCCGATATCCCCCGCGCCCGGGCTGCTCCCGGCCTGCAGGTAGAAGGCTGTCGGCGCCCCGCCGCCGGCGCCCGGCGCCCATGTGAAGACCACGGTGCTGCCGTTGAAGAACGTCTCGAGGTTCGTGGGCGCCGCGGGCGGCACGAAGAGGGATGTCACAGACACGGTGATCTGGTTCGACAGACCGCCGACCGGCGTACCGTTGCCGTCAACACCCTGGACGGCGACGTAGTAGGTGCCGAGCGGCGCGTTGACCTGGACGGACGTTACGTTTCCCGCCGGCACGTTGAGCAGGAATTGACCGGGCGCCAGGCCCGCGAGCACCACGTAGTTCGAGGCGCCGGGGACGGCCGACCACGTGAGCGTCACGCTGGGCCCCAGCACCGTCGCCGGCTGGAGCACTGGCGCTGTCTGCGCCTGGACCATGGCCGTGGCGGTCAGGACGCCGGCCGTCAACAACGCCGCGAGACCGGCAAGGCGGCTAGGGGGGATTCTCAACACCTTCATCCTCATCTTCCTTTCGCAATCGGGCATCCCTGCCCGGTTGTGTCGTACTCTGCCTGCTGACAGTGCTTCCGAGTCTTTCAACCGTGTGCGCAGCGGTTCCGCGAGGCTAGGGCTGTCCGCCCGCAGCAATGTAGGGCCGAAGGGTCCAGCGACCGATCGTGCCCTGCCTGCGCGTTTCATCAGTCTGATCGATCCACGCGGGGCCGGGATTCCCGCCGCAGTGGCCTCCGATGACGTCGATGATGTACACGTTCGTCGTGCCCTCGTCCGCGTCCGAGCTGAAGTTGTAGTTCACGATGTCCTCGGACATGTCGTTGACCACGCCGCGCTTCCAGTTGAGGCCCCACCGCGTGTCGTAGCGGCGCAGTTCCTGGACCAGGCGGAACAGCCAGGCGTGATTCCCGCACGAGTTCCGAAGCTCCCCCGGGTAGGCGCGGGCGATGGCCTCGACGACGGCGGACATGTTCGGCAGCGGGAGGCGTCCTCCCGGCGGCGGGTTGGGCGTGCGCGGGCCGGTGCCGGGCGGCGGGGCGGCCACCGTGAAGGGCACCTGCGCAGACGCGGTCTGCGCGCCGCAGGCTGCCGCGGTGACGACGCGCGCGTAGAACGTGCCGGCCGGCGCGCCGGGATAGGTCACCACCGTCGTCGACGGCGGGAAGGCCTGGGAGACGACGGGGGCGCTGCCGGGTGCCGTCGCCACCTCCAGCCGATACCCCACGACGCCGCCAACGGGTGCCCAGGCAAACGTGACGCTCTGGCCCGACACGGTCGCCGAGAGTGCCGAGGGTGGGGGAGCCGCGCAGCCGCCGCCGGGCGTCATGTCGATCCGGATCTCGTTGGACGGGAGACTCCGGCCGCTCATGTTCACCGCGTAGACACGCGCGAAGTACGTGCCGGGCGGCAGGTGCGGCACCGGCAGGTGCGTGGACAGCGGCAGGTAGGTGCTGACCAGGTTGGCCGCTCCGGGCGCCGTGCCCGCCTCGATATGGACCGCGAGCGGGGCGCCGCCTCCCGCACCCGGCCCCCACACGAGCGTCGCGCTCGTGCCGGCCAGGATGGCCTGGAGGTTGACCGGCGCCGCCGGCACCGGCTCGAGGGTCGTCACGACGAGCGGGAGGATGTTGGAGCCCGGGCCGACGCCCGTGGCGTCAATGGCCTGGACGCGGACATAGGCCGCGCCGACGTAGGGGGACGTGAAGGTGACGGAGGACACCGGGCCCACCGTCTGGCTGTGGATCTCCGGGCCGGCCGGTCCCAGTCCGATGGCCAGGCGGTAGCCCAGGGCGCCGGGGACGATCGACCAGCTCAGGGTGACCTGCGGGCCGGCCACGACGGGCGGATAGAGCACCGGCGCGGCGGGCAGTGCATGGAGGATCTGCAGGGTGAGACCGGCCGCCAGCACCGTGGCGGCGGCTGCGGCGGCCATCCCGCGCGCTCCGTGTGTCCAGACAGACATCCCAAACATCCTTTCAAGAGCCTATGGGGGATTGTGTGGGTCTTGCCGTCCTGGAGGGCTGGGATGCCTCAAGGTGAAAAACCGGGAAGAGAATACCACACCCGGCCCGCCCTGGGCCCTGACCCCCTGAAGCGTCGTCTCGGTCGAAAAACCCGGGTGCTATAGTCGATGGGATGTCCGTGAAGAAGATCGGGGTCCTGACAGGCGGGGGCGATGCCCCGGGCCTGAACGCTGTCATCCGGGCCGTCGTCAAGGCGGCCGCCAACGCGGGCATCGAAGTGGTGGGCCTGGAGGACAGCTTCGACGGCCTGCTGGACCCCTCCCGCACCCGCCGGCTGACGCCGAAGGACGTGACCGGCATCCTGCGGATGGGAGGCACGATCCTCGGGACCACCAACCACGGAAACCCCTTCGAGTACCCCGACGGCGAAGGGACCGGCAAGGCCGACTACTCGGACCGGGTGGTCAAGACCTTCCACGAGATGGGCCTCGACGCGCTCATCGCCATCGGCGGCGACGGGACGCTCGGCATTGCCCACCAGTTCTTCCTCAAGGGCATCCCGGTCGTCGGCGTGCCGAAGACGATCGACAACGACATCGCCGGCACGACGACGTGCTTCGGGTTCGACACGGCGGTGCAGTTTGCCGCGGACGCGATCGACCGGCTGCACTCCACGGCCGAAGCGCACAAGCGCGTGATGGTGGTGGAGGTGATGGGACGCTACGCGGGCTGGATTGCGCTGCACGCGGGCGTGGCGGGCGGCGCGGACGTGATCCTGATCCCGGAGATCCGCTTCGAGCTCGAGAAGGTGGCGCAGCACATCCGGACGCGCGAGTCGCTCGGCGCCAAGTTCAGCATCGTGGTGGTGGCGGAAGGGGCGGTGCCGGTGGGCGGGAAGCTCTCGCTGGTGCAGGAAGCCCGCGCAGGGTACGTGGAGCGCCTGGGAGGCATCGGGGCGCAACTGGCGGCGGCCATCGAGGCGCAGACGAAGAAGGAAACCCGGTACGTCGTCCTCGGGCACCTGCAGCGCGGCGGCGTGCCGACGGCCTTCGATCGTGTACTGGCGACGCGGCTGGGCGGCAAGGCGATCGAACTCCTGCAGCGCGAGGTGTTCGGCAAGATGGTCGCGAACCACCCGCCGGACATCGTCCCCGTCCCGCTGGCCGACATCGCCGGCCGCACGCGCACGGTGCCGCTCGACTACGACCTGCTGAGCACGGCCCGGGCCATCGGGATCTCGCTGGGGGAGTGAGGGGAAGGCCGGGCGGT
>CAZUGF010000085.1:0-17722 GCA_964619705.1 uncultured Bifidobacteriaceae bacterium
GGAGGCGGGTCTGAAGACCCGCCCTACGGGACACTGGATCTCAGGCCGACGATCCGCTCGTCGCGATCTCCGGCGGCGGTCCATTGCCGGAGCCCAGGCGCTCGCGCAGGCGGCGGACCGTGGCCCCCACGCGGAGCGACGCGTTGAACACCGAGCCGACCCGGACCCCTCCCGGCAGGCGATGCCGGCCCACCGCGGCCAGCCCGGCGGACGCCATGCACCCGCAGTTCGAGCAATCCGGACGGCCGCCGAACTGGCACGGCGTGATCGCGGTGCGGAGATCGGCCGACACGCAATCGGTGGTCTGGGCGAAGATGCACGCGGCCGGCGACGCCGGCGGATCGAGGTACGCCTCCAGCAGGCCCTTCGGCATCTGCAGCTTGGGGAAGGACGCGCGGAGCGCCATCAGCTCGCCGACGACGCGATCGCGGTCTTCCGCATCGAGCCGTTCCTCGGACACCTCGCCGGCCTGCGGCGTGTAGAGGCTCATCCAGATCGTGCGTACGTTCGGGTTCTCGGACCACTGCCGCACGAACGTCCCGACGTAGCCCTCGCGCCGCGCCTGCTGGCGCGTGACGGTGCAGTGCACGGTCACCTGGTGTCCCGCGATGTGCTTGAGGATGCGATCGTAGGTGGCGGGCGCCCGCCGCACGTCGTGCTCCGGCTGCAGCCCGTCGATCGACACGCAGATCTGCAGCCGCGGAATGGACGCCCACGCCGCCGGAATCTGGCGGACGGCGCTCGTCACGACCTGCGTGTGGATGCCGCGCGCGGACAGGCGGGGCAGGAGCACGTCGAGCTCCCGAAAGCGGACGAGCGGCTCGCCGCCGACCAGCGAGACATGGATGGGCCGGTGCCGCTCGACGACGGCGAGGATGCCGTCGACGAGCGCCGGTCCCTTCAGGTCGGCCAGCGAGCGGAGTGTCTGCGCACCGCCGAGGTGGTCATCGCCGTAGGCGTAACACCCCGGGCAGCGCAGCGGACACTCACGCGTGATCTCGATGGACAGGTTCGGCCGATAGCCGGCGAGGATACGCCCCCAGGCAGGAAAGATGCCTTCCATCGATCCAGCCTACCGCAGGTTGTCGGCCGGGATCTCACCTGGCGGCGACGAACATGATCTCCACGAGGCCGTCGGCATTGACGAGGCCGGTCCGGACGGTGGCGCGCGCCGGGAAGTCCTTGCCGAACACGGTCCGGTACGCCGCGTTCATCCCCTCGAAGTAGGACACGTCGGTGATGTAGACGATGCCGTCCACCACGTCGCCCCACTCGTAGCCGGCGGCCGTGAGCGTGCGGCCGACGCGTGCGAGCAGCTCCGTCGTCTGCGCGTTCACGTCGCCCTTGTTCTGGGCCGTGTTCCCGAGGATCCCCGAGACGTAGAGCCGGTTGCCGGCCTTGATGGCACTGCTGAGGATCGCGCTGGGCTTGCCCGGCGTGCCGTCGGCGGCGGGCGTGGTGAACGCCTGCTTCGCGCCGCGATAGGCGGTCATGGTGACCTCGACCTGGAACTGATCGCCGGGGAGCGGGGTCACGACCGTGGCGCGTGCCGGCGGATCCTTGGGGAAGTGTGCCGCGTAGGCCTTGTTCATGTCCTGGAACTTCGTGCCGTCCGTGATGTAGACGCGCGACGCGACGACGTGCTCGAACCCGAAGCCCGCCGCCTTGAGGAGTTCGCCTGCCGTGGCCATGACGGTGCTCGTCTGCGCGCCCATGTCGCCGCCGGTCGGCGTGTTGGTGGCGTTGTCCCTGGCGACGATGCCGGACATGAAGAGCGTGTCACCGGTGCGGATGGCAAAGCTGTACGGGTTGCCGGTGTTCCACCCGGGCGGGTTGATGATGACGCGTTCGCCGCCCGTAGGGACGGCAATCGCGGACATCTCGACCCGGGCGTTCGGGACCACGAGGTCGGCGACGACCGTCGTGCGGACCGGCGCGTCCCTGGGCCACACCGTGCGCCACACCTCCGTCATGCCGGCGGCATCGGCGGCGCTCGTCACGTAGACGTGGACGGCGACGACGTTCGCGAGGCTGGAGCCGGCCTTCGTCAGCGTCTGGCCGATCTGATCGAGCACCGACGTCGTCTGGGCCTTGATGTCGCCCTCGGTGGCGAGCGTGCCCGCCACGTAGATGAGGCCGTCGCCCCTGGTGGCGAGGCTGAAGGGGAACTGCGCGTCTCCGGGTACCGCGACCTGCCGTCCCTGGCCCTGCATGGTTGCTCCGCTGATCACGAGTGCGGCGATGGCCGCTGTCACTGTGGCTCGCACGATGTCCTCCCACTGTCCGGCGGGCGGCCGCATCGCGGCGCCGCCGGTCGGGCGTCACTCTATCACCGACCGTCGCGGATGTTACACTTGCCGGATATTCCGCATGGCCAAGTCAGCATCCACGATCCGACGCCCCAGGACGAAGACCACTCCCACACGCGCACCTAAGACGAAGACCGCAGCCGCCGGCACGCGCACGCGCCGGAAGACGGCCGCGGCCCGTCCCGTCGACACCCCGCCGCCCGACATCGAGCTGCCGCGCATCCGGCGCAAGCGCTCGAAGCTGCACGGCTGGGGCGTCTTCGCGCTCGAGCCCATCAACAAGAACAAGCGCATCATCTATTACGGCGGGGAGCTCATCTCCAACAAGCAGAGCATCAACCGCGAGGACCGCTACCTGCGGAAGGGATGCATCTGGGTGTTCCGCGTCAACCGGAACTGGAGCCGCGACGCGAACGTCAACGGCAACGTCGCCCGGTTCATCAATCACTCGTGCGTTCACAACTGCTGGGTGGACGTGGTCGGTCGGACCATCTGGATCCGCGCCTCGCGCAACATCAAGGCGGGTGAGGAGCTCACCTACGACTACAACACCGAAGGGGACAAGACCATCCCGTGCCGGTGCCGCCCCAACTGCAAGACCAAGCTCTGATGCGGCGTCTGGCGGCCGCCGTCACCGCGGCGGCCGTCGTCGTCTGCCTGACCGGCGCTGAATCCGCCGCCCCGGCGGCGGGCCCTGCCGGCGCGTCCGCGCACGGCCACGGCACGGCCGCGATCGAGCAGGCCCCTCCCGGCGTCGCCTTCTTCGTCCGCAGCCTGGCCGACCCGCGCGAGCGCCGCGAGGCCCGGGCGGACATGCTGGACGCGCCCGTCCTGCCGGGCTCGATCACCAAGGCCGTGACGCTCGTTACCGCGCTCGAGGCGGGCGTGATCACGCCCGGCACCGGTGCCATGTGCCGGCGGGTCGTCACCGAGGACGGTGTGCGGTTCGTCTGCGCGCACCCGGATCTCAAGCGTCCGCTGACGCCGGCCGAAGCGCTCGCGCACTCGTGCAACGACTTCTTCGTATCGCTGGCGCGCCGGTTATCGCGCGAACAGGTGAACGCGACGCGCCTGGCCGCCGGCCTCCCGCCGCTCGCGGCCTCCGCGAAGCTCGCGCCCGCGCTGGTCGGCCTCGACGGGCCCCGCGTCAGCCCGCGCGCGCTCATCGACGTCCTGGCGCGGCTCGCGGGCGTCGGCCCCGACCCCGCCGTACCCATGCGCGAGGAGACGCGGCGCGTGCTCGTCGACGGGCTCCGCGGCGCCGCGGAGTACGGCACCGCCGCCGCCTTCCGCGCACAGGGGCAGCCCGCGCTGGCCAAGACGGGCACCGCGCCCATGCCTGGCGGCGGGGCCATGGGCCTCGTCGTCGCCCTGGCGCCCCCCGATCGGCCGACCCACGGCGTGGTCGCCGTGGCACCGGGTGGGGCGGGCGTGGACGCCGCGGAGATCGCCGCGGGGGTGCTGACGATGATGCTGAAGCCGGCGGCGGTGACGTCGGCGCCTGCGCTCCCGGCCGACCCCGGCTCCGCGCCTGCCGCGGCCGCGACCCTTCGCCTGGGCCGCACGCTGCCCGACGGGCGGACGCGCATCGAGACGCTGCCGATGGACGAGTACATCGCGCAGGTGCTCGCGGGCGAGGGACAGCCGCGCGCGGGCGACGCCGCGCAGCAGGCGCTGGCGATCACGGCGCGGACGTTCGCGCTGGCCAACCGCAACCGTCATCGCCGCGAAGGCTTCGACCTGTGCGACACGACGCACTGCCAGGTGGTGCGTCCGGCGACGGCCGTCACGCGGCGCGCCGCCGCGGCGACCTCCGGGCGCGCCCTGCTGCACAACGGCCAGCCGGCCTTCGTCTTCTACTCCGCTTCGTGCGGCGGGCGCCTCGAGCGCGCGTCGGCAGTCTGGCCGGGCGCGGTGGACTACGGGACGCGCACGATCGAAGACGATGCGCACGCGGACGAGGTGCCGTGGCAGAGCGAGGTGCGCGTGGGCGACGTGGAGCGCGCGCTCCGCGCTGCCGGGCTCCGCGGGGGCCGTCTCCGCGGCCTCCGCGTCCTCCAGCGGAACACCTCCGGCCGCGTGGTCCGGCTGCGCGCGGAAGGGTTCACGCCGCCGGACGTGTCCGGGCACGACTTCCGGACGGCGATGGGGCGCGTCGGCGGATGGCAGCTCGTCAAGAGCACGGCGTTCGACGTCGAGCGGACGGGGAACGGGTTCCGCTTCCGCGGCCGCGGCTTTGGTCACGGCGTCGGCCTCTGCGTCATCGGGGCGGGGACGCGCGCCAGCCGCGGCGCGACAGCCGGCGACATCCTGCGCTTCTACTTTCCTGAGCTGCAGATCGGCGTGCCCGGCGGCAGCCGGGCCGAGGTCCCGCGGCAGGCGCCGGGCGCCACCGGCACGCCGGCACCTGCCCCGTCGGCTGCGGCCCCGGCCGTGCCCGACGCGAGCGGCATCCGCCTGGCGCTGCCGGCCTCGGAAGAAGGGGAGCGGGCGGCGATCATCACGCTGGTGCGCCGCGCGCGCGACGAGATCGCGAAGATGGCTGGTGTCGCGCCGCCGCCGTCCATTCGCGTCACCGTCCATCCGACGGTGGAGAGCTTCGGCCGCGCGACGGGGCAGCCCTGGTGGGTGTCGGGCGCCACGGACGGAGCGGCCATCGACCTGCTGCCGGTGTCCATCCTGCGGCGCCGCGGCCAATTCGAGCGAACCGTGCGGCACGAGGTGGCGCACGTGCTCCTCGACGCCGCGTTGCGCTCGCGGCCGATGTGGGTGCGGGAGGGCGCGGCCGGCTACTTCGCGGATCCCCCGCCGGCCGGAACGCCGGCGCCGGGCCGTGTGCCGTGTCCCGCCGACGCCGAGATGACGCGCGCGGTGTCCGCGGGTGCCCAGCGCGATGCTTACGCACGGGCGGCGGCGTGCTTCGGCCGTCAGGTGGCGGAGGGGCGCCGCTGGTCCGAGGTCCGGTAGCGCGCGCGGGACGCCGGTCCCGCCATCAGGTCGGGCCGGCGTGCCGTCCGTGCGCCGCGGCGCGGACGATGAGGCTCAGGCCGATGGCGGCGAGCAGACCGATGGCGCCGAGCTTGAGGGCCGCGAACGCCGGCTCGATCCATGTGGCCGGGAGGCCGCGCGGCATCCAGTAGAGGCCGTAGGTGAGCGGCAGGTCGATCGCGATCCACGCGATGGCCGTGACGAGAATCAGCGTCCGTGGCGCGAAGGCCCTGGCCGCGCAGCGCCTGTCGACGAGCGGCCGCCAGCCGTGGTCGAGGAGACAGCCCAGCCAGACGAGCGCGGCAAACGGCACGAGCACCGCGCGCACCCAGTTCCCGGCGTACGTGATTGCCGTCAACAGCGGCCGGACGTCCGCCCAGCCGAACCGGACCATGAACCACGCGCTGATCTCACCCGCGTGCCTGTCCATCCACCCGAGCGCGGCCCCGGTGATCCACCAGGCGGCCGTCACCAGCAGGAGCGGCGGGAGGAAGGCGGCAAGGCCGCCACGCGCACGGGCCAGCGATTGTATTGACCACCCGCGCGACCAGCCGAGCAGGGCGCCGCCCGATGTCACGCCGGCCACGGCGTAGAGCACCAGCGCGAGCACGAGGGAGAGGCCGAGCGTCCAGATGGTGGACTCCGGCGTGTTGAGGAACGCCCAGAAGAGCAGCGCCGCGGCGCCGAAGCCGCATGCGATCCAGGCGGTGGAGAAAGCGAGTGCACGCGTCATGGCCGGGGACTCGCTGGTGCGCCCACCGACAGCGTGAACGGATCGGACGAGGCGAAGACGCCGGGCACGTACATCGGCGAGGCCTGTGCGGGCACGGCGCGGAACGTGCCGGCGGAGATGACCTTGACCAGGTAGACGTACTCGTACCGCCCCTCGTCGAAGGCTTCCTGGAAGAAGACGGTGCGCTGGTCGCGATACTCGACGTGGGATCCCCATCGCCAGCGGACGGAGTCCGGGCGCTCCAGGGGGTAGGCGGTCGTGTCCTGCACGGCCTCGACGCCGGCGGGCAGCGGGTCCTCGAGCGCGAGGTATCGCCAGTCGCTGGAGCCGGCCATCGTCAGGCGCACGGTGAGGACGTCACCCGGCATGACGCTATCCGCGATGGCGGTCTCGCGGTAGACGATCCGATCGCCGATCGTGACCGGCGTGAGCCTGGCGTACCGGCGGGTCACGGCGAGCTGGCGCGATCCGCTCCGCGCGTCCGCAGCGGAGGGGTCGTAGTATGTCGCGGCCGCGGACCAGTAGACGGTGCCGCCGTCCTGCTTGACGAGCCGCACCTCGTTCGCGCCCTCCCGGGCCGGCGCCGTGATGGTGACGGGATCCGGCGCGGTCATGTCCGCCGCCGTGAACGTCCGGCGGCCGGCCGGCGTGCCGTTGACGTAGACGTCCACGGCGAAGGACTGCGCGGTCTCGCCGCGCGCCTGCATGAAGCCGAGAAGCCCGTAGATGGCCATGGCCGTCTGCTTGGTCGTGCCCCAGTAGCCCGCGCTCCTGTTGAGCAGCAGCCACCGTACGGCGCGCTCGAGGATCGGGTTGGACGGGTCCCGCCGCGCGAGTGCCTGCACGGCGAATGCCGTGGCCTCGACCGACGTGTCCACGGCGTCGAACAGCAGCGGGTCGCGGTCGAGGGTCCACCACGACAGGTCGCCGCGCGTCTCCGCTTCCGCCAGGAGCGTGGGCGCCAGTTCGTTGCCGCGCGCGTCCGCGGCCTCGTCCAGGAGCGCGAGGAGCAGCGCGCGCCCGTACGCGCTCATGCGCGCCCGCAGGGCCCACACCTCGTCGATGGCAGCGTCGTGCCGGTACTCGCGCCGCTCGCCGTCCTCGTAGGACACGATCGAGTCGCCGCCGGCACCACGGCGGAGGACGTAGGCCATGTAGGCCTTGAGATCCGGTTCCGCGCGCGGGTAGCTGCGGTACATCGAGGCGAGCGCCCGCGCCGCGTTCTGGATGCGGTACTCGTCCACCGCGGCGCCGGCCCGCCGCGCCTCGTCCAGCCCCCAGAGGGCGTAGGCCGTCATGAACGGGTGATCGCCATCGCCCGTCCACCAGCCCCACCCCCCGCTGGTGTGCTGCATGTCCGCCAGGCGCCGCAGGCCGGACGAGACCTGCCGATCGAGCGCGGAGAGCCGCTCGGTCGGCGCGAGCTTCAGTTCGGTCAGCGCGCGCGTGACGAGCAGGTTGGGCAGGAAGCTGGAGATTGTCTGCTCCGTGCAGCCGTACGGGTACGACGTAAGGAAGTCCATCGCGCCGAGCAGCGAGCCGGCCAGCGACGGCGCAAGCTGCACGCGCACGCTCCGCCCGGCGGTGTTGGCCGAGGGCGGAACGATCAGCTCCGCGGTGGTTTCACCGGCACCGGCAATGGCGCCGCTGGCGCCCGTCTCGCGTCGCAAGCCGTAGGGAACGATCGGCACGGGCAACTCGACGGCGTCCGTATCGGACTCGGTCCGCGCGGTGGCGGTGATGGTGGCCGTCCCCGGCGCGGCGGCGCCGAAGCGCCAGTCGTCCCGCTGCTCCGCGCGGCTGGCGAGCGCGATGCCGTTGACGGAGGCCGGCGCGTTGGCTTCCCGGTCGAGGCCCGTGACCTCCACCGCGACCGAGGCCGTCCGCGCGTCCTCGCGGTAGTTGTGCACGATGGTCGGCACGACCACGGTGTCACCTTCCGTCAGGAAGCGCGGCGTGACGATCCGCACGATGAGGTCCTTCGTGGTGGTGGTGCGCGCCACGGTCGTCCCGACGCGCGTGTCGGCCGTGAGGGCGCGGGCCGTCAGCCGCCAGGTGGTGAGCGCATCCGGGTAGGTCACCGCGACGTGTGCGCGGCCCTCCGCGTCGGTCACCAGATCGGGCATCCAGTAGATGGCATCAGGGAAGTCCTTGCGCACGGCCGGCTGCACGTCCGCGTCGCCCTTGAAGTCCGCGAGCGTCAGGGGCCGCCGCCGGCGCCCGGCCAGCTGCATGCGATCGCGGCCGGAGTACCCGGTGAAGTAGTACTCGCGCGAGAAGCTGGTGCCTACCCGCGAGTACTCGCGGCGGTAGAAGAAGCGCGCCGGGTCAGGGGTGTCGTCCGCCCGCACGCCGTAGACGGCTTCGTCGATGACGGCCAGACTGACCTGGGCGCGGACGGGCGCCCCGGCGGCGTCGAGCACCTGCACCGTGAAGCGCCCCGGAGTCTGCGGCCGGGAGACGGCATCCTCCGCGGTGATGGACACCTGGAGCGTATGTTCGGCCGGCGGGACGGCGATCCGCCGCTCGGCGCGGTAGAGTCTCCCCTCCCGCATGTAGACCAGGTTGACGTACACGTCGCCGACGTCGCCCGCGTCCACGGGGACCTCGATGGCGTCCGTCGCGGCCGGACGGAGCACGCGGTGCCAGAGCACGTGCTGGCCTTCCTTCGTCACGAGGACCGGTCCCGACGGCGTGTCGCCGCGCACGATGAAGCGCGCGACGTCCCCGGGCGCGTAGGTCCGGCGATCCGCGAGGAGCTCCACGTAGCGGTCGCCGTCCAGGGCATCCGTCTGCTCCGGCCCCGGCACCCACAACCACGCCTGCCCGACCACCGCGCGCCCTTCGCTCGGTGCCGTCACCGTGACGCGGAAGCTGCCCGTCCCGCCGGCCGGGAGCGTCACTGCCGCCGTGGCGCGTCCGTCTGCGCCGGTGACGGCGGAGGTACTCATGACGCGCGTGGCCGTGGGCGTCGCGTAGTACCCGTCGCGGTACTCGAGCCGATCGAGGTCGACGGTGACGGGCACATCGGCACTGGCGCCGCCGAGGTAATCCACGGCCCTGATATCGACCTCCGCGCGGCTGCCGGCGCTGAACACGGATCGGGGGAGCCCGGCGGCGAGCAGGTACGTGCCCCACGTGGCGTGGACGATGCCGGTCCCCGACACCTCGCGGCTGCTCGCGTCGGTGACCTGCGCCTCGATGCGCGCGCTGTAGTCGCGGCCGTTCTCGTCGACGGCGAGGGGAATCCGGAGGACGGCACGCCCGTCCGCATCCAGGCGGACCTCGCCGGACTGCGTCTGGCCTCCGCCGTACCAGTACGTGCTCTCCGTGCCCTCGGCGCCCTCGTCGAACCGGAGCGGGGAATAGTACGGCTGCTGGTTGACGACCCAGCGGAGGCGGGCGTTGGCGACGGGCTGCCCGAAGTAGTAGCGGGCCTGCACGGAGACGACGGCCTCGCTCCCCTGGAGGACGAAGCGCGTCTCCGGCGTGACGACGACCTCGAACTCCGGCTTGCGGTACTCCTGCACCTCGAAGGCGCTCGTGGCCTGCTGGTCGCCACTCTGAACGCGGAGCGTGTAGGTACCGAGCGCGGCAGTGGCCGGCACGGGGAACGCCGCCGCAACGGCACCGAACGCGTCGACGGTGAGCATGCGGCGGAAGATGACCTTGTCGTTGATGTCGCTGGCGACCAGCTCGGCCTCGGGGCGATCGAACGGCTCCAGCCTGTCGCGCGCGCGCCACCGCAGGACGGACTTCACGTGGACGGTGTGGCCCGGCCGGTAGATGGGCTTGTCCGTGTAGGTGTAGCCGACGAGCTCGCGCGCGGCCGGCTGCAGCGTCCAGCTGCCCGGGTCCGTCGCGCCGAACTGATCGCCGCACTGCGCGAGCGCCACGATGCCGGCCGTCTCCTCCGGCAGTCCCGTCTCGAAGACCCCGTCCTCCTCCGTCCGGCCTTCCGCCACCATCGTCCGGCCGGCCAGCACGCGCACGTCACACGCGGGAACCGGCTCACCCGTGAACCGGTCTGCGGCGAAGAGGACGACCTGGCCCGGCGATGTCTTGGCGACAATGCCGACGTCGGAGACCATGACGATGGTGTAGGCACGGAGCAGGTCGTGCACGGCCTCGACGAGGTAGATGCCGGGCTCGCGGACGTCGAGCGGCACGCGCCGGACCTCCGGATCGCGATGGTCGGGGAGGAGCTCTCGCCAGGAGGTGATCAGCTGATCCGGGTTGAGCAGCGGCACCTGCGCGAACGTGCTGACGTTCAACTGGACGCGCTGCGCAGCGGTCGTCCGGTCCGTGGAGGCGCGCCGTTCGGCCCTGTAGCGCGGGCTCACCTGGGCGCGCGCGAGCGTGCGCAGCGTGGAGCGCTGGCGCCGCTTCCAGTCCGACAGCCGCTCGATCCACGACCGCTCCTGCGCCACCGGCCGGCTGTCGCCGGTGCCCATCTGGTGCGGGTCATCGAGCCCGGCGAAGAAGCGGAAGGCGTCCCGCACCTTGTAGACGCGCACGTCGAGCTGCGGCACGCGGCGGAAGGTCAGGTAGAAGTGCGGCGCATCGCGCGTCGTGAAGGCTTCGCCTGTCGAGAGGGAGAAGGCCGGGCGCGCGGCGTCCGCGTCCTGGTCCTGCGCGTGTGCAGGCGGCGGCATCCAGACGATGGCCAGCGCGATGCAGGCAGCGAGCCACTGCGGCGTCCGCCGCCGGTTCGGGAGGATCCTGGTCACCGGCCTCATCTCCCGAGCGCCGTCAGGCGGAACACGCCGACGAAGCGCGGATTGGCGGCAATCGGCCGCCACCGCGGCGCGGGATGCTGCACAAGGGTGGACAGGCGCACCTTGCGGACCTCGCCGGGGTCATCGTCCGACGGGCCCGTGTGATAGACGACCCAGTCGTCCGCCTCCGGCGCGAAGAAGGAGCGTCCGACCATCACCATGATGTGATCGGGCTGCGACTGCCCGGGCTGCCGGAAGTAGAGCAGGTCGCCCGGGCGCGCGCGGGCGGCGTCGCGTCCGGCGGGCACCGCGTTCTGCGTGATGAGCGTCTGCGCGTCCGCGAACTCGCCGTACTGCGTGCCGTCGGCGTCGAGGCGGAAGAGCGGCCACCCGCCGGGCCCGGCCACTGGCGCCGAACGCACGTCGGGGAAGCGCGGCGTAAACGGCAGCGCTACCAGGCGCGCCCACTCCGGTGTGTGCGCCCGCAGCGCCTCGCGGAAGGCAAAGCGGACCAGTGCCGCGCAGTCGGTGACCTCCGGCGCGCGCTCCTCGAACTGCGCGTCGGCGAGGAGCACGAACCACGAGCGGAACGCGGCGCGGTCGGACTCGTCCGCGAGGCGAACCTGTGCCGGGGCGGGCGCCGCGGAGAGGAGGGTCGCGGCGGCGAGGAAGACGGCCGTGTGTCGCACGAGTGGCCTCAGTATACGAGAGGCCGGACGGGAGGGGCGCCGCCCCGGGTGTGCGCCCGGCGCCGGGGCGCCGCGCGTGGCGGCTCTGCCGGCCGGGGCGTTGTACTATGGAGGAGACGGGTCGCTGCCGCGTGACGAGGATGACGGCGTCGGCGCCCCGCAGGCGGCCGTCGCGCCAGGCCGCCGGAGAATTGCCCGATGCTGATCAAGAACACCCCCGACATTCGCGAGTCCGAGGTCACGCCGCGGTCGCTCTACGTGCGCCGCCGTGAGTTCCTCCATGCGGCGGGCGCCATGGCGGCGGGCCTGGCCGCCGCGACCGTGCCGTCCCGCCTGGCCGGCACCGATACCGCCCGTGCCCAGAACCCGGCGGCGCGGAAGCTTACCGGCCTCACCAGGAGCCCGCTGAGCACGGACGAGAAGCTCAACTCGTACCGCGACGTCACGACCTACAACAACTTCTACGAGTACGGCCTCGACAAGGGCGACCCGGCCAAGTACGCCGGCGCCCTCAAGCCGAGCCCGTGGAAGGTCGTCGTGGAAGGGCAGTGTGGCAAGCCGGGCACCTACGACATCGACGACATCATGAAGTGGTTCCCGCTCGAGGAGCGGATCTACCGGATGCGCTGCGTCGAGGCGTGGTCGATGGTCATCCCATGGGTCGGCTTTCCGCTGGCGGATTTCGTCAAGCGCTTCGAGCCGACGTCCCGGGCGAAGTACGTCGAGATGACGACGCTCGTGGATACGAAGCAGATGCCGGGACAGACCGAGCCGGCGCTGCCGTGGCCCTACGTGGAGGGGCTGCGCATGGACGAGGCGATGCACCCGCTGGCCATCATGGCGGTCGGCCTCTATGGCGAGGTGCTGCCGAACCAGAACGGCGCGCCGATCCGGCTCGTGGTGCCGTGGAAGTACGGCTTCAAGGGCGTGAAGTCCATCGTCCGGGTCCGCTTCGTCGAGGCCCAGCCGGTCAACACGTGGCAGCGCATGCGCGCGTCCGAGTACGGCTTCTTCGCCAACGTCAACCCGGACGTCGATCACCCGCGCTGGTCGCAGGCGAGCGAGCGCCGGATCGGCGAGTTCTTCCGGCGCCGGACATTGCCGTTCAACGGCTACGCGGATCAGGTGGCGTCCCTCTACACCGGCATGGACCTCAGGAAGTTCTACTAGGGGCAGGACGCGCGTGGAGCGCCGGGGCGTCGGGCCCCGGCCTCGTGTGATCCGGATCGGCAAGCAGACACGTGACCAGGACCCAGTTCATCCGGAAGGTGATCAAGCCCGCGGTGTTCCTGGCCGCGCTCGGCCCGCTGACCTGGCTTGTCTACAACGCCTTCTGGGGCGACCTCGGCGTCAACCCGGTGGAGACCATCACCAACGACACCGGCATCTGGACGCTCCGCCTCATCGTCCTCACGATTGCCATCACGCCGCTGCGCTGGATCACGGGGTTCAACCCGCTGGTCCTGTTCCGCCGGATGATCGGGCTCTTCGCGTTCTTCTACGGGACGCTGCACTTCATGACGTACTTCATCCTGGACCACTCGCTGATGTTCGACGGCGTCTGGGACGATGTGGTCAAGCGCCCGTACATCACGGCGGGGTTCACGGCGTTCGTGCTGATGATCCCGCTGGCGCTGACATCCACGCAGGGCTGGATCCGCCGGCTCGGCGGGCGGCGCTGGAACCTGCTGCACAAGCTCGTGTACGTGACGGCCGCCGGCGCGGTGCTGCACTACCTGTGGAAGGTGAAGCTGGACACCACCAACCCGATGTACTACGCGATGATCGTCGGCGTGCTGCTGGCGATCCGCGTGGCGTACGCCCTGCGGAGGCGTGCGGCCGCCGGGGCGAAGCGGCCGGTGGTGGAGGCGGAAGGCGCGTAGCAGTATCCTGCTCGCACGCCCACTCCAGCCGGGCGTGTCCCGGAGGACGAGCCATGGAGTACGCCACCGCACTCATCGCCGCCGGCGACGTGCCGCGGGCCCGCAACCCGCTGCTGCAGCACGTCATCGACACGTATGCCAGCGAGACCAACAAGGTGGCGTCCGTCTGGCGTGGGTTCGGCGATGCCGACCTCGACTATCGGCCTCACGAACGATCCAGCACGGTCCAGGACATCCTGAAGCACCAGCTCCTGTCGGAGCGCCGCTTCTTCGGGGAGTTCCTGGGTCTGACCGAGCCGCCCGCCGGCGCGGTGCTGCCGCCGGCCGGGACCGTCGGCGGGTTCATCGACCGCCTGGGTGAGATGGCGCGGCCGCGTCTCGGCGCACTGGCGGCGCGCGAGGACGCGTGGTGGACGGCGCGCGTGCCGTTCTTCGACGTCGAGCGCGAGCGGATCTGGATCGTGTGGCGGCGGATCCTGCACACGGCGCATCACCGGACGCAGTTGACGGTGTACCTGCGCCTGCTCGGGCGCGGCGTGCCGCCCGTCTACGGGCCGACGGCCGACGCGACATGGGCGGGCGCCGACCCCACGGCGTCGGTGGATGCGGCCGGACGGCGGTGAAAGTGGGGCGCAGGGACGGGCCTTGCACGGTTCGTGCCCGGGCACGTTGACACGCCTCGCACCCGGCGCTACCATCCGTCGCGTCGTCGCGGCACGTATCCTTGGGCGTGCCGGGCCGGACGGCGAGATTCGGCTTCAGCATTCACGCACATGCACAAGCGGTGTGAAGTGTTCCGGCGCCTCCTCGGCGCAGATCAGTTCCAAGCCACGGCCGTGCGCTTGCCGCTTCCCTTCATGGCAGGCAGCCACCGATGAATGCCCGCCAGTTCGTGCGACGTCTCGTCCTCTGTGGCCTGGTGCTCTTCGTTGTGGCGGTTGGTGCCCGGTACGCCTACGCCGTGTTCGGTAAGTTCGGCCTGTCCTCGCCGCTCGGCTGGAACCTGCAGGTGGCGGGTCACGCCGCCGCCGCGAGTGCACGCGCGGACTGGCGGAACCTGCGGCGCCTGCTGTCCGGTCCCGGCCGCCGAATCCCGGCCGCCGAGATGCAGAACGAGAACTTCGGCGAGATGCGCGTCCCCATCTCCCGCGAGAGCCTGCGCATGCTGCCGGAGGTGCCCGCGGACGCCGCGGCCGAGGAGTTCAGGATCGAGAAGGGACTGCTGACGCTGGCCCGTGAGGTGGGACTCGCCGCTGCGGCCGGCGAAACGCCGGGCGGTGTCCCCGCTGTCGGGCCGGCCGCGACGGCGCCTCGCCGCGACTGGATTGTCGCGGCCGGCAACGATGCATCGCAGCGGCATTCGCCGCTCACGCAAATCGACGCCGGCAACGTCGCGAACCTCACGCTCAAGTACAGCATGGACGCGGCCGAACTGTTTGGCGGCCGATGGGAGGCCAGTGTCCAGGCCTCGCCCATGGCCTGGGACAGGTACCTGTACTGGCTCACGGCCGACCAGCGTCTGGTCGCGGTGGAGGCGGCGAGCGGCAGGCTCGTGTGGCACGTGCTCGTGCCGCGTCTGGGCTACGCGCGCCGCGGCTTCCTGATTCAGCCCGACGATGACGGCGCCCAGGCCACGCTGTATGTGCCCTTCGGGCCGTTCATCGGTGCGTTCGATGCGCGCACCGGCGCGGTGGACAGGTCGCGTCTCGGCAATGGCATCCGCAGGCTCGACGGATGGACCGTGATCAGCCCCGCCATTGTGGACGACACCCTGCTTGTCGCGCTTTACGACAAGCGCAGCATTGTCGGCCTCGACCTGGCCAGCGGTGAACAGCGCTGGAGCCTCTCGCTGCACGAAGACGAGGGCTTCGAAGGCGGCACGCAATGGGGCGGCATGACCATCGACCGTGAGACGAACACGCTGTTCGTGACCACGGGCAATCCCCGCCCGGCCCTGATCGGCATTACCCGTCCGGGCGCGAATCGCCACTCCGACAGCGTGATTGCCATCGACCTCGCCACGCGTGCGATCAAGTGGGCATTCCAGGAGGTGGCGCACGACGTCTGGGACCTCGACGTGCCGGGCTCGCCCATGCTGACCACCCTGCGCATCGACGGGCGCGATTACCAGGTGGTCACGACCATCACGAAGATGGGCAACACGCTGCTGCTCGATCGCGCGACGGGACGGCCCATTCACGACTTCCGCTGGCGGCGGGCACCCCGATCGCGCATGGCGAACGATCGGATGCCCGACTATCAGCCCGACGTCGAGCTGCCCGAACCGCTGATCTCCCTGCCGTGGGATCCGTCGCGGATCACGCGGACGTCGGAGGAACGGCGCGCGTCCGTGGAGGCGCAGATCAACACGCCCGGCACGATCTTCGGACGCTTCCGCGCACCGGAACTCAACAAGGATCTCATCACGTTCGGCCTGCACGGGGGAGCGGAGTGGCACGGCGCCTCTGTCGATCCGGACGGGACTGTCTACGTCCCCGTGAACAACATCCCATGGGTGCTGCGCGTCTACCTCCTGGGTGATCCCGAAGATGATGGTGAGGAAGCGCCCGTGTACCAGGCGCAGTGCGCGTCCTGCCATCTGCCGAGCCGCAACGGCCAGTTCGAGAGCGTGGGCGAAGCCGCGCGCACGTTCGTGCCGTCCCTGCACGCCTACACGCTGCTGGAGGAGAACCGCCGGCACTTCGCCCAGGCCGAGTTCAAGAAGCGCCCGGCGCACGCCGCGGTCGCGACTACCCAGCCGGACCTCGACAGGATCTGGGCGAAGTTTGCCGCACTCGACGACGACCTGTTCGAGAGCGGCAGCGCCTCGATGATCTATCACTGGCGCCAGTTGCTGGACAAGGACGCCATGCCGGGCTCTGCGCCGCCCTGGGGCATGCTGGCCGCGGTGAATCTCGTCACCGGCCGGAAGCTCTGGGACGTGCCGCTCGGGGAGAAACTCATCGACGGCAGGCGGCAGGACACCGGTTCACCGAGCTACGGGGGGCTGCTCGGCACCGCCGGGGGGCTGCTCTTCGTCGTCGGCACCGACGATCACCAGATCCGGGCGATCGACAAGCGGAGCGGCGCCACGCTATGGCGGTACAACCTGGATGCCGCCGGCAGCGCGCCGCCGATCTCGTTCGAAGTGGACGGGCAGCAGTACGTGGCCGTCGTCGCGAGCGGCGGCAGGTTCCACAACTTCGTCGAGCGCGCGAACAAGCTGTACGTGTTCGGCCTGTAGGCACGGGCGGCGAGCGCCTTCGTCAAGCCCACGGGCAGACTGCCGGAACAGTTCATCGATCCCGCGGTCGATCGAGCCGGAACGAGCAACAACCGCCGCGATGGACCTGGGAGCGTCGAGCCGTTCGACGCCGCGATGTCGCTGCGGGAGCCGTTCGCGCAGTTCATCTACCGCTCCGCCGCTGCACGCGAAGAGCGTCAGGACGCGCGCAGTAGCGCGGGCGATCTCGTCATCTACAGTCTTCGGAAGTGGATCCGGCCGGCGCTCAATGGCAACAGTTCTGGCAACATGGAGCAGCCGAAGATCTGGATAATCGGTGGCGAGGATGACCTTCCAGGCGGCGCGTGATCATCGTCCGCCTGTTCGCGGCAGCTTCAGGACTTTCGTGTGCCGGCGAGCTTCACGCCCTCTAGTCGCGCCGCCGTGCTCAGGCGATCGTCGAAGGAGACGAGTGTGGTGCGCGGATTGACGGTCTCGCGCACGTAGAGACAGCTGGCGAGTTGGATCGCGTCGGCCGCGCGCAGGGGATGCTTCTGCGTCAGCGTCTGCGACCGGGCCACGATCTCGCCGGTCAATTCAATCACCAGGACGCTGGCAGCGTCGGCCGTCAGCGCGGCCAGGGCCGCGGTGCGCTGGTCCTCGGACAGGCGGCCTTCGCGACCGAGACGCCCAAGGGCCGACGCCACCTCGACGAACGATAAACGGGTCGTCGCTGCGGATCCCCTTGTCAGCAGCCGGCGCGTCGCCTGGCTGTCGGCCTCATCGACGTAGCCCTTCACCAGGGCACTGGCGTCGAAGTACCGCATCAGAAGCGATCCTCGCGATCCTCGACGACGATCTGCGAGGCCGTCTTTCCCTTGCCCCGAAGCTTGACCGGCGTGAACGGCGTGAGCCCCTTTCGCGTCGGCCTGGTCACCATGCCGCGCGCCTCGAGCTCGGCGAGGAGGGCGTCGGTGTCCGTCCCAGCCTCGATCGGTCGAAGCTCAGCCACCGGCTGTCCACGGTCGGTGACCACCAGGCGCTGTCCGCTCCGCACACGGCGCAGATAGGTCCCCAGGCGCACCTTCAGCTCCCTCGATCCGACCGTCTGCGTGCTCATGTAGTCATTATGACCACATCTAGCCGGCGACGCAAGCCGATCGCGCAGAGTCTCGGTCC
>CAZUGF010000086.1:0-2250 GCA_964619705.1 uncultured Bifidobacteriaceae bacterium
ACGTCCGTGGCAGGCGACCCTGAAGGGTCGCCTCTACGGAGTCGGTGTCGGGCGGGCGATCCTGAAGGGTCGCCGCTACGGGAGCAATGCTGTGGATCAGACCGCTGCGAGCGGCAGGGATGCGGCGGCGTTCAGGTCCGGCGGGGCGAACCGGCCGGCGGCCACCTGACGGAATCCGGCGGCTGCAATCATCGCGGCGTTGTCCGTCGAGAGCGCGAGGCGCGGGATGAAGACCGGGATCTCGACGCTCGCACCGCGCGCGGCGGCCTCCCGGCGGAGGCGCTGGTTGGCGGAGACGCCGCCCGCGATGCCGACAGCCCGCGCGCCGTGCCAGCGTGCCGCGGCAAACGTCTTCTCGACGAGCGTCTCGACGACGCGCCGCTGGAAGCTGGCGGCGATGTCGCGGATCTCCGCGGCGGGGAGTTCGGGGGTGCCGAGCGCCGCCTGACGCGCGCGGACGTGCCGCAGCACCGCCGTCTTGAGGCCCGAGAAACTGAAGTCGAACCGTCCGTCGCGCTCGGGGCGGTTCCGATCCGGGTTGGTCAGGCGCGTGCCCGGAAACATGATCGCGCGATCGTCTCCCTCCGCCGCCAGCGCGTCGATGATGGGACCGCCCGGATAGCCCAGCCCGAGCAGCCTGGCCACCTTGTCATACGCCTCCCCCGCGGCATCGTCGCGCGTGCGGCCGAGGAGGTGATAGACGCCGGGCGCCGGCACGAGGTAAAGGCTGGTATGGCCGCCGGACACGACCAGCACGACGGCCGGCAGCGGGATGAGGCCGTGCTCGAGCCAGATGGACTCGATGTGGCCGGCCAGGTGGTGGACGGCGACAAGCGGCTTCCCCGCTGCCCACGCCGCGGACTTGGCAAAGGCCACGCCCACGAGGAGGGAGCCGACGAGGCCGGGGCCCTCGGTCACGGCCACGGCATCGATGTCCGGCCAGCCCACTCCGGCGTCGCGCAGCGCCTGCTCCACGACGCCGCAGATGTCGCGCACGTGCTGCCGGGATGCCAGCTCCGGCACGACGCCGCCCCACTCGCGATGAATGGCCACCTGCGAGGCCACCACGTTGGAGCGGATCACCCACGGGCGCGCGGGATCGGCGATCTCCTCGACGACGGCAGCGGCCGTCTCGTCGCAGGAGGTCTCAAGCCCCAGTATCAGCACCGGCGCCGGCCTCCTCGCTCGTCCCCGATCGCACGCGCAGCCCTTCCGCGAACGGCGGCGTCACGATGCCGTGCTCCGTGATGATGCCGGCGATGTACTTCGCCGGCGTCACGTCGAAGGAGGGGTTGCGGATGCGCGCGCCCTCCGGGGCCACCTGGTGCGACCCCACGTGCGTCACCTCGCGCGCGCTTCGCTCCTCGATCGGAATGGCCGATCCGTCCGCGGTGGCAAGGTCGATGGTGGACCACGGCGCCGCCACGTAGAACGGGATGCCGTGCGCGTGCGCGAGGACCGCGAGCCCGTAGGTGCCGATCTTGTTGGCCGTGTCGCCGTTGGCGGCAATACGGTCCGCGCCGACGACCACCATGTCCACGTCGCCCGCATGCATGAGGGCGGCGGCCATGTTGTCCGTGATCACGGTCGTGTCGATCCCGTCCCTGACGAGTTCCCAGGCGGTGAGCCGCGCACCCTGGAGGAACGGACGCGTCTCGTCCGCGAGCACCTGGACGCGCTTGCCGGCGTCGACGGCCCCGCGGATGACGCCGAGCGCCGTGCCGTAGCCCGCCGTGGCCAGGGCGCCCGCGTTGCAGTGCGTCAGGACGCGCGCCTCGGCAGGGACCACCGCCGCACCGTGCCGCCCGATCGCGCGGCAGCTCGCCACGTCGTCATCGTGGATGCGGTCCGCGGCCGCGCGGAGCCGCGCCTGCAGCTGCGCCACGGACTCGCCGGCGAGCGCCCCCGCGGCAAAGGACTCCTTCATGCGTGCGATGGCCCAGAACAGGTTGACGGCCGTCGGCCGCGTCGCCGCGAGGAGGTCGCAGTCCTTCTGGAACTCGGCGGCAAACTGGCGGGTGCCCGTCGCCCGGCTGCGCGCGGCGCCGAGCGCCAGCCCCATGGCGGCGCACACGCCGATGGCCGGCGCGCCGCGGATCACCATGGTCCTGATCGCCCGGGCCACCTCCTTCGTCGTCCGGCACGTGACGTAGGTCTCCACGGCAGGGAGCTTGCGCTGGTCCACCATGGTGATCGCGTCGCCTTCCCAGGCGATGGTCGGGAGCATCGGACGATCATAGCGGGAACGCG
>CAZUGF010000086.1:2350-17686 GCA_964619705.1 uncultured Bifidobacteriaceae bacterium
GCATAGCGGGAACGCGGGCTGCCGAGCACGCGCAATGCGCGAACGCGGGGGCCCGCGACGCTACGTCAGCAGCCGCCCGTCGAACGGATGCGGCAACAGCTCGCGCATGCGGTGGGTGGCCGTGACGCGCGCGGTGTTGGCGAGGATCACTTCCAGGTCCCCGCCGAACTCCCAGAGGATCTGCCGGCAGGCGCCGCAGGGCGGGGTCGGGGCCTCGGTGTCGGCGACGATGGCCACGCGCGTGAACTGCCGGTGGCCCTCCGAGAGCGCCTTGAACATCGCGACGCGCTCGGCGCAGATGGTCAGGCCGTACGTGGCGTTCTCCACGTTGCACCCGGTGATCACCTCGCCCGCGGCGGTCTCCAGCGCGGCGCCGACGCGGAAGCCGGAGTACCCGGCCACGGCGTGCGCGCGGGCGGCACGGGCGGCCGCGACGAGCCGGTCAGAGCCGCTCAATCACGCCCTCCAGCAGCGCGACGAACTGCCCCCTGACGCGCCGCGCCGTCTCCATCACCTCGTCGTGGCGGAGCGGCGCCGGCAGGACGCCGGCCGCCATGTTCGTGATGCAGGAGATGCCGAGCACCTCCAGGCCCATGTGGCGCGCGACGATCGCCTCGGGCGCCGTGGACATGCCCACGGCATCGGCGCCGATGGCACGGAACGCGCGGATCTCGGCCGGCGTCTCGTAGCTCGGGCCGTGGACCGCCACGTACACGCCGCGTTCGATGGTGACGCCGCGTGCCTCCGCCGCCGCCATCGCCACGTCCCTCAGCGCGCGGGAGTAGACCTCCGTCATGTCCGGAAAGCGGACGCCGAAGCGCTCCTCGTTGGGCCCGATCAGCGGGTTGCCGCCCATCAGGTTGATGTGATCCTCGATGACCATGAGCGTGCCCTGGCTCAGCCGCGTGTTGATGCCCCCGGCGGCGTTGGTCAGGATGAGGCGCGGGACCTGCAGCCGCCCGAGCACGCGGATGCCGAAGGTCACCGTCGCGAGGGAGTGCCCTTCGTACGCGTGGACACGGCCGGAAAGGGCCATCACGCGCCGCCCCGCCACGAGGCCGCCGACCAGCCGGCCGGCATGGCCGATGACGGCCGACGCGGGCCAGTGCGGGATGTCGCTGTAGGGGACGCTGAACGGCTCGTCGAGCCCGTCGGCAAACTCCCCGAGGCCGGACCCCAGGACGACGGCCACCTCCGCGCCGCCGAACCCGCGGCCGCGGAGGAACTCCGCGGCTTCCACCGCCCGATCGAACTCGCTCGTCCTCACGTCGTCCATGGCCCGCTCCTCACACGACCCCGGCCCCGCCTCACAGCAGGAAGCCGACGATGATGGCGGTGATGAAGTTGGCCAGGGTGCCGGCGAGCATCGCACGCAGGCCGAGCCGGGCCAGGTCGTGGCGCCGCTCGGGCACGAGGGCGCCGATGCCGCCGATCTGGATGCCGATCGACGAGAAGTTCGCGAAGCCGCACAAGGCGAACGTCGCAATGGTGAACGAGCGCGGATCGAGCGCGTCCCGCAGCGTCCCGAGCTCCGCGAAGGCGATGAACTCGTTCAGCACCATGCGCGTGCCGAGGAGGTTCCCCACCGCCGCCGCATCGCGCCACGGCACGCCGAGGCTCCATGCCACCGGAGCGAACACCCAGCCGAAGATCTGCTGGAGCGTCAGGCCCGCCAGGCCGAGCACGGCGTTCACCAGTGCGATGAGCGCCACGAAGCTGATGAGCATCGCGCCGACGTTCAGGGCCAGTTGCAGGCCCTCGCCCGTCCCGCGGCCCGCCGCGTCGATGACGTTCACGTCCGTCTTCTCCACCTCCAGCCGGACCGTGCCGAGCGTCTCCGGGACCTCCGTCTCCGGCACGAACATCTTGGCCATCATCAGCGTGCCCGGCGCCGTCATGATGACGGCCGTCAGCAGGTGCTGCGGCTCGATGCCGAAGGCGATGTACGCGGCCATGATCCCGCCGGAAATGTGCGCCATGCCGGAGGTCATCACCGTCATCAGCTCCGACTGCGTCATCTTCCCGAGATACGGGCGGATCGTCAGCGGCGCCTCCGTCTGTCCCATGAAGATGCTGGCGGCCACGTTCAGCGACTCCGCCCCGCTCGCCCGCATCACGCGGTTCATCACCACGGCAAACAGGCGGACCACGACCTGCATGACGCCCAGGTAGTAGAGGATGGCAAACAGCGCCGCGATGAAGATGATGGTCGGCAGCACCTGGAACGCGAAGACGACCCCGTACTGCGCGCCCGCCTCGCCGAGCGCGCCGGTCATCACGTTCGTCCAGACCGTCCGGTCCCCGAGCGGCCCGAACACGAACGCGGCGCCCACCGCGGAGTAGTCGAGGAGCTGCCGGGTCCGATCCCCGAGCCACTGGAAGGTCGACCGTCCGGCATCCGTCCGCAGGACGATGAGCGCGAACAGGACCTGGAGGCCGAGGCCCCAGCCGATCAGGCGGCCGCTGATGGCCCGTCGGTCCGTGGACAGCGCCCAGGCCAGGCCCAGGATGCCCACCAGGCCGACGAGCGACTGCAGCCGGAACATCCACTCACCCACGCTGGCCTCTCTTTCGCGGCGCCGTCACACGGGCCCCGTCTCGACGTCCGCGCGGACCCAGTCCATCACGAGGGGCAGCACCGGTTCCGCGTCCCCGGCGATCGTGATGGCCTCCGCGGCCAGGCGCTCGGCATCGCTCACGGCGGCGCCCGGGTTGGCGTGCAGTTCCAGCACGGGCTCTCCGGCCTCGACAGGGTTGCCGGGTTTCTTCAGGAGGACCACGCCGGCCGCGGGATCGATGGCCGCATCCTTGCGATCGCGGCCCGCGCCCAGGCGCACGGCCGCGCGGCCCACGAGTTCGGCATCGATGCCCGTGATGACACCCGCGCGCGCGGCCCTCACCAGGGTCCGGGACGAGGCCGCCGGCAGGCGGTCCGGATCGTCCACGACGCCGCCATCGCCGCCCTGCCGGACGATCATCGCGCGCAGCCTGTCGGCCGCCGTCCCGTCCGCGATGGCCGTCCGGACCGTTGTCCTGGCCGCTTCGTCGGTCGGCGCGGCGCCGGCCAGCCGCACCATCCGCACGGCCAGGTGCTCGATGAGCGCCTGCAGGTCCGACGGCCCACGGCCGGAGACCAGGTCGATGCACTCGCGGATCTCGAGCGCGTTCCCGACCGTGTGCCCGAGCGGCGCGTCCATCCGCGTGATGACCGCCTCGGTGCGGAGCCCGGCGGACTCGCCGATGGACACGAGCGCCCGGGCCAGCGCCCGGGCCTCGTCGAGGGTCTTCATGAACGCACCACGGCCGCACTTGACGTCGAGGACGAGCGCATCGCTCCCCTCGGCGATCTTCTTGCTCATCACCGACGCGCAGATGAGCGGCAGGCTCTCGACGGTGGCCGTGACGTCGCGGAGGGCGTAGAGCTTCTTGTCGGCCGGTGCGACGTCGGCGGTCTGGCTGACGATGGCGCAGCCGATCTCCGCCAGCGCGGCGCGGTACTCGTCGAGGGTGAGGGCGGTCCGGAATCCCGGGATCGATTCCAGCTTGTCCAGCGTGCCGCCGGTATGGCCCAGGCCGCGGCCGGACATCTTGGGCACCGTGACGCCGCAGGCGGCGGCGAGCGGGGCCAGGACGATGGAGACCTTGTCGCCCACGCCGCCCGTGCTGTGCTTGCCGACCTTGATCCCCGGCAGGCCGGAGAGGTCCACGCGGGCGCCGGAAGCCGCCATGGCCCGCGTCAGGGCCGCCGTCTCCTCGTCGGTCATGCCGTTGAGGACGATGGCCATGAGGAGGGCCGAGGCCTGGTAGTCCGCCCACGACCCGTCGGTGACGCCCGTCACGAAATGGCCGATGTCCGCCTCGGTCAGCCGCGCGCCGTCACGCTTCGCGCGAATGATGTCGACGGCGCGCATGGCGGCGGCAGTATATCGTAGGTCCCGGCATCACCGTCCCGGAACCGGCCCGGTTTCTATAGAATCAACACGCCGCGAGATGACGAGCGTACGGCCTCCCGAACCCATGACGCCGGACACGGCTGCGCGACTGGCCGAGTTTGCGCGCGCCTGTAAGGCGGCGGCACGCATCGTGTCGCTCTACCCCCCGAGCCACCCCTCCCTCCAGGCGGCGCTCTCGCGCATCGTCGCGGCGGGACAGGCGGCCACGGTGGACGGGCCGTTCTCGCTCGTGGTGCTCCCCGACACGCTCCTCGTGGACGGCCGCGGCCTGCCGCGGCCGGACGCCGCCGTGGCGGAGCTCGCGGAACTGCTCCACCAGCACCTGGTCGGGGAACTGACGCTGACGGCCTCGCCCGGCGCGGCCGCGTGGCACATGCTCCTCTCGCTCCTCGCGCGGGCCCCGGAGGACGTGCGCGCGGAGGGCGGCATCGCGCGCGCGTGGGAAGCCGCCGGCGGCGGGCCCGTCACCATTACGGAGATCGACTACGCCGAGGTGCTCCGCGAGCGCGGCGCCTCGCAGGCGGATACCGCCTCGTGGGAAGCGATCATCACGGCGTGCCTGTCGGGAGACCTCGGCCCGCTCGATGACGAGACGCTGGCCGCCCTGGTGGAGATCGCCGGCGATCGGGAGCGCCTGGCCGCGTTCCTGCTGCGGCTGGAGGAACGGAGCCGCGCCAGCGACACGCCGCCGACGGGCCAGAAGCAGTCGCTCCTGCGCCTGCTCCACGGCCTGGCCAACTACGCCGCCACGGCCCATCCCGACGCGTTCGACACGGTGATGACGAACATGGCCGCCGCGTCGATCCGCCTGACCCCGGACACGATGCTGGCGCTGCTCACGGATCCCCCGCCGCCGCGGCCGGCGGCCGAGACGGTACCGCCCGTGGACGTGGGCGGCGAGCTCCAGTCGCGGATCAGTGACGAGATGCTGGGCGAGTTCATCGCCGGGAACGTCGCGCGCGACCGCCGCGCCACGGGCCGGCTGGCCGAAGCGTTCCACGCGCTGGCGCCGGAGGAACCGCGCCGGCAGGACGTCCTGGCCCTGGCCGGGGAACAGGCCGGGCAGTCCGCCTTCGGCAGCGACCCGCAGTTCGAGAGCCTCTGGGCCAACGCGATGTCCATGCTCATGTCCTACTCGGACACGGAATACGTGCCCGAGGACTACGGCCGCGAGCTCGACTACGTGCGGACCCGGGCCGTCGACGTGGAGGCCATCGCCGACGACCCGCCCGATCGCATTGCGGCCTGGGTGGCCACCGTGGCGAGCGACGACGTGCGGGCGCTGGACCAGCAGATGCTGCTGGACCTGCTGCGCATCGAGGACCGCCCGGCGCCGTGGGCGTCGATGCTCGACGTGGCGCTGGGGCGCCTGGAGCAGTTCGTCCTCGTCGGCGACCTCGGGCGCGCCAACGAGCTCGTCGGCACGATTGCCGGCATCGCCAGCAACGGCAACGCGTTCGCACCCGCCGCGCGCGACGGGCTCTCGCGACTCACCAGCGGGCCGATGGTGCCGCACCTCGTCCTCTTCATGCGCCAGGCGGCGGAGGCCGAGATGCCCGCGCTCATGACGTTCTGCCAGGGCGTCGGGCCGTCGCTCGTCCAGCCCCTGGCCGATGCGCTGGGGCAGGAGGAGCACCGCCTCTCGGTCCGCCGGATCAAGGACGTGCTCATCGGGTTCGGCCCGGCCTCGGCGAACGCGGCCCGGGCACTCGGCGCGTCCCCGAACCCCGCGGTCAGGCGCGCGGCCGTCGACGTCCTGCGCGCCGTGGCCGGCGCCGACGCGCTCGCCGAGTTCCGCGCGCTGCTCGCGGATCCGGATCCGCAGGTGCAGCGCGAGGCGCTCCGCGCCATCCTCCACGTCGGCACCAACGAGGCCTACGCCATCCTCGAGGACGCGCTCAAGAACGGCGAGCCCGGCACGCGCGACGCGATCGTGCACTCGATCGGCGCCCTGCGCGACGAGCGCGCCGCACCGCTGCTCGTCCACATCCTGTCTCACAGCGGACGCGCGGGCGCGCTCGAACCGGTGTACGTGTCCGCCATCGAGGCGCTCGGCCGCACCGGCGTGGATGCCGGCGCGGTCGCCGCGCTGACGGCGGTGCTGCACCGCCGGGACTGGTGGGCGCCGGGACGGACGACGCGCCTCCGCCAGGCCGCGGCCCGCGCCCTGCGCGCCATGGACACGCCGGCGGCCGACGAGGCCCTGCGCGACGCCGCCACACGGGGAGGCCGCGGCGTCCGTGCCGCGGCGGAGACTGCCATGCACCTGCCGCGCCGGCCGCGGCCCAGCGGGGGAACGACGTGATGGACCCGGCCCGACGCCTCCGTCTCGCGGACGATTTCGTCCGGAGGTTTGCCGCGGCCCTGCGCGCGACGCAGCTCTACGCGCCGACGCACCCGCTCGTCCACCGCGCCTTCGACGCCTTCACCGAGTCCACCACCGGCCTGCTCGTGGACGACCCGGCCGTCACCCTCGGCCTCATCGGCCAGGAGATCATCGTCGGCGACCTGCCGATTCCGAAGGCGTCCGAGTCGTTCGGCGAGATGATCCGCCGGCTGAAGCGCCTGGGCATCGAGCGCATCGCCGTCGATCGCGGCGTGCCGCCCGATCAGCTGCGGACGCTCGTCCTGGCCCTCAGCCACCCGGAACGGCGCGTCGGCGAGGCGGCGCCGGGCGCCGAGCCCGCCGATGCGCTCGCCGCGCTCGCCGCGCTCACGCACATCCGCGTCGGGCGCATCCAGGTGGACGAGGGTATCGACGCCTCCGCCGCCGACATGGAGACGATCCGCCGCCTCTACGTCGACGCGTCCAACGTCGCCGAGCAGGTGTGGGAGTCCGCCCGGATGGACGGCACGGCGGACCCGCGCCAGGCGCGCGACCTCATCGAGTCCCTGTCCCAGGCCGTCTCCCAGAACCGCACCGCGCTCATCGCGCTCACCGCGCTCAAGGAGTACGACAACTACACGTTCACGCACATGGTGAACGTCGCCATCCTCACGATGGCGCAGGCGCGCGCCATCGGCATCGACGGGACGCTGCTGCGCGAGTTCGGCCTGGCCGGCCTGATGCACGACATCGGCAAGGTGCAGACGCCCACCGAAATCCTGCGGAAGCCGGACCGCCTGACCGATGCGGAGATGGCCATCATGCGCCGTCACGTGATCGACGGCGCGGAGATCCTGCGCCGCACGCCGGAGCTGCCGGCCATCGCCCCGGTCGTGGCCTTCGAGCACCACCTCCGGCGCGACGGGACCGGTTACCCCATCGGCGTCACGCGCACGACGCTCAACCTGGCGACCATGCTCTGCAGCATCTCGGACGTCTACGACGCCATGCGATCGCAGCGCGCGTACCAGGGATCGCTGCCGACCGAGCGGATCATCGAGGTGATGCGGCAGAGCGACGGACAGCAGTTCGACCAGCACCTGGTGCGGCGCTTCACGCAGCTGATGGGCATCTACCCGCCCGGCAACCTCGTCGCCCTGGACGACGGCGCGATTGCCGTGGTGCTGCAGGTCCACGCGCCGGACCCGTACCGGCCGCGCGTGCGCGTCATCATCGACCCCGCGGGCCGCCGGCTCTCGACGCCCGTGGACGTCAACCTGTTCGATCTTCCGGCCGACGGCGCGCAGGCCCGGCGCATCGTCGCGCCGGTGGATCCGGGCCAGTACGATGTCGATCCCCTCGGGCTCCTGTGAGCGTGCCATGACACGTGCCACGCGCGCGCGCCCGCTCGTCCTCGCCTCCTGCACCGCCCTGCTCGCCTCCGCCGTACTCACGCTGTCGCCCGCCGCCGGTGAGCGGCCCGCCGCGTTCCCGCCGGAGGAGCCGAAGCTGCTCGTCATCCTCGTCGTGGACCAGATGCGCGCCGACTACATGGACCGGCTGCGGCCGCTGTGGACGAGCGGCTTCCGGCGCCTCGTGACCGAGGGCGCGGTGTTCGAGCGGAACTTCTACCCCTACCTGCAGACGGTGACGTGCGCCGGCCATGCCACCATCGGCAGCGGGTCCTTTCCGTCCAGCCACGGCATCATCCTGAACGCGTGGTGGCGCGGGACGCGGAACGCGTCCTGCACGGACGATCCCACGGTGGCGGGCGTGCCGTACGAGGAAGGCGGGGAATCGCGCGGACACAGCGCCGTACAGCTCGCGGTCCCGAGCCTCGGCGATCGGCTGCGCGCGCGCTCGCCCGCGTCGCGCGTCGTGACGCTCTCCAACAAGCCCCGCAGCGCCGTGATGCTGGCCGGCCACGGCGGCCTCGTCACCTGGCGCGACGATGAGGATGTCTGGGCGACGTCCACGGCGTTCGCCGCGGCGCCGGATCCCGCCGTGCAGGCATTCGTGACCGCGCACCCCACCGCCGCCGATCGGGACATCGTCTGGGAGCGCCTGCTCGACCCCTCGGCGTACACCGGCGACGACGACGCCGCCGGCGAAGCGCCTCCGCGGGGCTGGACCCGGACGTTCCCGCACCCGCTGGCCGGCGAGCCGGGTACCGCCGCCTCGCGATTCCCCACCCTCTGGGAGACCAGCCCGCTGGCCGACGACTACATCGGCCGCATGGCCACACACCTCGTCAGGACCATGCGCCTCGGACAGGGCGAGACGACGGACTATCTGGGCGTCAGCTTCTCCGCGCTGGACTACGTCGGCCACGCGTTCGGCCCGGACAGCCACGAGGCCCAGGACACGCTGCTCCGGCTCGACCGGACCATCGGCACGCTGCTCGACGCGCTCGACACGATGGTCGGCCGCGATCGGTACGTGGTGGGGTTGAGCGCCGATCACGGCGCCGCGCCCGTCCCGGAAGCCAGGCGGCAGGGCGGCAAGCCCGCGGGGCGCGTCGTCCCGGCCGAGGTCGCGCGCATTGCCGACGCAGCGCTCGTGCCCACGCTCGGGCCCGGCCCGCACGTGGCCCGCGCCGAGTACACGCAGGTCTACCTGACGGAAGCCACGAAGGCGCGCGTGGAAGGCCGGCCGGAGATGTTGAAGCCCGCGATCGAGGCCCTGCGGAAGATCCCCGGCGTCCTGCGCGTGCTGGCGTCCGACGGCCTCGAGCGCCAGCGGGGGTCGCGCGACCGCGTCGTGCGGGCGGCCGCGCTGAGCTACTACCCCGGCAGGAGCGGCCAGATCGTCGTCATCCCCCGCGAGTACTTCGTGATGAGCGCCGCCACCGCCAGGGGGACCACGCACGGCACGCTCCACGCCTACGATCAGCACGTGCCGCTCGTGTTCCTGGGCGCGGCGTTCAAGCCCGGGCGCTATCGCGCGCGCACGACGCCTGCCGACCTCGCGCCCACGCTGGCCGCCACCGTCGGGCTGGACATGCCCGGCGCGGACGGCCAGCCGCGCCGGGAGGCGCTGCGAGCGCGACAGGGGTCATAATAGGCAGGCCAGCCTGCCCTTCCGGCCCATCGCCGGAACGCCAGCCGCGTCGTCCAGACCGGAACGGGATCGGACCCTGATGCACATCTTCCCTTCGCGATTCGCTGTTGCCTGGGGCGCCCTCGCGCTCGCGGCCGGGAGTTGGGCCGCCGTCTCAGGCGCCTACACCAGCCAGGAGGTCCATGTCGGCGCCCGCGCCCTCGTGCGTGGCGAGGGCCTGGCGGGCATCGACCGCGGACTGCGCGCGCAGGACATGCCGCGCGATCCGTCGGCGCCGCGCGCGATGCCGGCCGCCGTCGATCGGACGGAGACGGCGCCGGCCACGATGCTGGCGGGGTCCGTGATCGTCAGGTTCAAGCCCGGTACGGATCGAGGCGCGGCCGTGGACGCGACCCTGCGGCAGGTGAGCGGATCCGGCGCGGATCGGCCCTCGTGGGCGGACTTCGACATCCTCACCATCCCCGGCGACGCGGACCCCGAAGCGACGGCCGAGGCCCTGCGGCAGCGGGCCGACGTCCTCTACGCGCAGCCGCGCTACCGCATACACAAGACCTACCGGCCGAACGATCCGTTGTATGTCAACCAGTGGAACTTCCCCGCCCTCGACATGGAGCGCGCGTGGGACATCCAGCCGGGCGCCAGCGCGAGCGTCATCGTGGCCGTCCTGGACACCGGTGTGGCGTTCCGCGGCGGGACGTTCCGCTACAACTCGCGGTTTCCTTTCCGCCTCCAGCCGGGCGGCCCCGTCTACCCCTCGCTGGGCATTGTCGACGTGCCGTTTGCCGCCGCGCCGGAACTGGGCGACGCCTCCCGCTTCGTCGCGCCGCGTGACTTCATCTGGAACGACACCGAGCCCGTCGACCTCGACGGCCACGGCACGCACGTCGCCGGGACCATCGGCCAGCTCACGAACAACAACGTGGGCGTGGCCGGCATGGCGTTCAACGTCCGCATCATGCCCGTCAAGGTGCTGGACAACGAGTGGGACTTCATCTTCGGCGCGCCGGGCGATTCCACGGACGACACGCTGGCACGCGGCATCCGCTACGCGGCCGACAACGGCGCCAGGGTCATCAACATGAGCCTCGGGCGCGAGGAAGGCGGCTCGGCGCCCGCCGTGGACGAGGCCATCCGCTACGCCGTGGGACGCGGCGCCTTCGTGGTGATCTCGGCCGGCAACACGGCCGACGACGGGAACCAGGAGAACGTCATCGGCCGGATTGCGCCGACGCTGGCCGGCTGCGTGGTCGTCGGCGCGGTGGGACGATCGCTCGAGCGCGCGTTCTACTCCACGAGCGGGCCGACGGTGGAACTGGCCGCGCCGGGCGGCGATACGCGCAGTGCCGGTGAGGCGTCGGGCGGCATTCTCCAGCAGACGCTGGACTACGACCTGCTGGCCACGTTCAACGAGCCGCCATCGCGCTTCGGCCCGCCGCGCGCGGACACGTTCGGCTACTACTACTATCAGGGCACGTCGATGGCGGTGCCGCACGTGTCCGGGTTTGCCGCCCTCCTCATCCAGCAGGGCATCACCTCCCCGGCGGCCATCGAGGAAGCCATGACGCGCTACGCGACGGACAAGGGCCCTCCCGGACGAGACGACGAGTACGGCGCCGGGCTCATCAACCCACGGGCCACGCTCCGCGGGCTCGGCCTGGCGCGATAGGCGGGTGCTCATCATGCGCATCCCGGTCCTGCGATCGCTCACCTCGGCCGCGCGCCTCGTGCTCGCGGGTGCCTGCCTCCTCGCCTGCGCCGCGCCGGCGCGATCGCAGGGCATCGACATCAAGGGCTACGGCCTCCTCGGCAGCATGCGGTTTGCCGCCGAGGAGAGCTTCGACGCCGTCCTCGGAAGCTCGAGCGGCGTCATCCTCGGCGGCGGCGCGGAAGTCGGGCTGCCGCTCGGCGGCCTCTACATCGGCGTCGGCGGCTGGCGGTTCAAGGACGAAGGCGAGCGCGTGTTCGTCTCCGGATCGGACGTCTTCCCCCTCGGCATCCCCGTGCGCGTGACGATCACGCCGATCGAGATCACCGGCGGCTGGCGGTTCCGCAACCTCTCTCCGCGGTTCGTGCCCTACGTCGGGGCCGGGTGGAGTTCCTACGGCTACAAGGAAGCGTCCGACTTCGCCGGTGCGGGTGAGGACGTCGACGAGCGGTTCTCGGGCTACCACCTGCTGGGCGGCGCGGAGATCAGGGTGACCCGCTGGCTGGGTGTGGGCGGCGAGGTGGCGTGGACCAGCATCCCCGACGGGCTCGGCGGGCCCGGCAGCGCGTCCGAGCAGTTCGACGAGCGGAACCTCGGGGGGACGAGCGTTCGCCTCAAGGTCTCCGTTGGCCGCTGACCGGAGCTTCGAACGGCGGGTCCTCTCCGTCATCCGGCGCATTCCCGTCGGGCGCGTCACCACGTACGGGACCGTGGCGCGGCTGGCCGGGCGGCCGCGGGCGGCGCGAGCCGTCGGCAACATCATGCGGACGGCGCGCGAGCCGGGACTGCCCTACCACCGCGTGATTGCCGCCGGCGGGCTGCTCGGCGGCTATTCCAGCCCGGCCCTCAAGCGCGCCCTGCTTGCCGCCGAGGGCCTGACCGTGTCCGGGACGCGGGTCCGCCAGTTTGCCGCCGTGTGCTGGCCGCCGGCGGCCGGAGGGGGGCGGAAGGGGCGCGGGCGCCCGTAAGTCGGCCCGGACCGGGGAGTTGCGAACCAAGACCGCCCGGCAAACGTCTTTGAGGACGTGGTCAACCCGGACCGGCGGCATGCCGTCTAAGCCTACAGGTGACATGAGAGCGGCCGACATGGAGCTGGCGGCCCTCATCAGGTCCGGCGATCCTGCTGCCTTCGAGACGCTCTACCGGCAGCACGCCACGCGCCTCTACAACCTGGCCAGCCGCATGTCGGGCCACGGGGCGGAGGCCGAGGACCTTCTCCAGGATATTTTTCTCCTGGCGTACCGGAAGCTCGGCGGGTTCAGGGGCGACGCCTCGCTGGGCACGTGGCTCTACCGGCTGGCGATGAACCACTGCCTCGACGTGCTGAGGAACCGGCAGACGCGGATGGCGCAGGTGACCGACTCCATGGACGAACCCGGCGCCCCGCCAGTCGCGGCCGGCCCCGTGCTCGGCGCGGTGAGCCGGATCGATCTGGAGCGTGCCATCGCGGCGCTCCCGCCCGCGTGCCGGGCGGCGTTCCTGCTGCACGACGTGGAAGGGTTCGGGCATCAGGAGGTCGGCGGGATCCTGGGGATCTCCGAAGGCACGTCAAAGTCGCAGGTGCACAAGGCACGGCTGCGCATCCGCGCCCATCTCGGGGCGCGCGTCGGAGGTGCGGACGTCACGGCGCACCGGAGTCGAGGAACCGGGGACCCATCGTGAACTGCCAGGAACTGCCGCTTGCCGATTTCGTCGACGGGGATCTCGATCCCGTCGCCGAACGGGTCGTGGAACGCCACCTCGAGGCGTGCCCGGCGTGCCGCGCGCTGGCCGCGGATCTCCGGACCGTCCGGGCCGCGGCGTTCACGCTCGACCGGCTGACGCCGCCGGCCGGCGTCCTGGAGACGCTGCAGGCCCGCCTGGCGCAGGAGCGGGCGCCCCAGGCGCGCGCGGTGCCGTGGCCGAACACGTCCGCCGCCTGGACGGTGTGGCTCTCCGCCGCGGCGGCGCTGATCCTGGCCACGTTCATCGGCCTGATGCCGCTCGGCGCCGGACGCACGGGAGCCGGCGGGGACGCGGGCACGACCGCGGGTGCGGCGCTGGGCGCGGACGATGCGGCGCTCGTCGATTCCGTGGAGGCGGACCTCCTGGCGGCGGAAGCGCACTACGAGAAGGCCATCCAGGGTCTCGAGCAGATCGCCCGGAGCAACAGCGCGGAGCTCGAGCCGCAGGTCGCGGCCATCCTGCAGAAGAACCTGCAGGTGGTGGACCAGGCCATCAGCGAGAACCGCGCGGCGCTCAGGGAACAGCCGGCCAGTGCCGGCGTGCAGAACGGGCTGTTCGAGGCCATGCGGACCAAGGTGGCCCTCCTCCAGCAGACGGTCGAGCTCATCAACGAAATGCGCAAGGGCAACCAGGCCGAGGCCGGGCGGCTCATGCAGGACCTGTCGCGATGACCATCACCATGGATACACGTCTCCTGTTTGTCCTCGTCGCCGCGCTGGCGACCGCGCCGCCCCTCGATGCCGCGGTCACGGGCCTGGCGGCGACCGGCGACGACACCCCGCGGGCCGCCTGGTTCGAACGCTTCAGCGAAGCGCGGCAGGGCCCCGAGCACACGGACCGCGTGACGGAGACCTTCAAGGTCGGCCAGACAGGCGCGCTGGACCTGTCGAACATCGCCGGCAACGTGCGCGTGACGGGCGGCGGCGGCCAGGAGATCCGGGTGGAGGCCGTCAAGCGCGTCCGCCACCGCGACAGCGCGGAGGCCGCCCGGCAGCTCGAGCAGCTCCGCATCGAGATGACCAACGTCGGCGGCCGCATCGAGGTCCGCACGGTCTATCCCCGGCGATCCGGCGGCCAGCGCGTGTCGGCGAGCGTGGAGTACACGGTCTCCGTCCCGGCCCGCGCGGACGTGACGATCAAGAGCATCTCCGGCGACCTCAGCGTGGATCGCGTCAGCGGCGTCGTGCGGGCGGAGACGGTCAGCGGCGACGTCGGCGTGACGGAGACGCCCAACGTCGCGCTCGCGAAGACCATCTCCGGGGACATCACCGCGCGCGCCATCGGGGGCAGCGCGACCCTCACCCTCAACAGCGTCAGCGGCAACGTCGTCGCCACCGAGCTCCAGGCGAGGAGCCTGGAGTGCGGGACCATCAGCGGCGACCTCCGGATCACGGGGGCACGGGTCGAGCGCCTGCTCGCCAAGTCCGTCTCCGGGGACATCGAGTTCGGCGCGGTGCTCGCGGAGGGCGGGCGCTACGAGTTCAACTCGCATTCCGGCGACGTGCGCATCACGCTGGGGGACGGGCCGGGCTTCGACCTCGACGCCGCCACCTTCAGCGGGAGCGTGCGCTCCGACCTCCCCATCACCCTCCGAACGAACGACACAGGCAACCGCGCCCGGACGGGCCGCCGCGAGACGCGCGCGATTCGCGGCGTCCACGGCAAGCCGAGCGCCGTGCTCTCCGCCCAGACGTTCAGCGGCGACATCGTCATCGCGCGGCGGTAGCGGCCAGGGCACGTCGGGTTCAAAGCACGGCGGTTCAAAGCACGTAGGGCGGGACTTGAGTCCCGCCGGGAACGTTCAAAGCACGGCGGTTCAAAGCACGTCGGTTCAAAGCACGGAGGTTCAAGGGCCGTCATGCCCTGGCGGCGCGGGAGTACGGGCAGCCCCCGGCTCCAGGCCGCCGGCCAGGCCGGAGAGCCCATGGACGAGCCGGCGGCGTCGCCGTCATTGTTCGGCACGCGGGTTCACGTTCTGACTTCCAGCCCAACTTGCTATAATTCCGTTCGGAGGCTTTCTGTTATGACCCCAAGATGGCTTGTCGGAACCGTGGCGGCCCTGATGCTGTCCATGCCCACGGCCGCTCAGACCCCGCAGGGCCAGGTCCCGACCACCGAGACGTCGCTCGGATCGGTGCGGATCCCGAGGACCGTGATGGCCAATGGCCAGGCGCTCAGCGCCGGGACCTACCAGGTGCGCCTCACGGCAGAGTCGGCGCAGCCGGCCGTCCCCGGCATCACGATGGAGCGGTGGGTGGAGTTCGTACGCAGCGGCAAGGTGGTGGGCCGCGAGGTCGTCAGCATCGTGCCGCAGGCCGAGGTGAAGGACCTCAACAGCGGAGCCAAGGGCCCGCGCCCCGCATCCGGCAGCGCCCGGGTGGAGATGCTCAAGGGCGATGACTACCTGCGCGTCTGGATCAACCGCGGCGGCGTCAACTACCTGATCCACATGCCGCCCGGAAGGGCCTAGACACCCCTGCGGCCCGGCGTCGCAGGGCTCAAGGAACAAGAGACGAGGCCGGCCAGCATCCCGCTGAGCCGGCCTCGTTGTGATCTGAACGTCCGTG
>CAZUGF010000087.1:0-11371 GCA_964619705.1 uncultured Bifidobacteriaceae bacterium
CGCCTGCAGTAGTTGCAGGGGACTCGGGTAGGCGACCCTGAGGGCAGGCGACCCTAAAGGGTCGCCTCTACAAGACGCAACGTAGGGGCAAGACGCAACGTAGGGGCGACCCTTCAGGGTCGCCCACAATCAAAACGAAGAAAGGGCGGGCTCCCAACCGGGGGCCCGCCCTTTTCTCGTGGTAGACGCGCGCCGCAGACGACCCTGGTCGCCTCTACCTATCGACCACCCCGTAGAGGCGACCCTTCAGGGTCGCCTACCGAAGACCCTCAGTACGCCTTGGCGAACCAGGCCGTCGCCACGGCCGGCTTGTCGCACCGGACGCACGGCCCGCCCGGCGCCACGTCGAAGCCGGCGGGGATATTCCGGATCGTCGCCTGCGTCTCCGCCTTGATCCGCGCCTCGCACTCCGCGTCGCCGCACCAGGGGCTCTGGACAAAGCCCGGACGGCCTTCCATCACCGCCTGGAACTCCGCGTAGGTCGCCGCCGCGGACGTGTGGCTCTCGCGGAACGCGCGGGCGCGCTCCAGCAGGCCGGCCTGGATCTCGTCCAGCAGTGCCGTGATCGTGGCCGCCAGCCCTTCCATCGGCAGCGACTGCTTGGCGCGCGTGTCGCGCCGTGCGGCAAACACCGCCCGCTTCTCGATGTCCTTGGGCCCGATCTCCAGGCGCAGCGGGACGCCGCGCATCTCGTACTCCGAGAACTTCCACCCGGGCGTGTTGCTGTCGTCGCCGTCCAGGCGGACGCGGATGCCCGCCGCCACCAGCTGGTCGCGGATCTCCACGCACGTGGGGAGCACCGTTTCCTTCCAGTTGCCGCGCGGAATCGGCACGATGACGACCTGCCAGGGCGCGACCTTCGGCGGCAGGATGAGGCCGCTGTCGTCCCCGTGCGTCATGATCACGCCCCCGATGAGCCGCGTGGACACGCCCCACGACGTCGTCCAGGCGTGCTGGACGGTCTTGTCCCGGCCCTGGAACTGGATCTCGAACGCCTTCGCGAAGTTCTGCCCCAGGTTGTGCGACGTGCCGGCCTGCAGCGCGCGCCCGTCGCCCATCAGCGCCTCGATGGAGTAGGTCTTCGACGCGCCGGCAAACTTCTCGCTCTCGCTCTTCTGCCCGTCCACGACGGGCATGGCCAGGACGTTCTCGCAGAACTCCTTGTAGAGCGCCAGGATCGTCAGCGTCTCCGCCTGCGCCTCCTCCGCCGTCTCGTGCGCCGTGTGCCCCTCCTGCCACAGGAACTCCGTCGTCCGGAGGAAGGGACGCGTCACCTTCTCCCATCGCACGACGTTCGCCCACTGGTTGATGAGCACCGGCAGGTCGCGCCAGGACTGGATCCACTTCTGGTACATCACGCCGATGATCGTCTCCGACGTCGGCCGGACGATCAGCTTCTCCTCGAGCTCCTCGTCGCCGCCGCGGGTGACCCACGCGACCTGGGGCGCAAAGCCCTCGACGTGATCCTTCTCCTTCATCAGGAGGCTCTCGGGGATGAAGAGCGGGAAGTACGCGTTGACGTGGCCCGTCGCCTTGAAGCGATCGTCGAGCTGGCGCTGGATCTGCTCCCAGATCGCGTACCCGTACGGCCGGATGACCATGCAGCCCTTGACCGGCGAGTAGTCCGCCAGCTCCGCCTTCCGGACGATGTCCAGGTACCAGCGGGAGAAGTCCTCCGACTGGGGCGTGATCTCCTTGACGAAGGTGTCCTTGTCCTGTGGATTGGCCATGGGTGCTCGGGTCGATTCGGGTCCGGGATTCAGGGTTGACGGCTCGGCACGCCGTCGGACGCTCGCGCGTCCGCACGGTGATCCTGAAAGTGTACATCGTCTCGAGACGGGAAGTCGGCGCGGAAGTGCCCGCCGCGGGACTCCTCGCGGCCGAGCGCCGCGCGCGCGATGAGCAGGCCGACAGCGACCAGGCTGGCCAGCCGGCTGCCGGCGTCCGGACGCCTCGCATCGAGTGCGCGGTCCCACGCCTCCAGACGGGCCACCGCTTCCCGGAGACCCCGGCCGTCGCGCACCAGGCCCACCGCGTCCCACATCAGCCTGCGGACAGCCGCCTCGTCTGCATCTCCCGCGTCAACAGGCGAGGCCGCCGGGAACGCCGCAGCCGCATGCGAGACGCGCGTGGTGACCGCCGCCGCCATCTGCCCCGCCCGCGGTGGTTGCAGCATGGCCGCAGCCGCCCGCGCGCCGAAGACAAGCCCCTCGAGCAGGGAGTTGCTGGCCAGACGGTTGGCGCCGTGAACGCCCGTGCACGCCACCTCGCCGGCCGCGAAGAGGCCCGGGATGGACGTGCGGCCCCACAGGTCCGTCTCCACGCCGCCCATGATGTAGTGCGCGGCAGGCCCGACGGGGATGAGGTCCCGCGCGAGGTCCAGGCCGGCCGCACGGCAGGCGGCGGAGGCCGTCGGAAAGCGCGCGTGCATGCGGGCCGCGTCCAGGTGCTGCAGGGACAGGTAGACGCCGAGGCCCGTGCGGCGGACCTCCTGCGCGATCGCGCGGGAGACGCGGTCGCGCGGCGCCAGGTCGCCCGCCGGGTCGTAGCGGCCGGCAAACCGCTCGCCGTGCCCGTTGAGCAGGCGCGCGCCCTCACCCCGGAGCGCCTCGGAGAGGAGCACGCGCGGCACGCCGGGCACGTTCAGCGCCGTCGGGTGGAACTGCACGAACTCCATGTCCGCCACGCGCGCGCCGGCGCGCCAGGCGAGACCCACACCGTCGCCCGTGGCAACGGACGGGTTGGTCGTGTCGCTGTACACCTGACCCGCGCCGCCCGTCGCCAGGAGCACCGCTCCGGCCTCGACTTCCTCCGCGGACGCCACGGACGCGCCATCCCCTCCGGACAGGACAAACCGCGCGCCGCCGCAGTGCCCTCCACGCACGACGAGCGTGACGGCCTGCGCGTGCGTCATCACCTGCAGCCGCCGGAGCGTGCGCGCGCGCTCCCACAACGCGCGGCCGATCTCCCGGCCCGTGGCATCCACCGCGTGCAGGACGCGCCGCACGCTGTGCGCCGCCTCGCGCGCGAGCGCGATGTTCCCCTGCGCGTCGCGATCGAACCGCGCGCCCCAGTCGATGAGCTCCCGCACGTAGCGCGGCCCCTCGTCGACGAGCACGCGCACGGCGGCGTCGGCACAGAGGCCGTCGCCGGCGGCCAGGGTATCCGCGTAGTGAAGGTCCGGGTGATCGTCGGGGCCCATCGCGGCCGCGATGCCCCCCTGCGCGTGGCCGGTGTTGCTCTCCGTGGGGTCGGCCTTGGTGAGCAGCAGCACCTCGCCTTCGGCCGCCAGGTCCACGGCGGCACGCAGGCCGGCGATGCCGCTGCCAATGACCAGGAAATCCGACCGGCGTTGCACTGAAGAGTATTGTAGCGTTGGGGAGTGGGGGGGAGGTGCGGGGAAGGTTCGGGGAGGTGCTGGGAAGGTGCTGGGGAGGTGCGGGGAAGGTTCTGGGGAGGTGCGGGGGAGGTGCTGGGGAGGTTCGGGGAAGGTTCTGGGGAGGTGCGGGGAAAGTGCTGCGCCCGCTAGCGCTTCAGCCCCATCTCCCTGAGCGTGTCCTTCAGCTGCTTCGGCGTCACGTCCGTCAGGTCTGTCGTCGCGCCCAGGCGGGTGGCGGCGACGAAGTGCAGCGTGCCGGCGACGACCTTCTTGTCCCGGCGGGTGGCGGCGGCGACGGCCGTGGTGGAGAGATCCGTGACCGTCGGCAGCGGGCCGAGCGCGCCGATGAGTTCGCGCAGGGACACCAGGACGGCCGCGTCCGTGACGCCGCGCCGCGCGCCGAGCATCGCGGCGCCGATCATGCCGTGCGCGATGGCTTCGCCGTGGCGGAAGCGGCGGTACTCCGTGACGCTCTCCAGCGCGTGGCCGATCGTGTGTCCGAAGTTCAGCGTCCGCCGGCGGCCGGACTCCCGCTCGTCCGCGGACACCACTTCCGCCTTGATGGCCGCGGATTCGGAGACAATGGCCGTGAGCGTCCGCGCGTCGTGGGCGAAGATGGCGTCCCGGTCCGAGAGGAGGCGGGTAAAGAGCGACGGGCTGGCGATGACGCCGTACTTGATGACCTCGTAGAGCCCGGCGCGCAGCTCGCGGCGGTCGAGCGTCGCGAGCACCGTGGGGTCCGCGACAACCAGGCGCGGCGGATGGAACGCGCCAATCAGGTTCTTGCCGAGCGCGTGGTTGACGCCAACCTTGCCGCCGATCGCGCTGTCCACCTGCGCCAGCAGGGTCGTCGGCACGTGCACGAGGCGGACGCCGCGCAGGTAGGCGGCCGCCGCAAACCCCACCAGGTCCCCGATGACGCCGCCGCCGACCGCGATGACGACCGTCGCGCGATCCGCGCCGCCCTTGATGAGGGCCTCGAAGACCCGGCCGACCGTCTGCAGCGTCTTGGCGCGCTCGCCGTCCGGCACCAGCACGGGCAGCCGCCGCCCGCGCCCCTGCCCCTGCAGCAGCGGTGCAAACCGCGCGCCGTGGTGCTGCCAGACGGTGGGGCTGGACACGACGACGCGATCGGGCCCGAGGCCTTCGGCATCGAGGAGCGCCGGCAGATCGTCGAGCGCCCCCGCGCCGACGATGACCGGATAGTCACCCGCGGCAGCGGTCACGGTGAACCTGGCAGAACCTTCCCGCACGTTCCTGAACCTCCCCGCGCCTTCCCCGAACCTTCCCGCACCTCCCCGAACCTCCCCCGAACCTCCTACTCCAACCCCAACTCCTTCATCTTCACCAGCAGCGCCCGGTATCCCACCTGCAGCACGTCGGCCGCGCGCGCGCGGTCGCCGTTGTTGTCCTTGAGCGCCCGGGCAATCTTGCGGCGTTCGGCCTCGGTGGAAACGCGCCGGATGGCGTCGGCCAGGCTGCCGCCGAGGTCGATCGACTCCCAGGGATCCGCGGCGGCCGCCGGTGAGAGCGCGACGGCGCGCAGGTTCAGGTGCCCGGGGTGGATCGTCTCCCCCTCGGACAGGATCACCGCGCGCTCGATCGCGTTCTGCAGCTCGCGGACGTTCCCCGGCCAGCCGTAGCTGGTCAGCCCTTCGATCGCGCGCTCGCTGAGCGTCATCGGCTTGCGCCCGATCTCGCCGC
Organism: uncultured Bifidobacteriaceae bacterium; assembly: GCA_964619705.1. Lineage (GTDB taxonomy): Bacteria > Acidobacteriota > Vicinamibacteria > Vicinamibacterales > UBA2999 > VFZN01. Next base: position 5,084 of record CAZUGF010000087.1, read on the forward strand.
ACGTGTGTTCCACGAAGTGGCGGGCGAGCAGCGGAATGTCCTCGGGGCGATCGCGGAGCGGCGGGATGGTGATCGGGAAGACGGAGAGGCGGAAGTACAAGTCCTCGCGGAACTGCCGCGCCGCCACGGCCTGGCGGAGCCCGCGGTTCGTCGCCGCCACCATCCGCACGTCCACCTGGATCGTGGCGGTGCCGCCCAGCCGCTCGAAGCGCCGCGTCTCGATGGCGCGGAGCAGCTTGGCCTGCACGGCCAGCGGCACCTCGCCGATCTCGTCCAGGAACAGCGTCCCGCGCTGCGCGAGCTCGAAGCGTCCCGGCTTGCGCTGCGCCGCGCCGGTAAAGGCGCCCTTCTCGTAGCCGAAGAGCTCCGCCTCGAGCAGCGTCTCGGGAATCGCGGCGCAGTTGATGGCGATGAACGGGCCGCCCGTCCGATCGCTGAGCGCGTGCAGCGCCCGCGCAAAGAGCTCCTTGCCCGTGCCGCTCTCCCCTTCCAGGAGCACGGTCGTATCCGACGCGGCGGCCTTCTGGACGGACTGGAGCGTCTGCTTGATCGCGGAGGACTCGCCGATGATGGACGGGACGCCCCGCCGCTGCATGGCCTCCGCCTTGAGCAGGTTGTACTCGCTCAGGAGGCGCCGCTGCGCGAGCGCGCGCTCCACCATCAGCAGCAGGTGGTCCGGATCGACGGGCTTGGCCAGGAAGTCCAGCGCGCCTTCCTTCATCGCGGCCACCGCGTCCTGGATGGACCCGTACGCGGTCATGACGACGACGGGGAGATCCGGGTCGGCGTCCTTGGCGGCGCGGAGCACGCCGAAGCCGTCGCCTTCGGGGAACCGGAGATCGGTGAGGACCACGGCCGGCAGCGCCTGGGCGAGGGCCGTACGCGCGGCCGCCTCGTCACGCGCCTCGATGACCGTGTAGCCATGGCCCTCGAGCGCATGGCGCAGCATCGTGCGCAGCGAGTCCTTGTCCTCGACGAGCAGGACAGGCTCGGCGCCGCGGGCGGAACTCATTGCTTACGAACGGAGCCAGCCGCGCGGCACGTTCGCGCGCCGCGCGTCTTCTTCGATGTCGGCAATCGCCTTCGTATGGTCGTCGATGTCCTTCTTGACCCGCGCCAGTTCCTCGAGCGCCTTGATGCGCTCCTGCTCGATGGTGGCGCGCTCCACCGGGTTGTCCCGGTTCACGAAGTCCGTCCAGAGCGCGTCGACGCGGTTCTGGAGCGCCTGCGCAAACGTCCGGCTGCGCTCCAGGTTGGTCCGGGCCTCCGCCATGCGATTGGCCCAGTACGCCTGATCCTGCGCGGGCGCGCCCGGCTCCGCACCCTCGGCGTCCGGCGTGTCCGGCTCGACCGCCGTCGCGTCCGCCGCGGCGTCGAACGAGGAACCCGAAGCTGGCGCGGCCGGCGTCGGACGGGTGAAGTCCGGCCGGAGGTCCGCGTTCGTGTAGACGCGGGACGGCTGGCGCACGGACTGGCGGCGCGCCTCCTCCGCCCTCGCCACGTCCGCCAGCGATTGGGCGTGGGCGACACCGACGCCAGCGGCGAGGATCGCGGTGGCTGCGATTGCGCGAAGCATCATCGCCGGATCGTACGCCCGACGTCCGCCGAAATCAAGGAACCGCATGGCGCACGTCGCGCCAGGATTGCACACGAATCCCGGGCAGACAGGTCCGGACACCCTCCACCACCCGGCAGACGCGGGCCAGTTCCGCCTCCACGGCCCGCCGCCCGCCGTCCCGGCCGAACGCGTCCGCACGCACGCGCAGGATGTCCGCGCCGTCCTCGCCCGGCTCGCCGGGCTCCCCAGGCTCCCCCGCCTCCCCGGCCCCCGCAGGCACGCCGTCCCGCTCCGGATCCCCATCCCTCTCCCGCCCATCGTCTGCCACCCAGACAAGGACATAGGCGGCCGCGGGGTACTGCAGGTCCGCCAGCGCGGACAGGGGACCGTAGAGGAACAGCCGCCAGTGCGGGTTGTTGGCGCCCCACGGCCGCGCCGCGGTCACGGCCCGGCGATCCGCGTCCGAGCACCCGGCGGGCCGCGCGCAGTTGAGGAGGGAGGTCTGGACCGCCAGGTCCACCTCGATGCCCCCAACGGACCGCGTGCCCGTGGGAGGCCCGTCCGCGGCATCCGCCTGCACCAGGCCCGCCAGCACGGGGTCCCACGGCCCCGCGCGCGCCAGCGCCCGCGCCGCCAGTTCCAACGCGCCCTCCGCCGCGTGCAGCAGCGCGGCGGACTCCCGATGGTTCCGCGTCACCAGTTGCTCGACGGCCGTGACGAGCGACAGCCCGAGCGCCATCACGAAGACGAGCGTGGAGACGAGGAGCACGACAATCAACGCGATGCCGCGCTCCCGCGCCCGTTCCGGTGTTCCGTTCATGACGTTTCTCCCCTCCCCTGTCCGCGCGCGCAGTACTCCCGTCCAAGGCTCCCGCGCATCTGTTCCCCTCCGCCCCCGCTCGCCATCAGCGCCATCAGCGCCGCGGGATGGCAACGCTGACGGTCATCTCCCGATCCGGCACCCATCGGAGCGGCGACGCGACGGCCGTCCCCCCGCGTGCGAAGAGCGTCCCGGCGGACCCGCGGAGCATCGCGGCCTGCGCCTCCACGCGCAGCCGCAGGTCGATGCGCCGCACGCGGAACAGGTCCGCATCGAACGGCGTCGCCGACCACTCCCCCTCGCACCACGGCCCATCGTCCAGGTCCGCGGGGTGGAGGCGGACGAGGCCACCCGCGCCGAGCGGCGCCAGGCGCGACACGGGCACGCCGCCCGGCCGCGCCGCCATGCAGTGCTCGCCCTCCGGCCACATGCCGTCGGGATCCTCATCGTCCGGCGGTGGTGGCGCGAGGCCGTAGGAGGCGAGGCCGGGGCCCGTGCCGCCGTCCGCCAGGACGGGCGCGGCAGCCTCGCCCCACACGTCGATCTCGAGCAGCACCACGCCGTCCACCATCGGCTGCGTGGCGCCCGCCCACGTCACGCGGGTCAACGTGCGGGACCCGTCCGCCTGCGCCACCAGGCCGTAGCGATCCGCGCGGACAGCCAGCACGTGCGCCCCCGCCGCGTAGGCGCGGCCGAGCGGCGCAGCCGGTGTCACGCGCCTGAGCGCGGGGGAGACGATCCCCACCTCGAAGACGTCGAAGCGCCCGCGCGCGTCGAAGACCAGGGCCGTGTCCCCGTCCGACAGGCCGCACACGCCCGGCGTCGCGGGACACGCGCCGCCCTCCTCCAGCGTGAGCGAGGCCGTGGGATCCGGCTGCGGCGCGGAGAGCCGTCCCGCCGCGGTCCCCTCCGCGCGCAGGACCCACAGCGCCTCGAAGCGCGGGCCGTCCGTGGACCCGTCCAGCGCGGTGAGCGGCCACACCGGCGGCACGCCGGCCGCAAGCGCTCCCACGCCCACATCCCCGCCGGCGGAGCGAAGCGCTGCCGTGAGGCTCGCCACACCCTCCCGCATGCGGCGCCCCGTATCCAGCGCGCCGGGGTCCGCCGCAAACGACGCGCGCGCGGAGAGCGCCACCGTGAGCGCCGCGCCCACGATGAACACGGTGATGACCATGGCGACAAGCAGTTCCACCAGCGTGAACCCGCGCTGGCGGCCGATATCCGCGCGCCCCGTGTGCCTCGTCCTCATGGCTGCCTCGTGCGGATGGTGGCCAGGCAGGCCAGCGGCGGCGCGCCGGCCGCCGCCGGCAGGGTGAACACGCACACCTCGATGGTCCGCGCCTCGGGCTCATCGTCTCCCGCGGAGACAACGGACCACCGCCGCGCGAACACCGGCGCGCCCGCGGCGGGATGATCCGACGCGCGGCCGGAGACGTCCACGCGATCGGCAAACCCCGGCGTGTCCGCCTCCAGCGCGCCCGGCGGGGAGAGAGCCAGCCCCGCCTCCTCCACGGGCGTCCCGGACGGATCCCAGGTCCACGCCAGGGCGCGGAACCGCTCCAGCCGATCGCCCGCCACGATGGCCGCGGCGGAGACGAGGGCGGCGCGCCGCGCGAGGAGGCGCGAGCCGGTGAAGAGCTGCGCCACGCCGGCGAGCAGCGTGATCAGCAGGCCGGCGGCCACGAGCGCCTCGATGAGCGTCGTGCCGCGTTCACAGGTGATGCGGGACATGCCCCGTTCCTGTGCAATCGGCACGCCGCGCGCGGCGCGAGGCGGTAGTCGAGCGTTTCCTCGGAAACGGCGGGAGGCCGGATTGGTACGCGTTGTGTCGAACGCAGAAACTGCGGCGCGGACGCGCCCGGCCGTACGCGGTTACTGATCCCTGGTGGAGAGCGGGAGCTGGATGCGGAACCGCGCGCCGCCCTCGGGGCGGTTGCCCGCGATGATGCGGCCGTTGTGGGAGACGATCACCTTCTGCACGATGGCCAGGCCGAGGCCCGTGCCCTGTGCCTTCGTCGTCACGAACGGCTGGAAGATGCGGTGAAGGGATTCCGGCGGGATGCCCGGGCCGTTGTCCTCCACCGTCACGCGCGCGGACGAGAGGTCCACGTCACCGGAGACGACAATCCGCGGTTCGATGCCCGCGCTCGTGCACGCCTCCACCGCGTTGCGCACCAGGTTGCTCAGCACCTGCCGCAGCAGCACATCGTCGCCCATCACCGTCCCGAACGTGCCCCGTACGTCGATGTGCGCGCCCACCTGCGCCACGTCCTCCACCGCGCGCCGCACGATGGAGCCAAGGTCCAGCGCCATCATCGTCAGCGGCTGCGGTCGTGCGAAGTTCAGGAAGTTGGTGACGATCTCCCCGAGCTCGGCCGTCTCCTGCCGGATGCCTTCCAGGTACGGCCGGTACGGCTCCGGCAGCCTGGCCGGATCGAGCAGCCGCGCGTAGCCGTGGATGGTGGCGAGGCCATTGCGGAACTCGTGCGCCAGGCCGGCGGTCATCTCGCCCAGCCCGGCCAGCGCCTCCTTGAGGCGCAGCTGATCCTCCAGCTCGATGACGGCCGTCAGGTCCGTGAACAGGCAGACAGCCGCCTGCCGCTCCCCGTCGTGGCCCGCGATGGGCGACACGCTGACGCCCAGGTGCGACGGCCGGCCGACGAGCGCCAGCTTGCGCCGCACCACGGGCAGCCCCGTCTCCAGCGTCTCCACGATGACGTCCGCCAGCGGCGCCGTGTCCGCCAGCAGCGTGCGGATGGGCTGTCCTTCCGCCAGGTCCGACAGGTAGAGGATGCGCTTGGCCGACGGGTTGACGATCTGCACCACGCCGTCCCGATCCACGACGATGAGGCCGGCGCTGACGCCGTCGAGGATCTGGTTGGCCAGGCGTTCGGAGGCCTCGGCGCGGAGGGCCGTCGCGCGCTCCTGCGCCTTGAGGCGCGTCACGGCGTCCTGGACCGCGATGGACATCATGGACGCGTCCGCGCGCATGCCCGTCGAGTCCCGCGACGCGCGCCCGAGGCGGATAAGGGAGAAGACGAGCGCGATGAGCACGAGGCCCATCAGCACGGTGATGGCGACGAGCGCGTAGCTGGCGACGGTGACGGAGGTCATCCGCGCCCGCTCATCGGTAGAAGCCCGCGTACCACGTGATGAGCGGGTCCCCCGCGAGCATCGCGGCCAGCGCGCCGAGGGCGAGGAAGGTGCCGAACGGCAGCGCCAGGCGCATGTCCCCGCGCGAGAAGGCGATGATGCCGAGGCCCACCAGCGCCCCGGCAAAGGACGACAGGATGAGCGTGACCAGCACCGCCTTCCACCCGAGGAACGCGCCGATCATCGCCAGCATCTTGACGTCCCCCATCCCCAGCCCCTCCTCGCGCCGCACCATGTAGTAGGCGGCGGCAATCCCGTAGAGGATGCCGGCCCCGACCACCGCGCCGATGACGGCGTCCCGCAGGCCCGGCGGCGCCACGAGGCTGAAGGCGAGGCCGAGGCCGATACCCGGCAGCGTGATCCGGTTCGGCAGGATCTGGTGATGGAGATCGATGCCGAACAGCACGATCAGGATGACGACGAGGACGAGGCGTGAGGCGAGGAGCGGCCCGACGGGCGTGAGCCAGGTGACGAGGACGAAGAGCGCGGCCGTGATCATCTCCACGATCGGGTACTGGATGGAGATGGGCGCGCGGCACTGCCGGCACTTGCCGCCGAGGAGCAGCCACGACAGCACGGGCACGTTGTCCCGCCACTGCAGCCGGTAGCCGCAGGACGGGCAGCGCGACGGCGGCGACACGACGGACTGCCCGATGGGCAGGCGGTGGATGACGACGTTGAGGAAGCTGCCGATGGCGAGGCCGAAGAGGCCGGTGACGGCGAGCAGCGGAGCGAGCTCGCTCATGCCGCAGCCCCG
>CAZUGF010000087.1:11471-17190 GCA_964619705.1 uncultured Bifidobacteriaceae bacterium
GTAGGGCGGAACTTCAGTTCCGCCTGGACCGGCGGAGCTGAAGCTCCGCCCTACTATCCGATTGGCGGAGCTGAAGCTCCGCCCTGCAACCCGATCGGCGCCAGGGTCGGCCCTGGCCGGCTCGTGCGGCGGCGGCCACAGCGACGACTCCTGGGAGATGGTCACCTGTCCTGTCCCCGCGTCCAGTTCGAACGGCACGCCCGTCGGGTCCAGCGGCACGCCGCGGAGTCCCGCCGCGCGCGCGAGTTCCTCCAGGCTGGCCGGCGGACGCCCGGCGCTCGCCTCAAAGCGCTCCGCGAGCACGTTCAGCTGATCCACCACGTCCAGCGCGTCGAGCTGCATCAGGCTCCGTGCCGCGCTCGTCCGGATCCAGTCGTTCTCCGTCGTCTCCTGGATCTGCTGCCACAGCGCGCGCGAGGCCTCGCGGCTCCCGCCGGCCGCCAGCGTGTTGGCCGCCAGCGGGCCCAGCCATGACGGCCCGTCCGGCGCCGCCTCCGCGCGGCGGAACCACTCCGCGGCCTTCGGGTAGTCGTGCAGCCACCAGTAGTAGACGAACCCGATGTCGTGCATGTACTCCCAGCGCCCGCGATCCTGCTCGATGCCCTTCTCGAGGAGCGCGACGGACAGGTCCGGCCGCCCCGGTCCGCTCGGGTACGCCTCCGTCAGGAAGATCGCGCCGAACCGGTACGCCACCGTGAACCGCGGATCGAGCGTCGTCACCAGGTCCAGCATCGGCGCGAGGAGCGCGTAGCGCGCGCCGGCGCCCGCAGCGTCCTGCGCGTCAGGCTGCGTTCCGCCCGCGGCGCCCTCCTCCTCCGGTTCGAGCTGCCGCTGCCCGCCGTAGTACACGACCGCGCGCATCCAGTAGACGTCCGCCAGCAGCGTGTCGAAGCCGAGGGCCAGGCGCTTCATCAGCGGGCCCGAGCGGATCCACAGCAGCGCGCTCTCCGGCTCGTAGGGCTGGTACCCGCGGTCCCGCACCACCTGGATGCCCACGGACACCGCGAGCAGGAGCACGGCCGCGGCCGCCAGCGGCGCGGCGGCCGGCTTCACTTGAAGTCCCTCCGGCGGAAGATCGCCACCGCCGCCGCCAGCAGCATCGCGATGTAGACGGCGGCGTAGGCCAGCGTGAGCCCCACGTGCGACGCCGCCACGGGCACGCCGTGCACGACCTCCGCCCGGATGTTGAACGGCGCCAGGTTCGGGATCACGTAGTAGAGCCCGCGCGCGAGCCACGTGACGGCCGGGACGTCCAGCACGGCCTCGAAGTTGCGCAGGTCCGCGTTGAAGTGGCCCGCCACCCACAGCCCGAGCGTCATCATCGCTGCCAGCAGCGGGCTCGAGAACGTGGAGAAGAACAGCGCCAGCGCCGTCACCAGCATCAGCTCCGCGACGATGAGCAGGATGGCCGCGAGCATGCGGGGATCCATGGCCGGCGCGGGCCAGACGGCCTTGAACGTCTCGTGCGTCGTCCAGTCGATGTACGCCAGCACCGCGTAGAAGGCCAGCGTCATCACGGACAGGTTGACGATGAGCGTCATGACCAGCCCGGCGTACTTGCCGAGGACGAGATCCGTGCGGCTGAGCGGCTTGGCCAGCAGCGCGAACACGCTCCGCCGGTCCACTTCCTTCGACACCAGGCCGATGCCGATGAAGACGGCAATCATCAACCCGAAGATCGCAATGGACGCAAGGCCCAGGTCCTTGATGATCTTCATGTCCTGGCCCGCCGTGAGCTGGCTGATCAGGTAGGAGGCGGCCATCATGAGCACCGCGAAGACCACCATGGAGTACGGCACGCGGTCGCGCACGGACTCCTTGAACACGGCGCCGGCGACGGTGAGGACGCGCTGCATCATCGGGACGTCCTCATCTCACAGGCCGCCCGTCTGCCGCGGCCGCGCCGCGCCGACCTTGTCCACGAAGTAGTCCTCCAGCGTCTCGCGCAGCGGGTTGAGGGACACCACCTGCACGCCGGCGGCGCCGAGCTCCGGCATCAGGGACTCCGGCGCCACCTCCGGGGGAAGCTCCAGCGTGAAGCGGCCCTGCGCGAGCGGCGTCATGGCGCGCGTGCGCGGCTCGAGCGATGTGCGCAGGCCGTCCGGCAGGTTGGAGACGACCAGTTCCCAGCCCTTGAGCTCGAAGGCGAGGATCTCGGAGACGCGGCCGCTCGTGACGAGCCGGCCCTGCGCCAGGATGGCCACGCGGCTGCAGAGCGCTTCCGCGTCGGAGAGGATGTGCGAGGAGAAGAACACCGTGCACCCGCGATCGCGCAGGCGCAGCATCAGTTGCCGCACCTGGCGGCGGCCGAGCGGATCCAGCCCGGACATCGGCTCGTCCAGGAAGATCACTTCCGGGTCGTTCAGCAGCGCCTGGGCCAGGCCCACGCGCTGCACCATGCCCTTGGAGTACTGCCGCAGCCGCAGCCGCCGCTCCGCGCCAATCCCCACATCGTCCAGGACCTGGGCCACGCGCGTGGTGATGCCGGCGCCACGGTACCCGAAGAGGCGCGCGAAGTAGGTGAGCAGTTCCTCCGCGGAGAGGTGGTCGTAGAAGTTCGGGTTCTCCGGGAGGAAGCCGATGCGGCGCTTGACGTCCAGGTCCCCCGGCGGGCGGCCCAGGATACGGGCCGACCCGGACGTGGGGTAGAGGAGCTGCATCAGCAGCTTGAGCGTCGTGCTCTTGCCCGCGCCGTTCGGGCCGAGGAAGCCGAAGACCTCGCCCTCGTCCACGGAGAGCGTGAGCCCGTCCAGGGCCCGGTAGGGCCGCGGGCGCCAGAAGCCGACGAGGAAATCCTTGGTGAGTGCTTCCAGCTCGATCGCCGCCACGCTACTGACCTCCGCCCTCCGTGCGCTTGAGCTCCCAGGCGATGGCCGCGTCCATGAACTCCGGACGCAGGCCCGGCAGCCGGATGCCGTTCAGGAAGAAGGTGGGCGTCCCGGTGACCTTGAGCATCGCGCCCTGCTGCGTGTCGCTGCGCACCAGCGCGAGCGTCTCGGCGTAGCGGGCGTCCATGTTCTCCACGCCGCCCACCTCGCGCGCCGCCTGCCGGACCGAGGCCGGCGTCAGGGACACCTGGTTGGCGAACAGCCAGTCCTCCATCGCCTCCTCGCGGCCCTTCTCGCGCGACAGCCGGACGGCCACCGCCGCCTCACAGGCCGCCGGGTGCACGTCGTTGTTCATCGTGACGTTGCACTCCTGTTCGAGCGCGAAGTCCTTGGTCATGTACTTGACCTTGCCCGGCGCCTCCTTGGCCCACTTGGCGAGGATCGGCTTGTACTCCATGTAGGTCTGCCGGCAGGGCGGGCACTGGTAGTCGTTGAACTTGACCAGCACCACGGCGGCCCCGTCCGTGGGGACCACGACCGTCTCGCGCGGCTGCGCGGCCAGCCACTGCTCGAACTGCTGGACCTGGGACGCGGAGGCCTGCGCGGCCGCGGCCTGTGCGGCCGGGTCCCCTTCCCCACCGCCCGCGGCCGACATCGGCTCGCCGGGGAACAGGAGGATGGCACCGACGGCGGCGGCGGCAAAGAGGGCGGTCGCGGACAGGGCGGCCGGCGTGCGGGCCAGCGTCCCGAGATCGCGCGCGGCCCGGGCGGGAAGTGTGGACATGGGTTCCTTTGCGGCTGACCCCGACGTCAGGAACAGCCCGATGACGGCGATGTACGTGCCCACGCAGAGCAGGCAGACGGTGCCGAGGATGAAGTAGGACGCGTAGCCGAGATAGAGGACGAACGCCAGGCCCACGGTGGATGCCGCAAAGACATAGCCGGGCAGGTTGGCCGACGCGGCGGCCGACCGCCGGGCCAGGAGGACGAGGCCGATGACGAAGACGAAGAACAGCATGCCGAGGAGCGCCACGGGAACACCGCCTATGGCTCCATATCGGCTGGTGTAGGCGTCACTACAGCTCATGGCGCTGCCGACGTCGCACACGCTGACGTAGGTGGGGTCCGTCAGCAGCCGGTAGTGCACCCAGGTGGAGGCCCCCGACGCCGCCAGGCCCAGCGCCGCGAATCCGAGAAACCAGCGTGTCATGGGGAGGATTATATGAGCTGCAGGGCGGCTCTTCAGAGCCGCCTTGCTCAACGGCCTCCCGCGGCTACTGCCCGACGACCCTCACGACGCCATCGTGCTTGTTGAGCAGGAACAGCCGTCCGTCCGAGCCGCGGCCGAAGCGCAGGTCGGCGCGCGGCGCGGGCTTCCTCCCCTGCGCCTCGTTCTTCGCGCGGATGACCTCCAGGAAGGTGCGTCCCGCGGCGCCCTCGCCCGCAGCCGTCCCGGCGTCGTGCAGCAGGATGCGGCGGAGCGCGGGCTGGCTGCCCTCCTGCAGCGTGTCGGCCTGGAGGTAGAAAATCTCCCCGCTCGGGTTGTCCCCGAAGATCATCAGGTCCTGGAGCGCGCGGACGTCGGTCTGTCGCAGGATGTAGAGGCCGGTGATGGCCACGCGTCCGAACAGCGGGTCGTGGTGGTCGTACTCGGCGACGGGCCAGGTCATGCCGGCCCCGCTCCGCGGGTTGGCGGGGTCCACGTTGCGGTTCTCGTAGCGGTAGCTCGCCTCCCAGGTGTTCCACCCGAGGTTGGCGCCGGCGGTGACGGGGCTCACCTCTTCCACGGCGTTCTGGCCGATGTCGGCCACGTACATCCGGCCGTCCTTTGCGTCCCAGGTGAAGCGCTGCGGGTTGCGGACGCCCAGGGCGTAGATCTCGCCGAGCGTGCCGGGCTTGCTGCCCGCACCCACGAACGGGTTGCTCGCGGGAATCCCGTACTGCTGGTTGGCGCTGTTGCTCCCGAGCGGGTCGATCCGCAGGATCTTGCCGAAGGCGGACGTCATGTTCTGGGAGAGGTTGAACGGATCGCCGCCGCTCCCGCCGTCGGCGGAGCCGACGTAGAGCAGGCCGAACTCCGGGTCGCCGGGCCGCGCCAGCGGGTTGAAGGCCACCTCCCCGCCGTTGTGGTTGCCGTAGGGCTGTGCCGCGCGGAACAGCACGCGCGGGCCCTTGCCGTCGTAGACGGCGGCCGACGCGTCGGCGGCAATCCACTCCAGAAGCACCGTGTCGTGTGTCCGAGCCTCCCCGCCGGAGACGAAGTCCGGCGTGGGCGCCGTGTCGGGCGTATCCACGTAGGTGTAGAACCGCCCGTACCCCGGCGCGCCGCGCTCGGCGAACTGCGGGTGGAAGGCAAAGCTCTGGAACCCGCGCTCGGAGCCCTGGGACTGGACGCCAATCCCCCACCGCGTGTCGTTGGCGTCCAGGTACTGACGGACGGTCTTCCCATCGTAGCTGACGCTGTAGAGCCCGCCCCGCATGCTGCTGACGAAGAGCCGCTTCGTCCCCGGCTCGTCCGTCATGTGCATCATGCGCGCCGGCTCCCCGCCCTCGTCCGGGATGACGGCAAACTCCGCCGCGGTCACCGTGATGACGCCCGCCCCGGCGTCAATGGGCGGGAACGGGTCCTGCGTAAGCTGGGCCGCCGCCGGCGCGGCGAGGAGGAAAGGAGTCAGGAGGGCGGGGATCAAGAGGCGCATGAGGGGAAATGTAGCATGAGGCCTGCGGTGGGCGGGCTTCATCGGGCCTGCGGTGGGCGCGACCTGCGGTCGCGTAGGCCGGCGGGTGAGCGACGCCTTCGGCGTCGCAGGCCTGCCGGTGGGCGACGCCTTCGGCATCGTGGGCCTTCGGTGGGCGGCGCCGTTGGCGCCGTGGGAACGGAGGTTCGCACG
>CAZUGF010000088.1:0-8538 GCA_964619705.1 uncultured Bifidobacteriaceae bacterium
CGCCCACTGCAAGCCCACGGCTCCGCAGGAGCCGCCGTGCTGTGGCGCCGCCCCTGTCATATGATTCCCGAAACGGTCGTACACGGCCGGGGAGGCTTCCCGCCTATGAAGGTCTACGACGCTGCCAGCATCCGCAATGTGGCTGTAGCCGGCCATGGGGGATGCGGCAAGACGCAACTGGTATCCGCCCTGCTCCTCTCGGCCGGCATGGTCAACCGGCTCGGGCTGGTGGATGACGGGACGACGGTGACGGACTACGACGAGGAGGAGATCGCGCGCAAGCACACGCTCAGCGCGGGCCTGGCCTACGTCGAGTGGAACAAGACCAAGATCAACCTCATCGATACGCCGGGCTTCGGCAACTTCTTCACGGATGCGCGGGCGGCGCTGCGCGTCTCCGAGGCGATGCTGCTGGTCGTGGACGGCGTGGCCGGCGTGGAGGTCCAGACCGAGAAGGCCTGGGAGGCCGCTGACGAGCTGAAGCTGCCGCGCATCGTGTGCGTCAACCGGCTGGACCGCGAGCGCGCGTCGCTGGGACGCACGCTGGAGTCGCTCCGCCAGACGCTCGGCCGCGAGATCGTCCCCATCCAGCTGCCCATCGGCGAGGAGAAGGCGTTCTCCGGCGTCGTGGACCTCGTGGCGATGAAGGCGTTCACGTTTGCGGCTGACGGCTCCGGCGCCATGACGGAGGGGCCCGTGCCGGAGGCCATGGCGGCCGAGGCCGCCGCGGCGCGCGAGTCGCTCGTCGAGATGGTGGCGGAGGCCGACGAGCGCCTGATGGAGACGTTCTTCGAGGCCGGGACGCTGACGCAGGAGGAACTGGAGCAGGGCCTGCGGTCCGCCACCGCCGCCACCCGGCTCTACCCGCTCGTCTGCGCGTCCGGCCTCCAGAACATCGGCGCACAGCCGCTCCTCGACGTGCTGGTGTCCGTCGTGCCGTCGCCGGCCGACCGTCCGTTCGAGGCGCTGTCGAACGGGGACACGGTGACGCGGCCCGCGGACGAAGGCGCGCCCTGTGCGGCCTTTGTCTGGAAGACGGTGGCGGATCAGTTTGCGGGGCGCATCACGATGTTCCGCGTCTACCAGGGCGTGCTCGACGCGGACTCCACCGTACAGAACACGACGCAGGGCGTCCCGGAGCGCCTGGGCCACCTGGTGGTGATGCAGGGCAAGACGCAGGCGGCCGTGCCGCAGATCAAGGCCGGGGACATCGGGGCGGTGGCCAAGCTCAAGGACACGCGGACCAACGACACGCTGGCGGACAAGGCGGCCGGCATCCGCTTCGCCCCGATCGCGTTTCCCGAGCCGGTCCTCTCCTATGCGATCGAGCCGAAGACCAGGGGCGACGAGGACAAGATCAGCACCTCCATGCACCGGCTCGAGGAGGAGGACGGCACCGTCCGCTACGGGCGGGATCCCCAGACGCACGAGCTGCTGCTGGCCGGGCAGGGGCAGCTGCACATCGAGGTCACGGTCGCCAAGCTCAAGCGGCGCTTCGGCGTGGACGTGCTGCTCAAGCCGCCCCGGATCCCCTATCGGGAGACGATCACCGCGCGCGTGGAGGCGCACGGGCGCCACAAGAAGCAGACGGGCGGGCACGGCCAGTTCGGCGACTGCAAGATCCGCATGGAGCCGCTGCCGCGGGGCAGCGAGTTCGAGTTCGTCGACGAGATCTTCGGCGGGTCCATCCCGCGTCAGTTCATCCCGGCCGTGGAGAAGGGCATCCAGGAGTCGCGGCTCCGCGGCTACCTGGCCGGCTATCCCGTCGTGGACTTCCGCGTCGTGCTCACCGACGGTCAGTATCACGACGTGGACTCGAACGAGCTCTCGTTCAAGACGGCCGGCTGGCTGGCGTTCAAGGACGGCATGTCCCGCGCGCGGCCGACCCTGCTCGAGCCGATCATGAACGTCGAGGTCTACGCGCCGAGCGACTACGCCGGCGACCTGATGGGCGACCTGAACGGCCGGCGCGGCCGCATCTCCGGCATGGAGCCGCGCGGACAGATGACGGTGATCAAGGCCCAGATCCCGATGGCGGAGATGCTCAGCTACGAGCAGCACCTCACCTCCGTCACCGGCGGGCGCGGCACCTATCACATGGAGTACTCGCACTACGACGAGGTCCCCTCCCACCAGCAGCAGAAGATCATTGCGGCGGCGAAGAACGAACGCGGACAGGGGGCGGAGGCGGAAGGGTAGGCGCCTGCCGTTGCACACAATCATCAGGTACGGCGCGAATGCCGCTTGACCTTCCTGTCACGCCCTCGTAATCTCCGTGCCATTCGTGGATGCGACACGGCATCAACTGTCCAATGCAGGCCCTGACCGCTTCGTCCGGGCTTGTCCCCCCGCTGACAGCTGAATAACGGCGAGTGTGGCTGCGCATGCGGCGCTGTCCGCGTCACATGCCGCCGGCTGGCCGCGCACGTGTGCCTGGAGGGTGACATGAACATTGGACCGTTCCGACTGCTGGCAATTACGTTGTCTTGTCTTCTGACGTCCCTTGCTGGTTCTGCGCTGGCCCAGACGGCCGGCACGCTGACAGGTCGTGCCCTCGACAGCAGCGGTGGTCTGCTGCCCGGTGTCGACGTCACCATCGCCAGCCCCGCGATGATCGGGGGCGCGCGCGGTACCGTGACTGACGAACAGGGCGCGTATCGCTTCACCCAGTTGCCCTCGGGCGAGTACCGGGTGTCGTTCGCGCTGCAGGGATTCCAGACGCTGAACATCGAAGGCGTGCGGGTCACCATCGGCGCGACGATGACGATCAACGGCACGCTCGGCCTGGATGCGGTGTCGGAATCGGTCACGGTGATCAGTCAGACGCCGACCATCGATCTCCAGTCCACGACCGTCGGCGTGAACTGGGACCAGAAGCAGATGGACGACCTGCCCTACGGACGCGGCGTCCGCGGCCTGGCCCGGCTCGTCCCCGGGCTCACGGCCACACAGTTCGACGTGGGCGGCAACACCGTCGGCGGCTCCACGACCACCGGTGCGCGGTCGTACGGGCGGACCGGCGGGGAGTTGATCAAGTTCGACGGGGTGGTCTGGGATCAGTTCTTCGGCGACTACAACACCTACGACCAGATTCAGGTGTCGGCGGCGGCGAAGGGGGCGGACCAGCAGAGTCCGGGCGTGACGCTGAGTTTCGTGATCAAGTCCGGCGGCAACCGGTTCTCCGGCGCCTATCTGGGGGCCTGGCAGGACGGGGCCTTCCAGGGTGACAACGTGACGCAGGATCTCCGGGACCAGGGATTCGATCCGGGCGACAACAAGTTCACGCGCTACAACGACGTCAGCCTGGACCTCGGTGGTCCGATCGTGCGCGACCGCCTGTGGTTCTATGCCGCCTATGGCTACAACTACTCCGGCCTGCTGATTCCGGGCTTCGTCTCGGAGCGCACGGGCGAGCAGGTCGAGTTCTTCACACGCCTCGACAACCCGACCCTGAAGCTGACCTGGCAGGCCAGCCGCAACAACAAGTTCGAAGTGGTCCAGCAGTTGAACCGGAAATGGCAGCCCTATCGAACGGCCAGCCGGTTTGCGCCGCTCGAGGCCACCCAGAACCAGCTGGCGTGGACCGCGATCGGGCCGTCGGTGAAGTGGACCGGTGTCCTCAACCAGGCCATGACGCTCGACATGGGCTTCAATCGATCGGGCTACTGGTGGCCGGACAAGGCGTGGACGAGCGACGTGCGGAGGACAGACCTGACGACGACGCAGGTCGCGGGGGCGTTCCTCGAACTGGACCGTGAGCCGGTGCGTTGGGGCTACAACGGCACCTGGAGCTGGTTCACCAACCTCAAGGGCATGAACCACGAGGTCAAGGCCGGGTTCCTGGGGTATCGCAGTACGAACTTCCTCGAGACCTACGGGTACCCGAACCAGCAGGTCTACCGGTATCGAAGCCTGCCGGGCGAGACGGATCTCTTCCTCCACCCCGATTCCGTCCAGGTGTTCGACTACCCGAACTTCACCGACAGCGGCGTCTATTACAACTCCGCCTACCTGAACGACATGGTCACGCTCAGCCGCAAGCTCACGATGAACGTGGGCCTGCGCTTCGATCGGTACTCGTCGTACCTGCCGGAGCAGGGCAACCCCGGCACGGGCCCCTTCGCCACACCGTTCCTGTACCCCGAGAGCCGGGACTTCCCGGTGTACAACGCCCTCTCGCCGCGCGTCTCGCTCATCTATGACGTCACCGGCCAGGGCCGCCTGGCGCTCAAGGCCAGCTACGGGCGCTATGCAGCGGCCGGGTCCGGGCCGAGCGCGGCCGTCGGGCCCGTGGCCAACAACGTCAACCCGGCGGCGGCCGTGACGCGGACCTACTCCAACTGGGACGGGAGCATCCCCTATACCCCGGTCCCCGAGGATCTCGCGTCCGTCACCGGCGGAAGCCGGGATCGGCGGATTGATCCGAACGCCAGGGGCGAGTACATGGACGAGTGGACGGGCGGCGTGGACATCGGCCTCAGCCGCGACTTCGTCGTCCGGCTGAATGCGGTTCGCAAGTACGACTTCCGCGGCTCGTATGAGCTCAACCTGGCGCAGCCGTACGAGGCGTTCACGGATCGCGTCACCGGCATCGATCCCGGCCGTGACAACGAAGTCGGGACTGCCGACGATGGCGTCATCGAGGCATGGTCGGTGTCGCGGTCGTGGCCGACCTTCGGCCAGGTCCAGAGCTTCTTCACCAACACCGGTTCGGAAGCGAACGATCGGTACACCGCCTTCGAGGCCACGGCAAGCAAGAGCTACTCCCAGGGGTGGTCGTTGCTCGCGTCGTACACGATCGACAGGCGGATCGTGCGCAACCCGGCGCCGCGCGATCCGAACGAGGCGCGCTACAACTGGGAACTGCCCGAGACGCACCAGGGCGTCCGCCTGAGCGGCACGTACGAACTGCCCTGGGGCGTGCTCGTGGCGGGCACGTTCACGGGACAGCAGGGCGCCTACTACGATCGCGTCGCGCAGGTGCGCAACGCGCTCAACCAGCTCGTCAACGTGACCGTCGAAGGGCAGGCGGGCCGCTACGACTGGGTGAAGCTCGCGGACATGCGGGTGTCCAAGACGGTCCGCTTCGGCAGCCAGTCGCTCGAAGGGATGTTCGATCTCTTCAATCTCACCAACAGCAGCGTCGTGCTGCGCCGGGTGACGACGAACGGTCCGAACTTCATGAAGCCGCTCTCGACCGGCGGCATCGATGCCGCGTCGGCCAACCCGATTCCGTCCCCGCGGATCTTCAGGCTGAGCGTGCGATACCGGTTCTGATGAACGGGTGGCGGGCGTCGCCAGGCCGCTGGCCGCGCCCGCCACAGGCCTCTCCACCCCAATCGCATCGTCGCGCACTCGATGGCACTCGGGCGGACTTCGTGCGCGCGGTGTCTCTGCATGTCTCTTTCGACGTGACATTCATCGACAAGCACGCGTGTCGTCATCTCTATTCATCATCAACGCGAAGACGAAACGAGATACGAGGCGAATGCTGCTTGACCTTCCTGTAACGCCCCCGTACGCTCCCACCTATTCATTCTGCGTGTAGTGCGCCATCAACTTCCTGATGGGTTCGATCGACTTTGCAAGGTGTTCATTTTCGGAGGAGCGCGATGCTTTGGAGACTAGGCGGAGCACTACTGGTCCTGCTGCTCGGGGCAGGCACAGGCACGGCGTGGGCGCAGGCCCAGACGGGCAACATCACGGGACGGGCGACGGATGACAGCGGCGGCGCACTACCGGGCGTGACGGTCACGCTCACCAGCCCGCAGATGATCGGCCAGCCGCGCGTGGCGGTGACCGACGAGCAGGGCGTCTATCGATTCACCCTGCTGCCCACGGGCGTCTTCACCGTCGGCTTCGTCCTGCCGGGGTTCAACTCGCTGAACATCGAGGGCGTGAACCTGCCCACGGGCCAGACGATGACCATCAACGGCCAGCTCAAGGTGGCGACGATCGAGGAGACCGTCACCGTGACCAGCCAGGCGCCGACCATCGACCTGCAGGCGGCGAACGTGCAGGTCAACTGGGACCAGCAGAAGATGGACGAGATCCCGTACAGCCGCAGCCTGACGGGCATGGTGGCGCTCGTGCCCGGCCTCTACGCGACCGCGTATGACGTGGGCGGCTCCAACTTCGGCACCGGCTCCGGCCCCACGGCGCGCACCTTCGGCCGCGCCGGCGGGAACGTCGTCAGCTACGACGGCATGATCTGGGACCAGACCTACGGCGACTTCGGCTCCTACGAGGACGCGCAGATCACGACCGCGGCCAAGGGCGCGGATGCCATGAACCCCGGCGTGACGATGAACCTCGTCGTCAAGTCCGGCAGCAACACGTTCCGGGGCGTCGGCTCGGCGAACTACCAGTCGGGCGACTTCCAGTCGAAGAACGTGGACAGCGACCTCACGGCTCGCGGCTACGCGCCCGGCACCAACAAGTTCACGAGCCTGAAGGACTACTACGGCGAGGTCGGCGGTCCGATCCTGCGGGACCGGCTGTGGTTCTACGTCAGCCACCGCGACGCCTCGTCCGGCAACTTCATCCCGGGCTTCATCAGCCTGGCCTCCGGGACGCAGCAGGAGTTCTACACGAAGCTGCAGAACCCGACGGGCAAGTTCACGTGGCAGGTGAGCCAGAACAACAAGCTCGAGGCCATGGCGCAGGTGGGCCGCAAGTGGCAGCCCTACCGGACCGCCAGCGCGTTCATCCCGCTCGAGTCCACGCAGAACCAGGACTCGTGGTCGCTCATCGGGCCCTCGTTCAAGTGGCTCTCGATCCTGACGCCGAGCATGAGCTTCGACGCGAGCCTGCAGCGCGGCGGGTACTGGTGGCCGGACGTGCCGTGGACGGGCGACGAGCGCCGGGTGGACCAGACCACCGGCACGACGCGCGGCGCCTTCCTGGAGAGCGACCGCACGCCTCGGCGCTGGCAGTACAGCGGCACGCTGTCCTACTTCACGGAGCTCTTCGGCCGCAACCACGAGCTGAAGACCGGCTACATGGGCTGGGACAACCTCAGCGAGACGGAGACGATCGGCTACCCGAACCAGCAGCAGTACCGCTACCGGAGCCTCTCGGGAGACGACGACCTCTTCGCGCGGCCGGACTCGGTCATCGTCTATGACTACCCGTTCACGGTCGCGTCGGGCGAGCGGTATCACTCGCTCTACGTGAACGACCGCATCACGGTCACGCCCAAGCTGACGCTCAACGTCGGCGTCCGGTGGGATCGCTACTCGAGCTTCCTGCCCGAGCAGGGCAACCCGGGAACGGGTCCGTTCTCGGAGGAGCGCATCACGCCGCGCCAGGGCGAGGGGAACTACCCGATCTACTCGACCTTCGTGCCCCGCGTGTCGGCCATCTACGACCTCACCGGCGAGGGGCGCATCGCGCTTCGCGGCAGCTACGGCCGCTATGTCGGCGGCAGCTCCGGCGCCAACGCCAACCCGGCGCCGGGCGCGAACGACGTCAACCCGAATGCCTCCTTCCAGCGGACCTACTCCAACTGGGACGGCAGCATTCCCTACGTGCCGGTCCCGGCCAACCTGACGTCGGTCACGGGCGGCGGCACCAACCGCACGATCCAGTCGGACCTGCGCGGGCCGTACGTCGACGAGTGGACGGCGGGCGTGGACGTGGGCCTGAGCCGCGTCGTCACCGTGCAGTTCAACTACGTGTACAAGAAGGACGGCCTCGGCAACAAGCGCCTGAACCTGGCGACGCCGTTCGAGGCGTTCACGCTGTCCAACACGGCCGTCGATCCGGGCCGGGACAACGTCCTCGGCACCGCGGACGATCGGCAGTTGACCGTCTGGGCCGTGCCGCGCGACTACCCGACGTTCGGCCAGATTGCCGAGCGGATCGTCCAGGCGGACGATGACGAGGCGCGCAACAGCTACTCGGCCTACGGCATCACGCTGAACAAGCAGATGTCGAACGGCTGGTCGTTCCTCACCTCGTTCAACGCCGATTACCGCGACCTGAAGAACTTCAAGCCGCGCGACCCGAACGAGGCCCTCTACGGCCCGGCGAGCAACACCGCCACGAACGGCGGCGCCACGACCGGCAACCCGTTCCAGTCGGTCGCGTCGGAGTGGAACTACTCCTTCCGGGTGAGCGGCACCTACGCGCTGCCCTGGGGCCTCCAGTACGGCACGTCGCTCACCGCCCAGAGCGGTGACTGGTACGGCCGCGACATCCAGGTCCGCAACGCGCTCAACGCGGTGGTCAACATCCGCATCGAGCAGCAGGTGGATCGGTACCCCTGGGTCAAGCTGTGGGACAACCGCATCAGCCGCCGCTTCAACCTGGGCGGGAACCACTCGATCGAGGGGATGATCGACCTGTTCAACTCCCTCAACGTCAACGCCGTCACGACGCAGGTGATTCGTAACGGGTCGACGTTCGGCCAGCCGACGGAGATCATCGCCCCGCGCGTGTTCCGTCTGGGAGTCAGGTACAGGTTCTAGGAGTGTAGGGACTGCCGGGGCCGATCGGGGCCCCGGCAGGTTCTTGGGGAAGGTTCTGGGGAGGTTC
>CAZUGF010000088.1:8638-11543 GCA_964619705.1 uncultured Bifidobacteriaceae bacterium
CCCCCTACTCGTACCTCAGCGCCTCAATCGGATCCATGCGTGACGCCCGCCAGGCGGGGAGCATGCCGAAGAACACGCCGACGCCGGACGAGAAGCCCAGGCCGAGGGCGAAGGACCACCAGGGAAGCGACACAGGGAAGCCGGACACCAGGTTGACCAGCAGGCCGATGGCGCTGCCCATCAGCACGCCGAGGATGCCGCCCACGCTCGTGAGCACCACGGCCTCGATCAGGAACTGCGTCAGGATCTCCATGCTCCGCGCGCCGATCGCCTTGCGCACGCCGATCTCGCGCGTGCGCTCGGTGACGGAGATGGTCATGATGGCCATCACGCCGATGCCGCCCACCATCAGCGCGATGGAGGAGATGACCACGAGCGACAGCAGGATGGCCTGCGAGATCTGCTCCCACACGCGCAGCACCGCGTCCTGCGTGACCAGGTCGAAGTCGTTCGGCTTGTCCAGCGTCAGGCCGTGGCGGATCCGCATGATCGCCTCCACCTCCCGCATCGCATCGTCGCGCGACGCCCACTCGTGGGGAACGACGGCGATCATGGCCGCCACGCTGCCGAAGGGCCCGCGCCGGATGCGCTCGTTGCCGAACTGACGGCGGAACGCCGTGTAGGGGATGATGACGAAGTCGTCCTGGCCCAGCGAGAAGCCGCCGGCCGCGGGGCGCTTGCCGATGACGCCGATCACCGTGTACTCGATGGCGCCTACCCGCACGGACTTGCCGATCGGATCGATGCCGCGGGACTCGAACAGCGCCTCGTACGGGCCGTAGCCGATGACCGCCACCTGCCGGCGCCGCAGGACTTCCTGCTCCGTGAAGACGCGTCCGGCCTCCAGCGTGGCGAAGTTGACGTCCACGAACCGCTCGCTCGTCCCCATCACCGCCGAGGGCCGCGTGCGCTCGCCGCGGTAGAAGATCCGCTCCATCGTCGGCTGCGGCGGACCCGCGCCGAGCCAGGTGTCCACGATGGCCACGGAGGGCGCCAGCCGGCGGATGGCCTCGCCGTCCGCGACGGTGATGCCCGGCCGGCGGATCAGCTCCATGAACGAGGCGCCGAAGCTGACGGCGCCGAACCGCTGGACGAAGATCGTCTTCGGGCCGAGCGCGGAGATGGAGTCCCGGAGCGACGTGTCGAAGCCGCGGATGAGCGACGTCATCCCGACGATGGACGTGACGCCGATGACCACGCCCAGCACGGTGAGCGCCGAGCGCATCTTGTTCGTGCGCAGCGTGTCGAAGGCCATGGCGGCCGTCTCGCGGAGCAGGCCGATCTGCCGGGTGAAGGCGCTCATGCTACTCGCGCCTCAGCGCGTCGATGGGGTCCAGCATCGCGGCGCGGCGCGCCGGGTACCAGCCGAAGAACAGGCCCACGAGCGCCGTGATGACGACGCCGAGGCCCACGGACCAGGTCTCCACGGACGCCGGCACCGGCGTCGCGCTGGAGATGGCCAGGGCAAAGAGCGCGCCGAGCGCCACGCCGGCGATGCCGCCGGTGAGCGAGAGCGTGATGGACTCGGTGAGCACCTGGGACATGATGTCGCGCCGCTTGGCGCCGAGCGCCTTCCGCAGGCCGATTTCACGCGTCCGCTCGCTGACGACCATCAGCATGATGTTCATGATCACGATGCCGCCGACCACGAGCGACAGCCCGACGATGCCGACGAGCACCACGGCAATGCCGGCCGTGGCCTGCTGGAAGATGCCGAGCACGGAGTCCGACGCGATGATGCCGAAGTTGTCCGGTTCGGACGGCTTGAGCCGCCGTTCCACCCGCAGCGCGACGCGCGCATCGTCGCGCGCGCGGAGCGCGAGCGTGGCATCGCGCGGGCGGACCATCAGGCTCAGCGACTGCCGGGAGCCGAAGAGCTTCTGGTAGGCGCCGAGCGGGACGACCACGAACTGGTCCAGCGAGTTGCCGAAGGAGGATCCCTTCTTGGCGCTGACGCCCACGACGCGGAAGCTGATGCCGGCCACGCGGATCTGCTTGTCGATGGGATCCGTGGCGCCGAAGAGCCGGTCCGCGATCTCCCAGCCGAGCAGCGCCACCTGCCGCTTCCGCCGGATCTCCACGGGGCTGATCATCCGCCCGCGCTCGGCGTCGAAGGTGGTGAAGTCCAGGTACTGCTCGGTGACGCCCTGCACCTGGATGTTCTCCATCTCCTCCGCCCGGAAGGCCACCGTCGCCCGCTGCTGCGCCTGCGCCATCACGGAGGACACCGAGTCCGCAAACCGCCGCACCGCCTCCGCATCGTCCAGCGTGACGATGGGGTTGTTGCGCTGGCGCTCGAACTCGTCCTCGTTCTGCGTGATGCCGGTGCGCTGGATGGTAAAGGAGTCCGCGCCCAGGTCCGACACGATGGCGTCCGTCACGGCGCCGTTGACGCCCGTGATGAGCGCCACGACCGTGATGATCGACGACACGGCGACGATGTTGCCGAGCAGCGTCAGCAGTGAGCGGAGCTTGTTCGCCCAGATGGACGAGAGCGCCAGACGGATGGATTCGAGGATCTGCGACATCGGCTAACGCGCTCCGGCGCCACGGGCGGACGGCGTGTCACACGCGCGCGATCCACAGAGGTCAGGAGTGCAACGAGAGCGTCCGCCAACGCGGAGGGCATGAGTGCAACGATGCTGCCCATCAAGGCAACCACAGAGACACAGAGACACAGAGACATCGGCGTGGGTGCGGCCGTTGGTCTTCGCAGAGCCACATGGCTGTGATCTGTGCGTGCCCACGCGCATCGCGTGATCGCTTCCCCGGCCTGAATCCGACGCGAGTGGTGTCGACGGTCCGCAGCCACCGAGTCGGTATGACACCGGCTCGCAGAGATGGCCCGGCGGGCGCGGCGATGCCGCGCCCAGGGTCGCGCCGCGTGCCCGGCGGCGTGAACCCC
>CAZUGF010000088.1:11643-16764 GCA_964619705.1 uncultured Bifidobacteriaceae bacterium
GGGTGTCGTCGTGGACACCCGTGCGGCGTGACCCGTTCTTCGGAGCCGATCGCGTGGCGTAAACGTGGACACGAGTACCCCGTGGTCCCTACCGTGTCCCGGTGTTGACGACGTCTCCCTCGTACAGTCCGCGGACGGCGTCGAACGGGCCCGTGATGACGCGGTCCCCGTCGCTCAGGCCGGAGGTCACTTCCAGGTAGCGCTCACCCGCGATGCCGAGCTTGACCGGGACGAACGCGGCCTTGCCGTCCCTGATCAGGAACACGCCCTCCGTCTCCTCCCGCCGCTGCCCCGGCTGCAATTCGGCGGACACGGACGCCGCCACCGGCGTGGCGGCCGGCGGGCCGAACTGCCACCGCCCGCGCGGCGGACGCGTCTCGTGGATGATGACGCCCTGCGCGTCGTACACCAGCTCCCGCACGGACAGGGCCTGGATGGGCACCGCCACCACCTTGCTGCGCGTGGCCGTCGTGATCTCCGCGGTACACGTGAAGCCGGGGCGCACCCCGGGTACCTCCCCGTCGATCGTGACCGTCACCTTGAAGTTCGTGGCGGTCCGCTGCGCGGACGCCGCCTGTCCCGCCGCCGGCTGGATGGGGCTGTTGCCGATCTCCGTGACACGCCCCGTGAACGTGCGATCCGGGATGGCGTCGATGCTCACCTTGGCCGTCTGTCCCAGCTCGACGAACGGCACGTCCGTCTCGTCCACCTCGATCTCCGCCTCGATCACGGACATGTCCGCCACCGTCAGCAGCACGGTCCCCGCGTTGTTCATCGTTCCCACGACGACGTTCTCGCCTTCCTCGATGTTGCGGCGCGTGACGACGCCGTCGAAGGGGGCGTTGAAGCGGACCTGGGACAGCGAGTGCTGGCTGCTCCGGAGGCCGGCCTCCTGCTGGTTGAGTTGCGTCTCCCTGTTGCGGATCTCCGCCTCGCGCGCCGCGAGGTCGCTCTCGCGGATGGACACCTCCGCCTGCGCGCGTTCGAGCGCCTCGCGCGTGGTCAGGCCTGCCGCGCTCAGTTCCTCCTGGCGCTTCAGGTCCTGCCGCGCCAGGTCCAGGCTGGCCCGTCCGCTCTGGAGCGAGACGCGGGACTGATCGAGCGCCGTGCGTGCGCCGGCCACCGCCGCCTCGTCGCGCCGGACCGCGGCCTCCGCGATCACGGCGTCGATCTGCAGGAGGAACTGGCCGGCCTTGACGCGGTCCCCCTCGTTGACGGCCAGCCGTGTCACGCGGCCCATGGACTGCGCGCTGATGTTGACCGTCTTCTCCGGCTCGATGGTCCCGGACGCCGACACGATGGCCTCCAGGTCGCGGAGCTGGATGGTCTCGGCCGAGACGGTTGTGCCGGCGGGCTGCCGGCCGCGGAGCATGGCCGAAGCGACGCCCCCGACGACGAGCAGCGCGATGACCGCCCAGAACCACTTCTTCCGCAACACGTCAGGACCCTCCTGCGATGGCCAGGGCCACCGCCACGATCAATGCCACGCCGGCATACGCCGCCGCGAACCGCAGCACGTACCCGCGGGCCGGCCGCCCCGTCGCCGCCGACACGCCCACCGCGAGCAGCCAGACCCACCACAGGCCGAACAGCTCGATGGCGCCCAGGAAGCCGGCCGCCAGCGATCCGTCCTCTACACCCGGCAGCACCAGCGCCAGGTTTGCCGGGCTCGTCAGCGACTCCCGCAGGTAGTGGAGCGGCGTGGCCACCACCTGCTGCAGCGCCAGCACCACGGCGGCGTGGACGCTGACGGCCAGCGCCGCGGCCACTCCCATCCGGCTGCCGTGCCGCCGCGCCATCACCAACACGCCCAGTGCGGCCAGCAGCGTGACCGGCGGCAGCAGCAGCACCCGTCCGCCGCTCGTCAGGTACGTGAGCAGGGGCGGCGATTCCTGCAGGGCCTCGTATTGCTCGTCCGTCACCCGTCCGCCCAGCGCTTCCGTCACCCGGACGCGCTCGTCGACCGTGGCCTGCCGGCCGACGTCTGTCGAGAGGAGCCACGTTCCGCAGGCCATCCAGACCAGCAGGATGGCCGACCACGTTGCCAAAAAGGATGGGACGGCCAGCAGGGCCGCCATGGTCGAGCGGGGTCGTACCAGGACGCCCGCGATACGCCGCATCGGTTTTCGAATCTCCTGTCCTAATACGACGAAACGGGGCTGGAGGTTTCTTGACAGCCTTCCAAACTGCTGAATACGATGGACTTCCCGGCCCCCCCGCCAGGCTCGTCACCCGCGTCGCGCGCCCGAACCGTCATTTTATGCCGTCCCCCACATCGCCCTGCCGAGCCGGCCTCGTGCTGGCCCTTGTCGCCCTCGTCGCTGGGACGGTTGCCGTCCGTCCGGCCGGCGCCCAGCCCGTCGGCGTCCGCGCCTCCGGCCTGGCCGGCGCCTTTGTTGCGGTCGCAGACGATGCCTCGTCTGTCTATTGGAACCCGGCGGGGATGGCCACGGGGGCGTTCGTGAGCTTCGTCCTGGACTACGGGGAAGGGGAGTCCCGGCCCGGTTCCGCGGGGGGGGGCGGAGACACCGGCGGAGGGGCGGACCATCAGGCCCGGATGCTCGCCTTCACCCTGCCGCCCCTGGGCATCGGCTATTACCGGCTCCAGACCGTGACCGCCGGCCCCGCCCGGACTGAAGAAATGGACGGGCCGGACCGAGAAGTAGGACGGCGAAACCTCCTGGGGCTGACCACCTCCAACGTCGGGGTGACCCTGGCGCAGTCGATCAGCCAGTACATGGTCGTCGCCAGCACCATCCGCTACGTGAGCGGGGAAGTGGTGGAAGGAGCGATTTCCGGCCGGAATCTGGAGGACGCGCTGGATGCGGCCTCCGGGCTGCCGAGCCGGTCCACCTCGCGGGTGGACGTGGATGCGGGCCTGATGGTGGCCGTGGAGCAGGTCCGGCTGGGCCTGGTGGCGCGGAACCTCATGCGCCCCTCGTTCCACGGCCCGGACACCGGCGCCGGTGCCGGCACGGTGGAAATGGACCGGGAAGTGCGCGTCGGGGCGGCCTGGGGCAACCGGTGGCCCGGGAACGCCAACCTGGTGGTCTCCGCGGATGCGGACCTGACCAGCCGGGCGTCGCCGAGCGGCGACAGGCGGGATCTGGCCGCCGGCGTGGAGACGTGGTGGCTCCAGCGGCGGCTCGGCGTGCGCGGCGGCGTCCGCGGCAGCACGCTCGGCGAGGGCCGGATGGTGGTGGCCACGGGCCTCTCGGCCGCGATCGCGAGCGGGATCTACATCGAGGCCCACGCCGCGGCCGGCGAGTCGCGCGAGCGCTCGTGGAGCCTCGGGGCACGATTCACGTTTTGAGAGAGACCCAGGAAGAGCGCGGAGCCAACGGGACCCAATGGCCGTCAGAATCGGAGAACTGCTTCTCAAGGAGAAGCGCATATCGGCGGAGCAGCTCCAGGATGCCCTGACCTACCAGCGCCAGCACGGCGGCAAGCTGGGGGCGAACCTGGTCAAGCTGGGCTTCGTGCAGGACGACGAGATCACGTCGCTCCTGTCCAAGCAGTACGGCGTCCCGTCGATTGCGCTGAACCAGTTCGAGATCGACCCCGCGGTCATCAAGCTGGTCCCCGCGGAGACGGCGCGCAAGTACCAGATCGTGCCGCTCTCCCGCGCCGGCGCCACGCTCACCATCGCGATGACGGACCCGACGAACGTCTTCGCCATGGACGACGTCAAGTTCATGACCGGCTACAACGTGGAGCCGGTGGTCGCGTCGGAGACGGGCGTCACCGACGCCATCGACAAGTACTACGCCGGCTCCCCGGTGGGCTCGAGCAAGCACGGCCAGGCGTCCATCCAGCCGATGGGCGAGAGCGCGCTGGAGATGGCGGCCAAGGCGCTCCAGGAGATGCCGACCGACGTCGGCGACGTCGAGGTCATGGAGGACCTCGAGGAGATCAGCGCCGAGGTCCTGACGCGCCAGGGCGAGGAAGCGCCGGTCATCAAGCTGGTCAACGTCATCCTGATGTCGGCCATCTCCAAGGGCGCGAGCGACATCCACATCGAGCCGTACGAAAAGGAGTACCGCGTCCGGTACCGCATCGACGGCCTGCTCTACAACGTGATGGCGCCGTCCCTCAAGATGCGGGACGCCATCACCTCGCGCATCAAGATCATGGCGAAGCTGGACATCGCCGAGAAGCGCCTGCCGCAGGACGGCCGCATCAAGATCCGCTTCAGCGAGCACGGCGTCAGCAAGGACATCGACTTCCGCGTCTCCTGCCTGCCGACGCTCTTCGGCGAGAAGATCGTCATGCGTCTGCTGGACAAGGGCAAGCTGATGCTGGACATGACGCGCCTCGGCTTCGAGGCGGAGTCCCTCAAGAAGCTGGAGATCCAGATCCAGAAGCCGTGGGGCATGGTCCTCGTCACCGGCCCGACGGGGAGCGGCAAGACCAACACGCTCTACTCGTCCATCTCCCGCATCAACACGACCGACACCAACATCATGACCGCGGAGGACCCGGTCGAGTTCAACCTGCCGGGCGTCAACCAGGTGCAGGTGCGGGAGAACATCGGCCTCAACTTTGCCGCCGCGCTCCGCAGCTTCCTCCGCCAGGATCCCAACATCATCCTCGTCGGCGAAATCCGTGACTTCGAGACGGCGGAGATTGCCGTCAAGGCCGCGCTCACCGGCCACCTCGTGCTCTCCACGCTGCACACGAACGACGCGCCGAGCACCATCAACCGCTTGATGAACATGGGCATCGAGCCCTTCCTCGTCGCCAGTTCCCTGAACCTGGTGTGCGCCCAGCGCCTGGTCCGCCGGCTCTGTCCCAACTGCAAGGTGGTGGACGAAGTCCCGCAGACGGCGCTCGAGCAGATCGGCTTCGGCACGGATGACGCGAAGCAGGTGAAGCCCTACCGGCATCACGGCTGCGACAAGTGCAACGGCACCGGCTACCGCGGCCGCGTGGGCCTCTACGAGGTGATGGAGATCAGCGACGAGCTCCGCGAGCTGGTCCTGGTCGGCGCCTCGGCCCTGGAACTGCGCCGGAAGGCCATCGAGGAGGGCATGATCACCCTCCGCGGCAGCGGCCTCCGGAAGATCAAGGAAGGCGTGACGTCGGTGGAGGAAGTCCTCCGCGAGACAGTCCGATAAAGCC
>CAZUGF010000089.1:0-3842 GCA_964619705.1 uncultured Bifidobacteriaceae bacterium
CGTAGAGGCGACCCTTCAGGGTCGCCTGCACCTGCCCTGCGCCTACACGATATTCAGCTCCCCCCCCGCCTTGACCGTCTCGAAGCGCTCCAGCGTGAACGGCGACAGGTCGAAGTGCGGATCCCGGCCGGTGATGAGGTCGGCCACGATGCGTCCCGCCGCGGGCGAGTGCTGGAACCCGTGGCCGCTGAACCCGGCGATGGTGTAGAAGCCGCCGACGTCCTCGGACGGGCCGATGATCGCGTTGTGGTCCGGCGTCATCTCGTAGAGGCCGGCCCAGGCGTGGGACACGGCGGCATCCGCCATGACGGGGAGTCGGCCCATGGCCACTTCCATTACCCGGGGCAGGAAGTCCCACCGCACCGTCGTGTCGAAGCCGGTCGCCTCGTCCGGGTCGCCCATCCCCATCAGCAGGCCCGCACCTTCGCGGTGGAAGTAGAACGACGTCTCGAAGTCGATCACGAGCACCCGCGACCGGGGCACGCGGCCTTCCCACTCCGGCGCGTCCCACGACCCGCCGCGTTCGGGCGCCGCGATGAAGATGTGGCGGCGCTCCGGCTCGACGGGCACGTCGACGCCAATCATCCGTGCCAGAGACATGGCCCACGGGCCGGCGGCGTTCACGACCACGGGCGTCTGGATGGTGCCGGCCGAGGTGCGAACGGTGTTCACGCGTCCGCCGGAGAGGGTGATGCCGGTGACCTCGACCCCGCGCACGATCTCGGCGCCCATGGCCTGCGCGCCCTTCGCGAAGCCCTGCGTGACGCCGTTGGGGTCGGCGACGCCGTCGGCGGCGCACCATGTGGCTCCGCGGACGCCGGTGACATCGATGCCGGGTGCCAGGCGCGCGGCCTCCGCGGCGGACAGCCACTGCACGTCCACGCCGCGCGCGCGCTGGGCGGCCACGTTGCGGTGGAACGCCGCCTCGTTGGCGGCCGTGGACGCGAGCAGCAGGTAGCCGTCGCGATGGAAGTCGACGGGCCAGCCGACGCGGGCCTCGAAGTCCGCCATCATGGCAATGGACTCGATCGAGAGGTCGATGTTGGCGGGGTGCGAGAACTGGTGGCGGACGCCGCCGGCGTTCCTGCCGGTCGAGCCCGCGCCGAGCTGCGCCTCGCGCTCGATCAGGACCACGTTGGTGAGCCCGCGCTTCGCCAGGTGCCAGGCCACGCTGCACCCCATGCACCCGCCGCCGACAATCACCGCATCCGCTGTCGTCCGCATGCCCGATTGTAACTGGGCCGATGCCCGGTCACGTCACCGCGCCGCGCGGAAGAGCGGGTCGGCGGACTGCAGGAGGATGTTCTTCAGCCGCGCGGGGTAATCGGGCGGGAGCCCGTCGAGGAATGCGCGGACCATGCCCGCGACCTCCGCGGAACTGTGGCCGCCGAGCGTCGCGTCCAGCCAGCGCTTGGGGAAGAAGATGTCGCCAGTCTGCTGGATCTCCCGCAGCATCTCCAGGCTCGGCAGCACGTAGCCGGCGGACGCGCGCGCGCGGAGCGGGTGGTGCAGGTAGTCGAGCCCCTCGAGCACCCACGGCTCGCGGCGGCGGTTGTTCACGTCGGCAAGGGACCTGAACCATCGATCCCGTTCGGCGGGATCGGCCGACAGCGCCGGCATCACGAACGCGAAGCGGCCCTTCCGATCCGGGTTCTCGATCCGCCCCAGTTGCGTCGCGAGGACGTCCTTCCAGCCGTCCACTTCGCGCACGGCGAGCTCCAGCGCCAGCGTCGAGTAGTCGGCCTCGGCCAGCGGCAGGCCCTGGACCGTCTCCGTCTTTGCCCAGACGCCCCGCAGCCACGCGACAGTCGGCGGGGTTGTCGCGACGTCCCGGAGCGCCGCAAACCAGGCGGCCTTGCGGCTGGCGGTGTCCGACCGCGCCAGGCCGGCGCGCAGCACGGCCTCGACCTGCGGTGCGCGGCGGGCCCGATCGTCAGCGGAGAGGAATCGCCACCAGGCGGTGCGAAGGTAGCCGAGGATGCGGGACGTGAGCTGCTCATCGTCCTCGCGCGGGACGGCGGTGACTGCCAGATCGAACAGCCTGGACGGGGTGACGCGCTGATCGAGCAGGGCATCCCAGAGCGTCACCCACGCACTGCCACGCGTCAGGGCATCCGGGATTGCCGGCAGGTGGGTGACGAGGTACTCGAGCGACCCCTCGTCGAGGACGAAGTCGCCGTACGCCCAGCCCTGCGCGGCGGGGAGGATGAAGGTTGGCGTGCCCCGGACCTGTGCGTCCCAGGCAGCCGACCGGCCCACCAGGGCCACGCTGACGTCTCCGTTCCCGCCGCCGCTGCCGGCTCGAATCGCTTCGCCCGCGACCTCGGACTCCAGGCGAACGCGCAGTTCCTGCGGCCACACCAGTCCTCGACCCATCGGATCCGTCTGCTCGAACCAGAGCCGCGTGACCGTGCCGTCCGCCGTGTCGAGCCTGGTCGTGATCGTCGGCCGGCCGGGCGCCTCCACCCACACCTTGCTCCACGCCTGCAGGTCCATCGGCGTCCGCGTGTCCAGCACGTCGATGAGCTCGGACCACGTCGCGTTGCCGAACCGGTGCGCGTTCAGGTACTCGCGCAGGCCGTCCCGGAACGACGCCTCACCGAGGATGGCCTCGAGGTGCCGCATGATGATGGGCGCCTTCTGGTAGATGATGGCGCCGTACAGGCTGCCGGCCTCGTTCAGGTTGTCGAGTTGCTGGCGGATGGGATTGGCGCCGGGCGTCCGGTCCACCTCGTACGCCGCGGGGTAGTGCGACAGCAGGAACCGGAGCTCGTGGTTGACCGCGGGGAACGAGGGGTTGACGATCTTCGCGGCCATGAAGTTGGCGAAGACCTCCTTCATCCACACGTCGTTGAACCACCGCATGGTCACGAGATCCCCGAACCACATGTGCGCGGTCTCGTGCGCGATGACCGAGGCGCGGCCGAGGAACTGGTTCTGCGTGGCGGACTCGTCGAGCAGCAGGCCCGACGCGTTGTACAGGATCTTGCCGGCGTGCTCCATGCCGCCGAACTGGAACGCCGGGATGGCGACGAAGTCGAACTTGCCGAACGGGTACGGGATGCCGGTGTAGCGCTCCATGTACTCGATGGCGGTCGCGTGCAGGTCGAAGATGGCCGGCAGGTTCCGTGTCACCTTGGCCCGATCGGTCTCGCGGTGGAACATCCGGAACGGGCGTCCGTTGCGCTCCGCGGTCTCGACCTGGAAGTCTCCGACGACGAACGAGAAGAGATAGGTGGACAGGGGCTCGGTCTCGGCGAAGCGGACCTGCCGGCGGCGCCCGGACGGGCCGCCCTGGCTCGTCGCGTCCGGCGTCGCCACCTCGGCGTCCTCCAGCGCGGCGCCGTTGCTCACGGCGCGCCATCCGGCCGGGTACACCAGCGACAGGGTCCACCGCGCCTTCAGGTCCGGCTGATCGAAGCAGGGGATGGCGAGGCGCGCGCGTGCGGGCACGAAGAGCGCGTAGAGGAAGTCCGCGCTGCGGTTGAGGGAGGCATCACCCGCGCGGAACGCCACCCGGATCGCATTGCGCCCCACGCGCAGCGCCGTCGTCGGCAGGACGATGTGGCCGTTGATGTACTCGAAGCGGGTGTCCGCACCGTTGGCGGACACGGAGCGGATGTGGTCCCGGCTGGTGTCGAAGTCGATGACGAGCGGTTCGGTGTTGTCTTCGAGCTGGAACGTGATGTCGGTGTGCCCGGTGATGGGCGCGGCCAGCGCCTCCGGGATCGTCAGTGCCAGGTCGTACCGCAGATCCGTGATGACGGCCGCGCGCCGAAGCGCCACGTCGAGCGGCACGCCCGCCGCCGGCGTCGCCGTCTGCCCGGCCGCGCCGCTGCCAT
>CAZUGF010000089.1:3942-7711 GCA_964619705.1 uncultured Bifidobacteriaceae bacterium
TCGAGCGGCACGCCCGCCGCCGGCGTCGCCGTCTGCCCGGCCGCGCCGCTGCCATAGGGCGGACCTTCCGCGTAGGGCGGGCCTTCCGCGTAGGGTGGACCTTCCGCGTAGGGCGGACCTTCCGCGTAGGGCGGGCCTTCCGCGTAGGGCGGACCTTTAGGTCCGCCATCAGACGCGCCCGAACCAGCCAGACCCAGCACCACAACGAGAATCGCGAGCGGCATCGAGCCGATAGTATGGCGCGCCGTCCGAACTTCCAAGCGCGGCCCGCGAGGTCTACCGCCTGGGGTTCGGCCGCTGTTCCAGGAACCACTCGAGCGCGGCTTCGACCCTCCGTCGCGCGGCTGCCTCCCGCCGCCGTTGATTGGCCGACGCGACACCCTTGACCGCGCGTGACACCAGCTCGCCAACCGGCACGGAGACGCGGACGACCTCGCCCTGCAGGGTCGGCGGGACCAGGGTGAAGATACCGAGTGTCCTCGGTGTGCCTGGATACCCCTCGAGAAGGACATGCCCGCTGACGATTGGCGGTGGCTGCTGGAGCGCGAGGCTGATCCGTTCGAGAGAGCGGTCCCGCTCCTGAGCCAGTACCGGTGCCGAACACAGCAACGACACGACCAGGCCGGCCGGGAGCCCCTTCATGGCCCTAGGACGTCCGGGGACGGCCGTTGGTCTGGCGCCGGGCCGCGAACACGGCCCCCTGGACGATGGGCGCGGACCTCCGGAGAAGCGAGGGGCGACGTGGACGAGGTTCACGCAGGACGGGCCCTCGCATGCCGCAGGGCCGCTCGAGTTGGCCGGACGCGCGCCTGTGTCTCGATCGGCGCATCCGAGCGGTAGACTGGCGCGGTGGACGACCAGCATGCTCGGCTGGCCCAGCGGTTTGACACGGCGCTCGATCATCTCGTCGTCACGGCCGGTTCGCGTGAAGCCGGCATGGACTTCGTGTCCGCTCTCCTCGGCGTTCGGCTGCAGGAGGGCGGAGAACATCCGCGGATGGGTACGCACAACGCGCTGCTTCGGCTCGGCGACACTGCGTATCTCGAGGTGCTGGCCCCGAACCCGAATGTCCCGGCGCCCTCCAGGGGGCGCTGGTTCAACCTCGACCGCCCGGACGCTCAGCCGCGGCTGGCCGCGTGGGTCGTTCGCACCAACGACATCCATCGCGCGTCGAACCGTGCGGCGGCGCCCCTCGGCCAGGTGGAGCCCATGACACGCGGCAATCTGTCCTGGCTGATCACCGTTCCGCCGAACGGAGAACTGCCGTGGGACGGAGTGGTCCCCACGATCATCCAGTGGTCCACACCGTTGCACCCGGCGAGGCTGCTGCCCGACGCGGGGTGTGTGCTCGAGGCGCTGGAGATACGACACGGCGACGCCGATCGTCTCGAGGCGATGCTGGCCGACATCGGCTTCGACGGCCCTGTCGAGATTGCGCGCCCGTCCTCCGGCCATCCCGTGGGGCTGCGCGCGCGGATACGAACGCCGGGAGGCGTGGTCGTGCTGGGCGGGCTGTCATGAGCCGGCGTCGCCCGCTCGTGGCGGAACTGAAGTTCCGCCCTACGCCGCGCGCCGAGCTGAAACAGCCTCGTCTCGTGACACAATCCGCGGACGCGGGTGTGGCCGTTGACAATCGCGACGACCGTGCAAGGAGAGGAACAGGCCGTGGGCGAGCTGAAGACCAGGCAGGTGATGCACTTCTGGACCGGCGACCGCTACCAGTGGATCGACGAGACGGTCGTGACGCGGCCGCGAGACATCGGGGCCGTCCTGCGCGCGCACAATCTCGTGCCGCCACAGTAGTATGGCGCCCATCGTTCCGAATCTGGGAAGCATCAAGACTTTCAGGACCGCCCGGGCGTTCGAAGCCTGGCTGTCGCGGCACCACGATCGCGAGACCGAGCTCTGGCTGAAGATCCACAAGAAGGGCTCGGGCCTGCCATCGGTCACCCCAGCCGAGGCGCTGGACGTCGTCCTCTGCTGGGGATGGATTGACGGTATCCGCAAGAGCTTCGACGAGCGGTCCTTCCTGCAGCGCTATACGCCCCGCACCAGGCGGAGCATCTGGAGCCAGGTCAACCGCGACCACGTGGCGCGGCTGACCGCTGCCGGCCGGATGACGCCGCACGGCCAGAAGCAGGTCGACGCGGCAAGGGCCGACGGCCGCTGGGATGCCGCCTACGCGCCCATTCGCAGCGCGTCGGTGGAGACCATTCCGGGCGACCTCCGCGCGGCGATCGAGGCCAGCCCGCGCGCGCGCCGGACGTTCCGCACGCTCGGGAAGACCAACCTGTTCGCGCTCGCGTTTCGGACCAACAGCATGAAGACCCCTGCCGGACGCGCGAGGAAGATCGCCGCGCTCGTCGCGATGCTGGCGCGCGGGGAGACCATCGTGCCCGAGCGCCCCAGGTGAACTGACACGAACAAGGCACAGGAGGGGAGGGAGACCAGATGCTCACGAAAGCCCGGGTGGTGATGGTCGTCGCGATCCTGGCCGCCGGCATCGTCGCCGTGGAGACGCAGTCGCCGGCACTCTTCGTCGTGCACTTCGAGACGGGGCCGAACTGGAACACGGCCCTCAGCCCGGCGGAGCAACCCGGGTTCAAGGAGCACTCCGCCAATCTCAGCCGGCTCCGGAAGGAAGGCGCCATTGTCTTCGGCGCCAGGTACGACGAGTTCGGGATGATCTTCCTCGAGGCCGAATCACTGGACGCCGCGAAGGCCATTGTCGGCACGGACCCCGGCGTGCGATCGGGGGCCTTCGTGTTCCGCGTCGCGCCGCTCCAGGTGTTCTACCCATGGGAGCGTTGACGGCTTGCCCGTGGGTCGCCGGGACCGAGGTCACGGCGCTTCGGTTCAGCTACTCATAGCGCAGCGCGCGGATCGGCTGCACGGCCGCGGCCCGGCGGGCGGGCAGCCATCCCGCCAGCATGCCGACGATCGCCAGCGCGGCGGCCGCGATGGCCAGCGTCACGGGATCCGTGGCGGAGAGGCCGAACATCTGCGACGACACGACGCGCGCCAGCAGGAGCGCGGCCGGAATCCCGAGGCCGATGCCGAGGGACGTGAGCAACGTGACCTCTCGCAGCACCAGCCAGACGACGGACCGGCGCTCCGCGCCGAGCGCCATGCGGATGCCGATCTCCCGCGTCCGCCGCGCGACCGTATAGGACATCAGTCCGTAGAGGCCGATCGCCGCCAGCACCGTCGCCAGCAGCCCGAAGGCCCCGGACAGCACGGCGAGCATGCGTTCCGTGAACACCGCATCGTCGATCGTGCGCTCCATGGTCGTGACGCTGTAGATGGGGAGGCCGGCATCGCGGCGCCGCACGACGTCCCGGATGCGGTCCGCCAGTCCCGCCGCGGCATCCGGCGTGGACCGGACGTACACCGTCATGCCCGCGAGCTCGGTGCTCTGCTGCAGGGGCGTATAGGCAAAGCGCGGGGTCTGGTTGTCCTCGCCGCCGCTGCCCTCGCGCATCGTGCCGTGCAGCGAGTCCCGGACGACGCCCACGATCTCGATGGCGCCGGGGTTCTCCAGGCCCCGCCAGCCGAAGCGCCGGCCGAGCGGGTTCTCGTCGCCGAAGTAGTAGCGGGCAAACGTCTCGTTGACCACGGCCACGAGCGGCGCGCCTGCCGCATCGCGCGCCGTGAACTCCCGTCCCAGCAGGAGCGGCACTCCCATCGTGCGGAAGTAGTCCGGGGCAATCTCGTTCGTCCACGGGTTCATGTTCTCGTCGGGTTTGGTCTCGTACCCCTGCACCTGGAT
>CAZUGF010000089.1:7811-16621 GCA_964619705.1 uncultured Bifidobacteriaceae bacterium
CCGGCGCCGGCCACGAGCAGCAGCGAGAACGCCACCTGCACGACGACCAGCCCGCGGCGGAGCCGGGCCTGCCGGCCGCCGGCGCTGAGGTTCCCGGCCTCCTCGCGCAGCGTCCGGTTCATGTCCGGCCTGGACATCTGCACGGCCGGCGCCAGGCCGAAGATGACGGCTGTGACGAGCGACACGCCCAGCGCGAAGAGCCCCACGCGCAGGTCCGGCGCCGACGACAACGCGCCCGCGGAGAGATCGGCCGGCAGCAGGCCGACCAGCAGTTCGCCGATCCAGATCGAGAGCACGAGGCCGAGGGCGCCGCCCGCCAGCGCCAGCAGCACGCTCTCGAAGAGCGTCTGGCGCACGATGCGGGCGCGGCCGGCGCCGAGCGCCAGCCGCAGGCTGACCTCCTTCTGCCGCGCGGCCGCCCGCGCGACGAGGAGGTTGGCCACGTTCGCGCACGCGATGAGCAGCACCAGCCCCACCATGGCCATCAGCACGGCCAGCGGCGTGCTGAACCCCTGGCGGAGCCCGGACAGCCCGCGTCCCGCCGGCTCCACGACGAGGCTCTTGGCGAGGAAGCGCTCCTTGAAGACCGCGCTCGATGCGGCAAACTGCGGCACGGACTCCAGCTCGGACGCGTTGACCTGCTTGTAGACGACGTCGGCGCCCGCCCGCGCCTCCTCGATCGCGACGCCCGGCGCCAGCCGCGCGACGATGTTGACCCAGCGCGAGCGGCGGTTGTCGAGATCGTTCCACGTCGGCGTGACCTGGGCCTTCATCATGATCGGCACGAACACGTCCGCCGCGCCGAGCGCCGTCACGCCGGCAAACCCCGGCCGTGTGACGCCGACGATGGTCATGACCGTCGTGTTGAGGGTGAGGGGCTGTCCCAGCACACCCGGATTGGCGCCGAAGCGCCGCGTCCAGAAGTCGTACCCGAGCATCACCACCGGGTGTCCGCCCGGGATGCGGTCATCCTCCGGGGACAGCGCGCGGCCGAGGAACGGGCCGACGCCCAGGACCTCGAAGGTGTTGCCCGAGATCATCTCGACGGAGACGCGCTCGGGCTCCGCGCTGCCGGCCCGCGCCGTCGCCGCGGCCGGCGCGCGCGCCACCATGCCGGAGAACACCCCGGTCCTGTCGCGCAGGTCCTGGTACATCGGATACGAGAACGTCCGCGCGTTCATCGTCCGGCCGTTGAAGGCGCCGGGGCCGTCCAGTTGGACCAGTTCTTCCGGATGGGCTACCGGGAGCCTCCGGAGGAGGAGCTGGTCCGTGAGCGAGAAGATGGCCGTATTGGCGCCAATCCCGAGGCCCAGCGTCAGGACGACGACCAGGAAGAAGCCGGGGGCGCGGGTCAGGGTCCGGACGGCGTAGCGCAGGTCGGTGGGCATGGACATACCAGCTCTCTTGGACGAGCGCAGGCCCGTCATGGTTGGGCCGGCGCGGCGGCGAACCGGCGGCGCAGTCGGGTAGTCTGAAGGCCTGGAGGGAACCCATGGTCACACGTCGGGAACTGGTGACGGCCGGTGCGCTGGGGGCGCTGTCCACGGCCGCCGGCGCCGCTGAGGCTGACCTAACGGAAGTGCAGTCGCCCGATGCCATCAGCGCCGATGCCCTCCGGGGCATCCGCCAGGACATCGGGCAACTGCGATCGATCCTGGACGAGGGCCTGCGCGGCCCGTCGGTCGGGCACGGGGCGCCGGGCGTGGTCCGCCGGCAGTTCGAGACCTTCATCCGGGCCAACCAGAAGTATCCGGACTACTGCGACGTCGGGCTCGGTGTGTTCACGGACCTCTACGACTGGCACATCAAGTACCGCCAGCCGCTCGAGTTGACGCGCGTCGACGGCCGCATGGCCCTGCGCTTCATGTTCACGTGGATGGTCCTGATGCCGAATCAGGACGTGGCGTTCGTGGGCATCCCCTATGACAGGTAGCCTGCCCGATGCGCTGCAGGCGTTGATCGATCAGGTGGACGCCGCGGAGACGGAGGCCCGGGCGCTCGTGTCCGGCCTGGACGACCGTGAGGTCAACTGGCAGCCGGAGGAGGGGCGCTGGAGTGTGGCGCAGTGCCTGGACCACCTGGCGCGGATGAACGTGTTCTACGTGAACGCGGTGATGCCGGCGGCACGTGACGGCGCCGGCCGCGGCGCGGGCACCTTCTCCGGCCTGCACCCCGGCTGGTTCGGCCGCTGGTTCATCCGGCACCTGGAGCCGCCCATCCGCCGGAAGTCCAAGGTACCGACTCCCGAGGCGCTGCCGCGCGCGCACATCCCGCGCGACGAGGTGGTGGCGGCGTTTGCCGACAGCCACCGCCCCTACCGGGAGCTTGTCGCGCTCGCGGCCGGTACGGACCCGGACCGCGTCATCGTGCGCAACCCGTTCCTCGCACTCGTGCGGATGAAGCTGTCGACGATCCTGATGATCATTCCCGCGCACGACCGCCGGCACCTCTGGCAGGCGCGGCAGAACCGGTTCGGCGGCGTGCCCGGTACGTAGCGCGGGCCATGGGCGGGCGCGCGTGTCAGCGGCCGGCCATCCACCGGCCGAGCCGCGCCAGGCCTTCCTCGATGCGCGGATGGTTGTCGATGAGCGGACCGTAGGAGATGCGGACGCCGTTGGCGATGGACGGCCCGAAGCCGCGGCCGGGCACGACGAGCACCCCGGTTGCCGCGAGGGCCTCGGGGACGAACACGTCGGCGTCCCGGCCGACGTCCATCACCGTATAGAGGCCGCCCGATGGCACGAGGCGCGGACGTCCGATGTGACGGTCGATCGCGGCCAGCGTCGCCTCCCCGGCCGCCTGGTACCGCCGGCTTGCATCGTCCAGGTACTGCTGGAGGGCGCCGCTCGGGATGGCCGCCTTCAGATAGCGGGCCATCGCCATCTGCGCCAGCGTGTCCGGACAGAGAATGCTGCACTGCTGGACGCGCTCCATGCCGTCGACGACGGTGGGGTGCGCCTCGATCCAGCCGAGACGCCGTCCGAGCCCGCGCGCCCACTTGGAGTTGGAGTGGATGCCGATGAGGTTCGGGTGATCCGCCGGGGACCACGCGTAGTACGCCGGAGGCGTGCCGAAGAACTGGCACTTGTAGGCGAAGTCGATGGCCAGCCACGCGCCGGTGGCGGCCGTCCGCTCCAGCATCGCGTCCGCCAGGGCCTGCGGCACCACCTGGCTCGTCGGGTTGTCCGGCGCGCCGAAGAGCACGAGCCTGGGGCGGTGGAGATCGAACAGGCGGCGGAACTCGCGTGCCGTTCCTTCCGGGTCCGCGGCGGGCAGGTAGCTCCACGTTGCCGGGTCGACGACCCGGAGGCGCTCGATCCGGACGCCCGGCGCCGCAAAGGCCAGCTGCCCCTCGTAGTTCGCGTAGGTCGGATCGAGCAGCAGCACCGTATCGCCGGGATCCACGAGCGTCCGGAACAGGTCGTGCGTGAGCTGCGTGCTGCCCATCCCGATGGCGATGTGCCCGGCGTCGAGCCGGGGGACGCCGAAGATCGCGGTCTCGAAGGCCGCAATCTGCTCGCGGCAGTCCATGTCACCCAGCGTCGCCGTGTAGCCGCCGCTCGCGTGGAACACCGCCGGGTCGTCCGCGATGGCCAGGTAGGCCTGGCGGAATTCCTCCGGCGCGCGGTGGTTGACC
Organism: uncultured Bifidobacteriaceae bacterium; assembly: GCA_964619705.1. Lineage (GTDB taxonomy): Bacteria > Acidobacteriota > Vicinamibacteria > Vicinamibacterales > UBA2999 > VFZN01. Next base: position 11,449 of record CAZUGF010000089.1, read on the forward strand.
CATCCGCCCCCGAAGGAGATCACCTCGTCCGGGTCCAGGCCCATGGCGACGATGTTCTGGCGCTCCGCCATCTTCATGATCTGGCGGATGGGAGACGGGGTGTTCAACCCTGCGGTCACGAGCGCGGAGAGCGGGAGGGCGGACGCCGATGTCATGGCCAGATGATAGCAACTCCAGCGCTCCCGGCTCCGTCCAACCCCTCGTGATCGAATCCCTCCTGCAGGATCTGCGCATCGGCTTCCGCGGGCTGCGCCGCAGCCCGGGCTTCGCGACCGCCGCCCTCGTCACCCTGGCGCTCGGCATCGGCGCCACATCGGCCATCTTCAGCGTCGTGCGCGCCGTGCTCCTGACCCCGCTGCCCTACGCCGAGCCCGACCGCCGCGTGCTCATCTGGAGCTCGTGGGTCGGTTTCGACAAGACGTGGCTCTCGCCCCAGGAGATCGCGGACTACCGGTCCCAGAGTCGGACCCTGGCGGCCGTGGCCGCCTGGACGACGGCACAGCAGAACCTGACAGGGGACGCGGAGCCGATCCGCGTCGGGGTCGGGCTCGTCACGGCCAACACGTTCGACGTGCTCGGCGCCTCGCCCCTCCTGGGCCGGGTGATTCGTCCCGAAGAGGACGTGCCGAACGGCGCACCCGTGGCCGTCCTCGGCCATCGCCTGTGGCGGACACGCTTTGGCGCGGACGCCGGGATCCTCGGGCGGACGATTCTCCTGAACGACGAGCCGGTGGAGGTCGTCGGGGTCATGCCGGACGGCTTCCGCCTGCCCACGGACTTCACCGAGGAGGCGGCGGAGCCCACGGAGCTGTGGCGGGCGGTGCAGTTCGACATGGCGAACCTGAGTCGCGGGAGCCACGGATACTACGGGGCGGCCGTGCTGGCGCCGGGCCAGACCGCGGCCACCGCCAGCGCGGAGTTGGGCGCGCTGACACGGCGGATGACCGAAGAAGGGCTCTACCCGGAGCCGATGCGGTTCTCCGCATTTGCCGTCTCGATTGACGAGGAGATCCGCGGCGGGCTGCGGCCCGCGATGTGGATCCTGATGGGGGCCGTCGCCTGCCTGCTGCTCATTGCCTGCACCAACGTCGCCAACCTGCTGCTCGTCCGCGGCGATGCGCGCCTGCGCGAGATGGCGCTCCGGACGGCCGTGGGCGCGGCACCGGGCCGGCTGGTCAGGCAGCTCGTCACGGAGAGCCTGCTGCTCGCCGTCGCCGGCGCCGCGGCGGGCCTCGTGCTGGCCGGCGCGGCGCTCCGCACGCTCGTCGCCATCGATCCCACCAGCCTCCCCCCGCTCGCGCCCGTGGTGCTCGATGGCACCGTGGTGCTGTTCACGCTCGTCATGGCACTCCTGACGACGATCGTGTTCGGCCTGGTTCCGGCGCTCCGGACGCTCGGCCTCAACCTGGTGGATGCGCTGCGCGAGGGCAGCCAGCAGGCGACCGCCAGCGGGACACGCCACCGCCTGCGCGGCGCCCTCGTCGTCGCGGAGGTGGCGCTGGCCGTGATCCTCGTCGTGGGCGCGGGGCTCATGGTGCGCAGCCTGGCGGCACTCGGCCGGATCGATCTCGGCTTCGATCCGGATCAGGTGCTGACGCTGCGCGTGTCCGTGCCGCAGGCGCGGTACGAGACGCCGGAGCAGGTCGTCGGCTTCTATCGCCAGCTCCTGGATCGTGTCCGCGAGCTGCCGGGCGTCCGGAGCGCGGGCGTCGTGCGGGCCCTGCCGCTTGCGACGACCATCGGCGACTACGGCCTGGACATCGAGGGCTACGAGGAGACGCCGGGCCACGACGCCAAGGGCGACTGGCAGATCGTCTCCGACGGCGCCTTCGAGGCCATGGGGATGCGGCTGCTGGGCGGACGATGGTTCACCGCCGGCGAGACGTCCGATACGCAGCTCGTGGCCGTGGTCAACGAGACCATGGCGCGGATGTACTGGCCGGCCGGCAACGCCGTCGGCGGCCGGCTCCGTGTCGGCAGCATGAACAACCCGTGGGCCGTCGTCGTCGGCATCGTGGCCGACGAGCGGCACAACGGCGTGACGGGGCTCGTGAAGGAGAAGTTCTTCATTCCGCACAGCCAGTGGCACGTGGCGACGGGCGGCAGCCTGATCCGGAACGTGTTCGTCGTCGTGCGGTCCACGGACGATCCGATACGCCTGGCCGGACCTGTGAGGGAGGCGCTCGGAGGTCTCGACAGGAACGTCCCCGTGGCCAACGTCCGGCCGATGCGCGAGGTCGTGTCCGCGGCGCTGGCCACGCCGAGGCTCACGGGGTTCCTGCTCGGGACGTTTGCCGTGGTGGCGCTCGTCCTGGCCGCGGTGGGCATCTACGGCGTGCTCGCGTACCTGGTGGCGCGGCGTACGCACGAGATCGGCATCCGGCTGGCCATCGGCGCGGATCGGCGTACTGTGGTCCGGATGATCCTCCGGCAGGGCGTCCTGCTGACGATCGGCGGGCTGGGGATCGGCATGGTGCTGGCCGCCGCCCTCACGCGGCTCATGGGGGCGCTCCTGTACGAGGTGGCGCCGGCCGATCCATGGACCTATTCGGCCGTGGCGCTCGTCCTGTTGAGTGTGGCCGTGCTCGCCAGTGCGGTCCCGGCCATCCGCGCCGCCCGGGTGAACCCGGTGGTGGCGCTGAGGACCGAGTAGCCCCCAGGGAGCGCATGATGAACGACCTCCGCTACGCGTGGCGCATGCTCCGGAAGAGCCCCGCGTTCGCCATCACGGCCGTGATGACCCTCGGCCTGGCCATCGGGGCCAACACGGCGGTGTTCTCCCTCGTCAACGCCGTGATGTTCGCGCCGCTCCCGTATCCGGCGCCGGAACGGCTCGCGCTGGTCTCGAGGACCATCATGCGCGAGGGCGTCGTCCTGGAGGACGGCTTCAGCCATACGGGCCGCACGTGGGAGGCCATCCGGGACGAAGTGCGGACGGCCGACGCCGCGGTGTGGTCGGGCCTGTCCGCGCGCGTGAGCTTCGTCACGGGCGATCGCGCGCTGGCGGTCCAGCCGCAGCGGGTGAGTACCGGCTACTTCCGTGTGCTCGGCGTGCTGCCCACGGTGGGACGCGAGTTCACGCCCGACGAGGATCGGCCCGGCGGGCCTCCGGCCGTCATCCTGAGCGATCGCCTCTGGCGGACGGCGCTCAACGGCGATCCGTCGGTGCTCGGACGGACCATCCTGCTCAAGGGAGAAGGGCACGCCGTCGTGGGCATCATGCCGGCGTCGTTTCGCAGCGAGATCGACGCGGACCTCTGGACGCCCGTGCGGCCCACGCGCACGGGGGAGGGGGAGGGGACCAACTACGGGATCGTCCTGCGCGTTCGGGATGGGGCGAGCTGGGCCCAGGTGTCCGCCGACATCGCGGCGGCCGCCGATCTCTCGACCGACGATCGGGAACGCGCGGCCGCGGCGGGGATGACGGTCACCTACACCGCCGTTCCGCTCCAGCAGGGCCTGGCGAGCGAGGTCCGCCAGCCGCTGCTCCTGCTCTGGGGCGCCGTCGCGCTCGTCCTCCTCGTGGCGTGCATCAACCTGGCGGGGCTGCTGCTGGCACGGGTGGGCAGCCGCACGCGGGAGATTGCCACGCGGCTCGCCGTGGGCGCCGGGCGCCGGACCATCGTCCGGCAACTGCTCGTGGAGAGCCTGGTCATCGCGATCCTGGGCGGCGTGACCGGGCTCCTGATCGGTGCGCTCGCGCTCGAAGGGCTGAAGGTGCTGGCGGGGGACATGCTCACGGCCTGGGGCGACGTGGGTCTCGACGGCCGCGTGCTGGCGCTGACCGTGGTCCTGAGCGTGGTCACCGTGCTGCTGTTCGGCCTGACGCCGGCGCTGCACGCCACGCGCTTCGACGTCGGGGCCGCCCTGGCCTCCGGGGGGACGCGATCGGTCGCGGGCGGCGCCCGCGGCTGGCCGCGGCGCGTGCTGGTCGTGGCCGAGGTGGCGCTCGGCGTGGTGCTGCTCGTCGGGGCCGGGCTGCTCATCCGCACGTTCGTGCACCTGCAGTCGCGTCCGCCGGGCTTCGACCCGCAGCACCTGGTGGCGGCGTCCGCATCGCTCGAGGACGCGCGGTATGCCGATCACGAGCCGGTGGCGCGACTGTTCGACGCGAGCCTGGAGCGCATGCGCGCCGTGCCGGGCGTCCTGTCGGCGGCGGTTTCCCTGGGATTGCCGTACGAGCGGATCCTCAACATGGGCGCGGAGCGTGTCGGCGGGGACGCGGCGGCGGCCGGCAGTCAGTACCTGTTCGCCACGGCCACCTACGTCACGCCCGGCTACTTCGAGACGCTGCGCCTCCCCGTCCGGCGGGGCCGATCGTTCACGGACTTCGACACCTCGGCAGGCGCGCCCGTGGTGGTCGTGAACGACACCTTTGCCCGGCGCTACATGGACGGCGAGGCTGTCGGACAGCCCGTGCGGTTTGCCGGCCGCACGCGGGAGATCGTCGGCGTCGTCGCCGACGTGCAGCAGGCGGCGGGCTTCGGAGACTTCGGGCCGATTGACGTGCTGCCGGCCATCTACGTGCCGTTCGCGCAGTTCCAGGTCAGCGGTCTCCGCGTGTTTCACTCCTGGTTCTCGCCGGCGTGGATTGTGCGGACGACGGGCCCGGGCGCGGTGACCGACCGCGCGCTCGGCGAGGCCATGGCAGATGTCGACCCGCAGTTGCCGCTGGCGGCCGTGCGTCCCGTGGACGATGTGCGCCGTGCCGCCCTGGCGCGGCAGCGTGCGCTGGCGGTGCTCGTGGGCGCGCTTGCCGTGGCGGCGCTGCTCCTGGCGGCCATGGGCATCCACGCGCTCATCGCGAGTGGGGTGGCGGAGCGCATGCGCGAACTCGGCATCCGCCTCGCGCTCGGCGCGTCACCCGGCAGCGCCATCGTGACGGCCTCGACGCCGGGCGTGCTCCTGGCGCTGGCCGGCCTGGCCATCGGCGGCGCTGCAGCGTGGGGCGCCGCGGGCCTCGTGCGAGGCCTTGTCTGGGGCGTGCCGGAACACGACGCCGTGACGTTTGTCTCCGTGGCCGGGGTGCTGCTCGTCGTGGCCGTCGCCGCGAGCGTGGTCCCGGCGTTGCGCGTCAGGCGGCTGGACCCCGCGCGGCTGCTGAGGGAGTGAGGACGGAGGCAACGCTTCGCGTTGTGGGCCTGCGGTGGGCGGCGCCTGCGGCGCCGGAGGC
>CAZUGF010000090.1:0-16209 GCA_964619705.1 uncultured Bifidobacteriaceae bacterium
GTACCGCAAACCGACACAGGTAGGCGAGGAGAAAATCCTCAGGCGCAAGTGAGAATCCACGTTTAGGAACTAGGCAAAATTACCCCGTAACTTCGGGAGAAGGGGTGCTCCGGTATTGTCAGTGGCCTCGCGCCATGAAGCATGAAGGAGTTGCAATAAAGAGGGTCAAGCGACTGTTTACTAAAAACACAGGGCTCTGCTAAGTCGAAAACGACGTATAGGGTCTGACGCCTGCCCGGTGCCGGAAGGTTAAAAGGAGAGGTCAGCTGCCCGCAAGGGTGGTGAAGCCTTGAATTGAAGCCCCGGTAAACGGCGGCCGTAACTATAACGGTCCTAAGGTAGCGAAATTCCTTGTCGGGTAAGTTCCGACCTGCACGAATGGCGTAACGATTTGACCGCTGTCTCAACGTGGAGCGCTGCGAATTTGTGGTACCGGTGAAGACGCCGGTTGCCCGCCATAAGACGAAAAGACCCCGTGCACCTTTACTGCACCCTAGTAGTGAATGTCTGCGCCGTATGCGCAGGATAGGTAGGAGACTGTGATCCCAGGCTCTCGGGCTTGGGGGAGTCAACGGTGAGATACTACCCTTACGACTCGGACGTTCTAACCGCAACCCGTTATCCGGGTTCGGGACACTGCTAGGCGGGTAGTTTGACTGGGGCGGTCGCCTCCTAAAGAGTAACGGAGGCGCACGAAGGTTCGCTCAGGCTGTTTGGAAATCAGCCTTAGAGTGCAAAGGCATAAGCGAGCTTAACTGCGAGACATACAAGTCGAGCAGATGCGAAAGCAGGTCTTAGTGATCCGGTGGTTCCGCATGGAAGGGCCATCGCTCAACGGATAAAAGGTACGCCGGGGATAACAGGCTGATCTGGGCCAAGAGTTCACATCGACGCCCAGGTTTGGCACCTCGATGTCGGCTCATCGCATCCTGGAGCTGTAGCAGGTTCCAAGGGTCCGGCTGTTCGCCGGTTAAAGCGGTACGTGAGCTGGGTTTAGAACGTCGCGAGACAGTTCGGTCTCTATCTATGGTGGGCGCAGGAGATTTGAGAGGGTCTGACCTTAGTACGAGAGGACCGGGTTGGACGGACCGCTAGTGTATCAGTTGTCACGCCAGTGGCAGCGCTGAGTAGCTAAGTCCGGAAGGGAGAAACGCTGAATGCATCTAAGCGTGAAACCCTCCTCAAGATGAGATCTCCCTGGACGCAAGTCCCTGAAGACTCCAAGTAGACCACTTGGTCGATAGGTCGGATGTGCAAGCGTGGCAACACGTTCAGCTAACCGATACTAATCAGTCGTGAGGCTTGACCATTTCCATTTCCGCTTCGTCTGCGGGTGTGTGGTCAGATAACTATCGCATTGCACTCGCCTTCGCCCGCTACGCGGGCTTCGGCGACGCCCCGCCGAAGCGCCGTCAGCGCGAAGGCGGGGGAGTATTCAGTCGTCCTTCGACGACGCCCAGGACAACACCGGGCAGCGTCGGAGGGCGCGTCAGAGCCGTTCTTTACAACAAGATGCTCTGGGACGACTCCGCCTACGTGCCATCGGCACTTCGGCGAGACAAGGCCGCACTAGAAGCCTGTCCGTCGAAGCTGGCAGCCGCCAGCGACAGCGGAGATCCCAGACACCAAGTTTCCCGGTGGTCATAGGAGCAGGGTCACACCCGTTCCCATTCCGAACACGGAAGTTAAGCCTGCTACCGCCGATGGTACTGCGTGCGTAGGTGCGTGGGAGAGTAGGTCGCTGCCGGGGATTCATTCAAAGGCTCGAGGGGTTCGCCCCTCGGGCCTTTTGTCGTGTACAGCCGGTGGAGGGGGGCTTTGGGCTTTGGCCGCGCGCCGCGCATGGTGCCGATGCACCCGGCGCATGCCATCCCTCCGAGATCGCGCTGCCTTGACCGACGGACCGGCGCCGTCGTATTCTGCTTGTCCGAATCCGCTGATGTCCGTTCGCCACCACTCGTCCCGCGCGCCCGTGATGGGCCTCATTGCCGCGACAGTCGTCCTGTCCGTCGCGTCGATGCTGGCGTCCGCGCCGCGCTTCGAGAACGGCCGCGACCTCGACAGCGTCATCCGCAAGGTCCGTAACGGCGCACAGCGCGATGTCGGCGATGCCGTCGACCACCACTTCGAGGTGGCCGACCCGATCATCGTCGGCATCAGCGACGGCTTCAGCACGCTCGGCCGGCAGACCGACGTGCACGCGCCACCGGGTGCCGTCATGCTCCCGCACGGGCCGGAGAGATTCCCCGGCCCGGATACGCTCGCGTCGCTCTACCTCGTCCCACCCGCACAGTTCCCCCTCCTCGCACGTCCTCACACGCCCAGCCGCGGGCGTGCGCCACCCGCACACTGAGCCGCTCCGGCCGTCTTCGGCCGTGATGTCTGCGTGATCGGTACCGGTGTGCCGTGTCATGCGCGCACCTGGTGTGCGCGTGGACCGGATGCCGGTGTCAGTGACGCCACAGTGCACGCGTGTGCGAGAAGGAAAGCGCGATGAACAAGTTGCTCGACAGCATTGTCCGGTTCCAGAACGAGATCTATCCGCAGCAGAAGCAGCTCCTCCAGGCCCTGGCGACGCAGCAGTCGCCGGAGACGCTCTTCATCGGCTGCTCGGATTCCCGCGTCGTCCCCAACCAGCTCCTGCAGACGCAGCCCGGGGAGCTCTTCATCTGCCGGAACGCCGGCAACATCGTCCCGCCGCACGGCGACGTCGTCGGCGGCGTGTCGGCCACGGTCGAGTACGCCGTGCAGCTGCTCGGCGTGAAGCACATCATCGTGTGCGGCCACTCGGACTGCGGCGCGATGCGCGCCGTGCTCCATCCGGAGAAGGTGGAGAAGTACCGCGCGGTCGCGAAGTGGCTGCGCCATGCGGAGCGCGTGCTGGCCGTCGTGCGGGAGATGCACCCCGGCCTCGACGATGCCGCGACCATGGAGCTGCTGATCGAGGAGAACGTCGCCACGCAGATTCACAACCTGCTGACGCACCCCTCGGTGGCGGCCAAGGTCAAGGGCGGCGCACTCGAAGTGCACGGCCTGGTCTTCGACATTCCCCGCGGCGAGTTCAAGCTCTACGACCGGGCCAGCGAAGCCTTCGTCCCGGTTGCCGACGTGCTCGCCGCCCGCCGCGCGAGGGAGGTGGCCAATGTCTAGCCTCCAGCCGCGCGCGGAGACCACCATCACGGCGCGGGAATCGGTGGCGGATGCCGTCCCGATGCCGCAGCGCCTCGCGTACTACTGCAACCCCTTCGACGGTCGCTTCGAGGACCTGTTCCGCGGCGACTGGCGGCTGAACGTCTTCCGGGACTTCGCCGCCGGCCTCATCGTGGCCCTGGTGGCCATTCCGCTGGCCATGGGGTTTGCGATGGCGTCCGGCCTCCGGCCGGAGCAGGGCATCGTGGGCGGCGCCGTCGCCGGGTTCGTCGGCGCCATGTGGGGCGGATCGAAGTACCAGGTCTACGGCCCGACGGCGGCGTTCATCCCCGTCATCGGCGGCCTGATGGCCAAGTACGACCACGGCATGCTGGTGCTCGCGTCCGTGCTCTCCGGCGTGATCCTGATGGCACTCGGCGTGGCGCGGCTCGGCCGCATCGTCGCGCGGGTCCCGCACTCGATCATCGTGGGGTTCACGATCGGCATTGCGGTCACCATCGCGCTCTCCCAGATCGGCGAGGTGCTCGGCCTCCAGGCCGCGATGGGCTACGCCTTCCTGGACAAGGTCCGGACGGTGGCGGCCCACTTCGGGGAGATCAGCCCCTACGCCATCGCCCTCGGGCTCGGCACGTTCTTCATCACGAAGTACCTGCTCAAGATCACGCCGTTCCTGCCGGCGCCGCTGATCGCGCTCGGCGTGACCTCGCTCGTGGCGGCCACGGTCTGGAGCGACAAGGGGCTGACCCTCGTCCGGGACAAATACGGCAGCATCCCGACGGACTTCTGGGTCGTGACGATGCCGGCGGCGATTCCGGCGACGGCCGAGGTGATGGGGGATCTCGTCTACTTCGTGCTGGCGATCGTGTTCGTCGCGGCCGTGGAGAGCCTGCTGTGCTCGCGCATGGCCGACCGGCTCGCGGACAACCGCGGGCTGTCCTACAACCCGAACAAGGAGCTGTGGGGGCAGGGCCTGGTCCAGGTGATCGTGCCGCTGCTGAACGGCTTCCCGCACACCGGCGCGCTCGCACGAACGGCGACCAACATCAAGGTGGGCGCCATCTCTCCGCTGGCCGGCGTGTTCAAGTGCTTCCTGAAGCTGGCCATCGCGCTCTACATGGCCACCTGGCTGGAACTGGTGCCCATGGCCTGCATCGGCGGCATCCTGCTCTACGTCGCGACGGCGATGGTCAAGCCGTCGGAAGTGCGGCAGGTGCTGCAGCACAACGCCTTTCACCTCGCGCTGATGGGGTACACGGCGGTCATGGTCATCATGACGGACTTCCTCACCGGGGTCCTGTCGGCCATTGTCATCTGGGGGGTGGGCTCGCGGTTCTTCGACAAGCCGGTACCGGCGGTCGAGACGGCGAGCGCCACGCAGGGTTGATGCGGTACTTCGAGCGAGTCATCGTTGCCCTGGCCCTTGCACCCGTGGATCGCGACCTGCTGCGCCACGCGCGGCTGGTACGCCAGATGGGACACGACGGCACCACGTTCACCTTCGTGCACGTGCTGCCACCCGCGGACGTCGTGGCAGGCGGCCGCGGCGCCGTGGCCACGCTGGCCGAGGCGCGGACCGCGCTTCGCGCGGCGATCGCCGAGGAGTTCGGCGAGCTCGATGCGTCCACCCTGGTCGTCCGCAGCGGCGACCCCGTGGACCTGCTCCTGGGTCTCGCCGCGGAGGCCGCCGCCGACCTCGTGATGGTCGGCCACCGCCGCCAGGCGCGCGGCCGGCGATCCTTCAGCCGGCGGCTGGCCATCAAGGCGCCGTGCTCCGTCTGGATGGTGCCGGAGGGGTCGCCTCCGACGATCGCGTCGGTGCTGGCCGCGGTGGACCTGTCGCTGCCCTCCGCGCAGGCCCTCAGCCTCGGCGCGCTCATCGCGAGCCGTATCGGCCTCGACCGCTGCACCGTGCTGCACGTCGTCGAGCCGCGGGACATCGGCTTCGACGAGACGGAGCGGATGAACGCCCTACGTACCATCGAGCGGTTCGTCTCTCCGCTGGAACTCCACGATGTCACCGTGGTGCCCATCGTCGAGGAGAGCGGATCGGTGGCGGGCGTGGTGAATGCGCTCGTCGCCAGCGCCGGCCACGACCTGGTGGTCGTGGGCACGCGGGGACGCAGCCCGTCGGCGGCGGTCCTGCTCGGGAGCGAGTCCGAGCAGGTCCTGGTGGAGTCCAGGGTTCCCGTGCTCGTGACCAAGGAGCCCGGTGAACGGATCGGTGTCCTGCGGGCGCTGCTGGATCGCAACTTCCAGGGGCGGCGGGAACCCCGCTTCGGCTGAGCCGGCCGGCGCCCGCTGAGGGCGCCCGATGCAGCAGGTCGTGCCGGCTCGTCGTCACGGCCTGCTATAACATCGATGGCACGGACATGGAGAAGGGGGAGTCCATCTACGCCCGGGTGCTCGTCACGGTGCCCCCGGGCGCCGGGCACGCGATCCTGGACTACGCCGAGGCCGTCGGGCGTCTCCTCAGGCCCGAGACGATTCGGCTCCTCTACCTGGAGCCCTCGCGTGGTCCGGCGCTGCTCGACCACGACGGGCACGTGCGCGTCGTCACCGACCTGCCGCCGCTGCTGCGGCAGATGCGCGAGACACGGCACCTGACGATCGGGGCCGTGGACGAGGACGTGCTGACCGGCGTGCTGCGGGAGGCCGTGCACATGGACGCGGACCTGCTACTGGTCGCCAGCGAGCAGCCCGCCGTGCGCCGGCGGTCCTTCGAGCGGCGGCTGGCGATGATGGCGCCGTGCTCCGTCTGGATGGTGCCGGCCCGCACCCGGCCCCGCTTCGAGCGGATCCTCGCGCCCATCGACTTCTCCGCCCGATCCGCGGAAGCGCTCGACGTGGCCACGGCCATCGCCGCACGGGCCGCGTCGCCCGTCTGCCATGCGCTGCACGTACGCTTCAACTCCGCGATCACCGGCCCGGACGACCTCGACGAGATCCTGGTCGGCCGCGAGCACGAGGCGTTCTCCATCTTCACGGCACGCGTCGACCTGCACGGCGTCGAGACCGAGCCCGTCTTCGAGGAGGGGCCGGACGTGGCGCGGACGATCCTCCGCGTGGCGGAAGAGCGGCAGACGGACCTGATCGTGATGGGCACCCGCGGCCGGACACGAGCCGCGTCCATGCTGCTCGGCAGCGAGACGGAGGACACGCTGCAGGCGGCCGTGATCCCCGTGCTCGCGGTCAAGCACTTCGGGTCGCAGCTGCGCTTCCTCGATGCGCTCGTCGACCCGCGGTTCCGCCAGAAGGAAGAACCGCGCTTCACCTGAAGCCCGGCCCGCGCCGGTCCCCAGCCGGCTCGCCGCCGGCAACCCGGAGGACGTGCATGATCAGGAAGATCGCGATAGGGCTGGCGGCTGTGGCCATCCTGCTCGTGGCGGCGACAACCGTTGCCGTCCGGATGCTGTTCGATGCCGAGCGGGTTCGGGCGACGATGGCCGCGCAGGCCTCGGCGCGGATCGGTGAACCGGTGGACATCGGGTCCGCGAGCCTGACGGTCTGGCCGCGCGCGGGCGTCACGATCAGCGATCTCGCCGTCGGCAGTCCTCCGCGCCTGACGCTGGCGCGCGTCGAGGTCAGCACCGCGCTCGGCGCGCTGTTCTCGCGCCGCATCGAAGCCGCGGACATCCTGGTCACAGGCAGTGAACTCGATCTCGGCGTGCTGCTTGCGGTCCTCGATCGACTGGGAACCGGCGAGCCGGACGCGAGCGCCGCGAGCCCCGCCGGCGACCCCGGCGAGTCGAGCCCGCCGCTGGCCGTTGTCAGCATCCGCAGCCTGGCGCTCGAGGATGTCGCCATCACCGCCGAGGGACGCCGTGCCGTGTTCGACGCCCGGCTGTCGCTCGATGGGGATCGCCTCGCGATCGAGTCCGCCTCGGTCCGCTCGGATGTCACGACGCTGGCGGCCACGGGCGAGGTGGAGAGCCTCTCCGCGCGGCGCGCGAGGCTAAAGATGACCGCCGATCCGCTGGACCTCGATGGCCTGATGGTGTTCGCGCAGGCGTTCGGCGGCGGCGCGGGGGCCACCGGCGCGGATGCCCCGGCCAGCCCGATGGACGTTTCCTTCGACCTGAGCGCACGCGCCGGAAGCGCGGCGGGCATTCGCTTCGAGGACCTGACGGCAACCGGGCGCCTGACGGAGCGCGGGCTGTCGCTGGAACCGCTGCGCTTCGGGCTGTTCGGCGGCCGTCTCGACGGGAGCGTGACCGTGTCCACGGAAGGCGTGGAGCCGGTCATGGCCGTCAACGGGACGCTGGCCGGCGTGAGCATGGCGCAACTGACGGAGTTTGCCGGGAGCCCCGGCGCGATCACCGGAACCATGGGTGGTGCCTTCGAGGTGTCCGGTGTGGGCGCCGACCCGGGCGGCGCCCTGTCCCGGACGCGCGGACGCGGCACGATGACCATTGTCGATGGCGAGGTGCCGCGCCTCGACCTGGTCCGGACGATCGTCCTGGCGTTCGGCAAGCCGGACCTCGCACAGCCGGCGGGCAGCGGCGAGGCCTTCAGCCGCATCGGCGCCGATGTCACGCTGGCGTCCGGCGTGGCCACCATTTCGGACCTGTCGTTCGTCTCGCGGGACGTGGAAGCGTCCGGCGGCGGGACGCTCGCGTTCGAAACGGGCCGCCTGGCCGTGGACCTGACCGCGATGCTGTCCCGCGAACTCACGGCGCAGGCAGGGCGTGACCTGGTCCGGTTCACGGCCGACGATGGGCGCGTGACGGTGCCGGCGGAGGTGGGCGGCACCGTGTCCAGCCCGTCGGTGAGCGTGGACCCCTCCAGGCTCGCCAGGCGCGCGATTGCCAATGAGGCCCAGCGCCAGGTCGAGTCCGCCATCAAGGGCCTGCTGAGGCGAAAGCGGCCGCCGCAGTAAGGCCGGCACGCGTGGCAGGGACGTGCAATTGCCGGCACCCGACGTGCGTGGGAACCGGGCCCGGGCCATCGCCGTGCTTTTTGGGGTGTCGCTGGCGGCCCCGTACGTTGCAGAATCTGGGAGTCATGCGACGTCTGGCGTTCCTGGCTGCCGGCATCCTCTGGTTCGCGCCGGCGCCCGTGTCGGCTCAGAACGGTCCCGCCAACTGCTCGGCGATCTCGCAGAACCTCTACGTCCGGGACGCGATGGCGGATCTCTACCTGTGGTACCGCGAGATGCCGCGCGTGAACGCGGCATCCTACCGGTCGCCCGAGGCGTATCTGGAGGCCGTCCGCTATCGTCCGCTCGACACGTCGTTCAGCTACATCACGTCAGCCGCCGTGAGCCGTGCCTTCTACAGCGACAGCCAGTTCATCGGATTCGGCTTCTCGACGTCGGTGTCCGACTCCGGCATGCGCGTGCTCCAGGTGTTCGACGACAGCCCCGCTTCGGAGGCTGGCCTCCGGCGCGGCGATCACATCGTCGAGATTGACGGCCAGAGCGTCGCGTCGTTGATCGCGACGGGAGCCATTGCCTTCGCGTTCGGGCCGAACGAGATCGGCCTGTCGTCCGAGGTGCTGATCCGGTCGCGCGAGGGCGAGGAGCACCGCGAGCGCATGACGAAGCGCCTCGTGACCATCCCCACCGTATCCGTCAGCCAGGTCCACGACGTGGACGGGCGGCGGGTGGGCTATCTCTTCTTCCGCAATTTCGTGGAGCCCTCCTACGCGGCCCTGGATGAGGCGTTCGCCGCGCTGCGGGAGGCGGGCGTGACGGAGTTGGTGCTGGACCTCCGGTACAACGGCGGCGGGCTGGTGGACGTGGCCGTCCACCTGGCGAGCCTCATCGGCGGCGCGCTCACGGGCGGGCAGCCCTTTGCCACCTACGCGCACAACGACCGGAACGGGTTCCGCGACATCACGCTGCGCTTCGCCAGCATCGAGTCGCCGCCCGTGACCCTGTCCCGGCTGATCGTGATTGCCACGCGGTCGTCGGCGTCCGCGAGCGAGCTCGTGATCAACGCGCTGCGGCCGTTCATGCCGGTGGTCATCGTGGGGGATGCCACCTACGGCAAGCCCGTCGGGCAGTACGTGATCGAGTTCTGCGACAAGGTCCTGGCGCCCGTGGCGTTCTCGCTCAGGAACGCCGACGGCGAGGGCGACTACTTCGGCGGGCTGCCGCCGACGTGCACCGCGCCGGACGACATCGAGCACGACCTCGGTGATGCCGGGGAAGCGTCGCTCGCCGAGGCGTTCCACTTCATTCGCACCGGTGCGTGCAGTGGGCCGCCGGTCGAGCCATCCCGGATCCGGCCGTCCCGGGACGCGACGTTTCGCGCCATCGGCTGGCAGTCCATCGTCAATGCCTGGTAGGCCGTGCCGGCCCGCCGGGGATCACCTGCCGACGTCCCCTGACTCTCCTGACTCTCCGCGCCTGGAGGCGCTGTCCTGATGCTCGAGCAGATTGCCACCGCGAACAGCTGGTTGAACGGGTACGTCTGGGGCTGGCCGATGATCGTCCTGCTCCTGGGGACCGGCCTCCTCCTCACGATCATGACCGGGGGCGTGCAGTTCCGCTATCTGGGCTTCGCGCTCAAGGAGGTGCTCGGGAAGATCACGCAGAAGAGCGTGGAGCCGGGCAGCGTCTCGCCGTTCCAGGCGGTGGCCACCGCCCTGGCCTCGACGGTCGGCGTAGGCAACATCGCCGGCGTGGCGACGGCCATCTCGCTCGGCGGGCCCGGCGCGCTGTTCTGGCTCTGGGTCTCCGGCATCCTCGGCATGTGCCTGAAGTTCTCGGAGATCGTCATCGCGATGCACTACCGCGAGAAGGACGAGACGGGCACCATGCGCGGCGGCGCGATGTACACGCTCAAGAACGGTCTCGGCCTGCCATGGATGGGCACCGTGTTCGCCGGGCTCGTGGCGCTGGCGGCCTTCGGTATCGGCAACATGGTGCAGGCCAACTCCGTGGCGGACAGCATGCGCGCGAGCTTCGGTGTCGATCCCGCGGTGACAGGCATCGTGCTCGCGGCGGTGACCGCCGCGGTCATCCTCGGCGGCATCAAGCGGATTGGCGAGGTCACCGAGGTGCTGGTGCCCTTCATGGCCATGTTCTACATCGGCGGCGGCCTGATCATCCTGCTCCGTTTCGCGGGAGAGATTCCTGCCGCGTTCGCGCTCGTGTTCGAGAGCGCCTTCTCGGGCGCCGCGGCGACGGGCGGCTTTGCCGGCGCCACGATCATGATGGCGCTCCGCTACGGCGTGGCGCGCGGGCTTTTCTCGAACGAGGCGGGGCTGGGCAGCGCCCCGATGGTCCACGCGGCCGCGCGGACCGATCACCCCGTACGGCAGGGGCTCTACGGCATCTTCGAGGTCTTCGTGGACACGATCCTGGTCTGCACGACCTCGGGTCTCGTCATCCTCGTGACCCACGTGTGGACCGGTGGCACCACCGGCGCCGCCCTGGCCGGCGAGGCCTTTGCCGCCGGGCTCCCCGGCAACTGGGGCAGCATCGTCGTGACGACGAGCCTGGTGCTCTTCGCGTACTCCACGCTCATCGGCTGGAGCTACTACGGGGAGACGGGCATTGTGTACCTGTTCGGGGCCAAGGCGATGATCCCGTATCGGATCCTCTGGCTGGTGTTCATCTACCTCGGGTCCGTCGGGTCGCTCCACCTCGTGTGGGACGTGGCGGATACGTTGAACGGGTTGATGGCCATCCCGAACCTGATCTCGGTGCTCGCGTCGATTCCGCTGCTGCTGAGACTCAAGCGGGAGTTCTTCGCCGCACAGAAGAAGTAGGGCGGGTCTTCGGACGCGCCACCTCTAACCCTCCACGTCCTGCAGAAGCCGCTCGTCGGCCTGCAGGGCGAGGGACGGCTCCGGCGCGTCGGCCGGCACGATGTCCCGTGTCATCACGAGGCACTCCGTCAGGTAGTCGTGTGCGGCCCCGTCGGTCCGGCCGAGCAGCGCCTCGAGCGCTGACCGCGGCCGGACGTCCGCTTCGCGCACCTGCATCGACGGGAAGGTGCCGTCCTCGCGACGGCGGGCGTAGCGATGCCAGAAGTCCACGTGCCACCGCGTGAAGGTGCGCACGCGCTGGAGCCCGTGATCGTCCCTGCCCCAGTGCTCACGAGCCAGCTCGGCGTACCGCCGGTACGTGGTGACCCGCTCTTCCGCGTCCACGTCCCTGTAACCCTCCTCGGCCTCGCGGAAGATCCAGGGGTTGATGAGGGCGGCCCGGGCGGTCATGACCGCCGTGCAGCCGGCGCGCTCGCGGAGGTCGCGTGCCTGATGGCCGAACAGCACGTCGCCGTTGCCGATCACCGGAATCGGGACGGCCCGGGCGATCTCGCCGATCGCATCCCAGTCCGCGTCCGTGCGATAGCGCGCGTTGCGCGTGCGCCCGTGGACGACGAGGGCGTCCGCGCCGCCGTCGGCGATCGCGTGCGCCTGATCGAGGTAGTTCCGCATGTCCTCGTTCCAGCCCAGGCGGATCTTGGCCGTCACCGGAATGCGCGTGACCGCCTGCTTCATCGCCTCGACGAGCCGGCGCTGCCGGGCGGGCTGGCGGCCCAGCGTGGCGCCGATGCCCTTGCGCGTGAAGTGATCGATGGGGCAGCCGCAGTTGAGATCCACCAGGTCCGCGCCGCGCGCCTCGACGAGCGCGGCCGCCCAGGCCAGCTCCTCCGCGTTGGTGCTCGCCAACTGGACGCCGAAGAACGGCTCGCCCTCGAATCGGCGGATCAGCGCGAACTCGCCCTTGCGCCGCTGCTTGAGCCGGCGCGCCACCGTCATCTCGCTCATGGTGATGCGCGCGCCCAGCTCGACGCACAGCCGGCGATACGGGAGGTTGGAACCCTTCGTCATGGGCCCCATCACGACGGCGCCGGCGAGCTGATCGGACAGGGACATTGCCACCGATGATACTGTCTGGCCGAGCAGCGGGGGAGAAGGGTGCGTGATGCAGCGTGAGGGGATCAGCGTGAAACGTGCGGAACGGAGGAGCCTCATCAGGCGGCGCGGCCTCGTGAGGAGCGTGGCCATCACGTGCCTGGCGCTCGCCATGGCCATCGCCATGTCCCTTGCGCCCGGGATCGAGGCACGGCAGGCGCCGCGGCATTTCCTGTGGAAGGTCACGTCCGGCAGCGGGGCGGCGGCGCACCTGCTCGGCTCGATCCACGTGCTGACGAAGGACTTCTACCCGCTGCCGCCGGCCATCGAAGAGGCCTTCGCCGCGTCGACCGTCCTGGTCGAGGAAGTGGACGTCGACGAGATGAGCAATCCCGTCACGATGCTCTCGCTCGTGGGCAAGGCGATGCTGCCGGACGGGCAGACGCTGGACCGGGAGATCTCGCCGGAGGCCTGGGCGGCCGTGCGCGCCAGGGCGGAGACCGGCGGCGTCCCGCTGCTCGTGCTCCAGCGGATGAAGCCGTGGATGGCAGCCGTGACGCTCGCGACAGCCGAGCTGTCGAAGGCCGGCTTCGAGAGCGACCACGGCATCGACAAGCACTTCTTCGATCGGGCCCGGGCGTCCGGCATGGCCTTCCGCGCGCTCGAGACCGTGGGCTACCAGTTCGATCGCCTCGACGGCCTGCCGGCCGCGCTGCAGGAATCCGCGCTCACGGCCGTGCTCGCGGACATCGACGCGCAGGTCGCCAACGTCCGGACGATGGCGGAGGCGTGGCGGCGCGGTGATACGGACACGATGTCCGGGCTCCTGACGGAGGGCTTCAAGGAGTCCCCGGACGTCTACGAACGCCTGCTCGCCGAGCGGAACCGGAACTGGATTCCCCACATCGACACCTGCCTCGCCGGCAGCGAACGCTGCTTCATCGTCGTGGGCGCCGCGCACCTCGTCGGTCCCGACAGCGTCGTCGTCCTGCTTCGGAAGGCCGGATACACGGTCGAGCAGTTGTAGATCGCCGTTCGATGAACAGTCTCGGGCCGGCCGCCGGCTCACGGCCGCGGACGTGCTCCGGGAAGGGTGACGGCTAGCCCCGCGAACCCCGGCGCATCTGCTCGATGGTGGCGCGGACGGCGCAGCCCTCGATGTGATCGTTCACGAGGCCCATCGCCTGCATGAACGCATACACCGTGGTGGGGCCGACGAACGTCCAGCCCCGCGCCTTGAGGTCCGCCGACAGCGCGACGGATGCCGGCGTCGTGGTCATCTTCATCAGGGCCCGCCGCGTCACGACGCGCGGCCGCGCCGCGGGCAGCGGCTCCCATTTCCAGAAGTACCGGGCCAGCGAACCGTACTCGTCGGACAGCACCAGCGCCCGTTTCGCGTTGTTGATCGTCGACTCGATCTTGCCGCGATGGCGGACGATCCCGGCGTTGCCGAGCAGCCGCGTGACGTCGCGCGATCCGTAGCGCGCGACGATGGCGGGGTCGAACCCGCCGAAGGCCTCGCGAAAGTGTTCCCGCTTCCGCAGGATGGTGAGCCAGCTCAGGCCGGCCTGGAAACCCTCGAGGCAGATCTTCTCGAAGAGGCGGTGATCGTCCCGGACGGGACGGCCCCATTCCTCGTCGTGGTACTTCACGTAGAGCGGGTCGTGGCCAGGCCACCAGCATCGTTGGGTGCCATCGTCACCCGCAACCAGTTCCGTCATCGTTTCTTGTGCCTCGCCTCGCTCATGAGTGCGGCCTTCGCAACCCGGAAGTCGCGCCTCAGCTTCGGATCGACCTCGGGGAACTCCGGATTGATCGTCTGCAGCGTATCGATGATGGCGGCCGACACGGCCAGCCGGGCGAACCACTTGCGATCCGCGGGGATGACATACCACGGCGCCGCCGGCGTCGCCGTGCGCCGAATCGTGTCCTCGTACGCGCGCATGTAGCTCGCGAAGTGCTCGCGCTCGTGGAGATCCGCGAGCGAGAACTTCCAGTGCTTCTCCGGTTCGTCCAGCCGGTCCAGGAAGCGCCGGCGCTGCTCGGCCTTCGAGACGTGGAGGAAGAACTTCCGGATGACGACACCCTGGCGGGACAGGTAGTGCTCGAACGCCGCGATGTCCCGGTGCCGCTCGTTCCAGATGTGCTTCGTGACCAGCCCCTCGGGAAGCTGCTGCCTGGCGAGGTACTCCGGGTGGACCCGGACGACCAGGGTTTCCTCGTAGTAGGAGCGGTTGAAGATGCCGATGTGGCCCCGGCGCGGCAGCACGCGCGCGCATCGCCAGAGGAAGTCGTGATCCAGTTCCTCGGCCGACGGGCTCTTGAACGCGTGGACCTCGCAGCCCTGCGGGTTGACGCCGGACATCACGTGCTTGATGGTGCCGTCCTTCCCGGCCGCGTCCATGGCCTGGAAGATGAGCAGCAGCGCATAGCGATCCTGCGCGTAGAGCCGCTCCTGCAGGTCGGCGAGCAGGCGCGTGCCTTCCGCGAGTCGTGAGCCGGCCTCGTCCTTGAGATCGAGGCCGCAGGTGTCGTCCGGCCGGTGGTCCTTCAGGCGAAAGCGCTTGCCGTCGGTCACCCGGTAACGTCGCGCCAGCTCACGAATCGAGGGCATTGCCACGAAAGATACTAGCAGGGCTCACGGCGGCGTGCTTCACGCGTCGCGCGGCGTCCGTCCGCTCATGCCCGGTGCCAGGATGGCCAGGACCAGCAGCCGGCCGGGGCCGGGGTTGCGGACACCGTGCGGGACGCCCTCGGGCGCGACCAGCAGGTCGCCCGCTTCCATGGCGAGCTCGCGGCCGTCGAGGAGAAACAGTCCCCGCCCCTCGACGACGACATACGCCTTGTCCTGGCCGGCGTGGGCATGGAGCGCGTGCTCCTGTCCGGCCTCGAAGGCGTTCAGGCCGACGAGCAGCCGCGAGGACTCGAAGAGGGTGCGCTTGCCCATCTTCGCCGCCGTGTACGCGGCGTGGTCCTGCGGGCGAATCACGGCAGGGTGGTCGATCATGGCTTGACGGCCTCCATGTTGAGCCGCCAGTAGTCGAGCGTGAACGGACGGTCCGTGGCGGCGGCCCGTTCGGTGACGGCATCGATGAACCGCGGCTGGAGCGCCTCCGGCAGGCGCGCCAGGTGGGCGTGGTAGATGACGGTGGTGACGAACTCGCGGTAGTCGGCCTCGCTCGCCAGGGTTGTTGGCGCGGCCTCGAGTCCCGTGCGGACCTCCGCAAACCCCGCTGCGCGGAGCCGATCCGCGGTCTCCTCCGCGGACGCGAACTCCCAGACGCCGGCCCAGTCCGCGAAGAACGGCGCGAAGGGATCCTCGCGCATCACCGCCTCGGCGAGCGCGTGCGCCTCCGCGAGGTTGGGGCCGCCGCCGCACTGCGCGTGCAGGCGTCCGCCGGGACGGAGCGCCGCGGCAATGTTGCGGAACAACGCGGGGTGATCGGCCACCCAGTGGAACGTGGCCGTGCTGAAGACGAGGTCCGCCCATCCGGCGATCGGCAGCGCCGGGAGGGCCGTCTGCACGAACACCACGCGGTCGCCCAACGCCGGCCGGAGATTGGCGCGTGCCGTCTGCAGCATGTTCCAGGAACGATCGAGGGCGATCAGGCGTCCGCGGGGCAGTCGCGCCGCCAGTTCACCCGTCAGGCGTCCGCTGCCGCACCCCGCGTCGATCGCGCGTTCGTCTCCGCGGACGTCGAGGCGTGACAGCACCTTCTGCCCCCAGCCTGTTTGCGGCCCGGAGACTTTGTGGTAGGAAGTGGCGTTCCATTCCGTCGTCACGGGGGTAGTGTACTCACGGTGCCGTTTCCGCCCACCCGATTGTCCGTCGTTGCCGGGACGAGGAGCGCTGACGAGGAAACGCGCCGCGTGGCCTTCGGTGTGCTCATCGACGCGTACTGGAGGCCGGCCTACAAGTACCTGCGGCTCCAGTGGCGCATGGACCCGGACGCGGCGGCCGACGCCACGCAGGCGTTCTTCACTCACGCACTGGAGAAGGACGTCCTCGGCCGCTACGACCCGGCCCGGGCGCGATTCCGCTCCTACCTGCGCCTCTGCCTGGACGGGTTTGCCGCCAATGAACGCAAGGCCGCCACGCGCCTCAAGCGCGGAGGCGGCGTGACGATGGTGCCGCTGGACTTTACCGATGCGGAAGGGGAACTGCGCCGCGTGGAGCCAGCCATACCGGCCGATGTCGAGGATCTGTTCTACCGGGAGTGGGTACGCGCGCTGCTTGCCCACGCCGTGGGG
>CAZUGF010000091.1:0-7079 GCA_964619705.1 uncultured Bifidobacteriaceae bacterium
CCGTAGCTCGGCGAGAAATCACGCTGAGCGAAGGATGGTACCGGTACGGGGATTCGAACCCCGGTCCCGTGGCTGAGAACCACGTGTCCTGACCCCTAGACGATACCGGCACACAGGGGGAATGAACTTACGATTGTAGCGCGACGTTCGCGCGCCGGTCAAGAACGCGCGGGTGCCATAATGATCGGATGTCGCTCGCACGGGCCTGCCTGCCGGCCCTCTTCCTCGTGGCCGCCGTCTCCGCCGCCTGCGGCCGTGAGCCGGCCGCACCCGCCGGCGTGCCGCCCGGGACGGTCGATCCCGCCACGGCAGCCACCGTCACGGGACACGTCCGCTTCGACGGCATGGCGCCCGCCGGGGACGTCCTCCGCATCGACGGCGACCGCCACTGCGTCACGCTGAACGGCGGCGACACGGTCCCGGACGAGCGGATCCTCGTCGGCAACGACCACGCGCTCGTCAACGCCTTCGTCTACGTCACCGCCGGCGCCGAGGCCTATCGCTTCCCGCCGCCCTCGGCGCCTGTCGTGCTCGACCAGCAGGGGTGCCGGTACGTGCCGCGCGTCGTGGGCGTGATGGTGGGCCAGCCGCTCGAGGTGCGGAACTCGGACCCGCTCCTCCACAACGTCCGCGCGGACGGCGCAATCAACCAGTCCTTCAACATGGGTCAGCCCGTCCAGGGCACGCGCTTCACGCGGACGTTCACCACACGCGAGGTGATGGTGCCCTTCACGTGCGACGTGCACGCCTGGATGAACGCCTACGTCGGCGTCCTCGAGCACCCGTTCCACGCCGTGACGGGTCCCGACGGCAGCTTCACGCTGTCGGGCCTGCCGCCCGGCACCTTCACGATCGAGGCCTGGCACGAGACGCTGGGCGTGCAGCGCACGACGGTCACGCTCGACGCCAGGGACACGGAAGATGTCGTCTTCACCTTTGCCCACTGACGTCCCGGCCGACGCCATCGTCGACGCGCCGGCGATGGGCCGGGCGCGATTCGGCGACTACCTGACGCTGACCAAGCCGCGCCTCAACTTCCTCGTCCTGCTGACGACGGCCGCCGCCTTCCGGCTCGGTGTCGAGCCGGGATCGGCGCCGATGCTGATGGTGCACACCATCATGGGCACGGCCCTCGTGGCGGGCGGCGCATCCGCGCTCAACCAGGTCTGGGAGCGCGAGAGCGACCGCATGATGCGGCGCACGCGCACGCGTCCGCTGCCGGACAGGCGCATGCCGCCGGGCCGCGCACGCGCGTTCGGCCTGCTCCTGGCCGGCCTGGGGCTGCTGCAACTGTGGGTCCTCGTGAACCCGCTCAGCTCGGTGATGGCGCTGCTGACGCTCGCGAGCTACGTGTGGTGGTACACCCCGCTGAAGTTCCGCACGTCCCTCTCGACCATCGTCGGCGCGCTGCCGGGCGCGCTGCCGGCCATGATCGGCTGGGCGGCCGCCACCAACTCGCTGTCCTTCAACGGATGGATCCTGTTCTGGATCGTGTTCATGTGGCAGATGCCGCACTTCCTCTCCATTGCCTGGCTCTATCGCGACGACTACGCGCGCGCGGGCATCCAGTTGCTGCCCGTCATCGAACCGGACGGCCGATCGACGGGACGCCAGACCGTGCTCTACGCCGCGGCGCTGCTGCCCGTGAGCCTCATGCCCACGCTCGTCGGCATGGCGTCGCCGCGCTACCTGGTCGGCGCGCTCGTGCTGGGCGCGATCCTGATGCTGTTCAGCGCGGAGTTCGCCATGACCCGGACGATGGCCTCGGCCAGGCGGCTCTTCCTGGGATCGATCATCTACCTGCCGATCCTCTGGGCGCTGCTGGTCTGGGACCACGCGACGTTCTGACGTCCGGTCACGCCCGCTCGAGTGCCTCGCGCAGATCGCGGATGAGGTCGTCGAGATCCTCGATGCCGGCGGAGTAGCGAATCAACCCTTCGGGAATCCCGGCCGCCGCCCGCTCCTCGGCCGTGCACTCCACGTGGCTCGTGAGCGACGGCGGACCGACCACCGTCTCCACCTGTCCGAGATTCGCCGCCAGGTACCGGTAACGCAGGTGGTCCAGCACGCGGGTCGCCTCATCGAGCCCGCCCGGCAGCTCGAAGCTCAGCATCCCGCCGAACCCCTGCATCTGCCGGGCGGCAATCGCATGGCCGGGATGTGAGGGCAGGCCCGGGTAGTTCACGCGCGCCACGCCGGCGTGCGTCTCGAGGAACCGCGCGATGCCCATGGCATTGGCGTTCTGCCGCTCGATGCGCAACCCCAGCGTCTTGAGGCTCCGGAGAAACAGGTGCGCGCTCTGCGGGTCCAGCGTGCCGCCCGCGATCTCCCGCCAGCGATACACGCGCCGCACGAGATCCTGCCGGCCGCAGACGACGCCGCCCATCACGTCGCCATGGCCGCCGATGAACTTGGTCGCGCTGTGGACAACCAGGTCCGCACCGAGCGCGACGGGGCGCTGGTTGATGGGCGTCGCGAACGTGTTGTCGACGACCACGATCGCGCCTGCGGCGTGCGCCGCAGCGGCGAGGTGTGCCAGATCCACGACCTTCAGCGTCGGGTTGGTCGGCGTCTCCAGGTACAGCAGGTCGCAGCCGCCGGCCATCGCGGCCTCGATCGCCGCCGCATCGTCCGTCTCACACACCTGGCAGGCGATGTGGAAGCGCGGGAGGATCTCCGTGAAGGTCAGGTAGGTGCCGCCGTAGGCATCGCGGACCGTGACGGCTTTCTGCCCCGGCGAGAGGAGGCTGAAGAGCGTGGACGTGATGGCCCCCATGCCATTCGCAAACGCCACGGCCGCATCGGCGTCCTCGAGCGCCGCCATCCGCTCCTCGAACAGCCTGACGGTCGGGTTCGAGTTACGGCTGTAGATGTCGCCGGGCGTCTCGCCCAGCGCCACCCGGCGCCAGGCATCCACGCTGTCGTACGCGAACGCGGCATTCGCGACGATGGGCGGCACGATCGCGTGAGTCGAGGGATCGATGGCGGTTCGCAGGTGAACCGACTGCGTCGATGGACCTTCGGGCACAGCAGGCATGACGATCCTTTCGGGAGGCGGACGCGGGGCTATGCAGGCGACGGGGCCCGGTGTGATACGGCGGCCGTGCCGCAGAAGCGCGTCATGGTGAGGGCCAGGGTGCGGACGGCCGCAATCAGGTCGTCCACGGGTACGTATTCGTCCGGCTGGTGTGCCACGCGGATGTTGCCGGGGCCGAACATCATGGTCGGGATGCCGCCGGGGTTGGCGAGCAGGCGCATGTCCGCGCCGTAGGTCATGCCCTGCAGGCGCGGCGTGCGGCCCGTGGCCGCCTCGAACGCACCCGCGACGGTCGCGACGATCGGGTGATCCGTCGGGATGCCAGCGGGCGCAAACTGCGCGCCCCACCACTCCACGACCGGCGCGTGCTCGCGCAGCCACGAATCGGCGGCCGCCGCCTCGGCGACAGCGGCTTCGAACTGCCGGCGCGCCGCGTCCAGGTCCTCGCCCACGGCCACCCCGTATCGCCCCTCGCACACGAGGCGCTCGGCGACGTTGGACGCCCAGTTCCCGGCGTGGACAATGCCCGGGCAGATGGGAATCGGCAGCGCGTAGTCCGCAAAGAGCGGGTCGGTGACCTCCGCGTTGCGGCGGGCTTCGAGCGCGAGGATGGCCGCGAGCAGCGGCACGAACTTCTCGATGGCGCTCACGCCTTCCGCGCGCATGGCGCCGTGCGCGGTCCGGCCGGGCACGATCAGCCGGAAGTTGAGCGCGCCGGCCTGCGCCGGCGCAATCTGCAGTTCCGTCGGCTCGAGGACGATGGCGGCGTCCGCCGACGGGCCGCGCAGGACAGCCGCCAGCGTGCCGGTCCCGCCGTCCTCCTCGCCGATCACGCTCTGGATGATGAGCCGTCCCCGGAGCGTCACGCCCGCATCGCGGATGGCACGGACGGCGGCGATGGCGCAGCAGATGGCACCCTTCATGTCGAGCGCGCCCCGCCCGTACACGCGTCCCTCACTGACGGTCGCCTGCCAGGGCGGGTAGGTCCACGCCGCCTCGTCGCCGGCGGGGACGACGTCCACGTGGCCGTTGAGGACGAGGGCCGGGCCGTCTCCCTCGCCGATGGTCCCCGTGACGCCCAGGGCGGCGTCGCGGTCAACCTCCGCGGAGTAGGCGGGGTGGGCGCGGACGGCGGCCATGTCGATGGGCCAGCAGTCCACGTCAAGGTCCGCGCGCGCCATGGCGTCGGCGACGAACCGCTGGGCGTCGGTCTCGCCCGGTGTGCCGTTTTCGCTGCGCACGGCGACGAGGCCGCCGAGTGTGTGGAGCAGCGCGTCCGTGTCGATGGCCGCCAGGATGCGGCGTTCGTCCTGAGTCACGCCAAGAGTATGGCGTAACCCCAGACCCTGGCAGAAATGGCATCGTGCCCCGAGCCTTGGGGCCAGCCCCGGTTACATCTCCCCTGATACGATGGCTCCTTCCCGAGGAGCACACGATGCACACACCTGTTCGATCCGTGGCCGCGCTGCTCGTGCTGACCGCCGGCCTGACGCTCGGTGCGCAGTCGACCGCACCGCCGGCCACCGTCACCATCGACGCGCTCATGGCCGCGCCGTTCCCCACGGACCTGGTGGCGGCACCCGCCGCCGGACGTATCGCGTGGGTCGCCAGCCTCGACGGCGTCCACAACGTCTGGATGGCTGAACCGCCGGACCACAAGGCTCGCGCCGTGACGTCCTACGCCGGCGACGACGGGCTGTGGATCACGGGCGTCGCGTGGACGAGCGACGCGGCCACGCTCGTCTACGTCCGCGGGGACGGCGCCAACCGCCAGGGCGAGTCGCCCAACCCGGCACAGCTCCAGGACGGCACCGATCAGGCCGTCTACGCCGTCGCCGCCGGCGGGGGATCGCCGCGCCGGCTCGGCCCGGGCAACAACCCGACACCGGCACCCGCCGGCCAGCGCGTGGCCTGGACCTCGCGCGGGCAGATCTGGAGCGTGGACCTCGCCTCCGCCACCGACAAGCCCGCCCAGCTCGTGACCGCCCGCGGCAGCGCCTCCGGCCTGGCGTGGTCACCGGACGGCACGATGCTCGCCTTCGCGAGCGGACGGGGCACGCACAGCTTCATCGGCGTGTTCACGCTCGCCTCGCGCGAGCTGCGCTACCTCGATCCGTCGCTCGACAGGGACGGCAATCCGGTATGGTCCGCGGACGGCACGCGGGTCGCGTGGATCCGGCAACCGGCCGCACCCCGGTCGCGGATGTTCTCCCCGCGCCGGACCGCCGACGAGCCGTGGTCGATTCGCGTGGCCGACGTCAGGACGGGACAGGCGCGCGAGGTGTGGCAGGCGGAGGACGGCTACGGCAGCGTGTTCTCGGGCACCGTGTCCAGGGGCCAGCTCCATTGGGGCGCCGGCGATCACATCGTCTTCCCGTGGGAGAAGGGCGGCTGGCGGCAGCTCTACTCCGTGCCGGCCGGCGGCGGCACGGCCACGCCGCTCTCCGCGGGCGCCTTCGAGGTGGAGTACGTCAGCCTGTCCCCGGATCGCACGCGCGTGGTCTACAACTCGAACCAGGACGACATCGATCGCCGCCGCATCTGGTCGGTCCCCGTGGACGGATCCGCGCGGCCCTCGGCCGTCACGACGAGCGACATCGCCTGGCAGCCCGTCGTCACGAGCGACGGCCTGACCGCGTCCCTGCGCTCCGACGCGCGGATGCCGCCCGCCGTGCAGGTCATCGACGCGTCCGGCACCGGGCGCACGCTGGCCGAGACCCTTCCGCCGCCGTCGTTCCCGGCGTCGCTCCTCGTCGAACCGCAGGCCGTGACGGTAACGGCGACCGACGGCATGCCGATCCCCGCGCAGCTCTTCGTGCCGCGCGATCTCCAGCCGGGTGAGAAGCGGCCGGCGGCCATCTTCTTCCACGGCGGATCGCGGCGCCAGATGCTCCTCGGCTGGCACTACAACTACTACTACCGGAACGCCTACGCGATGAACCAGTGGCTGGCCAGCCAGGGCTACGTCGTGCTCTCGGTGAACTACCGCAGCGGCATCGGCTACGGCCTCGAGTTCCGCGAGGCGCTCAACTACGGCGCCTCGGGCGGCGCGGAGTTCAACGACGTGATGGGTGCCGGCCTCTACATGAAGAGCCGGCCGGACGTGGACCCCGCGCGCATCGGCCTGTGGGGCGGATCCTACGGCGGGTACCTGACGGCCATGGGCCTCTCGCGCGCGTCGGACCTTTTCGCCGCCGGCGTGGACCTGCACGGCGTACACGACTGGAACCAGGGGATCCGCACCTTCGTCCCGGACTACAACGTGCTGGACGACCCGGACTTCTCCCGGCGGGCGTTCGCCGCCTCGCCGATGTCCACGGTGGACGGCTGGACCTCACCGGTCCTCCTCATCCACGGAGACGATGACCGGAACGTGTCGTTCATCGAGTCGATCAACCTGATTGTCGAGCTCCGCAAGCGCAACGTCGACGTCGAGCAACTGGTGTTCCCGGACGAGGTCCACGACTTCCTCCGCCACCAGAACTGGGTCCGCGCCTACAAGGCGGCCGCGGACTTCTTCAACCGGCGCATGAAGGCGCCCGTGACAACGTCCGGCGCGCGCCGGTGACCGTGACACCGGCATGACGGTCCAGGATCTCCCCGCGCTCAACGCGTCGCTGAACGCCGTCGCGACCACCTTCCTCGTCATCGGGTGGGTGATGATCCGGCGCGGCCGGTGGAAGGTGCACCGCGCGTGCATGCTCGCGGCCTTCGCGGCCTCCACCGCGTTCCTGACGTCGTATCTCGTGTACCACTACAACGTGGGGTCCGTGCCGTTCGGACGGCAGGGCCCCATCCGCGTGGTCTACCTGACCATCCTCCTGACGCACATCGTGCTCGCGGCCATCGTCCCGCTGCTCGCGCTGGTGACGCTCTCGCGTGCGCTCGCCCGCCGCTTCGACGCGCACCGGCGCATCGCCCGGTGGACGCTGCCGATTTGGCTGTACGTGTCGGTGACAGGGGTGGTGATTTACGTGATGCTGTATTGGATGTGACACGGGAAGGCGGGCAGACCGTAGGGCGGACCTTCAGGTCCGCCGCG
>CAZUGF010000091.1:7179-15460 GCA_964619705.1 uncultured Bifidobacteriaceae bacterium
GGATGTGACACGGGAAGGCGGGCAGACCGTAGGGCGGACCTTCAGGTCCGCCGCGGGAACTCGTAGGGCGGACCTTCAGGTCCGCCGCGCAGCCTACCTATAGATCAGGTACCGCGCCCGCAACTGGCGCCACTCCGCCTCGCCCTCCGCCCAGGACAGGGCCACCACCGCGGGGTCTTCTCCGTTCCTCACCCGCGCGAGGCTCTCGCGCGAGCCGAACAGGCGCTCCGTGTTCTCCAGCCGGTACGCCGCGCCGTGGAGCGTGGATAGCGCCGCGACGATCTCCAGCCCCACGCGTACGGGCCGGAGGGCGGTCCTGTCGGTGACCAGCATGTAGATCCCCTGGCAGGCCTCGCCCGCGTACTTGCTGGACGTGGGCGTGAAGGCGACCGGATAGAACCGGATGCCGGGCAGGCGGCGGGCGTTGAGCAGGCGCGACAAGGCGGGGCCATCCACCCACGGCGCGCCAATCTGCTCGAACGGCTGGTCGGTGCCGCGCCCGACGGAGATGTTGGACCACTCGATGGCCCCGATGCCCGGGTACAGCGTCGCCTGCGTGAGGTTGCGCATGTTCGGCGAGGGGTTGATCCACGTCAGCCCCGTCTCGTCGAACCAGTCGTCGCGGCGCCAGTGCTCCACCGGCACGACCGTCAGGTCCGCGCCGATGGCGCGCTCCGCGTTGAACAGCCGCGCCAGTTCGCCGAGCGTCATGCCGTGGCGGACCGGCATCGGAAAGTACGCCGTGAAGCCCGCCGCGGACGCGTCCGGCATCGGGCCCTCGATCTGCCAGCCGTCGATCGGGTTGGGGCGATCCAGCACGACGACCGCAATGTCGCGCGCCGCCGCCTCCTCCATCACGTAGGCCACCGTCGTCGCATACGTGTAGAACCGCGTGCCGATGTCGTGCAGATCCACGGCAATGGCATCGAGGCCCTCGAGCATCGCGGGCGTGGGACGCTGCGTGTCGCCGTACAGGGAGTGGATGGGCAGGCCGGTCCGATCGTCCACGGAGGAGGGGACCTTGTCGTCCAGGATGCCGCGGATGCCGTGCTCCGGCGAGAAGAGCGCGGTGAGCGTGACGCCCGGCGCCGCGTGCAGCAGGTCAATCGTGCTCCGGCCATCGCGGCTCCGGCCCGTGTGGTTGGTGAGGAGTCCCACACGCCGGCCCTGGAGAGCCGTGAACCCGTCGCGGGCCAGCACGTCGATGCCGGCCAGCACCGGCGTCGCGTTGTCCCGGGACGAGGCGGGCGCGGCGCCCTGACCGGCAACGGGGCTCCACGCCGGAGAGGATGAGGAGGCCGCACCGGCAGCCGCACTGGCGTTCGAGGCGCCGGTTCCGGCTGGAGCGGCCGTGGTGGAAGGGACCAGCGCGGACGCGGCAGCCGTCGCCACGCGCGCGCGGAGCGGCGTCACCTCGCCGCCGCCGTCCGGGTACAGACGGCTGGACAGGAAGATCACATACGCGCCCGACGCCGGATCGATCCAGAGGCTCGTGCCGGTGAACCCGGTGTGCCCGTAGGAGCCGATCGGGAACAGCTCGCCACGATTCGACGAGAACGGCGAATCGATGTCCCAGCCGAGCCCGCGCACCGCCGCCATCCCGGGCGGCGTCGCGCGCGAGGTCATCCGCGCGACGGTCAGCGGCGCCAGGACACGCGCGCCCTCGAGCGCTCCCCCGTTGAGCAGCATGCGCACGAAGCGCGACAGGTCGTCCGCCGTGCTGAACAGCCCGGCATGACCCGCAACCCCGCCCATGCGCCGCGCCGTCGGATCGTGGACGACGCCGCGGAGCGGCTCGGCGTCCGGACGCCGGCACGGCCACGCGTCGAGGGTCGCGCAGCGCTCGGTGGGCGCGATGCGCGGCCCGAAGGCCGGCGGCGGGTTGAACGTCGTGTCCCTCATCCCGAGGGGCCCGAACACGACGCGCGCGGTGTACGCGTCCAGCGTCTCGCCCGAGACCGCGCGGACGATCTCCCCGAGAACGAAGAAGTTGATGTCGCTGTAGATGAACCGTTCACCGGGCGCCGCGACGGGGACCTCGTCCCGGGCCAGTTCAATCGCCGCGTCGTACCCCGTCCACGGGTCGCCCAGGTCCACGTCGGGACGCAGGCCCGACACGTGCGCCAGCAGGTGGCCGACCGTGATGCCCGCCTTGCCGTAGCGCTCGAACCCGGGCACGTGCCGGGATACGGGGTCGTTCAGCCGTATCCGCCCCTGTTCGACAAGGGTCATGACCGCCGTCGTCGTGGCGACCACCTTGGTAAGCGATGCCAGGTCGAACACCGTATCGGGGGACAGGGGTTCGCCCTGGGCGCGCTGGCCGAAGGCCTTCCTGTAGACGACCTCGTCGCCGCGGCCCACCAGGACCACGGCGCCGGGCGTATCGCCGGCGTCGATGGCCCTCTGGATGAGCTGGTCAATCGCGGCCAGGCGGGAGGAGTCCAGTCCGGATGCCGCCTGTGCCCGCGCGGGCGCGGCGGACAGGGCCAGGACCGCCAGCGCCGCCAGAACGGCCGGGATCCGGAAGGGGCGAGCGGCGTCTAGGCCCGGGGGTGGCATCGCGGTAACATATACTCCATTGACGGCGTTCTGACGCCATGGGAGACCAGTAATGCGTGACCTGAAGATCCTGTTCGGCGCGACGATTGTGGCGCTGGTGGTTTCCGCGCTGCCGGCCGCGGCACAGACGGGACGAATCGGCGGCACCGTGAAGGACACCAACGGCCAGCCCATCAAGGGCGCCACCGTGACGGCCGACAACCCCTCGTCTTCGCCCTCGTCGTTCACGGCGACCACGGACGACCGTGGACGCTACTCGATGATCGGCCTCAAGGCGGGCGCCTGGAAGATCACGGCGGCCGGCCCGGGCTTCTCGCCCTCGTCCGGCAACGTCACGATCCGGACCATCGGCGCGCCGATGCCGCCCGTGGACTTCGCACTCGCCCCGGGCCCGGCCGGACCCGCTGGGGCACTGGCCGGCGTGGACACGAAGGAAATCCAGGCCGAGCTCAGCAAGGCCGACGAGATGGTCGCCGCCAACAACTACGACGGCGCCATCGCCATCTACGAGGAGATGCTGGTCAAGCTGCCGGCCCTCAGCTCGCTGAACCTCCAGATCGGCAGCATGTACCGGGCGAAGAAGGACTACCCGAAGGCCCTCGAGGCCTACCAGAAGGTCCCGGCCGGCGACGCGAACGCGGACAAGGCGCAGATCGAGATCGGCATGACGCAGCTCGAGATGAACGACCTTGCCGGGGCCGAGGCCACGCTGTCGGCCGTGGCGCAGTCCACGAGCGCGAACCGCGAAGTGTTCTACAACCTCGGCGAGGTGAAGTTCGCCAAGGGCGAGACCGACGAGGCCGTGACGTTCTACCAGCGCGCGCTCGACATCGACCCGAGCTGGGGCAAGCCGCTCTTCAAGCTGGGCCTGGCCCGGCTGCAGAAGGGCGACACGCCCGGGACGCTCGAGCTGATGAACAAGCTGATCGAAGTGGACCCGAACTCCCCCGAGGCCGCGCAGGCCAAGGGCCTGATCGAGCAGCTCAAGAAGGGCTAGACAGGAACCGGGACGTCACCCGGACGTCACCAAGAGGCCGGTTTGCCGCTTGCCCCCCGCGGGGCTACGGCGAGCCGGCCTTTTTCCGTTTCTCGGCCTCGGCAATCAGCTGGTCGATGCGCGGGTAGCCTGGCTCGACGGACCTCGCCTTCTTCCACCAGCCGATCGCCGCGTCGTACTCCTCCGCGCGCGCAGCCATCACGCCCTTGACGACGTAGGGACGGGCGACGTTCGGGTCGACCTTGATGGCGGCATCCAGCGCCTCGTTGGCCAGGTCCAGGCGTCCGCGCTCCGCCTCGAGCCATCCTCGCGACGCGTGGTTGGAGGCCACGTCCGGGAACGCCTGCAGGCTCTCCGCGAGCTCGTCCTGCGCGCGGGCCAGCAGCTCGCCCGGCCGCCCCTGGAGTTCCACGACACCCTGCGTGAGCAGCGCGTCGGCCGCGCGTGCGCGGACCACGCGCGCCGGGTCGTTGAGGCGCGCCACGAGCGGCGGGACCACGCGTTCGAGCGGCCCCACGGACGACAGGCCCTTGACCGCGGCGGCCCGCACCATCGCTTCGGGGTCGGCCGCCGCGCCGATCAGCGCGTTGACGATGGCCGGCGTCACGGCGGCGGGATCCACGGCCGTCCGTCCGGGCTCCGCGCGGCGCGTACCGCCGAACGAGGTCTGGCTCTGCTGCGCGCTGCCCGCGGTCCCGCCGATGACAATCTGCGCCATGTAGTCCACGGCGCTCGCGCGGATCACGGCCCCCTGCGATCGGTCGACCGCCAGGCGGGCGAGGTCCGGCAGGACGGCCGGGTCGCGCGACCCGGCGCGATACATCACGTCCGCCGTGTCCAGGGACTTCGCGCGGCGCGCGCCGTCTCCCCACCACGCGTCCATCTGCCCCTCGGCCCACTCCGGCGTCTTGTCGTCGTGGCACGTCGTGCAGGCGTTCGGCACGCCGTAGCGTGCCGTCATCGCGGGGTTGGGCGCCTGGAACGTGTGATCCCGCCGGCGAATCAGCAGGCGCCAGTTGACGTCGCTCATGTGGCAGTTGATGCAGCGGCTGCCGGCGCTGGCGGGCTCGTGGAACGTGTGCGCCTTGAGCCCCGCGCCCGAGAACGACGCCTTCCCCGCGACCAGCGCCTGGCCCGCGTCGGGGACACGCCGCGGCTCGGCGTGGCACTGCGTGCAGAGCCCGTCACCGTTCCGCCCCTGGTAGATGTTGACCTTGAGCGAGTGCTCGTTGCGCGACCCGTGCGCCACATGGCAGTTGGTGCAGGTGATGGCGCCCGCCTGGAAGCACCCGCTGAGCGTCAGGGCCTGCGGCCGGTTGAAGCGGTTGGGACGGCCGTCGGGCCAGAACTCGCCCTGCAGGTCGTTGGCGGGAATCTCGTCGCTCAGCAGGAACGGCAGGGCGTAGTCCTCGTACCGGTCGCCCGCACGGAAGCCCAGGAAGACGTTGTTCTTGTTGCCGTGGCAGTAGGCGCAGGTATCGAACGTCCGGCGCGGCTCCGCCGATCGGGGCGAGAAGGCCAGCAGGAGATCGCTCAGGTCCCGGTTCCTGGAACTGTTGTCGAATGCCGGCTTCGCGGACGGGTTCTTCGCCCACTCGTCCATCAGGGCCACGTGGCCGCGGCCGGGACCGTGGCAGGCCTCACACCCGATGCCCATCTCGGTCCACGTCGAGTCGTAGCGCTTCGTCTCGATGTCGTAGCCCTGCACGATGTTCGTGCCGTGGCAGTTGAAGCAGTTCGCGTTCCAGATCTGCCGCAGGTCGTGGGCGCCGTCCGGAATGGGCGTGATCTCCTTCCAGTCCAGCCATCGTCTGCTCTCGATGTGCCAGAAGGCCGGCAGGACGTAGATCCGTCCGTCGGGCAGCCGCGAGAGGTAGCCCTGATACCGCTTGGCGCCGAGCGTGTAGTCCACGCCGAAAGTCTCCGGCGCGCGGTCCCCGAACCTGATGGAGACAAACGGCTTGCCGTCCTTCCGGCCGAACGTATAGGACCGCTCGTGATCGGCGAAGGTGGTGCCGTCGGAGAAGTTGCCGACGACCAGCGCATCCGCAATCGGCTTGGTCATGCGGACGTGCAGGGACCGATCCCACTGCGCGTGCGAGTCCTCGTGACAGCGTTGACAGGCGGCGGAACCGAGATAGTCCGAGGAAGAACGTGAGGAGGAATCCGCGGCGGGGGGCTGTGCGGCAGGCGGAAGGGCGGCGGTCCCGGTGGGCGTCTGCGGAAGGACCCGCCTGTCGAGACCCCCTGCGTAGATCCCGAGCGTCAGCGACCATAGCGCGGCCGCCAGCGCCACCAACCAGGTCCCCGTACGCATGACTCGCTGCAACGATAGCAAACAACAAACAAAAAGGGGCCCATCATCATGGGCCCCTTCGAGCCAGCGGCCTAGTCAGCCTGGCTCACAAACTTGGCTGACTCCTGTGGGGTTCGCAGCCAATCTTTCAATCGCCATCTCTGATCTAAGCAATCGGTATGCCGGAATGGGCCGTGGCGATTCGATCGAAACACGGCCAAGTCTCGCCATGCCGTGCGGCCTGGCGTCCATAAAGGACTTCCGAATCCAATCGATTGAAAAATCGCAGTACGGCCGACTGGATCACGGCCGCTTCGCAAGAGCGATGTCGGCGAGCACGTCTACCGCACCGAACAACTGTTCGCTCGTGAGGTAGGGTGCGGGGCCGAGGCGGAGCCACTGTCCCCGCGCATCGCACCAGACGCCGCGCTGCTGCATGGCCCTGGCGAGCCCGGCCGCGTCGGGCGCGCGGATGGCGAGGAAGCCGGCCCGGCCCTCCGGTGCGACCGGCTCCACGACCAGCCCGGCGCGCTCGAGGTCCAGCCTCTCGATGCGTTGCGCGAGCTGTGCGACCTGGGCGAGGCTCGTCTCACGCAGCACGCCGGGCGTGAGGCCGAGCTCCGCGTGGAAGTCGAAGACGGCGGCCGCCCGGTAGTGGGCGGTCGGGTCGTAGGTGGCGCCGGCAAACCTCGAGGCGCCCTCGCCCCAGGCGACGGCTCCTGTCTCCGGCGCGTGGTCGAGCGCCGCGAACTCCGCATACCACCCCGTGATGACCGGGCGCAGGGCACAGTCCGCGGGCACGCGCATGAACGCGTTGCCCTCGCCGAGCTGGCAGTACTTGTAGCCGCCTCCGACGATGAAGGCGGCGGAGAGCCCGAGCGCGTGCAGGTCGAACGGCACCACGTTGAGGTGATGGTACGCGTCGACGAGGAGCTCGATCCCCTGCGCGGCGCACGCGGCCGCCGCGCGCTGGAGGTCCGGCACGATCTCGGCCGTCTCGAACAGCACGGACGACACGAGCAGCGCGGAGGTGCGCTCGTCAAGCGCCGCGGCCAGGCGGTCGGCGAGCGTCGCCACGGGGCGGGCGGGCACCTTGACGATCTCCAGGCCGGCTTCGGCCAGTCGGTCCATCTGCCGCCGGATGGAGTGGAACTCTCCGTCCGTCGTCACGAGCCGCGGCCGCTCGGCGAGCGGCAGGGCCGACAGGAATCGCGTCACGAGCTCGTGCGTGTTCGCGCCGAGGGCGATCTCCGCGCGGGGCTCTCCGAGCAGCCGCCGCCATCCCTCTCGAACGTGCTCGGCGCGGGCCTCCGCCTGCGCCCACTTGTGGTCGACGTACTCCGCCGCGTCGAGCCACGCCTGCTGCTGCGCGGCAAAGCCCGCGTCGGGCCAGGCCTGGTGCGAGTGGCCGGTCAGGAGCAGGCGTTCCGACACGCGGAACCGGGAGTAGTGGCGGGCCAGGCCGGTCATCATCCCGCCTACAGCCGCGCCCTGATTGCCCACAGGTCCGGGAAGAGCGGCTGCATGAGCGTCGTCATCAGGTAGCCGGCGCCGGCCGATCCGCCGGTACCCGGCTTCGTGCCGATCGTGCGCTGGACCATCTTGACGTGTCGGTACCGCCACTCCTGGAGGCCTTCGTCCAGGTCCACGAGGCGTTCGCACATCTCGGTGTTCTTCGGGTCCGTGCGATAGATGCGGATGAGCGTCTCCTGGAGCGCGTCGGACGCCTCGGGCGCGGTCGTGACGTCGCGGGACAGGGCCTCCGCCGGCACGTCGTATCCCTCGCGCGCGAGGTAACGCAGGAAGGCATCCCACAAGGTGGGGGCCTCGAGCCGCATGCGGAGGGCCTCGTGCGCACGGCTCCCCGCGGGAAACCGCGCGAGCGCGCCGGCCTGCTTGTGGCCCAGCGCGAACTCGAGCTGCCGGAACTGGTCGGACTGGAACCCGCTGGCCGCATCCAGCCGTTCCCGGAACGACTGGAACTCGAGCGGCGTCATCGTCTCGAGGATGTCGAGCTGGGCGACGAGCACCTTGAGGATGGTCAGGACGCGCTTGAGCGTGTGCTGTGCCTTGTGCGCCTCCCCCTGGTCCATCCACCGGACGACCTGATCCAGCTCGTGCAGGATCTCCTTGAACCACAGCTCGTAGACCTGATGAATGACGATGAAGAGCATCTCGTCGTGTTCGGGACCATCGGAGCGGGGCCGCTGCAGGGAGAGGAGCTCATCGATCGCGAGGTAGCTGCCATAGGTGACGGCACGGTCGGTCATTGGAACAGGATAAGGCACGGGGGTTCAAAGCACGAGGGGTTCAAAGCACGAGGGGTTCAAAGCACGGGGGTTCAAAGCACGGGGGTTCAAAGCACGGGGGTTCAAAAGCACGAAGGTTCACGGAGGTTCGGAAGCACGGAGGTTCGGGGTGGCATGCCC
>CAZUGF010000092.1:0-11481 GCA_964619705.1 uncultured Bifidobacteriaceae bacterium
GTGCGGTAGGCGGCAGAGGGGACGGACGCGCCGGCCGGTCAACGACCGGCCGCATGGCGTGGCCACTGGGCCGGATCCGCATGAGCCCGGTGCGCGAAGGGATCGGCTCATGGGGATCCGGACCAGTGACCACGCCCGGTCGGCGCTCCGCGCCGACGCGCGTCCACTGCGTCTGCCGTCCCTCGGTCTCTCTGTGTCTCTGTGTCTCTGTGTCCGTCTTTCGTGATCGCGGCAGGTGTCTACCGCGCCTGCCGCGGATCCCCGCCCTCCCACGCTTTCAGCGCCGCGTACAGCGTCGAGACGATCGGCACCGGCACGCCGTGGCGCGCGGCCCGGCGCATGGCGGCGCCCTGGAGCGCCTCCACCTCGATGCGCTTCCCCTGTTCGAGGTCGATCAGGAGCGAGGAGCGCGTCTCCGCGGGGATGTTCGTCATGTACTCCTCGAGCATCTCGAAGCGGTTCGGTGAAATCGCCACGCCCTCCGCCGCTGCAATCGCCGCCACCTCGCGCGCGGCGGCATAGAAAAGCTCACGCACTTGCGGGAACGTCCAGATGAACCCGATCGGCAGGCGGGCCGCGCCGGTGAACCCGGAGAACGGCACCAGGTAGACGAACTTGTCCCAGAGCGGCGTCCGCGCATCGGGCACCGCCGTTACCTGGATGTCCGCCGGCGCCAGCACGTCGGCAATCGCCTGGACGCGCGGGGAGACACCGCCGAGGTCGCCGAAGACCTCGCCGAACAGGATGGACCGGTGCACGCCCGTCTGGACGATCCGCCCCGGCGCCTCCAGCGCCGTGGCGACGTAGGTCGTGCCGCCCAGCACGTGGCGCTCCCCGACCGTGCGCGCGAGCTCGTCGACGTTGTCCACGCCGTTCTGCAGCGTGAGCACCACCGTGTCCGGGCCGACGAGCGGCGGCAGCATCGCGTACGCCGAGGCGTTGTCGTACGCCTTGATCGCCACGATGACGACGTCCACGATGCCCACGCGGGCCGTGTCGGACTCCGCCGGCGCGCGGACCGTGAAGTCCCCGAGCGCCGCGCTCCGGATCTCCAGCCCCTTCTCGCGAATCGCGTCCCGATGCGCGCCGCGCGCGACGAACGTGACGTCCTGCCCCGTCCGCGCAAGCCTCGCGCCGAAATAGCCGCCGACCGCCCCCGACCCGAGTATCGCAAACCGCATCGCCGCGCCCTCCGAAAGAGACGAGCATACCTTCATCCACCGCCGCCGGCCCGGGCGTCCGGGACCGGCGCGCCCGGCCACCGGACCCCGGAAGTGGGCTAGAATCCGGGCATGGCGGCCCGGCTGACGGCCTACATCGTCGCGTGCATCGTTGGCGTGACCTTCATCGCCGGCCTCATCGTCGGGGCCACGCGCGAAGACGATGGTCCGGTGGACCTGATCATCGTCAACGGCAAGGTGTTCGCGGAGGACGGGTCCGCCGAGGCCGAGGCCGTCGCGGTACAGGGCAACAAGGTGCTGCGCGTCGGCACCAATCGCGAAATCCAGCGCCTGCGCCGCGCGCAGACGACCGTCGTCGATGCCATGGGCGGCAGCGTCCTGCCCGGCTTCAACGACGCCCACACCCACCTCGTCAGCGGCGGCCTGGCGCTCGATCAGCTGAGCCTGGCGGAGGCCGCCACGCTCGAAGCCGTGACCGCCACCATCAAGGCATGGGCGGAGGCCAACCCCGGCCGGGACTGGATCCGGGGACGCGGCTGGTACTACGCGCCGTTCGGCGCCTCCCTGCCGACACGGCAGATGCTGGACGCCCTCGTGCCCGACCGTCCTGCCTACCTCGTGGCCTACGACGGGCACACCGGCTGGGCCAACTCGCGGGCGCTCGAGGCCGCGGGCATCACCCGGCGCACCGCAGACCCCGAGAACGGCGTGATCGTCCGGGATGCCCGGACCGGTGAACCGACCGGCATCCTCAAGGAGGGTGCGATGGACCTGATGACCACGGCCATGCCCGCGCCGACCCGCGGCGACCGGCTCGCCGCCATCCGCGCCGCCATCGTCGAGGCGCATCGCGTGGGCATCACGAGCGTGCAGAACGCCGGCGGCACGCCAGAAGATCTGGACCTCTACGACGAGCTGCGCGAGCGGGACGAGCTGACGCTGCGCGTCTACCAGGCCCTGACCGTCGAGCCGGATGCGACAGACGAGGACCTGGACGCCCTGGATGCGGTGCGCCGGAAGTACGCCGACGACCCGCTGCTCAAGACCGGGGCCGTCAAGATCGTCGCCGACGGCGTCGTGGAGACGCGGACGGCGGCGATGCTCGAGCCCTACACGGGCCACGGCGAGGAGCACGGGAGCCTGACGACGACCGTCGAACAGCTCGGGCGGCTCGTGAGCGAGCTCGACCGGCGGGGGTGGCAGGTGATGACACACGCCATCGGGGACCTCGCCATCCGGGCGACGCTCGATGCCTACGAGCGGGCGGCCGCGGAGAACCCCGAACCGCCCCGCGGGCGCCGTCATCGCATCGAGCACATCGAGGTGCCGGACCCGGCGGACGTGCCGCGCTTCGGCACGCTGGGCGTCGTCGCGGGCGTGCAGCCCGTGCACGGGCTCCCGCCGGAGGACGACGACCCGTGGTTCGCCAACCTCGGCCGTGAGCGCGCGGAACGCGGATGGATGTCCGGCAGCCTGTCCAGGTCCGGCGCGACGCTGGCCTTCGGATCCGACTGGCCCGTCGCGCCGTTCGATCCGCTGATGGGCATCTTCGTCGCCGTCAACCGGATGTCGCTCGAGGGCGAGCCCGAGGGCGGCTGGGTCCCGGCCGAGCGCCTCTCGCTGCGCGACGCCGTTCGCGCGTTCACGAGCGGCGCCGCGTGGGCGTCCTTCGACGAGCTGCGCAAGGGCACCATCGAGCGGGACATGCTGGCCGACATCGTGATCCTGTCGGAGGACATCTTCGCCATCCCGCCCGCGAAACTGGCGAACGTGGAGGTCCTCGTGACGATCGCCGACGGCAAGGTCGTCTACCGGCGCAGCACGCCGGAGACCACCGACGACTGACCGCGCGATCCGCGGTGTCCGAATCGTTGGCCGTCGGGTATCATGGCTCCCGACTCAGCGGACGATAATCTTCACGATGCGCGCGGCCCTCCTGATTGCACTGAGCCTGCTCTACGCGGACGTCGCCGCGGCCAGCGTCCCGTTTGCGGCGCGCACCCCGGCCGCCGGTGCCGCGACCGCCGCGTACGGGACCGCCGCGGCGCAGACCGAGGTCGTCGTGGACGTGCGCGTCTACGGCAACCACACGACGCCTGTCTCCGACATCCTCGCGCTCACCGGGCCCATCACCGGCCAGCCGGCTACGAACGGGCTGGTGCGCGACGTCCAGGCCCGCCTCGAACGGAGTGGACGGTTTGCGAAGGTGGAGGTGCGGAAGCGGCGCCTTGCCATCGACAACCCCGCGGAAATCCTCCTGGTCATCGTCGTCGACGAGCAGATCGGCATTCGCGCCGAGGGGCTGACGCCCGGCGGCTGGACGCGCACGGCCGGCGACGTGTGGGCGCCGATGCTGAGCTACCGGGACGGCGGCTACACCTACGGCGCACGGCTGAGCCTGGTGGACCGGCTCGGCCCGCGCACCCGCGTCTCCGTCCCGCTCACGTGGGGCGGCGAGCGCCAGGCCCGCGTCGAGATCGAGCGGCGGTTCGTCAACGCTCCGGTAGCCCGGCTGGCCGGAGGCGGCGGCATTCATCGCAGCGAGCACCCGTTCCACGGTCCGGGCGACACGCGCGGCGACGTCTGGGCGCGCGTCGAGAGCGCGCCGCGATCCTGGCTGCGTGCCCGCGGCGAAGCGCGCGTGGCGGACGTGGCCGGGGGCCTCGACGACAGGACGACGACGATTGGCGCGGATCTCGTGCTCGACACGCGCGGCGATCCGGCCGAGCCGCAGCACGCGGTGTACGCGGCCATCGGGTTCAAGCGGCTGAGCTTCGACGCGACGAGCGTGGCCGCGGACGAGGCCGCGCGGGGCACGACCTCGGCCAACCGCATGACCTTCGACGGCCGCGGTTACCTCGGGGTCTTCCGCGTCACCGTGCTCGGCGTGCGCGCCGAGCCGGCCTCGCCGGACAGGCCGATGCCGCCCTTCGAACAGGCTCTGCTCGGCGGCATCCCCTCGCTGCGCGGGTCGGATGCGGGCAGCCGCGCCAACGACAGCCTGGCCGCCGCGGCCGTGGAGATGCTGGTGCCGATTGCCCCGCCGACGAACGTCGGCCAGATGGGTCTCAAGGTCTTCGCGGATGCCGCCGCCGTCTACGCGGCGGGCGAGGCGCTGGCGGACCAGCAGTTCGGCCGCGGGTACGGCGCGGGTGTGTTCCTGAATGCCTCGGCGTTCAGCGTCGGCCTCGACGTGGGCTGGCCCGAACAGGGCGGCGGGCCGAATGCCCACCTCCAGGTCGGCATCCAGCTGCGTTGAACCGGCATGCCGGCCCGATCGGCGGGGATCTCAGAACCGCATCACGCGCTTCCCGCGCCAGGCCGGTCCCTCCTCCACAAACGACCACTCGGGGTTGCACGCGGGATCGCGGAGGGCCGAGCACACGCGATCGAACATCGGGAGCGCCGCGTCCTCACACTCGAAGTAGCCGATGAAGTCGTACTCGCCGGGACGGCCGTAGCCGTCGGGGTTGTGGTACATGCGCTTGTAGAGGCGCCCCAGCCCTTCGCTGGCGGCCTGCGCGTGCCCGGCGGACGGCTGCGCCGCGCCCGGCGGCGTGTGCGGATAGAAGTACGCGTGCCGCTCGAAGGACGACTTGGCCCACCACGCGGCGGTCTTGTTGATCGGGAGCACGATGGCGTTGGCGCTGACGCGTCCGGACCGACGGACGGGCGCGTGTGCCTGCAGGTGCTGCTGCAACTCGGCGCTCGAGTAGCGGGGCCCGCGGAGCGCGCCGTCGATGGAGAGGATGGGCACCGTGCCGCCGATGCGCCGCCGCAGCTCCTCCTCCACTTCCTGCAAGCGCGGGCGATAGCGGCTGGAGACCTGGACGGCCAGCGGCGCCTGGCTGACACACGGGCCCGCACAGGCGGTGCGCGGCGAGGAGGCATCCCGCACCAGGAACTGGATGGTCTCGCAGGCCTGCGCGTCGCGCGCGCCTTCGGTGTCGAAGTCGTTGAAGAACCCGCGTCCGACGAGGCCGCCGACGGTGCGGAGGCGGGCCCAGAGCGCGGGGTCGTTCTCCGGCGCACAGAGGAAGACGAACTTGGTGAAGGCCAGGTTGGCCTCGACGCCGCTGCCGCCGCCCACCGGACCGAGCTCAGGCATGCCGTACGCCGTATCGGCGGCACCGGTCCGGCGCGTTACGGGGTGCGCAGTTCCGTGCAGCGCGGGCGCGCGCGCCGGCGGGAGACCGAGGCCGGACCGGCCGGATTCGGCAGTTTTCTGCACGTTGGCTAAGATAGGAAGGTCATGAGCGGGTGGGAACACGTCAGCGGGGCGAATGCGGGTTACGTGGTCGAGTTGTACGAGCGGTACCGGAAGGACCCGCGCTCCGTGGACGCCGCGACCCGCGAGGCGTTTGGACGGTGGACGCCGCCGGAATCGGCGATCGAGCCGCCGGCCGCCAGGGCCGGAGACCTCGAGGCGGGCATCGCGGTGTTCCGCCTGGCGGAGTGCATCCGCCGGTTCGGCCATCTCGCAGCGCGTCTCGATCCGCCGGGGTTCTACACGCCGCTCGGCGAGCCGTCGCTGGACGCCGCGTATCACGGCCTGACGGAGGACACGCTGCGCCGCCTGCCGGCGTCGATCGTGGGCGGGCCGGTTGCGGAGACGGCCGCCAACGCCTTCGAGGCCATCGAGCGCCTGCGCGCGATCTACATCGCGACATCCGGCCACGACTACAACCACGTCTTCGTCCCGGCCGAGCGCGACTGGCTGCGCCACGCGGTGGAGTCCGGGCAGTTCCGTCCGCCGCTCGATCCCATCGACGGGCGTGAGCTGCTCGATCGCATCTCGCAGGTGGAGAGCTTCGAGCGCTTCCTGCACCGGACGTTCCCGGGCAAGACGCGGTTCTCCATCGAGGGTCTGGACATGATGATCCCGATCCTCGACGAGATCATCTCGGATGCGGCCGCCGCCGGCGTCCGGCACGTCATGGTGGCGATGGCGCACCGCGGCCGGCTCAACGTGCTCGCGCACATCCTGCAGAAGCCGTACGAGCAGATCCTCGCGGAGTTCAAGGACCCCGTCGTGAGCAAGGAGCTCCGCGTGGACCTGGGCTGGATGGGCGACGTCAAGTACCACGCCGGCGCGCGCATGGAGCGCCGCACCGGGCGCCCCGAGTCGCTGGTCGTCTCCATGCCGCCGAACCCGAGCCACCTCGAGGCGGTGGATCCCGTGTTGAACGGCATGGCACGCGCGGCCGGGACCGACGTGGATCGGCCGGGACCGCCGCGCTTCCACCGCGACGAGGTGCTGGCCATCCTCATCCACGGCGACTCCGCGTTCCCCGGCCAGGGCATCGTGGCCGAGACGCTGAACCTGTCGCGCCTGGCGGGCTACGACGTCGACGGAATCATCCACGTCATCGCCAACAACCAGCTGGGCTTCACCGCCGAGCCGCCCGAGTCGTTCAGCACGAGCTACGCGAGCGGCCTCGCCCGCGGGTTCAAGATCCCGATCACGCACGTCAACGCCGACGACCCGGTCGCATGCATCGAGGCCGCGCGCCTGGCCTGGGCCTACCGCGACACGTTCAAGCTGGACTTCCTGAT
This sequence comes from uncultured Bifidobacteriaceae bacterium, assembly GCA_964619705.1. GTDB lineage: Bacteria > Acidobacteriota > Vicinamibacteria > Vicinamibacterales > UBA2999 > VFZN01. The sequence goes on from CAZUGF010000092.1 coordinate 6,738, forward strand.
CGATCTCATCGGCTACCGGCGCTACGGCCACAACGAGGGCGACGAGCCGGCGTTCACGCAGCCGCTCCTCTACCAGGCCGTCGCCGCACACCCGACCGTGCGCGATCAGTACGCGCGATCCCTGGCCGAGGCCGGACAGGTGACAGCCGCGGATGCGGACGCGATGGTGCAGAAGCACTTCGCGGTCATGGAGCGGGCGTACGCGGAGCTGAAGGTCGACGAGGACTTCATCCCGCCGCTGCCGGACGTGCCGCCGAGTGGCGCCGCCCGGCGGGCGCAGACCGCCGTCCCGCTGGATCGGCTGCGGGCACTCAACGCGGAGCTGCTCGAGCTCCCCGAGGGGTTTGCGATGCACCCCAAGCTCGAGCGGGGGCGTGCGCGGCGCCGGCCCATGTTCGACGACCCGTCGGCGCGTACCGTGGACTGGGCGGCCGCCGAGGAGCTGGCCTACGCGTCGATCCTCGAGGACGGCATTGCCATCCGCCTGACCGGGGAGGACGTCGAGCGCGGCACCTTCTCGCACCGCCACGCGGTCTACCACGACGCCGTCACCGGCCGGCGGTTCGTGCCGCTGCAGGCCATCCCGCGCGCACGGGCGGCGTTCGAGATCCACAACTCGCCGCTCACCGAGAACGCGACCATCGGCTTCGAGTACGGCTACAACATCCAGGCGCCGGGGCGCCTCGTGCTCTGGGAAGGCCAGTACGGGGACTTCATCAACGGCGCGCAGGTGATCCTCGACGAGTTCCTGACGTCCGGCCGCGCCAAGTGGGGCCTCGCGTCCTCGCTCGTGCTCCTGCTGCCGCACGGGTACGAAGGCCAGGGGCCGGATCACTCGAGCGGACGCCTCGAGCGCTTCCTGAACGCGGCCGCGGACACCAACATGCGGATCGCCAACTGCACCACCGCCGCGCAGTACTTCCACCTGCTCCGCCGGCAGGCCGCCCTGCTGACCACCGACCCGCTCCCGCTCATCGTCATGACGCCGAAGAGCCTGCTGCGGCACGCCGCGACGGCGTCGGCGCCCGCGGAGCTGGCCGAAGGCCGCTTCCGCCTCGTGATCGACGATGCCTCGATCCGCCAGCCGGCACAGGTGCGGCGGCTCGTGCTGTGCAGCGGGAAGGTCCACGTCGACCTGGCGGGGAGCGACCTGCGCGCGGACAATCAGTCCGTGGCGCTCGTGCGCGTGGAACAGCTCTACCCGTTCCCCGCCGAGGAGATCCGCAAGGTCGCCAACCGGTACCCGAAGCTGCGCGATGTCTGCTGGGTGCAGGAAGAGCCGGAGAACATGGGGGCGTGGGAGTTCGTGCGCCCGCTCCTCGAACAGCTCGTCGACGGCCAGTGGCCGCTCCGCTACATCGGGCGCCAGCGCAACTCCAGCCCCTCGGAGGGATCGTCGACGTGGCACGCCGCCAACCAGCGCGCCATCGTCCAGCAGGCGTTCGAGCTGGACGCCGAGCCGAAGACGCTGGACCGCATCCTGTCGAAGCAGATCTGAGCCCTTATGCCGAACATCGTCGTTCCCGAACTTGGTGAATCCGTCGTCGAAGCGCGCGTGGCGAAGTGGTTGAAGAAGGAAGGCGACCACGTGGCCGCCGGTGACGCGCTCGTGGAACTCGAGACGGAGAAGATCGACCTCGAGGTGAGCGCGGATCGCGCCGGGGTCCTGCGCGCCATCCGCCATGCCGAGGGCGCCGACGTCAAGGTCGGCGAGGTGCTCGCCGAACTCGAGGAGGGCGCCGCGGAGGATAGCCCGGCGGCGGCAGCCCCGGCCGCAGCCTCCGGCGCAGACACGGCGACACCCGCGGCCGCCAGGGCGCCGGCGGCGGACGAGGTCCGGGCCACGCCCACGGCACGCAATGTCGCGCGCGTACACGACGTGAAGCTGGAGTCCGTCCCCGCCAGCGGTCCGCGGGTCACCAAGGGCGATGTCCTTCGCGCAGCGGCGCCACAGGCGCCGGCCGGTGCGGACAGCACCGCCCGCTCCGGCGCTCAGGGCGCGAAGAGCCCCGCGTCCGCTCCCCGCCCGGCGGCCGCCGCCCAGGGGGACCGGACGGAGTCCCGCGAGCGCATGTCCAAGCGGCGCGCCACCATTGCCCGCCGCCTCGTCGAGGCGCAGCGGACGGCGGCCATGCTGACCACGTTCAACGAAGTGGACATGACCGCCATCATGGCCCTCCGCGCGCGGCGCAAGGAGGCGTTCCAGAAGACCCACGGCGTGGGCCTGGGCATCGCGTCCTTCTTCGTCAAGGCGGCGGTCGGCGCGCTCAAGGCGTTCCCGCTCGTCAACGCGGAGATCCAGGGCGACGAGATCGTCCGCAAGCACTACTACGACATCGGCATGGCGGTGGGCGCCGAGGGCGGCCTCGTGGTGCCCGTCCTGCGCGACGCGGACCGGATGTCGTTCGCGGAGATCGAAGGCGCGATCCGCGACTTCGCGAAGCGCGCGGGCGACGGCACGCTGACGCTCCAGGATCTGACAGGCGGGACCTTCACCATCACCAACGGCGGCGTGTTCGGGTCGTTGATGAGCACGCCCATCCTCAACCCGCCGCAGGTGGGCATCCTCGGCCTGCACAAGATCGCCGACAGGCCGACGGTGGTCGACGGACAGGTCGTCATCCGGCCGATGATGTACCTCGCCCTCAGCTACGACCACCGCCTGGTCGACGGCCGTGAGGCGGTGCAGTTCCTCGTGAAGATCAAGGAGTTCATCGAGGACCCGGCGTTCATGGTCGTCGACGGCTGAGGCTGCGGGAGGAGCCGGAGCCGGCTCCTCCGTCCCGGCGGACCGCCCACGGCCCGGGCGATCGAGGCTACGATAACCGGATGAGATTTTCCGTTGCCGCCCTTGTCGTCCTGATGGGCGCCGCGCTTGCCGCGCAGCCGGCGCCGTTCCAGCCGATTCCCGCGCCGGCGGATGTCGCCCGCCCGCCCGCCGATGCGGAGAAGACCGCGTCCGGCCTGTCCCACACGCTGCTCCAGGCGGGCAGCGGCACCACGAAGCCCGGCGCCGAGGACTTCGTCACCGTCCACTACACGGGCTGGACGTCCGACGGCAAGATGTTCGACAGCTCCTACGCCCGCAGCGCCGCGAGTACGTTTGCCGTCAGCCGCGTCATCAAGGGCTGGGGCGAGGGCGTGCAGCTCATGACCGTGGGCGAGAAGCGGCGGCTGTGGATTCCGCAGGACCTCGCCTACGCCGGGCAGTCCGGCCGCCCGCAGGGCATGCTCGTCTTCGACATCGAGCTCCTCGACATCGTGCCCTCCCCGGAGAAGAACCCGCCACCCGACGTGGCGGCCGTCCCGGACGACGCGGAGCGGACGCCGTCCGGCCTGGCGTACCGATCCCTGCGCCCCGGCACGGGCGGCGCGAAGCCCTCGCGGTCCAGCCGCGTCACGGTCCACTACTCCGGCTGGACGACGGACGGGAAGCTGTTCGACAGTTCCCTGATGCGCGGCCAGACGGCCACCTTTGCGCTGACCGACGTCATCGAGGGATGGACCGAAGGACTGCAGCTCATGACGCCGGGCGAGAAGATGCGGTTCTGGATCCCCGAGCGCCTGGCGTACAAGGGCCAGGGCGACGGCCCGCGCGGCATGCTCGTGTTCGATGTCGAGCTGATGAGCGCGACGAAGTAGCGGAGCACGCGATCGGACGACCGCGCACCGCAGGCCCGGCCCCCGTGAGCTGGCGCCGGATCGACATCGATCGCGGCGATGTGGGCGTGCGCCTGGACGTGGTGCTCCTGCGCCACCTCGGCCACGAACCGGGCGTTTCCCGCGCACGCATCCAGCGATGGATCGCGGCCGGCCGCGTCACCATCAACGGCGAGGCGGCGCCGCGCATCGCGTGGCGCGTGGCCGGCGGCGACCGTGTCCAGCTCGACGCGCGCGAGATTCGCGGCCGCACGCGGCCGAAGCCGGAGGACATCCCGCTGGACGTCCTCTTCGAGGATGCCCATATCCTCGCGATCAACAAGCCGCCGGGCATCGTCGTCCATCCGTCGTACAGGAACCTGCACGGCACGCTGCTGAACGCACTCCTCTGGCGGGCGGCCCGATGGCCGTCCGGCGATGCGCCCGCGCTGCTCACGCGCCTGGACAAGATGACGTCGGGCGTCCTGCTGGTGGCCAAGCGCCGCGAGGTGGTGGCCGCGCTGCAGCGGGAGATGAAGGCGGAACGCATCGAGAAGGACTACCTCGCGGTGGTGCTGGGCCGGCCGTCGCCCGTGCGCGGCACCATCGACCTCGCCCTCGATCGCGACCCGTGGGACCGCCGCAGGGTGGCCGTCACCGATCGCGGCGGCCAGCGCGCGGTGACGAAGTACGAGCGGCTGGCCACGGCCCGAATCGCCGCGGAGGCCGGCGGCGAGGGGACGGCGGCCGGCGCGCACGTATCCCTGCTGCGCTGCCGTCTCGTCACGGGCCGCATGCACCAGATCCGCGTGCACCTGGCGCACAAGGGATGGCCGCTCGCCGGGGATCCGGTCTACGGGCGCGCGGTGCCGGGGATTGCGTTCACCCGGCAGGCGCTCCATGCCTGGCGGGTCGCGCTCACGCACCCGATGACCGGTGAGCCGCTGGCGATCGAGGCCGCGCCGCCCGGGGATCTCGCCGGCCTGATCGCGTCGCTGGGGCTGAGTCGCGGGCAAGGGTTGGGAGGAGGGCAACCCTGAAGGGTTGCCCCTACACAGTCTTCTCCACGCTCTCTCCTGTAGAGGCGACCCTTCAGGGTCGCCTA
>CAZUGF010000092.1:11581-15432 GCA_964619705.1 uncultured Bifidobacteriaceae bacterium
GCCGCTTCCCCGCGCTCGGCAATCAGCTTGTCGAATCGCTCCACGATCAGGGCGCGGCGCCGCATCAGCGACTCGACCTCCCAGTTGGTGAGGTGGGACTCCACGGCACGCCGGACATCCTCGGCCGTCAGGGCTCGCAGGCTCGCCAGCAGCTGGCGATCGCTCGAGACCAGCGTCTCGGGCTGACGCAGGGTCGCGTCCAGGCGGAACGCGCGCGTGAAGTCGATCATGATCACCTGCCAGTCGCGCGTGTAGATCACGTTGCCCTTGTTGCGATCGGTGTCCTGCACGAGCTCCGCGAAGATGTACATCAGTTGCCGCTGGCGGACGACATTGAGGCCCTTGCCTTCGGGAGGCTGCGCGCCCCTGGCCTCTCGCTCCGCCTGGTCCATCAGCACATCGTCGATCCACCACGAGAGGGCGCCGTCCTTGCCGCCGATCCGGCGTGCGATAGTCGCCGGCATCATGTGCGCGAGCCCGAGCAGGCGCGCGAGCTCCCACGCCGCGATGTTGTAGCGGTAGGAATCCACGAACAGGAGTTCGCCGGCCCGGCGGCGCCCCGCCGCCAGGTCCGTGGGCGTCGCACGCTCGTCGACGGACTGGAACGAGGCGTCGTGGGTCAGCGTGCCGTCGGTCAGCGTCACGCGAAGCGCGCCGGTGACGCCCTTGCCGATCGGGCGGGTGTCGACGACGCGCGCCGTGCGCAGGAAGGCCAGCTGCCGGTCGACGTCGAGCGCCTGCGCGCGCGAGTCGACCGGGGCACCGGCCACGAGACCGGCAACGACGAGCGCCGCAAGCGAACGTCCCGGCATCGGCAGTGTCCTCCTGACCCGCATTGTCCACCAGCACGCCGCACCCGTTCACGATGCGTCCGGGCACGCCCCGAGTGAGACGAAAGAAGAACACAGAGGTAAGGAGATCACAGAGATCACAGAGAAGGCGTCCGGCTGCGGACAGCGGACGCGCGGGGCCGGTCGTAGACCGGCCCCCGGGGGACCGAATTGCCGGTCCGCCATGAGCCTGCAAGTGTGTGGCGAGCGGCTCATGGCGGCCCGGCGATTCGGTCCCCCCGTCGGCGCTCCGCGCCGGCGCGCGTCCCGAGTGTGTCCTCGCGCGATCGCTATGTCTCTATGTCGCTATGCCTCAATTTCTCTGTGTCTCTGCGTCTCTGTGTCCCCGTTATCGTTGATGACGGTTGCCCTATCGCGTGACCGTCTCCCCCGTCCCCATCGTGCTCGCGTACAGCGGGTTGAACAGCAGCTTGAACGTGTTGTGCGGCTGGCCGCGCCAGCCGGGCCGGAAGCCGTACACCACGGCCTGCCCCTTGCCCACCGGCACGCGCGCGCCGGCGACGCGGCCGGCCAGGTAGCGGCTCCCGCCGAGCTCCCAGCCGCTCGCGAGGAAGTCCTCGCGCGCGTACTCGACGAACACGTCGACGTTCCTCGTCCCGCGCTGCGTGCCTTCCGCGGCCGGCGGCACTACGGTCAGCACCTGGCTGGAGTTGAACATCGCGATGGCCTTCGCTTCCATCCCGTAGGCCAGCGGGTAGTCGGGCTTCGTGTCGATGCGCAGCAGCGTGCCGGGAATGAAGAACTCCGTCGGACGCGTGCCGGCCACCGCGTTCCGCAGCGGCAGCGCGAGCGTGCTGATGGCAAAGTCCACGGCGCTGTCCCAGGCGAGGAGCGTCCCGCCGTTCTCGACGAAGGCGCGGATCTTCGCGGCCCCGTCCACGCCGATGCCGCCCACGTACTCGTCCGGCATCGTGCCCGCCGGGTGCCCGTTGAGGATCCGCTCGGCGTTCTCGTGCGCGAGGATGAGGACGTCGAACCGCGAGAGGTCGCCCGTGCGGATGTCGGCGTTGCCGACGCTCGTGTAGCCGAACTCGTACTGCTCCAGCAGCCAGCGCGTCCACCCCTCGTCCATGTTGCCGAGCCAGCTCTTGTAGAGCGCGATGCGCGGCGCCCGGACGGCGCGGAGCCCGGCGGGCGGCGTATCGACGGCACGGAACATCACGCCGAGCGCCTCCCCTTCCTTCTGCACCGCGTCCCGTGCCGCGTCCTGCACGACGACCGTGCCGTCGCCCGCCCACGACACGCGCGCACCCGCCTTCAGCAGGCGGTTCACGGCCTTGACGCCCATGTTGAGGTTCGGCGACAGGGTGAACACGGCACCTGTGCCCTCCACGCCGCCCGGGGCCGGCGGCACGTCCTCGACGAGCCGCTCCGGCAGCGGGAACGCCTCTGTCACGCGGTCCGCGTGCACGCCCATCTGCAGGCCCAGCTCGTAGCCGGTCATGTCGTACGGCCGGTCCGGCGGGCCGCCGGGGTACATCCGGCGCTCGGGATAGGTCTTGGGTTCCATCAGGTCCACCACGTGCGGCCGGAAGGCCTGCGGCCCGATCACATACGTCCCGGCGGGGTACGTCCGTCCGCCTGCCGTCAACGGCTGCTCCGCCTGCCGTACCTCGATGCCGGCCATCCTCATCGTCCGCAGGAACTCCACGGTGCGCGTGGGATCGTGCTGGGCGGCGAGGTCGATCACGTACGCGTAGGGACCGCCTTCCGCCTTCTCCCCGCGCGCGATCTGCCGCGTGCCCATCAGCCAGATGTTGAAGAGCAGGTCCTCCTTGAGCTTGGCCGCGTAGTCCAGCGTCGCCTTGGACGCGGTGTCCATGTAGGTGACGGCGTCACGCAGGTGCCAGCAGCCGCCGAGCCACGGGTTGGTGTAGTCGGTGGTCGGCGTCTTGGCCGGCATGTGGCCGTTCGCCTCGCCGAACGTGTCCGGCACCTCCTCCGGCGTGTAGCAGCGCGGTGTCGCCATCCGGTAGAGGGCCGTCTCGGTGAGGTAGCCGGCCATGTTGTGGAAGTCCGGCACGCCCCGCATGCTGCCGTTCCACCACATGTCGAAGGTGATGCCGCTCACGTAGCCGGGCTTGTCCTCCACGTCGAACCGCTTCCGCATGTGCTCGCCGATCTGGTTCACGGTGCTGACGATGAGCGGGTCCAGATTCGGGTTGACCGGGTTCTTCATCGGCGGGCCCCAGATGCGGCCGGGGAAGGGCGAACTCTGGTGGTGGTTGTAGACGATCTGCGGGAACCACCGGTGATAGAGCTGGCGGCCGACGTTGGCGGTCTCCGCCTGCGTGAACATGTACCAGTCCCGGTTGTTGTCGTGCCCGATGTAGTGGTGATACAGCCACGGCGGCGTTGTCGTCTCGAAGGGCGTGCCGACGTGCTTCGTGTACCAGTCGGTGACGATGTCCAGGCCGTCGGGGTTGAGCGTGGGCATGGCCACGAAGATGACGTTGTCGCGGATGCGACGGGCCTCGTCCGTCTCGCTCGTGGCCACCCACCAGGCCAGCTCGGGCATGTGGTGGGAGTTGGCGATCTCGCTCGAGTGCATGCCGCCGTCGATCCAGACGATGGCCTTGCCTTCCTTCGCCAGCGCGCGGGCCTCGGCGTCGCTGGTGCCGCGGGCGGTCGCCAGGCGCCGGGCGATGTCGCGGTAGCGCTCCCGGTTCTTCAGGTTGGCCTCGCTCGAGATGAGCGCGACGATCATCGTCTTGCCGAGCGTGGTCTGGCCGATCTCCTCGATGACGACGCGGTCCGACGCCGCGTCGAGCGCGCGGAAGTACGCGAGGTCGCGCTCGTAGTTGAAGACCTTGTAGTCGTCCCCGGGGACGAACCCGAAGAAGTCCTTCGGCTCCGGGACCGCGGTGCGCGGCGCCTGCGCGGCGCCGACAAGGGTCAGGGAGAGGGCACAGGCGGCGGCAAGGGCGGCGGAGATGCGGGCCATGACGGGTTCCTTCCTGCGCGGGATGGTAGCACCTTGGCGGGCTGACGGTGGGCGGC
>CAZUGF010000093.1:0-14101 GCA_964619705.1 uncultured Bifidobacteriaceae bacterium
CGGCGGTCCGAGGCTTGCCCGCTCTGTGTGCTCCGTGGCTCTGCGTCTCCCCGCCTTCTTTCGTCAACCGGCGAGGATACGAAGCAGATATTCAGGCGTGACCCGTCTTCGTGCCCTTCGCATCTTCGTGTCGACCGTCACACCCCCGTCCTCCTTGACGCCGCACGGACCGGGTGGTACCCTTCATTCTCTGTCGCAGTCGATTAACTCTTTGTCAGACAGGGAGATATCGCGATCGGAACCGCCGCTACCCGCCGCATCGCCGTCCCGGAGGACGGTCTATCCACGCTCTTCGGGGCCTACGACGACAACCTGCGACATCTGGAGAGCCTCCTGAACGTGCGGATCCGCACGCAGGGCCACGACCTCGTCGTGGAAGGCGACCCGTCCGACACGAACAAGGTGGCGCGGCTGATCGACCAGTTGGGCGGTCTCATCAGCGAGGGCCACGCCCTCTCCGAGCGGGACGTCAAGGACGCGGCCCAGCTCGTGGCGGAGAACCCCGCCGTGGAACTGCGGGACCACTTCCTCCAGGGCGGGCAGCTCCGCCACGCCGGCCGGAAGCGGATCGTCGCCCGGTCCGCGAACCAGCGCCGGTACCTCGACGCCATCGAGCAGCACGACATCGTGTTCGGCATCGGTCCCGCGGGGACGGGCAAGACCTACCTGGCCGTGGCCGAGGCCGTGCACTACCTGCTCAACAAGAAGGTGAGCCGGATCATCCTGGCCAGGCCGGCGGTCGAGGCCGGCGAGAAGCTCGGCTTCCTGCCGGGCGACCTGCAGGAGAAGGTCAACCCCTACCTCCGTCCGCTCTACGATGCGCTGCACGACATGCTGGACGTGGAGAAGGCCGAGCGCATGCTCGAGCGCGGGACCATCGAGGTGGCGCCCATTGCCTTCATGCGGGGCCGCACGCTGAACGATGCGTTCGTGATCCTGGACGAGGCGCAGAACACCACGACCGAGCAGATGAAGATGTTCCTGACCCGCCTGGGGTACGGATCGAAGGCGGTGGTCACCGGCGACATCACGCAGATCGATCTCCAGGGCCGTCCCTCCGGACTGGTGGAGGCGATGAAGGTGGTGGGGAAGGTGGAGGGCATCGCGTTCGTCTACTTCGACGAGCGGGACGTGGTCCGTCACAAGCTCGTCCAGGCGATCGTCCGTGCATACGAGGCGTATGGCAGCACCGCGGCTTCGCGTTAACCTCTCGGCCCCGGACGGGGCACGGCCGGCGGCGCGGGGACTGACGACGTGGCTGGCGCGCGTGGCCCCGGTCGCGGCCCGCGGCGAGGTCACGGTTGCCCTCGTCAGCGACCGGCGCATGCGATCGCTCAACCGGATGTTCCGCGGCATGGATCGGACCACCGACGTCCTGTCGTTCCCCGTCGAAGGGCGGGTGCCCGCCGAGTCGCCCCTCCTCGGGGACATCGTCATCGCGATGGGCGTGGCGGCCCGCCAGGCGAAGGCGGAGGGACACGCGATCGGGACGGAGCTGCGCGTGCTCGCCCTGCACGGCCTGCTGCACCTGCTCGGGTACGACCACGAGGTGGACGCGGGGCGCATGGCGCGGGCGGAGGCACGGCTGCGGAAGAAGGGCGGCCTGCCGGCCGGGCTCATCGACCGCACGGGCCGCGGCCCGGCGGCGGCGCCAGGCGTCCGGGCACGCGCGGCCCGACAACGCTCATGACCCCCCTCCTGCTCTTCCTGCTCGGGTGCGCGGCGATCTACATCGGGACGGTCACCGCGGCATTCAGCGCCCTCATGCAGCTCTCCCTCCGCATCATGGTGGAGGGAAGCGGGCGCGACGACCGGCTGGGCAAGTACCTCGACGATCCGCGGCGCCTCTTCATCCCGACGCGGTTCCTGCTGGCCGTCATTCCCATCCTGGCGACGGCGCTCCTGGCGCGCGTCACCGGCGTCGACCCGGCCGGCCTGCCCGTGCTCCTGCTCTCCATTGTCGGCTTCACGCTTGTCTGCGAGCACATCGTGCCGCTGCTGATCGTCCGGCGCAACCCCGAAGGCGTGCTCGACATCCTGTTGCCGTCCTTCGACGGCGTGGCGCGCCTCCTGTCGCCGTTGACGCTGGCGCTGCTGACGGTGGGCACCTCGCGCGGCGCGCGCCATGCGCCGAACGGCGGGACGGAGGAGGCGGCCGCGGAGACGGGGAACGGCGGATCGGCGGAGGACGCGGACGCGCTGCAGGAAGGGGAGGCGCGGGCCCTGCTGCGCTCGCTGGTCGACTTCCGCGAGACGATGGTCCGCGAGGTGATGACCCCGCGTCCGGACATCGCGGCGATCGAGGCGGACGCCACCATCGACCGGCTCTACACGACCTTCCGCGAGCAGCAGTACTCGCGCATGCCCGTCTTCCAGGAGACGCTCGACAATGTCGTCGGCTTCGTGTTCATCAAGGACCTGATCCACCGCGCGTCGACGCTGGACTCCTCGGGGCCGCTGACGCCGCTGCTCCGGCCGGCCAGCTTCGTCCCCGAGACCAAGCGTGTCGTCGAGCTCCTCCAGGAGTTCCAGCGGGGCCACCTGCAGATGGCCGTCGTGGTCGACGAGTACGGCGGGACGGCCGGGCTCGTGACGCTGGAGGATCTCCTCGAGGAGATTGTCGGCGAGATTCGCGACGAGTACGACGTGGAGGTCGAGCCGGTGGTCGACGAGGGGGGCGGCCGCTTCGTGTTCAGCGGCAAGGCCCACGTCCAGCGGCTGGCCGAGCGCCTGCACGTGACGCCGGAAGGCGAGGGGTTCGAGACGGTCGGCGGCTTCCTGCTCTCGCGTCTCGGGCGCGTCCCGGCCGCGGGCGAGCGCTTCGACGTGGACGGCCTCAGCGTGGAAGTGCTCGAGGCCGAACGCCGGCGGATCACGCGCGTCCGTATCTCACCGCTTGCCGGAGAGCCCTCCGGCGAAGGTGCCGGCGAGTGACGCGCGCATGAAGAGCGGCTTCGTCGCCCTGATCGGCCGGCCCAACGCCGGCAAGTCCACGCTGCTGAACCGCCTCGTGGGCCAGAAGCTCGCCATCGTCTCCGACAAGCCCCAGACGACGCGGAACCGGATCGTGGGCGTGCGGCGCTACGAGGGCGGGGAGATCGTGTTCATCGACACGCCGGGGATTCACCGGCCGCTGCACCGCCTCAACGTGCGGATGATGGACGCCGCCATCGACACGCTGCGGGACGTGGACGTGGTCGTCGCGGTCGTGGACGCCAGCGAGCCCTCAGGCGCGGGGGACCGCTTCCTGATGGACATCGTCCGCAAGGTGCAGGTGCCCCGGGTGCTGGCGCTCAACAAGGTGGACCGCGCGGACAAGGCCGCGCTGCTGCCGCGCATGGCCGCCTACGCGGAGGAGGTCGGCTTCGCCGACATCGTGCCGGTGTCCGCGCTGACGGGTGAGCAGGTGGATCGCCTGGAACAGGTGCTGCTCTCGCACCTGCCGGAGGGCGAGCCGACCTACCCCGAGGACTACCTGACGGACCAGCCGGAGCGTTTCTTCGTCGCGGAACTGGTGCGGGAGCAGGTCCTGCAGCAGACGCGGGACGAGCTCCCGTTCTCCACGGCCGTGGTGGTGGATCGCTTCGAGGAAGGGCCGCTCCTCAAGCTCTACTGCAGCATCCTGGTCGAGCGCGACTCGCAGAAGCCGATCCTGATCGGCCGCGGCGGTGCGGCGATCAAGGCCATCGGCACGGCGGCGCGAGAGGAGCTGGAGCGCTTCTTCGACACGAAGGTGTTCCTCGATCTCCACGTCAAGGTGCGCGAAGGGTGGCGCGAGGACGAGCGCACGCTCGACGAGCTGGGGCTCGAGGGGCGCGTGCGGCGGCGGCGCGGGACACCGGGACCGGGCCGGGCGGCTACCAGCGGCCGGCCGCGGCGCGCGCGGTAGGACGCATCTGTGACGGCTGCACCGCCTTCACGGACGACAAGAGAACAGTACGGAGCGACGGAGACGTAGAGACCACAGAGCGGCACGGCTCTGCGGGAGGGGACGCGCCGACGCGCGTCCTCCGTCTCGGTCCTGTCTCCCTGTCTCGGTGTTCCCGTTGTCGTCCGGGTGGGGTTCGGCGTGATTGTCTGACGGGTCATTGGCCCGGATCCGGGGCGATCCGTAATCCGCGTGTGGTACATTTGCTCGAATCGCCATGGCCGTGCAGCGCCGCAGTGACGTTGTCGTCGATTCGGTGAAGCGGTTGTTGCGTATCGGCGCGACAGCCAACCTGCTGAATCTGCTGCAGAAGCAGCACCCCGCGGATCTCGCGCAGATCTTCGGCACCCTGCTGGACAACGAGCGGCAGGCGGTGTTCGCTCTGCTCGTGGAACGCCAGCCGCGCCTGGCCATGGAGTCCATCAGCGAGATGGGGCCCGAGCCGGGCGCCCTGCTGCTGACGGGCCGTTCCTCCGACGAAATCGCCAGGCTCCTGCGCGAGATCCCCTCCGACGACCAGGCCGCGCTCATCGACTACCTCCCGGACGAGCTGGCAAGCGAAGTGCTGGAGCTGATGCGCCGGCGGGAGTCGGGACAGGTCGAGAGCCTCCTCGAGTACGGCGAGCGCACGGCGGGCCGCATCATGAACCCGTCGGTCTTTGCCCTCAACGAGGACCTGACGGTGGGGGAGGCCATCACCGCCCTGCAGGGCGCGCGCGACGTGGAGATGGTGTTCTACCTCTACGTGGTGGATGCGCGGCGCCACCTGGTCGGCGTCACATCGCTGCGGCGGCTGCTCCTCGTGTCCCCCGAGACGCCGCTCAAGCGGATCATGACGCCGGACATCATCAGCGTCCGCGTGGACACGGACCAGGAAGAGGTGGCCAGCCAGGTGGCCTCCTACAACCTGCTGGCCGTCCCCGTCGTCGACGAGGAAAACAAGCTCGCGGGCGTCGTCACCGTGGACGACGTGATTGACGTCATCAAGGACGAGGCCACGGAGGACCTGCTGCGGCTGGCCGGCGTGTCCGGGGACGAGCGGATTGCGACGCCGCCCTTCGAGGCGCTCGGCAAGCGCCTCCCGTGGCTGGGCATCAACCTCGTGACCGCGTTCGTGGCCGCGTCGGTCGTCGCCCTGTTCGAGGGGACGATTCAGCAGATCTCCGCGCTGGCGGTCTTCATGCCGATCGTGGCGGGGATGGGCGGCAACGCCGCCACGCAGACGCTGACCGTTATCGTGCGGGGCCTGGCGCTGGGCGAGCTGTCCTGGATCAACGCCCGCAAGGCGCTGGCCAAGGAGTCGGTCATCGGGCTGGGCAACGGCCTGGCGCTTGGTACGGCGGCGGCCATCGCGGCCTGGGCGACCAAGGGGGATCCGATGCTCGGCCTGCTCCTCGGCATGGCGATGCTCTGCAACATGCTGATGGCGGCCACGGCCGGCACGCTGGTCCCGCTGGGGCTCAAGGCCCTCAAGGTCGATCCGGCGCTCGCGTCCTCCGTCTTCATCACCACCTTCACCGATGTCGTGGGCTTCGCGTCGTTCCTCGGGCTCGCCACCCTGTTCGTGTCCTACCTGGCGCGATAGAATAGGCGAACCGCATGCCGCTTCACACGGCCGACGCCCTGGTGCTTCGGACCTACAAGCTGGGCGAGGCGGACCGGATTGTGGTGTTCCTGACGGCGGACCGCGGCAAGAAGCGCGGCGTCGCAGAGCACGCCCGGCGTCCCCGTTCGCGCTTCCGGGCGGCCCTCGAGCCGCTGACCCACGTCCGGGTCGCGTACTTCGAGAAGGAACGGCGGGAGCTGGTCGGCGTCAACTACGCCGAGCCGTTCACCTCGCCCCTTGTGGCCGCCAGCCCCGAAGCACTGGGGTACAGCCACTACTTTGCGGAGCTCATCGACGAGTGGGCGGCGGACGCCGACGCGGACGAGCGGCTGTTCCGCCTCGGCGTGGCCACGCTGGAAGCGCTCGTGGGCGGGACGCCGGTGGATGCGCTCGCGCGGTACTTCGAGTGCTGGCTGCTCCGGCTGCAGGGCGTCTACCCGGCGGACCTGCCGCTGTCGCCCCTCGCGGCGGCGTTCGTCGACGGGGTGCGGCGCGTGGGCCCGGCGGATGTCGGACAACTGGCCGGATCGGACCGGACGCTTCGGGAGCTGGAACTGGTGCATCGAAAGCTCATCACTCATCTGCTCGACCGCGAACCCCGGTCGGTCCGCGTGATCCACGCGATGCGACGAACGGCCGCGACCTCGTGACCTTCCAGGACCTCATCCTCAAGCTCTCCGCCTACTGGGCATCCCGGGGCTGCCTCATCCAGCAGGGGCTCGACCTCGAAGTCGGCGCCGGCACCTCCAGCCCCGAGACGCTGCTGCGCGTCCTCGGGCCGGCTCCGTGGAACGTGGCCTACGTCCAGCCCGCCCGCCGCCCGGACGACGGACGGTTCGGCCAGAATCCCAACCGGCTCTTCAAGCACCACCAGTTGCAGGTCATCCTCAAGCCGTCGCCCGACGCGGTCCAGCAGGCCTACCTCGAGAGCCTCGAGGCCTGCGGCATCGACCCGCGGCTGCACGACATCCGCTTCGAGGAGGACAACTGGGAGTCGCCGACGCTCGGCGCGTGGGGCATCGGCTGGCAGGTCATGCTCGACGGCCTCGAGATCACGCAGTTCACCTACTTCCAGCAGGTGGGCGGCGTGGACCTGGCGCCGGTGGCGTGCGAGATCACCTACGGCCTCGAGCGGATTGCGATGTTCCTGCAGAAGGTGGACAACGTGTTCGACCTGCAGTGGGCGCCCGGCGTGACCTATGGGCAGGTCCGGCTGCGCGAGGAGATCGAGCAGTCGAAGTACGCGTTCAACCAGGACACGGGGATCGAGCCCGCGGTGTTCGCCGCCTTCCACCGCGACCAGTTCGAGGCCACCTACGGGTTCGCGGAGCGGCTCGTCGGCGCCGGGCTCCTGCTGCCGGCCCTGGAGCACTGCCTGAAGTGCTCCCACCTCTTCAACCTGCTCGACTCGAGCGGCAGCATCGGCGTCACCGAGCGCACGGCCTACATCCTCCGCGTGCGGCACCTGGCCGTGGCCATCTGCCGCAAGTACGCGAACGAGCAGCAGCCAGACGCCGCGGCCGCGGGATCGGAGTCCTGAGGATGGACCGCGAACTGTTCATCGAGATCGGCACCGAGGAGCTGCCCGCAAGCTGGCTCCCCGGCCTGACCGCGCAGTTCGGCACCGTGGTGGAGGCCAGCCTGCGCGCGGCCCGGCTCGCGTCGGAGTCGCCCGTCGAGGTCTACTCGACACCGCGCCGCCTCGCCGCGCGCCTGGCCGGCATCCCCGATCGACAGGCCGACATCGAGGAGGTCATCACGGGCCCTCCGGTGGCGGCCGCCTTCGGACCTGACGGGAGCCCGACACCCGCGGCCATCGGGTTCGCGCGGAAGCAGGGCGTGGAGGTCGAGGCCCTCGAGCGTCTCGAGGTGCCAGGCAAGAAGGGCGTCTACCTGGCGGTCCGCCGCCACCAGCGCGGGCGGACGGCGGCGGACGTGCTGCCGGACGTGCTCGGCACCGCGCTCCGCGCGTTGTCCTTCCCGAAGCAGATGCGGTGGGACGCCCTGCTCGAGGACGGGAAGGGCGAGCTGACGTTCGGCCGGCCGATCCGCTGGATCGTGTTCCTCTACGGCGGGCGGGTCGTGCCGTTCACGATCTATCGGACCCCCCTGGGGCAGGGGAACCTCGTCCACGAAGTCCGTTCCGGCGCGGTGACCTTCGGCCATCGCTTCCACGCCACGACGGGCAGGCCCGGCCGCGCCATCAAGGTCCGGAGCTTCGACGACTACCGCAAGCGCCTCGCGGAGCACTTCGTCGTCCTGGAGCGCAGCGAGCGGCACAGCCGCATCGGCCGCGAGTTGGACGTCGAGGCCAGGCGCCGCGGCGGCCGCGTGGCGACGAGCCTGGTGGGGCAGTCGCTCCTGCAGGAAGTGCCGGACCTGGTGGAGTACCCCTTCGTGATCTCGGGGCACTTCCCGGACGAGTTCCTCTCGCTTCCGGACGAGGTGCTGACGACCACGATGATCCATCACCAGCACTTCTTCCCGATCGTGAACGATCAGGGCCGGCTGCTGCCCGTGTTCCTCGCCGTGCTCAACACGGAGCCGGAGAAGCCGGAGGTGGTGTCGCGCAACCTGGAGCGCGTGCTGACGGCGCGCCTGCGCGATGCCCGGTTCTTCTGGGACGCCGATCGCACCGAGCGGCTGGACGCCTTCGTCGATCGCCTGGAGACGCTGCTCGTCCACACGAAGCTGGGGAGCTATCGCGCCAAGGCGGACCGGGTCCGCTCCCTGGCGGAGTGGATCTGCCGGACCGTGCTCGGCAGGGACGACCTGGCCGCGCACGCGGCGGAGGCCGGCCGGCTCTGCAAGGCCGACCTGGCGACGGACATGGTCCGCGAGCTCACCGAACTCCAGGGCACGATGGGCGGGATCTACGCGCGCGAAGAGGGCCAGCCCGAAGCCGTGTGGAAGGCGATGTACTACCACTACCTGCCTGTCGGCGTGGAGGCGGATCAACCGCCGACACGCGACCAGCTCGGCGAGGCGGCGGTGACGTGGGCGGCCGTGTCGCTCGCGGACAAGCTCGACACGCTCACCGGGATGTTCGCGGCCGGCGAGCGTCCAACCGGATCGCGGGATCCCTACGGGTTGCGCAGGGCCGCACAGGGCCTCGTGCGCGTGCTCGTCGACCTGCCGGAGCTGACCGGCCTGGACGTGCGCGCGGCGCTGGGCACGCTGGTCGAAGCGGCGGAACGCCCGTTCGCGCCGGCCATCGAGGCGGATGCCGAGGGCTATCGGCAGGCCTTGTGGTCCTTCCTGGCCGACCGCCTCCGCTACGTCCTCGAGCAGCGGGGCTACGACGTTCGCAACGTGCGGGCGGTCACCAACGGCAGCCTGCGCGACCTGAGCCCGCTCGTCGCACGCCGCAAGCTGGAAGTCCTCCCCGAGTTCACGGACACCGGCGAATTCCGGCAACTGGCCACGATGTTCAAGCGCGTACGGAACATCGCGAAGCACGTGCCGGCGGACATCGCCTCGCGAGACCGCGACGGGCAGCCCCTGGCGAGCCTGCTGGGCGAGCCGGCGGAACTCGCCCTGCTGGCCGCGCTCGAGGAGCAGCGGCCGGCCATCGAACACGCCCTGGCTTCGGGGACCGCGTTCCGGCAGGCCTTCGCGGCGGCCGCCCGGTTCGGGCCGCCCGTGGCCACGTTCTTCGATGACGTCATGGTAATGGCGGAAGATCCCACGCTGCGCGAAGCGCGGCTCAGGTTGATGTGGCAACTGGAGGCCCTCGTCCTCCAACTGGCCGACGTGTCAGAAATCGTTCCTCAGGAGTAGTCGTCTCAATGGCCAAGAAACAGGCACGCACGCAGGTGAGCAGGAAGCAGGCAGGGAAGACGGGGAAGAAGGGGAAGAAGCAGGCGGGGACGCGCGCGACGACGGCCGCGGCCAGGCCGGCGGCTCGGAAGTCGGCCGCCAGGAAGTCAGCGGCGAAGAAGGCAGCCGCGCGGAAGCCGGCGACTCGCAACACGCCGTCCCGCGGCGCCAGGTTCGTCTACTCGTTCGGACTGGGCCGGGCCGAAGGCAACCGGAACATGAAGGACACGCTCGGCGGGAAGGGCGCGGGCCTGGCCGAGATGACCAACGCCGGCCTGCCGGTCCCCCCGGGGTTCACGATCTCCACCGACGCCTGCAACCTGTACTACGCGCAGGGCGGCAAGCTCCCGGCGTCCATCGACGACGAGATCGGCGCGCACCTGCGGCGGCTGGAGAAGGCGGCCGGCGCCACGCTCGGGTCCACCGAGAACCCGCTGCTGGTCTCCGTGCGGTCGGGCGCCAAGTTCTCGATGCCGGGCATGATGGACACGATCCTCAACCTCGGGTTGAACGACGCGGCGGTCGAGGGGCTCAAGCGGCGGACCGGCAACGGGCGCTTCGCCTACGACAGCTACCGCCGGTTCATGCAGATGTTCGGCAGCGTGGTCCTGGAGATTCCGAAGGGCGTCTTCGAGCACGAGTTCGAGGCCATCAAGACGGCGCGTGGCGCCACGCTGGACACGGACCTGGACGAGGCCGCGCTGCGCGACGTGGTGGCGGCCTACAAGGAGGTCGTCCGCCGCGAGAGCGGCAAGGCCTTCCCGCAGAATCCGGACGATCAGTTGAAGATGGCGCGCAACGCCGTCTTCCGGTCCTGGAACAACCCGCGCGCGAAGGAGTACCGGCGCATCTACGACATCCCCGACTCGATCGGCACGGCCGTCAACGTGCAGATGATGGTCTTCGGCAACACGGGAGACCGCTCCGGCACTGGCGTCGGCTTCACGCGGAACCCGGCCACGGGGGCGAAGGAGTTCTTCGGCGAGTTCCTGATCAACGCGCAGGGCGAGGACGTGGTGGCGGGGATCCGCACGCCGCAGCCCATCAGCGAGCTGGCGAAGGTGATGCCGAAGGCGTACGCGCAGCTCCGGCAGATCACGTCCCGGCTCGAGAAGCACTACAAGGACATCCAGGACTTCGAGTTCACGATCCAGGACGACCGGCTGTTCATGCTCCAGACGCGGAGCGGCAAGCGGACGGGGTACGCGGCCGTCATCATCGCGACGGACCTGGTCAAGGAGCGGCTGATCACGCCGAAGGAGGCCCTGCTGCTCGTGGACCCCGAGGCGCTGTCGCAGTTGCTCGCGCCGGGATTCGATCCGAAGGAATGGAAGGCGCTCGACGTGGCGACGCGCGGTCTGCCGGCCTCGCCCGGCGCGGCCTGCGGACAGGTGGTCTTCAGCGCGGACGCCGCGGTGGAGTGGTCCAACCAGGGCAAGCCGGTGATTCTCGTCCGGCGCGAGACGGTGCCAGATGACATCCACGGGATGTGGGTGTCCCAGGGCATCCTCACGGCCACCGGCGGGATGACGTCTCACGCGGCCGTCGTCGGGCGCCAGATGGGCAAGCCGTCCATCGTCGGCGCCGGCGAGCTGCGCATCGACGAGCACGGCCGGAGCTTCAGCGTCAACGGCCGGGTCGTGCGCGAGGGCGACTACGTGGCGTTCGACGGGCTCACCGGCGAGGTGAAGATCGCGCAGGTGTCGTCGCAGCCGAGCGAGATCCTGCAGGTGGTGGCGGGACGCATCAAGCCGGCCGCGTCCGACATCTACGGCCGGTTCAACCAGCTCCTGACCTGGGCCGACAAGTACCGCCGGCTGGGCATCCGCGCCAACGCGGATCAGCCCGATCAGGCGGACCTGGCCTATCAGTTCGGCGCGCGGGGCATCGGCCTGTGCCGCACCGAGCACATGTTCTTCGGCGAGGGGCGGATCCCGATCGTCCAGCGCATGATCCTGGCGGAGAACGAGGCGGATCGCCGCGCCGCGCTGGCCGAACTCCTGCCCCTGCAGCGCGCGGACTTCTACGGTGTGTTCAAGGCGATGCACGGATCGCCGGTGACGATCCGCACCATCGATCCTCCGCTCCACGAGTTCCTCCCGAAGCGCGAGGACCTGATGGTGGAGATCGCGCAGATGGAGGCGACGGGGAAGGGCGGCCCGTCGCTCGCGGAGAAGAAGACGCTGCTCGCGCGCGTGGAGGAGCTCCACGAATTCAACCCGATGCTCGGCCACCGCGGCGTCCGGCTCGGGATCACCTATCCCGAGATCACCGAGATGCAGGCGCGCGCCATCCTCGAGGCGGCCTGCCAGCTCAACAAGGAAGGCCTGCGCATCGTCCCGGAGATCATGATTCCGCTCGTCGGGCTCGTGAAGGAGCTGACGGACCAGAAGGCCATCGTGGATCGCGTGGCCGCCGAGGTGATGAAGGAGCAGAAGGTCCGGATCAAGTACCTCGTCGGCACGATGATCGAGGTGCCCCGCGGCGCCCTCACCGCGGATCTCATTGCGGCGGAGGCCCAGTTCTTCTCCTTCGGCACGAACGACCTGACGCAGATGACGTTCGGCTTCTCGCGGGACGATGCGGGGAAGTTCCTGCGCATCTACCAGGACAAGAAGATCCTGGATCGCGATCCGTTCGCGACGTTCGACGGCCCCGGCACCGGCCAGCTCGTGGCCATTGCCGTGGAAAAGGGCCGCGGGGTCCGTGCGGACCTCAAGCTCGGCATCTGCGGCGAGCATGGGGGCGACCCGGCGTCGATTCACTTCTTCCACCAGGTGGGCCTGGACTACGTCAGCGCCAGCCCGTACCGGATTCCCGTCGCGCGCCTCGCGGCCGCGCAGGCGGCGCTCAGCGTCAAGGTGGGGGACTGAGATCCCCCGCGCTCCGCGGGCGCACGACATGAGCCGGCCACCCCGGCACGAGGCGCATGGGTAGAATCACGCGGCTGCCGGAGGATCTGGCCAACCAGATTGCCGCCGGCGAGGTCGTCGAACGGCCGGCCTCCGTCATCAAGGAGCTGGTCGAGAACGCCATCGATGCCGAGGCCACGCGCCTTGTCATCACGGTCGAGTACGGCGGCAAGAAGCTGATCCGCGTCGAGGACGACGGCATCGGCATGGAGCCGGACGACGCGCGGCTGTCGCTCGAGCGGCACGCGACGAGCAAGATCCGCCGCGCCGACGATCTCGGCGCCATCATGACGCTCGGGTTCCGGGGCGAGGCCCTCCCGTCGATCGCGTCCGTGTCCCACTTCCGGATGCGGACGCGGTTCCGCGGGCAGCCGGGCGGCACGGAGATCCGCATCAACGGCGGTGTCATCGAGTCCATGGTCGAAGCCGGCGGGCCCGAGGGCACGCTGGTGGAGGTCGCGGACCTCTTCTACAACCTGCCCGCCCGGCGCAAGTTCCTCAAGTCCGACAGCGCCGAGAGCGCGCAGATCTCGCGGACGGTCACGCAGCTCGCGCTCTGCTATCCGGAGGTGGGGTTCACCCTCACGAACGGGGGGCGGAAGGTGCTCGCGTGTCCGCCCGTCGCCTCCGTGTCGGATCGTCTGTACCAGGTGTACGGCGACCGGCCGGATCTGGTGGAGGTGGCGCGCGAGTCCGGCGGCATCCGCATCCACGGCTTCATCGCCGCCCTGGCCGAGCAGGGACCGACCCGCGGGCCCCAGCACATCTTCGTCAATCGCCGCATCGTCAAGGACCGGACGATTGCGCACGCCATCATCGACTCCTACAGCGTGGCGTCCAACAAGGAGCGGAGTCCGGAGGTCCACCTCTTCCTGGAGATCCCACCGGACCGCATCGACGTGAACGTGCATCCGACGAAGGCCGAGGTGCGCTTCAAGGAGCAGTCGCTCATTCACGAGGTGGTGCGCCGTGCCGTAGCGGATGCGCTGGGACAGGGACCGGCGCCGGAGCTGACGCTCCGGCCCTCGGATCTCATTCCGGGACGCCCGCTGCAGCCGGCCATTCCCGGCGCCCTGCAGGGCGGCGTGTACCCCAGCCGCTGGGGCCGCGACCCGGTACCCTCCGCGACCGGCGTGCCCTCCGCGGCGTCTCGGGATGACGCGGGCGCGTCCGTTCCGGAGGCGGGGTTCGCCCAGGGCGCGGCCACCGGGCCGGAGTCCTCCGGCCTGCGGCCGCTCGTGCCGCTCGGCCAGTTCCGGGACACGTTCATCATCGCGATCGACGATGAGGGGATTGCCATCATCGACCAGCATGTGGCGCACGAGCGCGTCCTGTTCGAGCGGATCATGCAGCGGCTCACCGAGCGCCCGCTGGAGAGCCAGCGGATGCTGGTGCCGCTGGTGCTCGAGATGGCCCCGGCGGAACGCGAGGCGCTGCTGGCGCGGTCGGAGGCGCTCGAGCGATTCGGCTTCGAGATCGGTGAGTTCGGCGGGGACACGGTGCGCGTGTCGGCGATTCCGGCTGTGCTGCCGCGCGATGAGTGCGAGGGCGCGCTCCGGGAGCTCGCGAACGACCTCGAGGGCCTCGACCGCGGGCTCGGCCTGCAGGAGGCGCTCAAGCGCATCGCGGCGCTCACCGCGTGCCATGCGGCGGTCAAGGCCAACTACCCGCTGACGTTCGAAAAGATGGCCCACATCCTCGACGAGCTGCGCGCGACGGCCTATTCCACCGTGTGCCCGCACGGGCGGCCCGTGATGCTCCGGATTACCCGGCGCGAGGTGGAGAAGAACTTCGATCGGATCTGAGAGCAGGGCGAAACGACGCACCGTAGGGCGG
>CAZUGF010000093.1:14201-15265 GCA_964619705.1 uncultured Bifidobacteriaceae bacterium
GAAGCGTAGAGCGTAGGGCGGACCTTCAGGTCCGCCACCCAATGGAGGCCACGATGACCCGTGTGACGCTACTTGTGATGGCCGCCGCGGCGCTGCTGGCCGTTCAACCGGTGGGCGCCCAGGCGCCGAAACTGAAGGTCCACATCTCGGTCGACATGGAGGGCGTGGCCGGCGCGGTGACGGGCGACCAGCTCGGGCCGGCCGGCTTCGAGTACGGCCGGTTCCGTGAGTTCATGACGCGCGAGGCGCTGGCCGCCGTGAACGCGGCAAAAGAGTCCGGCGCCACGGAGATTGTCGTCGCCGACTCGCACGGCAACGGCGAAAACCTCCTCATCGAGCAGTTCCCGCCCGACGTCCGCATCGTCCGGTCCTGGCCGCGCCAGCTCGGGATGATGGCGGGGATCGACGAGACGGTGGACGCGGCCGTCTTCATCGGCTATCACGCCTCGACCAGCAACGCCGAAGGCGTGCGCGCGCACACGTTCTCGAGCGCGACGCTCACGCGCGTCACGCTCAACGGCGTCGACATGACGGAGGGCGCCTGGAACGCGGCCATCGCGGGCCACTTCAACGTCCCCGTCGTCATGATGTCCGGCGACGATGCGGCGATTGCGGAAGTGCGAAAGGTGATCGGCAACATCGAGGGCGCCGAGACGAAGAAGAGCCTCGGCTTCCACTCCGCGCTCACCCTGACGCCGGCGGCCGCCGTCGACGTGATTGGCGAACGCGTGAAGGCCGGCCTGGCACGACGCACCCAACTGGCCCCCTACCGCCCGTCCGGGCCGCTGACCGTCGAGGTGAGCTTCAAACACTACCGCCCGGTGGAGGTGCTCGCGTACCTGCCAATCTTCGAGCGCACCAGCTCGCACTCGATCCGCTTCCACGCGGAGGACATGGTCCAGGCGTCGGCGATCATGTCCTTCATCGGCGAGTACCAGGCGGACCTCACGCCCTGAGAGAGGGCTTGCCCAAGGCGGAACGAAGAGCTGGCCCGAGGCGGAACAAAGAGCTTGCCCGAGGCGGAACTGAAGTTCCGCCCTACGGGCGGTTCTTCGAACCTCCGT
>CAZUGF010000094.1:0-13824 GCA_964619705.1 uncultured Bifidobacteriaceae bacterium
CCGTGTGGAGCGTCGCGGGGAACGGAGACTCGGGGCGTGGTCGGTCTTCTCGTGAGCCAGGTCGCGGCTCCACGACACGAGACCACGCGGGAATCAGGCGAGGCTATCTCCCCATGAAGACCCGGATCCCGTTCATGAACATCTGCACGGCAATCATCACGAGCAGCATGCCCATCAACCGCTCCACGGCCACCAGGCCGCGCTCGCGGAGGATGCGGTAGAAGAACGGGGACGACAGCAGGATGGCGCCGCTGATGGCCCACGCGATCGTCATGGCCAGCACGAGCCGGCCCGTCTGGGCCGGCGCGGCGCGCTGCAGGAGGAGCAGCGTCGCCATCGTGGACGGCCCGGCGATGAGCGGAATTGCCAGCGGCACCACGAACGGCTCGCCCTCGAGCGCGTCGCCGCCGAGGTTCCCCTCGCCCGGGAAGATCATCCGGACGGCGATCAGGAACAGCACGATGCCGCCGGCAATGCTCAGCGTCTCCTCGTCCAGGCCGAGCACCTGCAGGCCGATGTTCCCGAGGAAGATGAACACGAGCAGGACCAGGTAGGCGAAGAGAATCTCCCGCACGAGCACCCGTCGCCGGCGTTCCGGCGCCACCGTCTTCAACGCCGACAGGAACAGGGGGATGTTCCCGAGCGGGTCCATGATCAGGAACAGCGTGACGACGGCGGAGAGGACGTCCATCGGCACATGCTATCGTCAGATCCTCGATGATTGCCTTCTCTTCCATCCACAAGCAGTACGGCCGGCAGTTGATCTTCGTGGACGCGTCGTTCCAGTTGAACCCGGGCGAAAAGGTCGGCCTCGTCGGGCCGAACGGCGCCGGCAAGACCACGCTCTTCCGGATGATCGTCGGCGAGGAAGTCGCCGACGAGGGCGAGGTCACCGTCCCGAAGAAGCTGAGCGTCGGCTACTTCCGGCAGGACGCCGAGGAGATGGCCGGCCGCTCCGTCCTGGACGAGGCGATTGCCGGCAGCGGGCGCCTGGGCGACCTCCATCACGAGCTCGCCTCCCTGCAGAGCGCCATGGAAGACCCGTCGCGCGCGGACGACATGGACCGGATCCTCGCGCGCTTCGGTGAGGTCCAGGAGGAGTACGAGCACAAGGGCGGCTATACCCTCGAGGCGCAGGCACGCGAGGTGCTCCACGGCCTGGGCCTGGCCGACGATCAGATCGACGGCGACGTCGGCGCCCTCTCCGGCGGCTGGAAGATGCGCGTCGCGCTCGCGCGCGTGCTCCTCGGCAAGCCGGACGTCCTGCTCATGGACGAACCGACCAACCACCTGGACATCGAGTCGATCATCTGGCTGGAGCAGTTCCTGAAGACGCTGCCCGGCGCGCTCCTGATGACGTCCCACGATCGCGAGTTCATGAACCGCATCGTGTCCCGGATCGCGGAGATCGACAGCGGCGACATTACCGCCTACAGCGGCAACTACGACTTCTACGAGCGCGAGCGCGCCATCCGCGAGACGAACCGCGAGGCCGCCTTCGCCCGCCAGCAGGCCATGCTCGCCAAGGAGCAGCGCTTCATCGACCGGTTCCGCACGCACGCCGCCAAGGCGGCGCAGGTGCAGAGCCGCATCAAGGCCCTGGACAAGATCGAGAAGATCACGCTGCCGAAGAAGCGACAGGTCGTCGCCTTCGCGTTCCGACCGCCGCCCCGCTCCGGCGATCAGGTGGCGGTCATCGAGGACCTGCACAAGCAGTACGGCCCGCGTGTCGTGTACCAGGGCTTCAACCTGACGATCCGCCGCGGCGAGCGGTGGGCGGTCATGGGCCGCAACGGCGCCGGCAAGACGACGCTCCTCCGGATGCTCGCGGGCGTGCTCCCACCCGACGGCGGCGACATCCGCCTGGGCGCCAGCCTCCGGACGGGCTACTTCGCGCAGCAGTCGCTGGACGTGCTGGATCCGGATCTGACGATCATCGAGCAGTTGCAGCGCGACTTCCCGCAGGAAGGGCTCGGCGTCCTGCGTACGCTGGCCGGCGCCTTCCAGTTCTCCGGCGACGACGTGGACAAGAAGGTGCGCGCGCTCTCCGGCGGAGAGAAGTCGCGGCTCGCGCTGGCGCGGATGCTGTTCGACCCGCCGAACTTCCTGATCCTGGACGAGCCGACGAACCACCTGGACCTCGCCACCAAGGAGATGCTCGTCGACGCGCTCGCACGCTTCGAGGGGACGATGATCTTCGTCTCGCACGACCGGATGTTCCTGCGCGGCCTCGGCTCGCGGGTGCTGGAACTCGGCGGCGAGGACGGCACCAGCACCGAGCCCGTCGTCTACCCGGGGAGCTACGAGGAGTACGTCCAGAAGACGGGGCACGAGGCGCCGGGGTCGGTCGTCAGGGCCTGAGGGGTGGGCGCCCCCTCTGGTATCCTGCCGCCATGCAATGGCTGGTCAAGGAAGAGCCGGCGAACTACCCCTTCACGCAGTTCGTGCAGGACGGGAAGACCACCTGGTCCGGGGTGAGGAACCCCGTCGCGCAGCGGAACCTGCGCCGGATGAAGCCGGGGGATCGCGTCTTCTACTACCACACGGGCAAGGAGAAGGCCGTCGTCGGAACGGCCACGGTGGCGGGGGATCCCCGTCCGGATCCGGCCGATCGGGACGGGAAGCTCTTCGTCGTCGATCTGGTCCCGGAGCGGGCGCTCGCGCGGCCCGTGACGCTGGCGGCGGTGAAGGCGGTGCCGGCGTTTGCGGACTTCGACCTCGTGCGCCTGCCGCGGCTGAGCGTCATGCCCGTCACCGACGCGCAGTGGGCGTGGATCGAGAAGGCCGGATCCGGCAGCTAGCTACCGGCTGAGCCGGTTGACGAGCACCTTGTCGATGCGCCGGCCGTCCATGTCCATCACCTCGAAGCTCAGACCGCCCCACTCGAAGTGATCCGCAACGGCCGGGATGCGGCCCAGGCGTGCCATCACGAAGCCGCCGAGCGTGTGATACGCGCCGGCTTCCTCCTCGGGCAGCTCGGGCAGATCGAGCGTCGTCGAGGCCTCTTCCATCGACACCGCGGCGTCCACCAGCCATGATCCATCGGCGCGCTGCACGAACGCGCCCATGGCCTCGGTCGCGTTGGCGGGCAGGTGGCCCACCAGCGCCTCGAGCAGGTCGGTGCCTGTCACGAGGCCCTCGACGGCGCCGAACTCGTCCATCACCAGCGCCACGTGCTTGTGCGCGCTCCGGAACGACTCCAGGAGCTTGATCGCGGCCATCGAGTCCGGCACGAAGAGCGCGTCGCGGACGAAGGCGCGCAGGTCGATGGGCTTCCCGAGCGTCGCGACCGGGAGCAGCTCCGCCGACCAGACCATGCCCAGCACGTTGTCCAGGCCGCCCTGGCAGACGACGAACTGCGTGTGGCTGTGCGAGCCGAGGAACTCCCGCAGCTCGTCCTGCGAGGCCGCGACGTCCACCCACTCGATGTCGAGGCGCGGCGTCATGATGGACGCCACGCGCTGCTCGCCGAGCTGCAGCACGCGCTGGACGATGTCCTCCTCCACCTCGGCGATGACGCCGGAGGCCGCGCCCTGGCTGATGATGGCGCGGATCTCCTCTTCCGTCAGGTGCGGATCCGCCTGCGGCCGGATGCCGAAGATGCGGAGGACCAGCGCCGTCGTCCCCGTCAGGATGGCCACGATTGGCGTGCCGACCGCCGCCAGCAGCATCATCGGGCGCGCGGCCCAGGAGGCAATGGTCTCCGGCGCGGTGAGCGCGATGTTCTTGGGGACCAGCTCGCCGACGATGAGCGAGAGGAAGGTGATGGCGGCCACGACCAGGCCGAACGCGATCCCTCCGGCGTAGGGCGCAAGCAGCGGAATGCGGGCGAGGGGTTCGGCGAGATCGTCGGAGAGGCTGGCACCGCCGTACGCGCCCGCCAGCACGCCCACGAGCGTGATGCCCACCTGGACGGTCGACAGGAACTGCGCGGGGTTCTTCGCCAGGTCGAGCGCCGCCTGGGCGCGGGCATCCCCTTCCTCGGCGCGGTGCTGCAGCCGGATTTTCCGCGATGCCACGACGGCAATCTCGGACATGGCAAAGACACCGTTGGCCAGGACCAGCAGGACGATGATGAGGAGCTCGGTAGCGATGGCGCCCATTGTACCCGTGGGGGGTCCGACGCCCGGCGCTTCCCGGGTGTACCATTCGGGACCGGTTCGCCGCCGTTCGACGCGGCAAAGCGGCCGCCCGGGACAGGCGGCCGAACGGCGCGGCCACGGGACCGTCCAACCTGTCACACGCCCATGCTCACCTTCTCCGCCGTTCGCAAGTCCTATGGCACACGGGTGGCCGTCGACGGCCTCGACCTGGCGGTCCGCCGCGGCGAGGTCCTGGGGCTGCTCGGGCCGAACGGGGCCGGCAAGAGCACGTCGGTCGGCCTGGCCGTGGGCCTGCTGGCGCCTGACACGGGGCGGGTGGAGATCGAGGGTCTCGGCGCGCCGGTGGCGCCTGCCGTCCGCGCGCACATCGGCGTGGCGCCCCAGGCCCTGGCCATCTACGAGCTGCTGAGCGGCGAGGAGAACCTCCGCTTCTTCGGCCAGGTGTACGGCATGCGGGGCCCGGCGCTCGAGACACGCGTCGCGGAGTGCCTGGCGTTCGTCGGCCTGGCGGATCGCGGGCGCGACAGGGCCGGGACCTACTCCGGCGGCATGCAGCGCCGGCTCAACCTCGCGGCCGCGCTCGTGCACGATCCGGAGCTGCTGCTGCTCGACGAGCCGACGGTCGGCGTGGACCCGCAGTCCCGCAACCAGATCTTCGACAACATCACCGCCCTCAATCGCGCCGGCAAGACCATCGTCTACACCACGCACTACATGGAGGAGGCCGAGCGGCTGTGCGACAGGATTGCCGTCATCGACCACGGCCGGCTCCTCGCCATCGGGACGCTGCCTGAGTTGCTCGCCCAACACGGCGGCGTAGCGACGCTCGTTGTCGAACAGGCCGGGATCACGGAGCGCGTGGACACGCCGGACCCGCTTGCGGAGCTCAACCGCCGGGCCGCGGCCGGGCCCATCGGCGCCTTCCACGTCGAGCGGGCCACGCTCGAGCAGGTGTTTCTCGCCCTGACCGGGCGCAGCCTGAGGGACCAATGACCGCCATGATCGCGCTCGCCATCAAGGACCTGCGTGTCCTCCTGCGCGTGCGCGCCGCGCTCTTCTTCACGCTCGTCTGGCCCATCATCATCGCGGTGCTCTTCGGGTTCGTCTTCTCCGGGGCGGCGCAGGACGGACGGGCGGAGATACGCATTGCGGTCGTGGACGAGGATCAGACGGCGCCATCGCGTGCGTACCTGCAGCGCCTGGAGGACTCGGCGGAGATCGAGACCACCGCCGCCCCGCGCGGCGAGGCGGAGGACCTGGTCCGGCGCGGCCAGCGCGCCGCCTTCGTCGTCATCCGCAAGGGCTTCGGCGAGCGGTCCGGACAGCTGTTCTACGGACCATCCCGGCAGGTGGAGATCGGCATCGACCCGTCGCGGCTGGCCGAAGCCGGCATGCTCCAGGGTCTCCTCATCAAGTACGCCATGGAGGACGTCCAGCAGTTCTTCACCAACCCGGCCGCGTCGCGGGAGATGGTGCAGAAGGCGCTGGCCGACGTGCGCACGGGCGCGGGGAACAGTGCGCTCGCACCCGTGGAGCGGTTCCTGGGCGAGCTCGACACCTTCCTGGCGGCGCCCCCGCCTGCCGGCGCGCCTGGCTCGGCCGGCGCGGACGCGTGGCAGCCGCTGGCGGTGACGACGACCAGCGTGCAGCGCGCGCGCGTGGGTCCGGCCAATGCGTTCGCGGTGACGTTTCCCCAAGGTGTGATGTGGGGCCTCATCGGGTGCGTGATGTCGTTCGCCATCAGCCTCGTGAGCGAACGGGTCCGCGGCACGCTCCTGCGCCTGCGGATGGCGCCGCTCGGCCGCGCGCAGATTCTCGGCGGCAAGGCCCTCGCGTGCCTGGCCGCGATGATCGTGCTGCAGCTCATCCTCTTCGGGCTGGGAGCCATCGTCTTCGGCATCC
This sequence comes from uncultured Bifidobacteriaceae bacterium, assembly GCA_964619705.1. Classification (GTDB taxonomy): domain Bacteria; phylum Acidobacteriota; class Vicinamibacteria; order Vicinamibacterales; family UBA2999; genus VFZN01. The sequence continues at coordinate 6,006 of CAZUGF010000094.1, forward strand.
GGCCGGACTCCTGGTCCGCGCTGGCCGCCATCGGGCTTTCGTCGGCGCTCGGGTTCGTCGGCTTCATGATGCTCATTGCCGGCATCGGCCGGACGGAGCAGGGCACGTCAGGGGCCGGCTGGGCCATGCTGATGCCGATGACGCTCTTCGGCGGCGGGATGATGCCGCAGTTCATCATGCCGTCGTGGATGGTGACGATGGGCACGCTCAGCCCCGTGACCTGGGTGATTCGCGGGATGGAGGGCGCGATCTGGCGCGGGTTCTCCGCGGCCGAGATGGCACTGCCCTGCGCCATCCTGCTCGCCTTCGGCGCCGTGTGCTTCGCGCTCGGTGTGCGCGCGCTCGACAAGGCCTGACCGCGGAGCGAGCGCCGCGCGCGCCGGCCGCCGGGCGTGTTTTGCACGTGTCCGATCCGCGTGCGTTGAACTAACATTCCCCGGGATGTTCAAGCGGCAGACCGAAGGCTCCGTCCTCTGCACGTCCTGCGGCGTCCTCGTCGGCGTCAACGACGAGACCTGCTACAACTGCGGACGATGGAACCCCGGGCTCTGGGGCTACGCGGCCGCCTTCCGGCGGCTGGGCAACGACTTCGGGTTCGTGCCGCTCGTGATGGGCGGCACCATCACGCTGTACGTGCTGTCGCTGCTGCTCTCCGGCCGCGGCATGCAGGCCATGCTGTCGCCGAGCACGGAGGTGCTCTTCCTGCTGGGTGCCAGCGGGGCCGTGCCGGTCTTCCAGTTCGATCGCTGGTGGACGGTGCTCACGGCCGGGTGGCTCCATGGCGGCGTCCTGCACATCCTCTTCAACGTGTTGTGGATTCGCCAACTGGCGCCGGCCGTGGCCAACCTCGTCGGCGCCGGCCGCATGATCATCATCTACACGGCGGCGGGCGTGGTCGGCTTCACGGTGAGCTCGCTCGCCGGGCTCTACATGCCCAACCTCCCGATCCTGCGCGGCGCGTACTTCTCCGTCGGCGCCTCGGCCCCCATCTTCGGCCTGCTCGGCGCCCTCGTCCACTACGGCCGCCGGACGGGCAGCAGCCATGTCGGCGCCGCCGGGCTCCAGTACGCGCTCTTCCTCGGCGTCTTCGGGCTCATCTTTCCCGGCGTGGACAACTGGGCGCACGCCGGCGGCTTTGCGGGCGGCTACCTGGCCTCGGCGGTTCTCGATCCCAACAAGCGCGAGCGCGTGGACCATCTGGTGATGGCCGTCGGCTGCCTGGTGCTCACCGCCGTCGCGCTCGTCTGGTCGTTCGTGACGGCGCTGCCGCTCCTCATGCAGTGACGCCGGTCCCGGCATCGGTCCCGTCGCCATCGTTCGGGCTCCGGTTTCCCGGATCGCGGCTCCGAACCAATGGAACCGCGATCGCGCGATCTTCAACAACACGGCGTCCCGCGATCCAACCAGGCTCACCTCACCGTCATCGGTCCCGGCCGGATGCCGTTCGTCACGCCTTACCGGGATGAACGGCGCGTGCGCGCCGCGTGCCGATGCGGGCACTCGAATTGCTCAACCGCTGCACGGATCGCCATCGCGATCCACCCGTGCCGCGCCCACACGCGGCGCGGGGTTCTCCTCTGCAGGAGGTTCGAGATGAAGCGTTGGAGCAAGGTTGTCTGGGCGCTCGCCGCCGCGCTCGCCCTGTCGGCGGCGCCGGCGTTTGCGCAAGGCGGCGGGGCGAGCTCGACCGGGAGCATCAGCGGCGACGTGAAGGACGCCCAGGGCGGCGTGCTGCCGGGCGTCACGGTCACCGCGACCAGCCCGGCCCAGATCGGCGTCCTGACGGCGGTCACGAACGAATCGGGCATCTACCGGTTCCCCTCGGTGCCTCCCGGCGAGTACCGCCTCAGCTACGAGCTGGCGGGCTTCCAGAACGTGATCCGCGACGGCGTCCGCATCACGCTGGGCTTCAACGCCCAGGTGAACGTCGCGCTGAACGTGGCGACGCTCCAGGAAACGGTCACGGTGAGCGGGCAGTCCCCGGTCATCGACACGTCCGCCACGCGCGTGCAGACCAACTACGACCAGCAGATGCTGGCGTCCATTCCGAATGCCCGCGACATGTGGTCGCTGCTCGCCACGACCCCGTCCGTCACGCTCAACCGCGTGGACGTCGGCGGCTCGACGATGGGCACGCAGACGACGTATTTCGCGTACGGGTACTCCGGCCAGAATCGGCCGCTGATCGAGGGCATCAACACCACGGAGGGCACCTCGGCCGCCGGCTTCTACCTGGACTACGGGTCGTTCGAGGAGGTGTTCATCGGCGCGGCCGGCAACTCCGCCGAGATGCCCAACCCCGGCGTGCTGACGCAGTTCGTGAGCAAGAGCGGCAGCAACTCGCCCTCAATCGGCGTCTACTACGACTTCGAGACGGAGCAGATCCAGAGCCGCAACCTCGCGGCGGATCAGGTGCGGCCCTCTCCCGGCGCGACGATCCGGCCGGACGGCAACCGCCTCTCGTCCTACAAGAACCTCAACCTGGACTTCGGCGGTCCGGTCGTCAAGGACAAGGTCTGGGGCTACTTCGCGTACCTGAACCAGCGGAACTCGGTCGCGGCACCGCCCTCCGGCGTCATCCAGGACGGCACGCCCTTCGACACCAAGCTGTTCAACTACACGGGCAAGGCCACGTATCAGATGAACCAGAACAACAAGTTCATCGGCTACCTGCAGCATGGCACGAAGCAGCAGCCCAACCGCACCGACAGCAGCAACCGTCTCCCGGGCGCCGTCGTCCACCTGACGGCGGACTCGACCACGCTGCAGGACTCGCCGAGCTGGGTCTACAAGGGCGAGTGGAACGGCACGCTCAACCAGAACATGTTCGCGGAGGTGCGGGCCGGCCAGTTCGGCTACAACTTCGGGCTGGACAGCAACAACGAGGGCACGCGCTACGAGGACCTGGTGACGAACGAGGTCGTCGGCGGCGGACGGCACTGGATGAACAAGCGGCGGCGCAACCAGTACACGGGCGCGCTCAGCTACTTCAAGGACAACCTCGGCGGCGGGTCGCACAACTTCAAGTTCGGCGGCGAGTACCTGGACGAGAGCGGCAACATCCTCTGGAACCAGCAGTACGCCGACAGCGTCGTGCACTTCCTGAGCAACGGCGTGCCGAACAGCGTGCGGCTGGGCATCAGCGGCACCAGCGCGCAGAACGCACTGGCGCAGACCAGCTTCTTCGCGACGGACACGTGGTCCATCCGCCGGCTGACGCTCAACATCGGCGCGCGCTTCGACCGGTACCGCGTGTGGCTGCCGGCGCAGACCATCCCCGCGGCGCGGTTCCACCCCACCGCGGAGCCGCTCGCGGAGAACTCCGAGGTCGTCGCGTTCAACCACCTGGTCCCACGCCTCGGCGCGACCTACGATCTCACGGGCGACGGCCAGACCGTGCTCAAGGCGAACTGGGGGCGCTTCTACTTCAACACGGGCGTCTCGCTCGCCGACTCGGTCAACCCGAACACCAGCCAGCAGTACTCCGACTGGAACTGGAACGACCTGAACGGTGACCGCATCTACCAGGAAGGCGAGGAGACGACGCTCATCACCCGCTTCGGCGGCACGTCCAACGTGCAGATCGATCCCGACCTCGAGAACTCGTACACGGACGAGGCCTCGTTCTTCGTCGAGCGGGCGCTGCGGCAGGACCTCGGCGTCCGGGTGGGCTACGTGTACAAGAAGGACAACAACGGCTGGCAGCAGTTCAACAACGCCCGCCCGTTCGACGCCTTCAACGTGCCGGTGACGCGCCCGGACCCCGGTCCCGACAACGTCGTCGGCACGGGTGACGACGGCGCGGACCTGCAGCTCTTCAACCTGGACGACACCTCGCGCGGATCAACGCAGGTGACGCAGAACATTCCCGGCTACGAGGGCACCTACAAGACGCTCGAGTTCTCCGCGAACAAGCGCTACAGCCAGCGCTGGTCGCTGAACGCGTCGTACTCGTACACGTGGACCGAGGAGTACGGCCGGAGCTACTTCGGCAACACCACGGCCACCGCCGTCAGCAACTTCGCGTTCTTCGGCAGCTTCCCGACAAACCCGAACGAGAAGACGCTGAACGACTTCACCAACTGGAGCGCCAAGGTCTCCGGCACGGTGGACGCCGGCTGGGGCCTCCGCGTCACGCCTGTCGTCAAGATGCAGAGCGGCGCGCCGTACGGCCGCGTCGTCGCGGCCAACCTCAACTACAACAGCGCGCAGCTGATCCTCGTCGAGCCGATCGGCACGCGCCGTCAGGACCGCGTCAGCGTGGTGGACGTCCGCGTCGAGAAGCAGCTGCGCTTCGCGGACCGGGCCCGCGTGGGGCTCTTCCTCGACGTCTACAACCTGATGAACGCCAACACGGCCATCAACATCAACTGGCGCGCGGGCGCGGCCTTCGAGCGGGCCACGACCGTGCTGCCGCCGCGCATCGCGAAGTTCGGCGTGAAGTTCAACTGGTAGACCGGTAGCCCGGTCCTTCGACGGGCGGTCCCACTCGTCCCGTCCCCGCGGCCTCTGGTGGTTCCCCACCAGGGGCCGCACGTCTTTTCCTTCCAGTGCACGGTTCTACGCAGTGCGTCCTGCCCCCGTACCTCCCGTAACCTCGGCTTCCTGTTGAGCTACTCCGGACCGGCACAACCTTTTCTTGAACAAATCCATTCAATCGATTGGATTCGACGACAGCAGTGTGCCCGGTTACGGCCGTTTTCGCGAACGTTACAAGTCTTCCAGCCGTGGTACAAAAGCTGCTTTGTCCGGGACGACTACAGGTCAGGTGGGGTTCAAGCTCGTGTCCTGCGGGTTTATCCCTGCTTGTTGAAGATCGCCCCCGCCCTGGGGGGATGTCGTGATCAGGAGGATGCAAGTGATATTCAGAACGGCGCTCGTCGCGGCGGCTCTGGCCCTCTTCGTGGGGACCAGCGCTTACGCGCAGCAGCAGACAGGTGAGATCTTCGGGCGGGCGGTCGACAATTCCGGCGCGGTCCTCCCGGGCGCGACGGTGACGTTGACCGGTTCGGGCCTGATCCAGCCCCGTGTGGCGATGACGTCGGACACGGGCAGCTACCGCTTCCCCGAGCTGCCGATCGGCACCTATACGGTGCTGTTCGAGCTCCCGGGATTCCGCAGCGTCCAGCAGACGGACATCCGCATCACCATCGGGTTCTCCGCGCAGATCAACGCGCAGATGGAGCTCTCCAGCATCCAGGAGACCGTGACGGTGACCGGCGCGAGCCCGCTCATCGACACCAAGGCGACGGGGACGAAGACGTCCTTCGACCTCGAGACCATGCAGAGCCTGCCGACCGCGCGCGACCCGTGGGTCATGCTCGAGAAGACGCCGGGCATCACGATGGACCGGGCCAACGTGGGCGGCAGCCAGTCCGGCCAGCAGTCGACCTACATCTCGCGCGGCGCGAGCACGGGCAACAACAAGTGGTCGATCGACGGCGTCGACATCACGGACATGTCGGCCACCGGCGCATCCCCCATCTACTACGACTTCGACATGCTCCAGGAGATGCAGGTCTCCACGGGCGGCGCTGATGCGTCGCAGCAGACGGGCGGCGTCGGCATCAACCTGGTGACGAAGAGCGGGACGGATCGCTTCCGCGGATCGGGCCGCTTCCTGGTGACGGACGAGGAGTTCCAGTCCGACAACGTCACGGACGAGATTCGCGCGGCCGGCGCGGGCTCGGGCGCGCCCATCCAGAACATCAAGGACTACGGCTTCGACATCGGCGGTCCGCTGGTGCGCGGCAAGGCATGGTTCTGGGGCAGCTACGGCACGCAGGACATCAAGGTCGGCGTGGTCGGCTTCTACAAGGACACGCCGACGTGCCGTCCGACGCCGCCGACCGACACGGCCGGCATCCGCGGCTGCCTGGAGACGGACCTCTCGACGCTCAACAACTACAACTGGAAGATCACCTACGCGCCGTTCAACGGCAACCGGTTCAACTTCCAGAACACCTGGGCGGAGAAGGTCCGCGGCGCGCGCGATGCGGCCGACACGCGCCCCATCGAGACGACCTACCGCCAGAAGGCCGTGGACAGCGCCTTCGGCAAGTTCGGCTGGATCACGGGTCCCTCGCCCTTCTGGAAGGTGAGCGACCAGCACGTGTTCAGCGACCGCCTCCTCGTCGACGTGCAGTGGGCGCACCTCGGCAACAACTTCACGCTGGACTTCCACGAGGACTCGCTGGCCTCGGTGCAGCCGCGCCTGGAGACGACGACGGGCGTGTACGGCCGCTCGTATCAGCAGTCGATCTTCATGCGTCCGACCAACAGCGTCGACGTGACGGCCAACTACTTTCTGCCCAACTTCCTGAGCGGCGACCATGCGTTCAAGGTGGGCATGCGGTGGCGCACGGCGCACTCCACGAGCATCAACCACTTCGGCGGCAATGCCATCGCGCGCTACACGAACGGCGTGCCGAACTCCGCGGACATGTACCGTGACGGCTACTCCGAGTCGCACCTCGATACGTGGGCCGTCTACGCGCAGGACAGCTACACGGTCAAGCGCTTCACGTTCAACATCGGGCTCCGGCTCGACATCCAGAGCGACGAGGCCGTCCCCGGCGAGGTGCCGGCGAGCCCGCTCCTCCCGGTGCAGCTGCCGGCGGTGAGCTTTGCCGGTGCGGACTCCGGCGTCACGTGGAAGGACTTCTCCCCGCGTGTCGGCTTCACCTACGACATCTCCGGCACGGGCCGCACGGTGGCCAACGCGTCCTACGCGGCCTACTTCGGCCAGATGGCGCCGGGCCAGCTTGCCAACCAGCTCGCGGCCACGGGCCAGGTGTTCGTCCGCTATCCCTGGGCCGACACCAACGGCGACGGGTTCGTGCAGCCGGACGAGCTGAACCTGAACACGATCCTCTCGCGCAGCGCCGCCTACGACCCGGACAACCCGACCAACTCGCGGTCGGCGGGCACGGTGGACCCGAACATCAAGAACGACCGCACGCGTGAGTTCATCGTGGGCATCAACCACGAGCTCCTGCCGGGCGTGGGCGTCGGCGCCAGCTACATCTGGCGCAAGTACGACCGCTTCACCTGGTCGGATCGCGTGGGCCTGACGAGCGCGGACTACCGCGCGGTGAACTACCAGGCCCCGTCGTGCCCGGCTGGCGCGCGCTGCGAGCCGATCACCTACTACGAGCCGAACTTCCCGCTGCCGGCGGAGTACATCCGGACGAACCAGCCGGATCGGTACCGTGACTACAACGGGCTGGAGCTGACGGTCGGCAAGCGGATGTCGAACCGCTGGGCCGCGAGCGGCAGCTACGCCTACAACAGCGCCGTCGAGTACTGGGACTCGCCGGATGCCTACGAGGATCCCTCGAACATCGAGCAGTGGCACGGTGCGCAGTACGCCCCCGAAGCCGGCGGCAGCGGCATCGACAACGTGTTCATCAATGCCAAGTGGCTGGTGAAGCTGAGCGGGACCTACCAGGTGCCGCTGGGGGACATCAACCTCTCGGCGGGCTACCAGGGCCGCCAGGGCTACCCGACGGCCGTCGGCATCCTGACGCCGAACCGCGCCAACCAGGCCGGCCAGACCACCATCCTCCTGGATCCGCTCGGCGACGTGCGGCTGGACAACTTCCACCAGGTGGACCTCCGCGTGGACCGTCCGTTCCAGTTCGGCGGCCTGCGGCTCGTGCCCTCGATGGACGTGTTCAATCTGGCCAACTCGAACACCATCCTCGCCTACCGCCGCAACCAGGCGGCCAGCAACGCCAACCGCATCAGCGGCATCGTCGCGCCGCGCGTCATCCGGTTCGGCGTGTCGGTGCGGTGGTAGACACGGGGCCTCCCTTCG
>CAZUGF010000095.1:0-6868 GCA_964619705.1 uncultured Bifidobacteriaceae bacterium
CGGCGGACTCGCCTGGTGAGGGTCGACGGGCTCATGCGGATCCGGGTCAGTGGCCACGCCTCTCGGCCGGTCAGAGACCGGCCGGCGCGTCCGGCCCGCGGTCGGTTCGCGCTCTGCCTCTCTATTTGGCTCTGTGTCTCTGTGACCGTCTTTCGTCATTCGAGCTGGTATGCGCAGCCGTGATAGGGTCTTGTGCGAGGCGATCACCATCGAGGGTCACATGGCGGGGATGACCGGCGTGTCCGTGAGCGGTGAACCTCCGGCGCACGGTGCGGACGAGGGCGCGGCGGGTCCGGACGAACAGGCGCTCGATCCCCGGGTCATTCCCCTGCGGCGCATCGTGCTCGGCCTGACGGCTCTGGTGCTGGCGACCGGGCTGCTGCTGATCCTCACCATCGTGCTGGTGGCTGCGGACGATCTGCCCGCCTGGCTGCGCACCGCGCTCACCGCGGCGTGGACCGCCTTCGTCGTCCTGTCCTTCTGGCACGCCTACAGGTGGCCGGCGATTGCCTACCGCCACACGGCCTACCGCGTGGACGATGATGGCATCGAGATCCGGCGCGGTGTCATCTGGCGCGCGGTGACGCGCGTACCGCGGTCGCGCGTGCAGCACACCGACGTGTCCCAGGGCCCGATCGAACGGCGCTACGGACTCGGGACGCTCGTCGTCTACACCGCGGGCACGGACCACGCCAGGGTCGCGCTCCCGGGACTGCGCCATCAGACCGCGCTGCGGCTTCGCGACGGCCTGCGCCCGGATGGACCGGCCGATGCCGTCTGAGCCGGCAGCAGAAGGCGAACGGGCAGACGGGGTCCGGCTGCACCCCGCCTCCATCCTCTTCGACAGCCTGCGGCACGTCCGCAACTTCGCCGTCCCCGCGCTCCTGGCGATGTTCTCCACCTCCCGGCCCAGGATGGGCGACTTCGGCCCGTTCGACTACGGCCTGCCGAACCCGGAGGTCTGGCTCCTGATCCTCCTCGTGCCGAGCATCCTGTTCTCGCTGGCGCGCTACCTGTCGTTCCGCCTCGACTACGGGTCCGACGAGCTCACGATTCGATCCGGGCTCGTCTTCCGCAACGAGCGCCGTCTGCCCTACGCGCGGATCCAGAATCTCGATGCCGTCCAGAACGTCCTCCACCGCTTCCTCGGCGTCGTCGAGGTGCGCGTGGAGACGGGCGGCGGACAGGAACCGGAGGCGCGGCTGAGCGTGCTGCCGCTGGCCGGGCTGGACGAGATGCGCCGTCGCGTGTTCGCGGGACGGGAGAATGTGCAGGCGGGCGATGAGGGCGGTGCGAGGGCGGCGCCCCCTGCCGCCGCTGCCCGCACGCTCCTCCACCTGCCGCTGCCCGAACTCCTCCTCTTCGGCTTCCTCGAGAACAAGGGCATGGTGCTCGTCGGCGCGGCGTACGGCACGTTGTGGGAGGCCGGCGTGCTCGGCAGCGTGTGGGAGCGCGTGCTGGGCGTGGACGTGGATGCGCGCGGCATCTTCCGCGAGATCTTCCGGGCGGCGTTCGGCGGGGAGCCCATCCCGCCGGGCCGCATGGCCATCGCCGCCGCGGGCATTGCGGGCTTCCTGGTGATGGTCCGCCTGATCTCGATGGCCTGGGCATTCGTGCGGCTCTACGACTTCCGGCTGACGAAGACGGGCGAGGACCTGCGCGCGGAGTACGGGCTCCTGACGCGCGTCACGGCCACGATCCCGCTGCGCCGTGTGCAGACGGTGACGATGACCGAAGGGTGGCTGCACCGCTGGCTGGGCCGCGCCGCCGTGCGCGTGGAGACCGCCGGTGGAAGGGCCGGCGCCGTCGCCCGCGATCGCGAACTGGTGGCGCCGCTCGTGCACCGGCGCGATCTGGCCGCGCTCCTGGCGGAGATCCTGCCCGATGCGGACGTCGTCGGGGATCAGTGGCAGCCCGTGCACCCGCGTGCGTTCCGCCGGGCCGTCAAGCCGGCGCTGGCCTTTGCCTCGATCCTGTCGCTGGCGGCAATCGCGTTGTTCGGTGCGGGCGGGCTTGTCGTCGCCGTCCCGCTGTTCGCGTGGAACGTCTTCAGCACGCGGCAGCACGTCCGGCACCTGGCGTGGGCCGCGACCGACACGGTCGTGATGTACCGGAGCGGATGGCTCAACCGCCGGACGACGCTCGCGCGCGTCAACAAGATCCAGGTGGTGACGACCATCGAGTCGCCGCTCGATCGGCGCGCGGCGATGGCGCGCGTGCGCGTGGACACGGCGGGCGCGGGCGAGACGTCGCACCGTGTCGACATTCCGTACCTGGCGGTGGAGACGGCGCGGGCCCTCCGCGCACGCCTGTCCGCTCAGGCGGCGCAGACCACGTTCACCTGGTGACGTCCGGCCTGCCCGCCGTTGCACGCCCGTCGCGCGAGGCAACGGCCTTCCTGTAAGGTATGGGCTCGACACCCCGCGGGACGTGTGCGTGCGCGGATGTGCACGGTTGAGCTGGGTCGCGGGCAGGAGGCTGAGGAGATGGGCACATCGCGAGTGGCATGGGCGTGAGGATGGGAACGGTGACGCGCACGGGGCTCCTGGTCGTCTGCCTGTCGGCGGCCCTGTTCGGCCACGCCGGTGTCCAGTCCAACCGCATCGATACGGTGACGCCGCTTGCCCCGGAACTGGCGGCGCCCGGCGCTGACGCGGTCGGCGTGCGCACGCTGCAGGTGACCGACGCGGATCGCCCGGACATCCTGGCCACGCAGGAGGGCGCGCCCACGTCGCGGTACGACCGCACGCTCACGCTGGAGATCTGGTACCCCGCCGTGCTGGCCGCCGCCCAGGAACCGGGCGTCGTCTACGAGACCATCATCCGTGACCCCGCCATCGCCACCACGCTGCACGGACGCGCGGTCCGCGATGCCGCGCCGCGCACGGCGTCCGGCGGGCATCCGCTCGTCATCCTGTCGCACGGCTATCCGGGCAACCGCTACCTGCTGAGCCATCTCGGCGAGAACCTCGCCAGCAAGGGCTTCGTGGCGGTCTCCATCGATCACGCCGACAGCACCTACGACGATCAACAGGCGTTTGCCAGCACGCTCTACAACCGGCCCTTCGATCAGCTCTTCGTCCTGAACGAGGTGGCGCGGCTGGGCCAGCCAGGGTCCGGGAGCTTCCTGTCCGGCCTGGTGGACGCCGATCGCACCGGCCTCGTCGGCTACTCGATGGGCGGGTACGGCGTGGTCAACGTGATCGGCGGCGGCTACAGTGCCGCGGCCCAGACGATGACCGGCGCTCCGCCCAACCGGCTGCTGGCGGAGCGGGCGGCGTCGAACGCGGAGTACCGCGCCGCGGTGGATCCGCGCGTCAAGGCAGCCATCGCCATCGGGCCATGGGGCATGCAGGCCGGCATGTGGGACGCGGAGGGCCTGCAGGGGATCCGGACCCCGGTGCTCTTCGTCGCCGGCAGCGTGGACGAGACGTCCGGGTACGAGCGAGGCGTGCGCGCGATCTACGAGGGCGCGGTGAACGCGGACCGCTACCTGCTGACCTTCGTCGATGCCGGCCACAATGCCGGCGCGCCCATCCCGGCGCCGGCGGAGGCCTACGTGCGGACGGACGGGCTCCGCGCCTCGCCCTTCGCGCACTACGCGGATCCCGTGTGGGACACCGTGCGCATGAACAACATCGTCCAGCATTTCGCGACGGCATTCTTCGGGCTGCACCTGAGAGATGAATCGGACAAGCAGGCCTATCTCGATCTGGTGCCGGAGGGCCGGGACGGCGTGTACTCCGTGTACGGTGACGGCCGGCCGCAGCCGGCGCACACCTACTGGAAGGGGTTCCGTCGCGGCACGGCCGTGGGCCTGACGATGGCGCACCTGGCGGCTGGCAGTACGCAGAAGCCGGCGGCGGCGGCGCCCCCGTCCACCGCCCGTCCGCCGACGCGCGCGGACGTGCTCCGCGGCGACTACGGGCCCCTTCGCGCGAACAACGACCTGCTGCACTACGACCTCGTTGTCCGGGTCGATCCGGAGCGCCGGTTTCTTTCCGGGCGGAACACCGTGCGCTTCCGCATGCTGCACGACGACACGCGGATCCAACTGGACCTGTACGCCAACCTGAGCGTGGACCGCATCGTGTTCGGGTCGACGCGCCTCGAGTACGAGCGCGAGCTGAACGCGATCCGCATCCTGTTCCCGGAGGCGCTGAAGGCCGGCCAGACCTACGAAGTGGATGTCCACTACTCGGGCACGCCGGTCGAGACGGGGCGCTTCGGGGGTATCGCGTTCCGGAAGGATCCCGACGGCCGCCACTGGATTAACACCGCCTGCGAGGGCGAGGGCTCGAGCATCTGGTGGCCGAGCAAGGACCAGTGGCACGACGAGCCGGAGGGCATGAACCTCGGCGTCGAGATCCCGAACGACCTCGTCGACGTCTCCAACGGCCGCTTCCTCGGCAAGACGGACCTCGGCGACGGCTACACCCGCTGGGACTGGCGCATCCACTATCCGATCAACTCGTACAACGTCTCCCTGAACATCGGGAACTACGTGCACTTCTCGGACACGTACGGCGACCTGCCGCTGGACTTCTACGTCCTGCCGGGGAACCTCGAGAAGGCGAAGGTGCAGTTCGCGCAGGTCAAGCCGATGCTGGAGGCCTTCGAGAAGTACGTCGGCGAGTACCCGTTCAAGGAGGACGGCTACAAGCTGATCGAGGTGCCCTACGCGGGCATGGAGCACCAGAGCGCGGTTACCTACGGCAACCGGTTTGCCAACGGCTACCTCGAGCGCGACTGGACGGGCGTCGGCGTCAGCCTCAAGTTCGACTTCATCATCATCCACGAGAGCGCGCACGAGTGGTTCGGCAACGCCGTGTCCGCCGCCGACGTGTCGGACATGTGGATCCAGGAGGGCTGGACGACGTATCTCGAGGGCGTCTACGTCGAGCACCTGTTCGGATACGACGAGGCGGTCCGCTACGTCAACGGCTACAAGGCGAAGGTGTCGAACACGGAGCCCATCATCACGCAGCGGGGCATCCACCGGTCGCCGAACCAGGATCAGTACTTCAAGGGCGCGCTCTTCCTCCACACGCTGCGCGGCGTGGTGGATGACGATGAGCAGTGGTGGCGGCTGGTGCGGAGCGTGTACGAGACGTTCAAGTTCCGCAACGTCATGACCGAGGATCTCGTGAGGCACGTCAACGCGGAGCTCGGGCAGGACCTGACACCCATCTTCGATCAGTACCTCCGCCGTGCCGCGCTGCCGACGCTGGAGCTCGCGTTCAACCGGGAGGAAGGGACCGTGGCCTATCGGTGGCAGGCCGAGGAGCGTGACTTCGCGATGCCCATCCGCGTCGGCGCGCCGGGCCAATGGCAGACCATCCGTCCCACGACGAACTGGCAGACGCTGCCGGCCGCCGGCGGGCCGGAGGCGTTCGAGGTGGCGACGGACCTGTACTACGTGAACGTCTCGGTGCGGTAGCGCACACGAGCCCCAGGAGACACGCTCCATGCCGTTTCCCGCTTCCTTCGTCACGGCGCGACTCCAGGCCGAGCGCCTGACGGCAAACCACTTTGCCGAGCAGCGGCGCATGGACACGGATCCCGCCGTGATGGAGTACATCGGCGGCGTGCGGACGGATGCGGAGACGGCCGCCTACATGACGCGGAACCTCCAGCACTGGGACGACCACGGCTTCGGCCTCTGGGTGCTGCGCGAGATCGGCAGCGGCGCGCCGATCGGCCGCGCCGTGCTGCGCCGCCTGCTCATCGACGGCGTGGACGAGGTCGAGGTGGGCTGCAGCTTCTACGAGCCGTACTGGGGCCGCGGGCTGGGGACGGAGGTCACGCAGGCGTGCCTGGAGTTCGGCCGCGACGTGCTCCGCCTGCCCTCGATGGTGGCGCTGACGCACCCGGACCATGTGGCGTCCCAGCACGTCCTCCGCAAGGCGGGCCTCACCTACGAGCGCGAGGTCGTCATCGACGGCGTCTCGCTGGCGCTCTTCCGGTTCGGCGCGCCGCCGGGCCATCGATGAAGGCCGGCGCCTCCGTCCGCGCGTGCCGCCTGTCGTGGCTGGCCGTCGCGGCCGTGTCCGTCTCCGTGGCGGCGGCGTGTGGCGGCCAGGCGTCCCTGACGGTCATCGAACGCGGCGGCAGCGGGCCTCCGACGCTGGTGCTGCTGCACGGCTACGGAGCGCGCGCGGAGCAGTGGCTCCCGTTCGTGGACACCATCCAGTTGCCGGCGGGTGGCCGGCTCGTGTTTCCGCAGGCGCCGCAATCCACGCGGCTGCCCGGGGTCCCACCCGGAGGCCGGGGCTGGTGGCCGCTCGGCCTGGCCGACTACGTACCGGTGGGCGGCGGCGTGCCGGATATCTCCGCCACGAAGCCCGCGGGCATCAAGACAGCCGCGGCGTTTGTCCGCACGCTGCTGGAGGATGTGCGCGCGTCATCGGGACGGCCGATCCTGCTCGGCGGCTTCTCGCAGGGCGCGATGGTCTCGGGCGAGGTGGCGTTCATGTCCGACGAGCCCATCGACGGGCTCATCCTGCTGTCGGGCACGAGCGTGGACGAGGCCTCGTGGATCGCGCGGCTCCCCGAGCGCCGGGGGCTGCCCGTGTTCATCGCGCACGGCCGCGCCGACCCGACGCTGCCGTTTGCCGTGGCCGAGCGGTTGAAGGACGCGCTCATCGACGCGGGGCTCGACGTCACGTGGCACCCGTTCGACGGCGGGCACCAGGTGCCGGCGGAGGTCGTCGACGGGCTCAACCGGTTCATCGTCCGCGTGCTGAGTGAGCCGCGGACGGCGTCGGCGGCACCAGCGCGTCCGCCGGGTTGACCCGTGTACGTCCGGCGGCCCTGGAAGACGATGCCAGGCGTGCCGTACACCGGGACGCCGCGGTCCTCGACGCGC
>CAZUGF010000095.1:6968-8939 GCA_964619705.1 uncultured Bifidobacteriaceae bacterium
CGGCGGAACTGAAGTTCCGCCCTACGGTCTGCGCTCGGCGGAACTGAAGTGCCGCCCTACGGTCGGCGTTCGGCGGAACTGAAGTTCCGCCCTACAGGGCTACGAGACCGGCACTACCAACTCCGCGGACGGTGCGCTGACTCCGCAGGCCGTGATTGCCCGGATACGCGTGTAGTAGGTGCCCGGCGGCACAACGCCCGCGACGGCCAGCGCATTCCCCACGGGGATGACGGCGAGGTCCGCCTGGCCGGGGCCGGACCCGGCCTCGATGACGTAACTCGTGGCGCCCGGTACTGCGTCCCAGGCAAGCGACACGCCGCCGCCGCCGTGCGGTGTGGCCGTGAAGCCCGTGGGTCCCGCCGGCGGGCCGGTGCAGCCCACATCAACGACCACCTCGCTGGACGGGCCACTGGGGCCGAACGCGTTGACCCCGCGCACGCGGACGAAGTACCGGCCATCCGGCACGCCGCTCACGACAAGGTTCGACATCGTCGTCGTGGTCACCAGCAGGTCCGCGAGGCCCTCGGCCGAGCCGGCCTCGAGCTGGTAGTACGCCGGCGAGCCGCCCGTTTCCCCAATCTGCCAGGAGATGCGGACCGTCGAACCGTCCGTCTCCGACATCGCGTTCTCCGGCGCGCTCGGCGGCAGCGCCGGCGAGGGCACAATCCTGTAGACCCGGCCGCCGTCAGCGAAGCTCGTGAAGTACAGCTCGCCGTCGAGCCCGCGGCCGAACGTGGACACGAACCGCCGGCCGCCGAACTCGGCCGTGTGATCGAGGACGTCGATCGCGCGCGCCTCGCCGTTCCCCTGGATGGCCAGGCCGACCGAGAAGAAGCGGCCGAAGTAGTCCGCGACGAAGTAGCGGCCCTGATACGCGGCCGGCAGCGCCGCGCCCCGGTACACATAGCCGCCCGTGACCGATCGCCCGATCTCCCGCGTGTAGTCCGCGATCGGCGGCGTCAGCGGCCCGTACGCAGGCGGGCTCGGCGGACGGCCCGGCGTGTCGATGGACCCTTCCTTCACGTACCAGCCGTAGTTGCGGCCGCCCTGGCCGGACGGCTCGTAGTTGATCTCCTCCCTGTCGAACTCGCCGACGTCCGCGACAACCATCGCCCCGGCGGCGCCAGGCCCGAGATCGTCGAACGACCAGCGCCACGGGTTCCGGAACCCGAATGCCCAGATCTCGGCCAGCGCATCGATGGGCCGGTTCGGGCGCAGGAAGGGGTTGTCAGGAGGCACGGCATAGCCGTTGGGACTGGCGTCCGTCAGGTCGACGTCCAGCCGCAGCATCTTGCCGAGCAGGGAACTGGGATGCTGCGCGTTGCCCGCCGGCGTGCTGCCCGCGCCGCCGTCGCCGATGCCGACATACAGGTAGCCGTCCGGACCGAAGTGGAGATCGCCGCCCTTGTGCACGGCGGTGGGCTGCGGAATGTAGGGCGTGCCGCCGGGCCAGATGAACGGCTTCTCGCTTGCCGGGTCCAGCACCAGCGGGTCGATGCTCCGCCGGAAGCGCGAGATCACCGTATCGCTCATCCCGTCGTCCGGCGTCCGCGCGCGGGAATAGGAGACGAACACGTAGTTCGAGTCCACCGGGCTGAAGGCGAGGCCGAGCATGCCCTGCTCGTTCTCGTACTTGACGACGGCCGTCAGGTCCAGGAACGGCGCCGGCTGCCGGACGCCATCCACGAGGACGTACACCATCCCCGCCTGCTCGACGACGATGAGCGTGGTCGTGCCGGGGGCGCCCTGCGGATCGGGAACGACGGCGAGCGGACGGCTGAAGCCTGTCGCCACGAGTTCGGCGCGCAACTGCGCGAAGGCGCCGGCGGGCACGAGGACGATGGCAAGGGTGAGGAGCGCGTGTGCAAGTCGTGTCATCGGATATGTGGTTGGGTGGGACCCCAGCAGGATACCCCGCCCCCGCGCCGTGGATCTATTCCGGGCCGACGGGGGCGCACTGCAGGCCTGCGG
>CAZUGF010000095.1:9039-13732 GCA_964619705.1 uncultured Bifidobacteriaceae bacterium
AGGCCTGCGGTGGGCGACGCTGCGCGTCGTGGGATGGTGGATGAGAGCGTGCGGATGTCCTTCCGGGCGGCGGAGCCGCGAGGCCTGCGGCCCGGAGGGGCGCCCACCGAGGCGCTTTGCGGCGAGGCCTACCGAACGCAGTGAGGCCTGCGAAGAACCGGGGCCGTGTCACACTGTCCGGATGTCCCGGCCCTCCCGCGGAGCGACAGCGTGGCGCTGACCGCCACGATGCACCACCTCGCCGTCGAGCTGGCGGACATCGATCGGGGCGTCTACGAGACGCTGGCGCTGCGCCTGGCGCGCCAGCCGTCCGAGACGGCCGAGTACATGCTGATGCGCGCCTTCGCGTACGCGCTGGAGTACACCGAGGGCATCGAGCTGACGGAGGGCGTCGCCGCCGGCGACGAGCCGGCCGTCCTCGTGCGCGACATGACGGGCCGGATCACCGCCTGGATCGAGGTGGGCATGCCCGACGCGGCGCGCATCCACCGGGGCAGCAAGCTCGCCGGCCGGGCGGCCGTCTACACACACCGCGACCCGCGCCAGATCCTCGCGCAGTGGGAGGGCGCGCGCATCCACGGTGTGCGTGACATCCCCATCTACGCGTTCGACAGGGCGCTCGTGGAAGATCTGGCCGGGCAGATCGCACGCCGGTCCGCGCTGTCCATCTCGGTGACCGAGCGCCAGATGTACCTCGAGCTCGATGGCCGGACGTTCCCGCCGACCGCGATCGTCGAGCACCGCGCCCCCGCCGGCCGCGGCTGACGTCCGCAGCGATCCCTCTCCTCGGCACGCTTCGTTGCCGCTCGCCGCGGGCCCGACGCCCGGGCCCGCCCCCCGCGTCATACCCCGCGCGTAATACACTGGCACCGCCCAGAGGACACCATGACCTACCGCCAGACCCGCACCACCGTGCTTGCCTGCCTGTTGGCCGCCGTCGCCGTCTCCGTGGCGCAGGCCCAGACGCCCCGCCGCGCCCTGACCCACGACGACTACGACGCGTGGCGATCCATCTTCGGGCCCACGCTCACGAACGACGGGCGCTTCCTGATCTATTCCTTCATGCCGCAGGACGGCGACGGCGAGCTCGTCGTCCGCAACCTGCAGACGGGGCAGGAGCACCGCGAGGGCGTGGGTGCGCTGCCGCCCCCGCCACTCCCGGATCCGGAAGCGGAGGAGCCGCCCGTGGCGAGGAGCGTGCGCATCCTCACCACGAGCGACAGCCGCTTCGTCGTGGCAACCACCTTCCCGCTGCAGGCGGACACCGCGCGGGCGAAGCGGGCAGGCGCGCGGGCGGACCTGCCGAAGGGCGGGCTGCTGATCCTGGACCTGCAGTCGATGGCCGCGACCCGCGTGCCGAACGTCAAGAGCGTGTTCGTGCCGGCGCGTGGCGGTGCATGGGCGGCCTGGCTCGCGGAGCCGGCGTCCGGCACGACGCCCGCGTCCACGGATGGCGGCGCGCGTCCCGTCTACGGCACGTCGCTGGTCCTGCGCGACTTGGTACGCGGCACGGATCGCACGTTTGCCGACGCCGTGGACGTGGCCTTTGCGCGCGACGGACGGACGCTGCTGTACACGGTCTCCTCCCGCACCGAGGCCGGGAACGGCGTCTACGCGGTCACGCCGGGGACGAGCGCGGCGCCAACCGCGCTGGCACGCGGCACGGGCAAGTACTCGCGCCTGGCCTGGAACCGCGCGCAGACAGAGGCGGCGTTCGTCACCGACAGGGACGATCGGTCGAGCGCGGTCCCGCGGTTTGCCGTGTACCGATGGACGCGCGGCGAGCCGTCCGCGTCCGCCGTCGTCACCGCCGCCACGCCCGGCTTTCCGGCGGACATGACGGTGAGCGACAAGGCCGCCCTGGCGTTCTCCCGAGACGGGCGCAGGCTCTACGTGCCTGCCGCGCCGCCGCCCGCGCCGCCGGTCCGTGACGACACGCCGGCCGATGAGCGCGTGGTGGTGGATCTCTGGCACTGGCAGGACGACCTGATCCAGCCGATGCAGCGCGTGCGGGCCAACCGCGAGCGCAACCGGACGTATCGCGGGGTGTATCACATCGCGGAACAGCGCTACGTGCAGATTGCTGACGCGTCGCTCGACACGGTGCTGATGAGCGATGCCGGTACGCAGGCCGTGGGCCTGGACGATGGCCCGTATCGGCGGCTGGTGGACTTCGACGGCACCTACAACGACGTGTACCTGGTGGATACGGCCACGGGGACGCGCCGGCTTGCGGTGAAGCAGCTCCGCGGCAGCGGGTTCGGCGGTGGTGGTCCTGTCTACTGGTCGCCGGATGGGGCGGCCGCGTTCTACTACCAGGATCGACACTGGCACGTGCTCGATGCCGCGAGCGGAGCCACGAGGAACGCCACCGCCGCGCTGGGCGTCGCGGTTCACGACGAAACCGACGACACGCCGGACCCTGCCGGCCCGTACGGCCAGGCCGGATGGGTCGCGGACAGCGAGTCGTTCCTCGTGTACGACAAGTACGACGTCTGGCAGATCTACGCAGACGGCCGCCCCGCTCGGAACGTTACCGAGGGCGAAGGACGGAAGGCGACGATCGAGTTCCGCGTGCAGGCCCTCGAACCGCCGGACGAGGACGACGAGACGCGCGGAATCGCGCCGGATCGGCCGCTCTACCTCCGCGCCGTGAGCGAGGACACGCGTGCCACGGGCTTCTACGCGGACGGCCTCCGCGACCAGGCGCCTCCACGCCGCCTGCTGTGGGAGGACCGGAACTTCCGCGTCGCCGCCCGGGCCCGCGAGGCTGACGTGGTCATCGTGTCCGCATCGCGCTTCGACGAGTACCCGGATCTCCACGCCACGACGTCCGCCTTCGGTACCCTGGCCAGGGCCACGAGCGGCGGCACGCAGGTGGACGCCTTCCAGTGGGGCCGCGCCGAGCTGCTGTCTTACACCAACACGGACGGCGTGCCCCTGAAGGCCGCGCTGTACAAGCCGGACACGTTCGACCCGTCGCGCAAGTACCCGCTGCTGGTCTACATCTACGAGGGCCTGTCGCAGAACGTCCACAACTTCGTGAACCCCGCACCGGGCCACAACATCAACTTCTCGCACTACGTCAGCAACGGCTACCTGGTGCTGACGCCGGACATCGTCTATACGGTGGGGCAGCCCGGACAGGACGCGCTCAAGTGCGTGCTGCCCGCCGTCCAGGCGCTCGTGGATCAGGGCTTCGTGGACGAGGAGCGCATCGGCATCCAGGGCCACTCGTGGGGCGGCTACCAGATTGCCTACATGCTGACGCAAACCAACCGGTTCCGCGCCGCCGAAGCGGGAGCACCGGTCGCCAACATGACGAGCGCGTACTCCGGCATCCGCTGGGGGACCGGCCTGCCCCGGCAGTTCCAGTACGAGCAGACGCAGAGCCGCATCGGCGTACCGCTCTACGACGCGCCCCACAAATACCTGGAGAACTCGCCCGTCTTCCACGTCAAGCGGGTCGAGACACCCCTCCTGATCCTGCACGACGACAACGACGATGCGGTGCCGTGGTACCAGGGGATCGAGATGTTCCTGGCGCTGCGCCGGACGGGGAAGGAAGCGTACCTGTTCAACTACAACGGCGAGTTCCACGGCCTGCGCCGCCGCCAGAACCAGAAGGACTTCGCCGTGCGGATGCAGCAGTTCTTCGATCACTACCTGAAGGACGCGCCGAAGCCGGAATGGATGGAGAGCGGGATTCCCTTCATCGATCGGGACGCGGAGAAGCGCCGGACCGGCAGCACGGTCCCGTCCCCGCAATGAGGAGGCACGCCATGAGGAACCGGATCGCTGTCGCAGGCCTCGTGCTGCTGGCCGGGCTGTCGTTGTCCGGCCGGATGGAGGCGCAGGGCGTGCTCCAGGCGGACCTCGAAGCCGCCTTCGTCCGACAGCTCGAGCACATCGCCGGGAGCGTCGACGGCGTCGTCGGCTACGTCGTGACGGACCTCACCACGCGGAAGCCCGTGGCGGCGCGGCGGGAGGCGGAGCCGTTCCCGACCGCGTCCACGATCAAGCTGCCGATTCTCTACGAGATGCTGACGCAGAAGGATGCCGGCACGCTGGACATCGACACGCCGCGGCCGCTCGACAAGGCCGCGGTGGCGGGTGGGAGCGGCGTGCTGCAGTTCCTGTCGACGCCGTCCCTCTCCCTGCTGGATCAGGCCACGCTCATGATCATCCTGAGCGACAACACGTCGACGAACGTCGTGATCAACGCCGTCGGCATGGAGAAGGTGAACAGCCGCATGGCCGCGGCCGGCCTGGCGGACATCCGCCTGCGGCGGCTCATGATGGATGCGGAGGCCGTCAAGCGAGGGGACGAGAACGTGGCCAGCCCGGCATCCCTGGCACGCGTGGCCGAGTGGCTCTGGAGCGGCGAGGGCCTGACGCCGGCGAGCCGGGACGCCGCCCGCACCATCCTGCGGCTGGTCGGCGGCCGGATTCGCGCGGGTGTCCCGCCGGCGGTGCCGGTCTTCTCCAAGACGGGCGGCCTCGACGGCGTGCGCGCGGAGATCGCCGTGGTCGAGGTCGAGGGACGGCCGTTCTCGATGGCCGTGATGACCACGTACGTGGCCGACGGCCCGGACGCGGAGCGCGCCATCCGCGACATGGCGTCCGCGGCGCATGCGTACTTCGACAGGCTGGCGCGCGGCGGCGCCTACGGCCGCAAACAGTAGAGGCGACC
>CAZUGF010000096.1:0-13595 GCA_964619705.1 uncultured Bifidobacteriaceae bacterium
GGTGTGCCAGTTTCGACCGCGGAACGCTGTCGTTCCATGTCGCTGCAGGGCGTCGCGTGACGAACGACTGAGGGAACTCCCGAAAGAAACCGCGAATCGCCTGCGAGGCTTCCCTCGAGCGCAACACGATCTCTGCCGTCCTGTCGCCCGATCTAGCGCGCCATCTTCAGGGCCAGCAGGACGAAGCCGGCAACGAGCCCCGCCACGGTGTGGTGCTCGCGGTTGCGGAGGGCGCGCGCCCAGGAGAACCGGCGCGTCGACGGCGCCGCCCGGCGCTCGGCATACGCGTCGTACGCATCGCCGAACTTCTCGCGGAGGTGCGCCTCCTCGCTCCGCCGCGCCGCGGAGAGCGTCAGGCCGATGTAGATGCCGATGATGGCGGCCACGGCCAGGCTGCTCGACGCAATCGCCAGGCCGATGCCGATGAGTGTAGACCCCATGTAGAGCGGGTGGCGGGTGTACCGGTAGGGACCGGAGCTCGTGACCTCGCGGCTCTTCTCCAGGTGGCCGGCCGCCCAGATCCGGAGCAGCTCGCCGCCGGCCGCGACGGCGGCGCCGGCCAGCCACGCCTGCCACTCGGGCCGGGACAGCCACACCACCACCGCGGCCAGCCCGAAGCCGAGCGCAACCCGGAACCGCGTGAGGAACCTCGTCATCGCGCCCGATCCTTCTCCACCGCCTCGTCGCGCCCCTTCGACAATCGCCGCTCCACGGCCGCCAGCACGGCGTCCAGCGTGATCGCCTCGATGCACGGGGCGCCCACCTGGCACTGCCGCTTGTGATGGCACCGGCACTGCCCCGCCTGCGAGATGACCTCGTCATCCGGGTGCCAGGGGCCGTTGCGCTCCGGCCACGTCGGGCCGTAGAGACCCACGATCGGCGCGCCCATCGCGGCCGCGATGTGGAGCGGCCCCGTGTCCCCGGACACGACGAGCGATGCACCGCGCATCAGCACGGCCAGGTCGCCGATGGCCGTGGGCGGCGCCGCCACCGCGGCGCCCTCGGACCCGCTGACAATGCGGTCCGCGAGATCGCGTTCGGCCGGTCCCCACGTGACAAAGGACATCAGCCCGTGGCGGTGCAGCAGCGCAGCCGCGAGTGCGGCAAACCGCTCGGGCGGCCATCGCTTGTTGGGCCACGCCGCCCCGGGGTTGAGCACCGCGTACCGCGCGGGGCCCACCGCCTCGTCAACAGCCTGCGCCACCGCAGGCGAGGCGCCCGGCGACAGCGACAGCGTGAAGGGCTCGACCGCGGCGCCGAGCGCCGCCGCCATCGCGAGGTTCTTCCGGATGACGTGTACCGACGCGGGAGGCGTCACCGTCTCGGAGTAGAGCCACGCGGCCTGCGGCTCCCGCAGCGAGGCACGATCGAAGCCGATGATGCGCCGCGCCCCGGACGCGCGGGCCCAGGCGGCGGACTTGATGAGGCCCTGCAGGTCGAGCGCGGCATCGTACTCCTGCCGCCGCAGGAACGCCGCCGCCCTCAGGTAGCCGCGGCCCGCGCCGAACACGACGTCGCGTCCACCCTGCACCTCCGCGCCCGCGCGCGCACGCACGATGATGCGCCGGCGCAGCCCGGCCGCCAGCCCGAGCACCGGCGCGTACGCCTCCTCCACCAGCCAGTCGATCGCACAGGCCGGGTACGCCCGGCGGAGCGCGTCGAGGACGGGGATGGCATGGACGATGTCGCCGAGGGCGCTCAGGCGGACGAGGAGGATGTGCTGCACAGGGGTGGAGACCGTAGTGTACCGGCGTTCGCCTATCGATCGATCGTCCGCAGCCGGCCCAGTACCTCGCTCGTCGAGTGATCCTTCGGGTCCCCGACGATCGCGATGCGGCCGCCGTACGCGCGGACCGTGTCGCGCTCGGGGACCGTGTCCACCGTGTAGTCCGTGCCCTTGCAGTGGACGTCCGGCCGGATCAGCTCGAGCAGCGGCGCCACGGTGGGCTCGTCGAAGATCACCACGTAGTCCACGGCACGAAGCGCGGCGACAATCTCCGCCCTGTCCGCCGCGGGGAGCACCGGCCGATGCGGCCCCTTGGCGGCGCGGATCGCGCCATCACCGTTCACGGCGACGATGAGGCGATCGGCTTCCCGGCGGGCGGCCTCCAGGTAGCGCACGTGGCCGACGTGCAGGAGGTCGAAGCCGCCGTTGGCGAACGCCAGCGTCAGGCCGCGGGCCCTGTCCGCACCCGTGCGCCTGATCAGCTCGTCGCGCGACACGATCTCACCCACGTGCGTCACCCACGCGCCTCTCCTCCCAGCCGCCGCAGCCAGTTGTCCACGGCCCTGACGAACAGGCGCGTACCGCACGCGCCCGCGGTGGCCAGCAGCCAGGCCTCCAGCAGGATCGCACCGGACCACGCCGGCCCGGCCAGCCCGATCGCCTGCGCGGCGCCGGCCGCCAGCAGGCCGGCCGCCGTACCGGCACCGATGCGCGCCGAGAGTCCCGGCCCGAACTGTACCCAGTCCCACCGGTAGACGCCCGCCGCGTAGAGGGCCACCATGATCGCCGCCACGGACAGCGCCAGCGGCGCGGCCTCGGACGGCGCCACCGTCCTCGCCTCCGGAAAGAACATCGTCGTCGCCTCGAGGACGAGGTTGAGCGCCAGGACGGTGGTCACCGCGTCGACGAGGACCCACAGCACCTGGCGCTTGTAGAGCAGCTCCCCGGGGAGCACGAAGCCCCACGCGGACGCGGGCACGTCGGGCTCGTGGCCCTCCTCGTAGACGCGGACGCGCGCGAGGACCACGCCGACCAGGGCCAGGCCGAGCAGGACGATGGCCGCCGCGAACATCGCGTACGAGAAGCCGACGTTGTAGAGCAGGTAGGCCACCACACCGGCCGCGGCGGAGATGGTCCAGAGGATCACGACAGCGGCGGTCTCGCTGAGGCCGATGGCCACGAGGCGGTGCGACGTGTGGTCGCGCCCGCCCTGGCTGATCGCGCGGCCCGAGAAGTAGCGCACGACGGAGACGAACGCCGTGTCGAAGATCGGCAGCGCCAGCACGAGCACGGGGAAGATCAGGATCGAGAAGAGGCTCTTGGCGTACGCCTCGCTGCTCGAGAGGTTGAGTGCCGCCAGGGCAAAGCCGATGGTGAAGCTGCCGCTGTCCCCCATGAAGATGGACGCCCGCGGGAAGTTGAAGACGAGGAAACCCGCCACCGCGCCGACGAACACGGCGCTCGCGATGGCGCCCTCGATGTTGCCCGTCTGCTGGTAGAGCAGCAGCCGCGACGTGCCCGCGATGATGGCCGTGCCCGCGGCCAGGCCGTTCATGTTGTCCAGGAGGTTCATCGCGTTCGTGATGGCGACGACCCAGAAGACGACAATGGCCAGGTCCATCCACCAGAGGATGGCCTCGTTGAAGTGGAAGCCCGCGGTGTAGAGCAGCAGCCCCGCCGCCAACTGCAGCACCAGCTTGGTCTGCGGCTTCATGTCCACGGCATCGTCGACGAGGCCGGTGAGGAACATGAGGCCGGTGAGGGCCACGAGCGCCAGCGCGGCGGGCGTCCACGGGAGGAAGAGCAGGAGGCCGATCGCGAAGGCGGTGAAGATGCCCACCCCGCCGTGCAGGGCCGTGGCCTCGCGGTGCCAGCGATCGGCCCGCGGCCGCGCCAGCCAGCCGCGGCGCCGCGCGGCGCGCCGGACGAGCCAGGTGGCCGCGACGGCGAGCACGAATGTCTGAACGATGACGACGGCCAGGCTGACGCCGGTGGGCACGGCGATCAGGCGCCCCGTACCGCGCGGCGAAGTTCGGCCGCGCTCACCGTGGCGGTGCCCCGCTTCATGACCACGAGGCCGCCGGCAACGTTGGCCAGGCGCGCCGCCTCCTCCACCGTCGCACCGGCCGCAAGCGCCAGGGTGAGCGCCGCCATCACCGTATCGCCCGCGCCCGTCACGTCCGCCACCTGATCGGATCCGACGATGGGGATGTGGACCGTCTTCTTTCCGGCCTCGAAGACCGCCATGCCCCGGCTGCCGCGCGTGATGATGACGGCCTGCATCCGCGTGCGATCGAGGATGCGTCGGCCCGCGCGTTCGAGGGTGCGGAGGTTGTCCCCGATGCGGACGCCGAGCGCCGCTTCCACCTCGGACTCGTTCGGGGCGCACGCCGTCAGCCGGCGGTAGCCCGTGAGGGCGTAGCGCGAGTCCACGAGCACGGGCACGCCGCGGCTGGCCACGGCCGCGGCAACCTCGCGCGCGAGCGCGGGCGTCACGAGGCCGGAGCCGTAGTCGGAGATGAGCACCGCGTCCACGCCGCGGACGGCCGTCCGGGCCGCGCGGGCGACCGCCGCGCGCTCGGCATCGCCGACAGGCCGCGGCGGAAGACGATCGATCCGGACGACCTGCTGCTTGGCGGAGTGGATGCCGCCGGCGAGGATGCGCGTCTTGACGGGCGTCCGGTACCCGGCGGGACGGAGCACGCCGCGGCGATCGATGCGGGACGGCAGGGATCGCAGGAGGCGGCGGCCGGCCTCGTCACGGCCGGCCAGCGAGACGAGCCGCACCTGTCCGCCGAGCGCCGCCACGTTGCTCGCGGCATTACCGGCGCCGCCGGGCACGACCTCCGTGGAGTCGTACTCCAGGATGAGCACGGGCGCCTCGCGCGAGACGCGGGCCACGCGGCCGTAGACGTACTCGTCCGCGACGAGATCGCCAATCACCGCCACGCGCGCGGCCTGGAACCCCCGAATCGTCTCGATCATCGATGTCCTTGCCGCCCCGATGGGCGCCCGCGCGCGGCTCACGCGCGCGACGGCGCCAGGATCCACGCGGCCGCGGCCATCAGGTTATCGCAGATGGCCTCGACCTGCTGTCCGTCGGGCCGCGCCCGTTCCTGATCGAGCCCGTGGCCCGTGCGCAGCAGCACGGCGCGCGCGCCGCAGGCGTGCCCCATCTGCACGTCCCGCCAGTGATCGCCGATGACCCAGGAGCGCGACAGGTCCAGGCCGTGTGCCGCCGCCGCGGCCTGAGGCATCGCGATGCCGGGCTTGCGGCACGCGCACGGCCCGCCGAGCGCCGGCACCGCGCCCTCGGGATGGTGCGGGCAGTAGTACCAGCCGTCCACGTGCGCGCCCGCCGCGTCCAGGCGGACAGCCATGCGGCGGTGCGTCTCCTCGACGAACGCAGTCGTCATCCATCCGCGCGCCACGCCGCCCTGATTCGTCACCACCACGATCGCGAAGCCCGCCCGCCGGAAGAGGCGGATGGCATCCGCCGCGTACGGGTAGATGCGCAGCGCGGAGCGATCCGTCAGATAGCCCACGTCCTCGTTGATCGTGCCGTCGCGATCGAGGAGGATGGCCGGGCGCAGGTGCGGGGCTGTCGGCATGGCGGGGCTCACGAGGGGCCGAGGGCGTCTGCCACGGCCCGCGCGGAGATGCCCGTCATGCACCGGTGATCGATGGGGCACTCGCGCAGCATGCAGGGCCGGCACCATGCCTCGTGCGTAACGATGGCGGGCACCGGCGCGTCCGGTCCGCTCGTGAGCGGCGCCGTGCGCCGTTCGTCCGTGGCACCGAAGACGGCGACGACCGGCGCGCCGACCGCGCCCGCCAGGTGCATGGCGCCCGAGTCGTTGGACACCACCGCGCGCGCTCCGGCCATCACCGCCGCCAGCTCCGCCAGCGTGGTGCGGCCGCTCAGGTCGACCAGCCGCGCGCTGGCAGCGGCGGGCGGGGCGCCGGACGGGGCGCCGGACTGCTGCCTCAGCACGGTGCCAATCTCGCGGCAGGCCGCCGCGTCGCCCTGGCTGCCCACGAGCACGACACTCACGTCCCGCTCGCGCATCAGGATCGCCGCGAGCTCCGCGTACCGGTGCGGGGGCCACTGCTTGGCGCGGCCGTACGCCGCCCCCGGCGCCAGCACGACATAGGGCGACGCGCCGGCCACCGCGTCCGGGACCGGCACACCGCCGCTCCGGACCCGCGCGTGGCGTGGGCCCGGCGTGACGCCGATCCCCTCCACGAGCGCCTGGTAGTACGCCGCCTGGTCCAGGCCACGGGGCGGCCTGGGGACGGCGCGCGTCAGCAGGTGCGATCGGAGATCCACGGCATAGCCCCAGCGCTCGTCGATACCGGCGTGCTTCGCGGCCAGCGCGGACGCAAACGAATTGGGGAAGATCACCGCGGCCTCGAAGTCGCCGGCCGCCAGCGCGGCGCCGTCCTCCTTCCAGGACCACGCACCCCGCAACCCGCCCCGGCCGGGCAGCGGCAGCACCGCGTCGATGCCGTCGACCATCTCGAAGAGCGGCGCCACGCTCCGCCGGCCCGCCACGGTGAGCGCCGCATCCGGAAAGTGCCGGCGCAGGTCGGCCATGGCCGGCAGCGCCATCACGGCATCGCCGAGCCAGTTGGGCGCGAGAACGACAAGCCGGTACCGGCGGCGCTCACTCATTCCTCGACTCCGTCGGGGCGCGCCATCGGGAAGATGCCGCGGGTGGCGGGGATGGGCGCGTCGCGCCAGCGGCGGTGCATCCACAGCCACAGGTCCGGATGCCGGCGCACGTACATCTCCAGGACGTCGGTACACCGCTGCGTGAACTCGTGAACCGCCTCCGGGCCCTCTCCGTCCGGCGGCTGGACCGGCGGCTCGTAGACGAACCGGTAGCGGCCGCCGGGAAGCGGCAGCGCGAAGACGGGGACGACGGGCGCCCCGGTGCGGAGGGCCAGCGACGCGAGCGTGGAGGTGGTGGCCGCCGGGCGCTGGAAGAACCGCACCCAGATGGCATCCGGGCTGTGCATGTGCTGATCGATCAGCAGGGCGACGCCGTGCCGGCCCGCGAGCGTCTTGAGCACGTGCCGCACGGCGCCCTGCCTGTAGATGCAGCTGTTCCCCGTCGCGCCGCGGATCTCCTCCAGCAGCGTGTTCAGCCGGGGGTTGTCGAGCGTGCGCGCCAGCACGCCGACGGGCTCGAACGCGGCGCCGTGCTGGAGGGCGTGCAGCTCCCAGAAGCCGAAGTGCCCCGTGAAGAACAGGACGCCCCTGCCCTGCGCGTACGCATGGCGCACGTGATCCGCGCCGTCGATCTCCACCAGCGCGGCCCGGCGTCGATCGTCGAGCGCGCTGAACCGCAGCAGTTCGAGCAGCAGCCGGCCGAAGTGGCGGAACGTCCGCCGCGCGATGGCGCGCCGCTCCCGCACGCTGCGATACGGGAAGCACTCCGCGAGGTTGCCGAGCGCCACCCGGCGGTGCGGCCGGTCCAGCACGTAGAACGTCATCCCGATCGCCGAGCCCCAGGCACGCACCACCGCATCCGGCAGGTGGCACGCCAGCGACCGGATGCTCACGACCGCCCAGTACTCGAGGGCGTGCCTCACGGGTGGGCCTCGCCAGAGGACGACAGGCCGGCTCGTGAATCGCGATCCGGGCAATGCCGCGCGATAGCCTCGCCCACGGCCTCGAACAGCAGCCCGGATGGCTCGAAGTCAATCGCCATCGGCACGCGGAACAACGGGAACGGGGTCACGCCGGCCGCCTCGAAGCGCACGGCGTCCTTATCCGTCGTGAGGATCGCCATCGCACCCGTCCGGGCCAGCACCGCGGACAGCCGCGCGAGATCCGCGGGCGTGTAGGGATGGTGATCCGGAAACGTCACGGACTCCGCGATGGACCAGCCCTCCGCCAGCAGGTCGCGGACGAAGCGCTGCGGATGGGCCACGCCGCAGGCCGTCACCACGCGATCCCCCGCGCCCAGCGCAGGCGCCGGGACGAAGACGGGTTGGGGCACGCCCAGCCGGCGCACCGCGCCGCACGCCAGGCGGATGCCGAGCATCCGCGCTTCGGACGCGGCGGCGTCGGCCGTGGCGCCCATCACCACGAGCAGGCCGGCACGCGCGGCGGCATCCATGGGCTCGCGCAGGCGTCCCATCGGCAGCACGCGCCCGTCGGGAATCTCGCCCGGCGACGTCACCAGCACGTCGAGGTCCCGCGCCAGCCGCACATGCTGGAACCCGTCGTCCAGGAGGTGCACGGTGGCGCCGAGCACACGCTCCGCGAGGAGGCCCGACAGGTAGCGATCCGGGGAGACGCAGACCACGGCGCCCCGCACCGCGCGGGCGAGCATCAGCGGCTCGTCGCCGGCGCAGGACACGGGCGCCAGCACGCGCGTCCCGTCCGAGACCACGACGACGCCGGCTGCGTCCTCGGTGCGGCGGTAGCCGCGGCTGAGGATGGCCGGGCGCTCGCCCATGGCCACGAGCCGCGCCGCCAGCGCCGCCACGACGGGCGTCTTGCCGGTGCCGCCAACGGAGAGGTTGCCCACGCTGACGACGGGACGTGCCAGCACGCGCCGGCGGCCGGGATGCCGCTCGGCCGAACGGCGCCGCCATCGCGCCACCCCTGCATAGAGCCGATCAAGCAATGGGTCTGAAGGGAACCACGTTGGACGGGCCGGCGGGTTCCACCAGTGTCTCGAGCACCGTCATGGTCCGATCCTTCGCGCCGCGGTTGGCTTCGACCAGCGCGCGCGCCGCCGCGCCCAGCCGCGCCCGCCGGACCGAATCCCCGAGCAGATCGATCAGCGTCTCCTCGAGGTCCCGCGCATCGTCCAGGCGGACCGCCGCGCCCGCCGCGACGAAGGTGTCCGCAATCTCGCGGAAGTTGTCCATGTGCGGCCCGAAGACGATCGGCTTGCCGAAGACCGCCGGCTCCAGCACGTTGTGGCCGCCCGTCGCCACAAGGCTGCCGCCGACGAAGACCACCGTCGCGAGCTGGTAGAGCGCTGCCAGCTCCCCGATCGTGTCCACGACGACGACGTCGGCGCGCGGGTCCTGATCGATGGCCAGCTCCGTCCGGCGCCGCACCGTCCATCCCTCGTTGCGGCAGAGCTGCTCGACGTCGCCGAAGCGTTCCGGATGCCGCGGCGCGAGCACCAGGAGCGCCGTGGGAGAGGTCGCGCGGATCCGCCGGAACGCCGCGAGCACGGCGGCCTCCTCCCCCTTCATCGTGCTGCCGGCGACGATGACGGGGCGCGAGGCGGCCACGCGGAAGTAGCGCAGCACGCGGTCGCGTGCGCGGAGGCGGGCCGACGGGCCGGTGTCGAGGGAGTCGAACTTGAGCGATCCGGTCACGACGACGTGCGCGGGGTCGGCGCCGAGCTCGACGAAGCGCCGCGCGGACTCGTCGCTCTGGACGCAGAACCTGTCGATGTCGCCGAGCACGGGACGCATGAACGCGCGCACGAGCCGGTAGCGCGGGAACGATCGCGACGACAGCCGGCCGTTGACGATGGCCGTGGCCACCTGGCGCCGCCGGCACTCGCGGAGGAGCACCGGCCAGATCTCTGTCTCCATCATCAGGAACAGGCGGGGGCGCACGAGGTCCAGCGTGCGGCGCACGAACAGCCCCAGGTCGAACGGAAAGTAGAACACCTCGTCCACGTCCGGCACGCTCCGCCTCGCCAGCTGCTGCCCCGCCATCGTCGTCGTGGAGAGGAAAATGCGCAGCGTGGGGTATCGTTTGCGGAGGTCGACGATGAGCGGCCGGGCCGTGAGGACCTCGCCGACCGAGACGGCATGAATCCAGACGGACTCGTCGCCGTCGATGTTGAAGGAGACGGGCAGGTAGCCCATGCGCTGGCCGAGGCTGCCGACGTACTTGCGATAGCGCAGGGCCTGGTAGAGGAACCACGGCCAGGCGATCAGGAAGACCGCCAGCACGAGACCGCTGTAAAGGATATACATCAAAGGACTTACGTCCCTCCGAGTATATCCCGCCGCGCCGGAGGATCGCAAGGCCGAAGCTCCTGTAGAATTAGCCGTTTGGGCGGAGGAATCATATGGCTCTCAAGGTCGGGATCAACGGGTTCGGGCGCATCGGCCGCAACATCATGCGGGCCGCGATGGCGCACGAGGACATCGATTTCGTCGCGGTCAACGACATCACGGACGCGAAGACGCTCGCGCACCTGCTGAAGTACGACTCCGTGCTCGGCAACCTGGACGCGGACATCCGCGCCACGGACAACGCGATTGCGGTCAACGGGGACGAGTTCCGCGTGCTGGCCACGCGGGATCCGGGCGAGCTGCCGTGGAAGGCGCTCGGCGTGGACTTCGTCTTCGAGTGCACGGGCAAGTTCACGAAGCGCGACGATGCGGCGAAGCACCTGGCGGCCGGCGCGAAGAAGGTGATCATCACGGCGCCGGCGACCTCGCCGGACGTGACCGTGGTCCTCGGCGTCAACGACGAGGCATACGATCCCGGCACGCACCACGTGATCTCCAACGCGTCCTGCACCACCAACTGCCTGGCGCCGCTGGCGAAGGTCGTGCACGAGCAGTTCGGCATCCGCAAGGCCTGGATGACGACGGTGCACGCCTACACGAACGACCAGAACCTGCTGGACCTGCCGCACAAGGACCTGCGCCGCGCCCGCGCGGCCGCGCTGTCCATCATCCCGACGACGACCGGTGCGGCCAAGGCGGTGGGCGAGGTGCTGCCCGCCCTCAAGGGCAGGATTGACGGCATGGCGATGCGCGTGCCCACGCCCAACGTCTCGTGCGTGGACCTCGTGGCGGTCCTCGAGAAGCAGACGACGGGTGCGGAGGTGAACGCGGCGCTCGAGGCGGCCGCCAACGGCCCGCTCAAGGGCATCCTGCAGTATGTGACCGAGCCGCTCGTGTCCATCGACTTCCGGGGCAACCCGCACTCGTCGATGGTGGACGCGGCCTACACCAAGGTCATGGACGGGGACCTGCTGAAGGTGCTCGCGTGGTACGACAACGAGTGGGGATACTCGAACCGCTGCGTGGACCTGCTCCGCAAGCTGTAGCCGCGGCGAGCCTGGCACTGGGCGGGATGGCTTCATGAAGTACTCCATTCGCGATCTCGATCTGCGCGGCCGGCGTGTGTTCGTCCGCGTGGACTTCAACGTGCCGATCCGGGACGGCGTCATCACGGACGACACGCGCGTGCAGGCGGCGCTGCCGACCATCCGGCATGCGCTCGATCACGGTGCGACCGTCGTGCTCGCCTCGCACCTCGGGCGGCCGAAGGGCACGGTGGCGCCGCCGTTCAGCCTCCGGCCCGTGGCGGCGCACCTGGAGCAGCTCCTCGGCCGCGCCGTCGCGTTCGCGGAGGACTCGGTGGGCGACGCCGCCGCCGCGGGCGTGGCGGCGGCGCATGCGCCGGACGGGACGCGGCTGCTGCTGCTGGAGAACCTCCGCTTCCACGCGGAGGAGGAGAAGAACGACGCCGGCTTTGCCGCCGCGCTGGCCGCGCTGGCGGACGTCTACGTCAACGATGCGTTCGGCGCCGCACACCGCGCGCACGCCTCCGTGTCGGGCATGGTGAGCCACTTCGGCCCCGGCCAGGCCGGCGCGGGCCTGCTGATGGAGAAGGAGCTGCAGTACCTCGGCATGGCCCTGGAGGGGGCGGAGCGTCCCTTTGCCGCCATCATCGGCGGCGCCAAGGTGTCGGACAAGATCGAGGTCATCGAGAGCATGCTCGGCCGCGTGGATCGCCTGCTCATCGGCGGCGCGATGGCCTACACCTTCTTCAAGGCGCTCGGCATGCCCGTGGGCCGGTCCCTTGTCGAGGACGACAAGCTGGACGCGGCGCGGGACGTCATCGCCACGGCGCAGGCACGCGGCGTGCAGCTGCAACTGCCCGTGGATCACGTGGTCGCGGACGCCATCGATGCCGGCGCCGCCACCGCCGTCCTGGGCGTCGGCGACGCGGCCATCGGCGACCGGATGGGCCTGGACATCGGGCCGGCCACCGCCGCGCTCTTCGCCGGCCTGCTTGCGGATGCGAAGACCGTGGTGTGGAACGGGCCGATGGGCGTCTTCGAGGTGGCGCCGTTCGCCGCCGGCACGATGGCTGTCGCGCGGGCGTGCGCGGCGGTCACGGGCACGACCATCATCGGCGGCGGCGACTCGGTGGCCGCCGTCAACGCGGCCGGCGTCGCGGACCGGATGTCGCACATCTCCACGGGCGGCGGCGCCTCGCTGGAGTTCCTCGGCGGCAAGCGGCTGCCGGGCGTGGATGCGCTCCCGGACAAGCCCACGCCGTCGCGCTGATCCAAACCTCGCACGGGCCGGGAACGGGGCCCCGCTGACGCGGACGTCCTTCCGTGCGCGTCGTGTCCACACGGGGATCCTCACATGGCCAACACACGCGTTCCGCTCATTGCCGGCAACTGGAAGATGTTCAAGACGATCCACGAGGCCGTGCCCTTCGTCACGGATCTCCGCGCGCGGGCCGCGGAGGCGCCCGGCGTGGAGCTGGTGGTCGCGCCGCCCTTCCCCGCCCTGCACGCGGTGGCGAAGGCGCTCGAGGACTCCCCCATCGGCGTCGCCGCGCAGAACGTGCACTGGGAGCGCGAAGGCGCGTTCACCGGCGAGGTCAGCCCGCAGATGGCGCGCGAAGCCGGCGCCGCGTGGGTCATCGTCGGGCACTCCGAGCGCCGGACGCTGTTCGGCGAGACGGACGAGCAGGTCAATCGCAAGGTGCGCGCGTCGATCACCGCCACGCTGACGCCGATTGTCTGCATCGGCGAGACGCTGGACGAGCGGGAAGCCGGCACGACGCTCGAGGTGCTGGATCGGCAGATCACGCGTGGACTGGACGGCGTGACGGGCGCGGAACTGTCCGCGATGGTCCTGGCCTACGAGCCCGTGTGGGCCATCGGCACCGGGCGTACGGCCACGCCGGCCCAGGCGCAGCAGGCGCACGCGCACATCCGCGCGCGCCTGACGCAGTGGTTCGGCGCGGACGCCGCGGAGCGGTGCCGGATCCTCTACGGCGGGAGCGTCAAGCCGGACAACACCGCGGCGCTGATGGCCAACCCGGATGTGGACGGCGCGCTCGTCGGCGGCGCCAGCCTCATCGTCGATGGGTTTGTCGGCATCGCCGCCGCGGCGCGCGGCTGAAGCCGCCGCACGCTACGGCTGGGCGGGCCGGCGGAAGAGGCCCACGTAGACGGCCTTGCCGAGGATGTGCCCCTGCATGGCGGCCCACACCTTGGTACGCGTGTCCCAGGCATCCGTGCCGGGCTGCATGTCGAGTGTCGTGTCGAGTGCGAAGACCTCGAACGTGTAGTGGTGCATCGGCCCCGTGGCCGGCGCGCCGGGGCCGCGGTAGACGGGCCCGCTCGCGCTGATCTGGCGGCTGCCGTCGGGCAGCTTCTCGCCGCTCGGCACGCCTTCCGGGAGCCCCGTTGCCGTGCCCGGGATGTTCCACACCAGCCAGTGCACCTGATCCTCCGTCGTGCGGTTGCGCGCGACGTCCGGGTCCCGCATGTGCAGGACAAAGCTGGCGGTGCCCGGCGGCACGTTGGTCCACGTCAGCGCCGGCGACACCTGCTCGCCGGCCTGCGTGAACCTGACGGGAATCTGCCCCCCGTCAGGGAAGGCTGTCGTCGTCAGCGTCATGGCAGGGCGAGGGGGCTGGGTGCCTGCGGGTGGCTGCGCGGCACCTCCGCCGGGCGCCTGCGCGGCCAGGGCCATCGGGATCATCGCGGCAAGCAGTCCTGTCATGGCCATGCGGTTACGAGTGGGCATTCGGATCCTCCGTGTTTACGATAGCGCAGGACCGACGTGACCCCACCACGATCGCGGCCGGACTGCGTGAGCCGACTCAACGACGATA
>CAZUGF010000097.1:0-12920 GCA_964619705.1 uncultured Bifidobacteriaceae bacterium
CTGCACGCAGTACGCGCAGAAGGGGATGTTCAACATCTTCCTCGGCGTGTTCTTCTCCACGCTGGCGTTCGCGTTCATCGAGCCGTTCTTCTTCATCGGCTACCTGATCTCCATCGCGCTCTTCGGCCTCTACCAGGCGATCTTCATGGCCAACGCGGGCGGCGCGTGGGACAACGCGAAGAAGATCGTCGAGACGGAGCTGAAGATGAAGGGGACGGACCTCCACGACGCGACGGTGGTGGGCGACACGGTCGGCGACCCGTTCAAGGACACCTCGTCGGTGGCGATGAACCCGGTGATCAAGTTCACGACCTTGTTCGGGCTCCTGGCTGTCGAGCTGGGGGTGTACCTGGCGGCGCTCCAGGGCACCGGCGTGACGCACACGCTGGCGGCCATCTTCTTCGTGGCGAGCATGGTGTTCGTCTACCGCTCGTTCTACAGCATGCGTATCGAGAGCTGACGCGCACGGGTGCCGGGGTGCCGGGGCGGTGGGGGCGGATCGCCCGCCCTCCCCGGCCGGTGTCCCCCATGGCGATGGCGGCCCTGGCGGCCGTCCGGCACGGGCATCGGGGTCTCGTGACCGGCGTTGATCGGCTGTCATCTTTTGTAAAAGTTCCGGCCGGGGCGGCCTCCTGACCATCGAGTCGTTGACGGGACCGGAACCGCCGACTAGAATCGGCGGGCGTTTCAGGTGAGGGCCCGGGGGGACAGGAAGACCGGGGCCGGGGTCACGGAAAAGCGCCGCTCCCGAGGGAGCACTTTTCCAAAACCGGTGTCTAACCCGGTACTGGGCGAAGAAGACGGGTCACCTGTTCGTTGACTCCCTTTTTCGGTGCTGGCTATAATCGGCGGCCTTCGAGCCAGCCGCGGGGATCTTTAGGAGGAGACAGCGTGCCACGCGACATGTTCGGCGATGTCGTCGATCCTTCGATCAAGATGGGCAACAAGATGTGGTACACGGTGCCACTGACGATGTTGATCCAGGCGACGATTCTGGGAGCGATCATCATCGTGCCCCTGATGGCCGTGGGGGCCCTGCCGACGACGCCATCGATGATGGCGTTCGTGGCGGCACCTCCGCCGCCCCCGCCACCACCGCCTCCGCCGCCGCCGCCGCAGGCGGCGACGCCTCCGCCGGAGATTGAGGTCAACCCGAACGCCGCGCCTGTCGAGGCGCCGGCCGAGATCATGCCGGAGACCGGTCTCGAGGCGGGCTTCGAGCGGTCGGCTGGCGGCGTCGAGGGCGGCATCATCGGCGGTGTGGCCGGCGGCATCACCGGCGGCATTCCGGAGCCCCCGCCGCCTCCGCCTCCACCGGCCGCGCCGGTGCGGGTCGGCGGCAACATCAAGGCTCCGCAGAAGATCAAGCACGTCAACCCGACGTATCCGCCGATTGCGCAGTCGGCCCGTGTCCAGGGCGTGGTCATCATCGAGGCCACGATTGGCCCCGACGGCTCCGTGAAGGACGCCAAGGTCCTGCGTTCGATTCCACTGCTGGACCAGGCCGCGCTCGACGCGGTGCGCCAGTGGCAGTTCACACCGACGCTCCTCAACGGCGTGCCGGTGCCGGTCATCATGACCGTGACGGTGCAGTTCACGCTGCAGTAGGAGTGCCAGATGTCTTCAACCGGTAACATGGACTTTTTCGGGAGGAATGCGATGGAAGGTCGGAAGCTGGGTCAGATCGGGCAGATCGCATGGGCCGGGCTGGGCATGGCGCTCGTGAGCACGCCGGCATTCGCGCAGGAGGGCGGCGGTCTCGACCTCGTCGAGATGTTCGAGCAGATGGGCCCGACGGCCATGGCGATTGCCGTGGTGCTGTTCATCATGTCGTTCTGGTCGGTGGGCGTGGCCATCGAGCGGATCTACACGTTCAACCAGGCGAAGAAGCAGTCGAAGCTGTACGCGCCGCAGGTTGCGAAGCACCTCAAGGACGGCCGCCTGAAGGAAGCCATCGCGCTCTCGTCGGCCAAGGAGTACCGCTACAGCCACCTCGCGAAGGTCGTGCTTGCCGGCCTCCAGGAGTACCAGTTCCAGCAGGAGAGCGGCTCCAACCTCTCCCGTGAGGACATCCTCGACACGGTCCGCCGCTCCATTCAGCGCGCGACGGCCCTCACGTCGAACGACCTGAAGAAGGGCGTCTCCGGTCTGGCCACCATCGGCGCCACCGCGCCGTTCGTCGGTCTGCTCGGCACGGTGGTCGGCGTCATCAACGCGTTCGTCGGTATCGCGTCGACGGGCTCGGGCGGCATCGGCGCCGTCTCGGCCGGTATCGCGGAAGCGCTCGTCGAGACCGCGCTCGGTCTCTTCGTCGCCATCCCGGCGGTGTGGTTCTACAACTACCTGTCGGGCCGCCTGGAGTACTTCAACGTGGAGATGGACAACTCCTCGTCGGAGATGGTCGACTACTTCATCAAGAAGACGGCGGCCTAGTCGGAAAGCCAGGTTCGGCTGCTCCGTGGCGCCCGGCACCGGCCGGGACCGCCACGGGGCGCGCCAGCCGCCCGCAAGGGCGGCCGGCCAACCGGACCACGGGACGCGGTTCGCAAGGAGAGACCTCATGGCAATGGACATGGGGGGGGCAAAGGGCGGAGTCAAATCCGACATCAATGTCACCCCGCTCGTCGATGTGATGCTGGTGCTGCTCATCATCATGATGATCGTGGCGCCGCTGCTGCAGAAGGGCGCGGACGTCAAGCTGCCCGTCGCGGCATACAGCGCTGACAAGCCCGAGACCCAGGATCAGACCGTCGTCGCGGTCGATTCGCAGGGCCGGTTCTTCGTCAATGGCGTGCCCGTGCGCGAGGGCGAGATGCGCTCGCGCGTCGAGGAGATTCTCGACGGCAAGAGCGAGCGCATCATCCTCATCAAGGCGGACGAGGACGCGCAGTACAGCGCCGTCATGGCCGCGATGGACGAGCTGCGCTCGGCGGGCATCGAGGACATGGGCCTCATCACGGATCCGAAGCAGCGCCCCGGACAGGTGGGGGAGAACTAGTCATGGCTGGACCACACAAGCATCACGGCGCCGACCGCGTGTTCATGGGCAAGAAGCTCGAAGTGTCGGGCGACATGAACATCACGCCGATGATCGACGTCCTGCTCGTCCTGCTCGTCATCTTCATGGCCGCACTGCCGCTCTCGCAAAAGGGCCTGGACATCAACCTCCCGGCCGAAACCCAGCAGGCGCAGCAGCAGCAGCTCGACATCTCGCAGATCGTGCTCGAGTACACCGCCGACCGGCGGATCTCGGTCAACAAGCAGGATGTCACCGTCATGGAGCTCGAGAACCGCCTCCGCAGCATCTTCGAGGAGCGCAAGGACAAGACGATGTTCATCGCCGGCGCCGGCACGCTCCGCTACGGCGACATCGTCGAGGTCATCGACGCCGCCAAGGGCGCAGGCGTGGAGAAGGTCGGGATCGTCACCGAGGCCATGCGCCGCGCCGCCGGCGCGGGCACGAACTAGGCCCCGCCCAGAAACACGAAACAGGCCGCCCGGGAGCTCGTCTCCGGGGCGGCCTGTTTCCATGTACGGCCCCAGGACGCACACCGGCGGACCCGCAGGGCCGCGCCAGGAAGGCCAGCCCGGGCCTCCCGGCGTCAGAACGGGGCGAGGAGGAGGATGGCAATGACGATCGCGAAGAGCCGCGCCACGGCCGCAGCCGTCGTAGCAGCCGGATGGTGGGCGGCGGCAGCGCCCGCCCTTGCCGGCGCGCCCCAGTTGCCGGCGCCCGCCCCCACGGGGACGCAGGAGATACCCGCGCCCGCGGCACCCATCGCCGGCGCCGCCGTCGCCTGCGTCGACGTGCGCTACATCGCGACCACGTCGAAGCGCGGCCAGGCGGTGTTCGCCCGCGTGACGGAGCTGGGCCGCGCGAAGACCGCCGAACTGGAGGCGAAGGCGCGCGCGCTCGAGGAGGAGCAGCGCGCGCTCCAGCAGGACCCCGCGTTCCTGAGCGACAGCGCCCCGAATGGCCGCGCCAGGGCCATCGAGCGGGCCCAGGTGGAGTTCCAGCGGATGCGGGAAGATGCCGAAGCCGACGTGCTCGCGCTGCAGCGCGAGGTCGAAGCCGAGTTCGACGCCGCCGTCAGGCCCATCATCGACGCCGTGTCCCGCGAGCGGGGGCTGCAGTTCGTCTTCGACATCGAACGCGCCTCGCTCGTCTGGGTGGCGCCCGGCGCCGACATCTCCGACGAGATCATCAAGCGCCTCGACGCGGAGCCGTAGCCGACCGCTGCGCGCTGGACCACCGGCGAGCCGCGCGGAGGAACACGCCGCGCCGTCTCAGAAGCTGGTCGGTGCCGCCGAGATCTCCCGCAGCTCCGGCAGCGTCTTGTCCGCGCGGTGCCAGATCTTCCGGAGCTCCGCGGCCGCGCGCTGTGCCGTTTCGGGCTGCCGGGCGGCGGTGGCGGCGCGGTAGAGGCCGAGCAGCGCCAGGGCCCGGCGCGGGTGGCGCGCGAGCGTGGCCTCGTACTCGGGAACGGCCTCGGCCGGACGACGGACGTCCATCAGGAGATCCGCCACCAGTTCGTGCCCCGGCTTGACCGGGACCGGCGGCCCGAACTCGAAGCTGAGCGTGTCCTCGACCGCGGCGGCCTGTCGCGCGAGCACGATGCCCTCGTCGCGCCGGCCTTCCACGAACAGCAGGACGGCCTCGAGCTGCTGCGCCATCACGGCGGCCACGCGGCGATCGCCACCGCCGGCCGACGGCAGGCCCGTCTGCGGCTGCGCGGCGCCGTCGTGTCCCGCGTGCGCGCCCGACGCGGGTTCCGGCGCCGGCGGTGCGATGGGCGTCACGCCCGGCCGCACCGGCGCGGGCTTGACCGCCGGCGGCCGTGCCGTCGTCACGCTCCGGAGGGGCTGGTCGCCGTCGCCGACCAGTTGCGCCATGCGCTGCAGCGCCTCGTGTCCGCGCGCGCGGTTGCCCGTCCGGAAGGCCGAGAGGCCCGAGGCGAAGAGGTCCGCGGCCGTGGCGCCCGCGCCCAGCCCGTCGGGGTTCACCGGCGTCTTCGCGTCCGCCCAGCGCCGCGTTTCGATCACCCAGGCGGCGCGCGCCAGTGCGAGGTGGCTCCGCGTCCTGACGGAGCCGCTCGCGGCTGCCGCCTGCTCGATCTGGTCGAGCACGCCCTTCGCGTCCTGCACGCGGCCCTGCTGGAGGTACCCGTAGGTGAGCCACAGGAGCGCATGGAAGCCCCGCTCGTCGACGCCGAGGTTCCGGGCCGCCACGCGGTCGTCCGCGGCCCTGGCGGACCGCTCGTTCATGTCCGCGGCCTCGTCCCACATGCCCAGCGCGAAGTAGATGTGCGAGGGCATGTGCAGCGCATGAGACGCGGCCGGCGCGATACGTCCGTAGGCCTCGGCGTAGCGGAGCCCCAGCGGCGCGTGGACGGGGTCGTCGTACGCGTGAATGAGGTAGTGCGCGGCGCCCGGGTGCTGCGGGTTCTTCGCGTAGACGTCCTCGACGAGCGCCGCCGCGCGCATGTAGATGGCAAAGTCGCGCCCGCCGTGGCTCGTGCCGAGCAGCGCCAGCGCGTAGAACGACGTGACCTCCAGGTCCTCCGGGTACTTCTCGTGCATCTGCTCGAGGTGGCCGGCGTAGGCGAGGTCGCGGGCCGGCTTGTCGCCGGGCCCGTACAGGGCCTCCACCGCGCGCAGCCAGTCGCGTTCGAGCTCGGTGCCGGCCAGGGCCAGACGCGCCTCGGCTGTCGGCGCCAGGCGTGCCAGGGCTTCCCGCGCGAGGTCCGGCGCCGTCTGCGCCCAGAGCGGGTGGTTATGGGTCATGGCTTCGCCCCAGTAGGCCATGGCAAAGCCCGGCGCCTCGGCCTGCGCGGCGACGAACGCCTCGCGGGCGTCATCGAACTCGAAGCTGTGCAGCAGGAGGACGCCCTTGATGAACGCGTCCTGGGCGGGCCCGGACTGGGAGGTCGGAAAGCTGATGCGGCCGAGCCCTTCCTGGGCCAGGGGCGCGCCCGGGAGGGCCATGAGCCCGGCGAGCGCGAGTGCGGCGGCGGTGACGCGGCGGAATGTGAAGAAGCGTCCCATAGCCGGAGTCTAGCGCAAGAGCGGGCTCTGGGCTCTGGGCCAAAGCCCAAAGCCCAGAGCCCGAAGCCCTAATCGAACGTATACCGAATCATGAACTGGATCCGCCAGACGTCGTTCAGGTCCGCCGTCTGCTCGATCGTGCGCGACATCAGCTCGTTGTTGATGACCCGGAGCCGGTACTGCGCCTGGCCGAGGATGTCCGCCTGTCCGCCCTGCGCGGCGCTCGGGACGATGAGCGGCGAGTTGGACACGAGCCGCTTGCCGACGCCCCAGTTCTTGTTGAGCAGGTTGCCGAAGTTGAGCATGTCGACGCGGAACTGGAACGCGTGCCGCCGGCCCCCGAGCGTCGTGAAGAGATCCTGCGCGACGCTGAGGTCCATGCGCCGGACCATGGGCAGGAAGATCCCGCCGCGCTCGGCGTACTCGCCGCGGTGGTTCTTCATGTAGGGGTCCTGCTCGATGAGCGCGTTCCATGCCTGGGCCTGTTCCGCCGCCGTGAACGTCCGGTTGCCCTGCGTGAACGTCTGGAAGTTCATCTCCGACACGTCGCGGTGGATGTAGATCAGGTCGTTCGACGTCCCGCCGTCGCCGTTGAGGTCGCCGGAGAAGATGAGGGACCCGTTGAAGAAGTCGCGGAACGAGGGGCGCTGCTCCCAGAACACCGAGATGGAGGTCCCGCCGAAGCCGAAGTACTCCTTCGTGTAGGAGCCGGCGACGAACAGGCGATGGCCCGGCGACCCCGTGGCGTAGCCGATGCCCGGGTCGTTCGGGTTGCCCGCGTGCTGGTTGCCGTTCCACGACCCGAACGCGATGGATCCCGGATCAACGGTGTTCTTCGACTCGCCGTAGCTGTAGGCGGCCTTGATGAACCCGCCGCTGAAGTTCTTGTTCGCGGAGAAGGCCATGTTCCAGGCGGTGCCCACGTCCTGGTTCTTGAGGACGATGGCGTTCTGGACGTTGGAGTGGATGCGGTTGCCCGCGGTCCAGCGCGGCCGGTTGTCCACGCCGGTAAAGGCCGTGCTCGGGTCCGGGAGGTTGGCGTTGATGTAGTAGACGCCGTTCACGTCCCGGTTGTAGATGTACTCGGCCGTGCCGGTGACGCCGCCCGGCAGGCGCTGGTCGATCGCGATGTTGCTGCGCCACACCTGCGGGAACTTGAAGTCCGGGTCCGTGAGCGCGAGCTCATAGCTCGAGGCCGGCTCTCCGGTGACGTTGGCCGGCTTGTAGTGATCCGGATCCGGGTTGAAGGGACGATCCGTCGTGTTGTCGAGCTGCTCGAACCCGGTGAGGACGCCGGTGTTGCCGATCTGGTTCGAGATCCAGACATACGCCGGACGGCCCGTGAAGACGCCCGTGCCGCCGCGGACCTGAGTCGTGCGGCTCTCGTTCGCATTCCAGTTGAAGCCCACGCGCGGCGACCACAGGAGGCTCGAGTCCGGCAGCTTGGCGGTGCCGTACTGCACCGGCGCGCCGTGCTCGTCCCGGAAGGTCAGCGCGTCGGCCTCGGCGTTGGTGTAGCCCGTGTCGCCGAAGACGGGCACGTCGAAGCGCAGGCCCATCGTGATCTTCAGGTCGTTCGTGGGGCTCCACTCGTCCTGCGCGTAGGCGCCCGTGTAGAGCACCTCGAGCGGCTGGAGCGGCTTGTCCTGTCCGGGGATGTTGCTCCACCGCAGCTGGAAGCGGCGCAGCGTGACCGGGGACGTCGTCCGGTTCGGGTTCGCGAGGTAGCCGTTCAGGTCGGTGTAGAAATCGTCCAGCGTGTTGTAGACGTACGCGCTCTGGGCGCCGGGGAAGAACGTGTTTTCCGACTCGTAGCGCTCGAGGCTGCCCCCGAACGTGAGCGTGTGGCGCGCCGTGAACCTGGTGAAGTTCTCCTGGATCTGGAACGTCTTGTAGCGCAGCTCGTTGTTCGGCGTGAACGGCTCGAAGCCGATCGACGTGTAGGTCGAGTTGTCGCCGCCCAGGATGTCCGCCATCGGGAAGAAGGCGCCCTTCGGCTCGCGGCTCTCGTCCTGCGACGTGTAGCCGATGATCAGCGAGTTGGACATGCTGTTGCCGATGACCGCGTTCCACTCGCCGATGCCCGACTTGATGTTCTCGAGGATCTTGTAGTTCGAGTTGTCGAAGTTCATCGAGAAGAGGCTGCTCCGGCGGCTGCCGAAGCCGAGCGAGGAGGAGTTCGACATCAGGACGTCGGTGTCCGAGTCGAGCTGCGTGTACCGGAAGCTGATCTTGTTGCTGTTGTTGAGGTTGTAGTCGCCCTTGATCAGGTACCGGCGGGCCGGCGTCTCGAAGTCGTAGTTCTCGTAGTTGCCGGTCGCGTAGTTGAAGTTGGACTGCAGGTAGCTGCTGAGCTGCTGGAGGTCGGACGCGAGCACGCGCGTCACGGACCCGGCGATGGGCTCGCCGCCGTTGTTGGCCCGGAACGTCGTGCCGGGCTGCGTCAGCGCCTCGTCCTCGATGTTGCCGAAGAAGAAGATCTTGTTCCGGAGAATCGGCCCGCCCAGCCAGGCGCCCGTGTTCGCGAACTCGAACGTGCCCGGGTTGACCGTGAGCTCCTTGGCCTCGGTCCCCACCTGGCTCTCGGTGCGGAACTGCCGGTAGAGCGATCCGCGGAACTGGTTGGTGCCGCTGCGCGTGACGCTGTTGATGCCCGCGCCGACGAAGTTGCCCTGCCGCACGTCGTAGGGCGCCACGTTCACCTGGATCTGCTCGATGGCCTGCGGCGAGATCGGGGCGACGCCCGTGCGGTCACCGGGCGTGTTGCCCAGGCCGAACGAGTTGTTGAACGACGAGCCGTCCACCGTGATGTTGTTCATGCGCGAGTCCTGGCCGGACATCGACATGCCGCTGGCCTGCGGCGTGAGGCGCGTGAAGTTCTCCAGGCGGTTGCTCAGGTTGGGCAGCGTCGCAATCTCGGTGCGGCTGACCGCGGTGGCGGCGCCCGTGCGGTTGGAGCTGAAGACCGTGTCCGACTGGGCCACGACGGTGACCGTCTCCGTCACGGAGATGGCCGCGACCTCGAAGTTCAGGTCGGTCGACACGCCGAGGTAGACCTCGACGCCTTCCTGCGTCCTGGGCTCGAAGGCGTTGCCGACACCCACGTAGGTGGCGGTGACGAAGTACGGGCCGCCGACGCGCATCCCGATGATCGAATAGCGTCCGTCCGCGCGCGTCGTCGCTTCGTAGCTCGTGCCGGACGGCTCATGAATCGCGATGACGCTCGCGCCCGCCACCGGCTGCTTCTGCGCATCCACGACCACGCCGCCCATGGAGCCGGTCGTGACGCCCTGGGCGGCGGCGATCTCCGCGGCCCCTGCCAGGCACCCGACGATGACGATGATCAGGGTCTTCCATCCGTCCGGAATCAGTCTCTTCATGCACCACACCTCATACAGCCTTCCACGGTACCACTGGAATGTTAACGCCGGGTAACCGGCTGGTACACGCAAAACGGGCCACCCCGCGGGAAGCGGAATGGCCCGTTTTGGTCGTTTACCAGAAGGCCTAGTTCGTACCGGCTGACTTCTGCTTGCGCAGCTCGACGGCCTGGTCGCGGAGCTGGTCGGCTTCGCGGAGGAGCTGCTGCTGGCGGCGCGGGTCCTTCTCCAGGTTGGCCTGGAGACGGAGCAGGATGTTCTTGTACGCGATGGCCTCGACGTAGTCGTTCCTGATGGCGATGGCCTTGTCGACGGCGGCGATGCCGTCGGTCACGTACTGCATCTTCTCCTTGTCGGCGAGGCGGAAGTCGCGGTT
Source organism: uncultured Bifidobacteriaceae bacterium (assembly GCA_964619705.1). Classification (GTDB taxonomy): domain Bacteria; phylum Acidobacteriota; class Vicinamibacteria; order Vicinamibacterales; family UBA2999; genus VFZN01. Next base: position 9,802 of record CAZUGF010000097.1, read on the forward strand.
GGCCTTGTCCCAGTTGTAGACGGCCACGGTGTAGTGGGCCTCCGGGTTGTTCGGCTCGATCTTGATGCGCTCCTGGAGGAACTCCATGGTCTTCGGGAAGTCGCCCTGGGAGTTGTAGAACTCGGCGAGGCGGACGTAGACGGCCGGGTCGTTCGGCTTGGCGTCGCGCGCCTGCATCAGGGTCTCCTCGGCCAGCTCGTACTCACCCGAGTCCTGGTAGAGACGGGAGAGCATGAAGTAGTTGGTCGGGTCCGTGGGCGTGAGCTGGATCATCTGCTTGATGATCGGCTCGGCCTGGGTCGGGTCGTTGAGCTTGTCCTGGCCGTAGGCGGCCACGAGGTACTCGAGCGACCGGGTCCGCATCATCGGGTCCGAGATCTTGTCGGCCGCGAGCTTGTAGTTGGCGACGGCCTTCTCGAGGTAGGCATCGTTCGCCGGCTCGCCCTTGCGGGTCGGCCGGAACATGTTGTCGTAGGAGTTGGCCAGGAAGAAGTAGACGCAGCCCGGGCTCTCCCCGCAGGTGTTGAGTTCGCCGGACGGGTCGGCCGCGATGGCCTCCTCGTACTTCTCGGCGGCCCCGCGGAAGTCGTTGCCCGAGTAGAGCTTGTTCCCGTCCTTGAACGCCTTCATGGCGCGGACCTGGCCGAGCTGCCCGCAACCGGTTAGCGCGAGCCCCAATCCGGCGACGAGCGCCAGACCCGTTGCTGCAGACCGCATCCTCATCGTCTCCCCCTGTAGTGCTGTGATAGGTTCAGAGCCAAAGCGCGTTACACGCGTTTACAACAACCGCTCCGCGTCCGGTCGGAAGACAGGGAGTATAGCCTCGTTCCTTGACCCGTCGCAACCCCGACCCTATGATCATTTTAGACACCACTTGACGAAATTCGGACCACGGCCACGATGATTCGCTTCGAGGACCTGCTGGACAAGGTCCGGGGGTACAGCCCCGATGCCGATCTGGAACTCCTGCGCCGGGCCTACGTCTTCTCGGCCCTGGAGCACAAGGGACAGGTACGCCACTCCGGGGAGCCCTACCTGGTCCACCCCCTGGAGGTGGCCGACATCCTGGCCGGCATGAAGCTGGACGCCGTGTGCGTCGCCGCCGGCCTCCTCCACGACGTGGTCGAGGACACCCTCACCACCCCCGAGAAGATCCGCGAGCGCTTCGGCGAGGACGTTGCCCACATCGTCGAGGGCGTCACCAAGATCGGCGCCATCCCGTTCTCCTCCAGCGAGGAGCGCCAGGTCGAGAACTTCCGCAAGATGCTCCTGGCGATGGTGGACGACATCCGGGTCATCCTCGTCAAGCTGGCGGACCGCCTCCACAACATGCGGACGCTGCAGCACATGCCGGAGGACCGGCGCGTCCGGATCGCCCAGGAGACGCTGGACATCTACGCGCCCATCGCCAACCGCCTGGGCATGTCCAAGATCAAGAACGAGCTCGAGGAGCTCTCCTTCAAGTACCTCGAGCCGGTCGCCTACGAGTCCCTCAAGGGCCGCGTGGACGCGAAGCGGCGCGCCGCCGAGGGCAGCATCGAGGAGCTCAAGGCGCGGATCACCGCCAAGCTCGCCGAGGCGCAGGTGCCCGTCGTCGCGATCGACGGGCGCATCAAGCGCCTGTTCAGCATCTGGCTCAAGCTGCGGAAGCAGAAGATCGAGCTCGAGCAGGTCTACGACCTCATCGCGCTCCGGATCGTGACCCCGTCGGTCAAGGACTGCTACGCGGCGCTGGGCATCATCCACCAGACGTGGTCGCCCGTGCCGGGACGCATCAAGGACTTCATCGCGATGCCCCGCCCCAACGGGTACCAATCCCTGCACACGTCGGTTGTCAGCGAGCGCGGGATTGCCTTCGAGCTGCAGATCCGGACCGAGGAGATGCACCGGCGCGCGGAGGAGGGAATTGCCGCGCACTGGAAGTACAAGGAGGGCCGCGTCGGCGCCGGCCGCGACGAGCAGTACTTCCAGTGGCTGCGCCAGCTGCTCGAGTGGCAGCAGGAGGTGCGCGACCCGCAGGAGTTCCTCACCAACCTGAAGATCGACCTCTATCCCGAGGAGGTCTACATCTTCACGCCGCGCGGCCAGGTGAAGGTCCTGCCGAAGGGCGCGACGCCCGTCGACTTCGCGTACTCGATCCACACCGACGTCGGCCACCAGTGCGTCGGCGCGCGCGTCAACGGGCGGATGGTGCCGCTGCGCACGAAGCTCCAGAACGGCGACATCGTGGAGGTGCTGACCAACGCCAGCACGAAGCCGAGCCGCGACTGGCTCAACTTCGTGGCGACGTCGCGGGCGCGCAACAAGATCAAGCACATCATCCAGGAGGAGGAGAAGAGCCGCGCCGTGGAGCTCGGGCGCAAGGTGTTCGAGAAGGACGCGCGCCGCTACGACCTGAACGGCGCCCGACTCCTCGAAGGCCAGGGCGTCGCCGCCGTCGCCGCGGAGTTCGGCGCGCAGAAGCCGGAGGACCTGCTGGCACAGATCGGCTACGGCAAGGTCTCCGCCAAGCAGGTCCTCGACAAGCTCGTGCCGCAGGACCAGCTCAAGGAGAAGGCGGCCGAACACCCGGTGGTCACCGCCGTCAAGCGCGTCCTCAGCCCCGGGAGCGGCGGGAGCGACCGCATCAAGGTCAGCGGCGCCGATGAGCTCATGGTCTTCCGCGCCCGGTGCTGCAACCCGATCCGCGGAGAGAAGATCGTCGGCTACATCACCCGGGGCAAGGGCGTGTCCGTCCACTCGGCGAACTGTCCGAACGTCCTCAACCTGCAGTTCGACCCCGAACGCCGCATCGACGTCGAGTGGGACAAGGGCCGCGACAACGCGCCGTACACCGTGCGCCTGCTGATGGCCGTCGAGGACCGCAAAGGCATGCTCGCCGCCCTGAGCGCCCGCGTCGCGGACATCAATACCAACATCACCAACCTCGAGGCCACGACCAGCGACGCCGCCCACGCCACCATCGGCATGACCGTGGAGATCAACGACATGAAGCACCTGGAGAAGGTGATCAAGTCGCTCCGCGGCGTGCAGGGCGTGCTCGACGTGGAGCGCGCGCCGAACAGGTAGGGGAGGTTCGGGGGAGGTTCGGGGAAGGTTCTGGGGAGGTGCGGGGAGGT
>CAZUGF010000098.1:0-12395 GCA_964619705.1 uncultured Bifidobacteriaceae bacterium
GGGACGCGCCGGCCGGTCACTCTCTTCTCCGTGTCTCTGCGTCTCTGTGTGATCCGTCGTGATCGCCCCGCGGGCGGCGGCGCTTCAGCTCATCGAGGCATCGTCCAGCGCCTGACGGTCGAGGATGACGAAGCCGTCCTTCTCCGTGATCAGCACGCTCTCCTTCTGCCACCGGCTCATGATCCGGATGCAGGTCTCGACGGTAGTGCCCGTCAGGTCCGCGAGTTCCTGACGGGAGAGGGCCATGGGGAGGAAGGTGCCGCCGCGCTCGTTGCGGCCGATCTGTTCCGCCAGCTTGAGGAACAGCATCGCGAACCGCGCGTCCACGCGCGCGCCTGTCAGTTCCGCCAGGCGCCTGGTGAGCTCCATCAGCCGGAGCGTGAGCCCCGACAGGAGCCCGCGCACGAGCGCCGGCTCCTGTTCGAGCAGGCGATAGAAGTCGCGTGCCTCGACCCGCACGCACGTCGTGTCATCGAGCGCCAGCGCGGAAGCGGGAAGCGGGCGGCCCTCGTACATCGCGACGGCGCCCAGCGGATCGCCGGCACTGAAGATCTCGAGGATGACCTGACGCCCGGCCGGCGTGGACTTGAACACCTTGACGCGTCCTGTGGCAATGGCCAGGAACGCGTCCGCGTCGGCGCCCTCGTGGAAGATCGTCTCCCCGCGCGCGAAGCGCTGCAGGCGTGCACACCCGGCAATGCGCGCGCGATCGTCCGGTGACAGCCGCTGGAAGATGGGGATGCTCCGCAGGAGCTCGTCGGAAGGGGACGCCGACACACCGGGATGATATGTCAGAACAGCGTCCGCTCGACGTCGAGCGCCAGCGGGAAGAGCACGTGGTTCGCCAGGCGCGCGTGCTCCACCAGCGCCAGGTCGAACGCGCCCAGGGCCCGGCACGCCTGCCGCCAGTCCTCACCCCCATCGTCCGGCACCGTGAAGCCGGCGGTCGTCCAGCGCAGGCGGTCCATGATGCCGTCCATCCGCGCATGCTCCGACTCCATCGCGCGAATCGGGTGCAGCACGGTCGGGAACGGCAGCGCGGGGCGCTCCCGCCCGTGGCGCGCCGCCTCGGCCAGGGACCGGAACGCGGGGAAGAGGATGTTCTCCTCCTTGGCCATGTGGGCCTCGAGGGCCGCCGCCAGCGCGCCGAAGTGCGCCATGATCTCGACGGCGCGCGGCCCGCTCCCGGCCAGCCGCCGGATGAGCGCGTCGATCAGCGGCACATCGCGCCGGAACGCGTCGTGGTAGCGCGTGACGATGAGGTCGCACAGCTCGTCGAGGGCCGCCGGTGCGCCGCCGGATTCGGAGGGTATGCCTGCCATGCGGTATCCCGCACGAGCACGGTACGCCCCGATGCGGCCCTGCGGCCATGACGGACGTCATACCGTGACCGGTGCGCACCGCGGGCCGGAAGGACGATCCCGGGAAGCCGCGTGATGGGCGCGGGCACGCTGTCCGTCGGCGGGCGGCGCGAGGCTGAGCTACGCAGTCGCGGAGGATTCCGCGCGACGATCCGACGGGCCGGCCACCGGCGAGAACCAGCCGATCGTCCGGTTCCCGGCGCCGAACGTCGCGCGCGCGGCAGCCTGCACGTCGTCCATCGTCACCGCCTCGAGCCGCGTCCCGAGCTCGAAGAGGTCCCGCCACGAGCCGATCGTCTCGAAGTAGCCGAGCTGGTGGGCGATGTCTGTCACGCCGTCCAGGTCGAAGACGAATCGGGCTCGTAGCTGCGCGCGCGCCTTGGCCAGCTCCTGGTCCGTGATGCCGTCGCGCACGAGGCGATCGATCTCGGACAGCACGGCGTCCTCGACCGCCTGCAGCGTCTGCCCGTCCGCCACCGTGGCGCTAAGGCCGTAGAGGAACGGCTGCGCCGTCGGCGTGAGCGCGCCGCTCACCGCGGATGCCAGGCCCCGATCGACAAGGGCGCGGTAGAGCCGCGCACTCCGCTGCGGCCGCGGCACCCGTCCACCGGACCACAGGTTGAGGCCCGCCGCGCCGCTCAGCACGGCGTCGGCCACGAGCAGCGGGAAGAAGCCCGCATCGCCGAACGCCGGTGCGTGGAACGCGGCCTTCCAGTAGGCCGTCGTGCCCTCGCGGCGGAGGATGACACGGCGCTCGGCCTGCTGGCCGGGCTCCGCCGTGCGCCGGCGCACGGGCGCCGGCCGCATCGCGATGCCGCCGAAGTGCGTCTCCACGCGCCTCAGCGCATCATCCGTGTCCACGTCGCCGACGATGACGAGCGTCGCGTTGGCGGGAGTGTAGTGGCGGCGGTAGTGCCCGTAGAGATCGTCGCGTGTCATCGACTCCAGGTCCGCCTGCCAGCCGATGGTCGGGTGCCGGTAGGGATGAGCCTTGAACGCGGCCGCGGTGACCTCGATGTCGAGCAGCTGCTCCGGATCGTTCTCGCCGCCCTGGAGCTCCGAGATGATGACCGTGCGCTCGGACTCACAGTCGGCGGGGTCGTAGAGGCACTTGTCCATGCGCTCGGCCTCGATGAACAGCATCCGGTCGAGCGCGTCCCGCGAGGCGGTCTCGAGGTAGGTGGTCTGGTCGATCCAGGTGTAGCCGTTCCAGGTGCCGCCGAACTGCTCGATGATCCCCTTCACCTGATCCCGCGGGATGTTCTCGGTCCCCTTGAAGTTCATGTGCTCGACCCAGTGGGACACACCGGTCAGGCCCGTCGCCTCGTCACCGGACCCCACGCGGTACCAGCACCAGACGGACGCCAGCGGCGCGGTGCCGACCTCCTGGACGAGCACGCGCAGCCCGTTGTCGAGGACCGTCTCACGAATGGCAGGTGGGTGGGGCATGGTCTTGGCTCGTGCCGGAACCGCGGGCGGACCCGGGGACAGCGGCCCAGACAGTACAATATCAGCATCGCCATGCCCGACTGGAAAGACACCTGCAACCTGCCCCGAACGGCCTTCTCCATGAGGGCCAACCTGCAGACGAACGAGCCGGAGACCATCGCCCGCTGGGAGGCCATGGACCTGTACGGGCAGATCCGCGCGGCCCGCCAGGGGGCGCCGCTGTTCCTCCTGCACGACGGCCCCCCGTACGCCAACGGCGAGATCCACATCGGCACGGCGCTCAACAAGATCCTCAAGGACCTGGTCGTCAAGTCCCACAACATGGCCGGGTTCGACGCGCCGTACCTGCCCGGCTGGGACTGCCACGGGCTGCCCATCGAGCTCAAGGTGGACAGGGAACTCGGGCCGAAGAAGCGGGAGATGAGCACGGCCGACTTCCGCAGGGCGTGCCGCGCCTACGCGTCGAAGTACGTGGACATCCAGCGCCGCGACTTCAAGCGCCTCGGCATCATCGGCCTGTGGGACGACCCGTACCTGACGATGACGTTCCGCTACCAGGCGGCCATCGTCCGCGCCCTGGGCCGCTTCGTCGCCGAGGACATGGTCTACAAGGGCAAGAAGCCCGTCCACTGGTGCACGCACTGCCGGACGGCCCTTGCCGAGGCGGAGGTGGAGTACGAACCGCACACCTCGCCGTCGATCTTCGTCGAGTTCCCGCTGAGCCCGGCAAGCGCCGACGAGGCCGCGCGCCGCGTGCCGGCACTCGCCGGGCGGCCCGTCTCCGTCCTCATCTGGACGACGACGCCCTGGACCATTCCGTCGAACCTGGCTGTCGCGTTCCACCCGGACTTCACGTATGCCGCCTACGACGTCGGTGGCACGGCTGTCATCGTCGCCCGGGACCTGGCGGAGTCGGTGGCGGCGAAGACGGGCCGGCCGTTCGACGTGCGCCTGGCGGAGTTCGAGGGACGGACGCTGGACGGGCTGGTCTTCAGGCACCCGATCTACGAGCGTGACTCGCTCGGCGTGGTGGCGGACTACGTCACGCTCGATGCCGGCACGGGAGCCGTGCACACGGCGCCCGGGCACGGCGCGGACGACTACAAGACGGGGGTCAAGTACGGCCTGGAGATCCTGGCGCCGCTCGATGCAGGCGGCCACTTCGTGGAGACCGTCGGCCTGTTCGCGGGCCTGCAGGTCTGGGAGGCCAATCCCAGAGTCGAGGCGGCGCTCGCGGAGCGCGGGCGCCTGTGGCACCGGGAGGACTACGACCACTCGTACCCGCACTGCTGGCGCTGCCATAACCCGGTGATCTTCCTGGCGACGGCCCAGTGGTTCATCAGCATGGAAGCCCGCGACCTGCGCACCAGAGCGCTCGCGGCCATCGACCACACGCGCTGGATCCCGTCGTGGGGCCGCGCGCGCATCGAGGGCATGATCGCGAACCGCCCGGACTGGTGCATCTCGCGGCAGCGCTCGTGGGGCGTGCCCATCCCGGCCATGGACTGCACGGCCTGCGGGCAGGCCGTGCTGACGGAAGCGCTCGTGGAGCGGGCGGCGGGCGTGTTCGACGAGTACGGCGCCGACGCCTGGTACGAGCGGCCGATCGAGGAGTTCCTGCCGGCGGGGCTCACCTGCCCGTCCTGCGGCGGCACAACCTTCGAACGGGAGAGCAACATCCTGGACGTGTGGTTCGACTCCGGATCGAGCCATGAGGCGGTCCTGCCCTTCCGCGAGCACCATCGATGGCCGGCGGACATCTACCTGGAAGGGAGCGACCAGCACCGCGGCTGGTTCCACAGCTCGCTGCTCGTGGGCATCGGCACGCGCGGACGGGCGCCGTTCAACCAGGTGCTGACGCACGGCTTCGTCGTCGCCGAGGACGGCCGCAAGATGTCGAAGTCCCTGGGAAACAGCATCGCGCCCCAGGACGTCATCGCGCAGAGCGGCGCCGAGATCCTGCGCCTGTGGGTCTCGATGGTGGACTACCGCGAGGACATCCGCATCGGGAAAGAGATCCTGACGCGCACGGTCGAGGCCTACCGGAAGATCCGGAACGTCATCCGCGTACTCGTGGCCAACCTGTACGACTTCGACCCCGTGGCGGATCGGGTGCCGGTGGAGCGGATGGAAGAGGTCGATCGATGGGTGCTCGCGCGATACGCCGCGTGCGCCGATCACATCGTCAAGGCGTACGACGACTACGACTACCCGGCCATCTTCCAGGCCGCCAATACGTTCATCACCGTGGACCTGAGCGCGTTCTACGTGGACGTGACCAAGGACCGCATGTACACGTTCGGCGCGGCGTCGGAGGCGCGGCGCTCCGGACAGACCGCCATGTTCGCGGTCGTGGACGGCCTCGCCCGCCTGCTGGCGCCGGTGCTGTCGGTCACGATGGACGAGCTGTGGCAGACGCTCCCGGGCGCGCGCGTGCCGTCGGTGCACATGGCGCTCTTCCCGATGGGCGACGAGCTGGCGCCGTTCCGGGATGCGGCACTGCTGGATCGATGGGCGGCGCTCGGCGCCGTGCGCGACCAGGTGAACCTGGCGCTCGAACAGAAGCGGCAGGAGCAGACCATCAAGGCCAACCTGTCCGCCCGCGTGCAGATCGAGGCGGACGGGGAGACGGCGGTGCTGCTCCGCGCATACGAGGGGTTCCTGCCGACGCTCTTCGGCGTGTCGCAGGTGCGGCTCGTGGCGGCGGCTCCAGGCACGGCGCCCGTGACGGCGGTGCTTGAGGGGGTGCCTCAGGCAGCGGACGCGCCGGAGGGCGAGCGGGACCTGGTGTCACGTCCGGACGGGGAAGGCACGCCGGCGTCGCAGGCGCGGCGGCATCCCGTGCAGGTCTCCATCGATCGCGCGGAGGGCGTCAAGTGCGAGCGCTGCTGGCGCTATGTCCCCGCCGTGAGCGACGCACCAGGGACACGCGGCCTGTGCCCGCGCTGCGTCGAGGCGCTCGGCGGACAGCCGGCGGCGGCCGTGGCAGGCCCGCATTGACGCGCCTCTTGTCGGAGCGCCGGCTCGAGATCGTCATCGTCGTGGCCGTGGTCGTCCTGGACCAGGTGACCAAGGCGCTCGTGCGCGGATCGCTCGCGCTGCACGAGGGCATCGATGTGGTGCCGGGGTGGCTGAGCCTGACGCGGGTACACAATACGGGCGCGGCGTTCGGGATGCTGAACGGCGTGGACTTTCCGTTCAAGACGGTGGTGATGTCGCTCGTGGGGCTCGCGGCGCTCGCGGGCGTGGCGTGGTACGCCGCGTCGGTGCCGCTCGGCGATCGCCTGGCGCGCGTCGGCATCGCCGGCGTGGTCAGCGGGGCGATCGGCAACCTGATCGATCGCGCGGCCACGGGGTACGTGCTGGACTTCGTGGACGCCTACTGGGGCAGCTGGCACTTCTGGGCGTTCAACGTCGCGGACGCGGCCATCACGGTGGGCGTCACGTTCATGATTCTCGATATGCTGGGGCTGGGCCGCCGTGCATCCAATCCTCTTTAGTCTCGGACCGCTGACGATCTACTCCTACGGCGTGCTGCTGGCCGCCGCCTACCTGCTGGGCCTGGGCCTGGCGGTCCGGCGGGCCCGCGCGGCCGGCCTGGACGGCAACCGCGTGCTCGACCTGGGGATCTGGGTCATCATCGCGGCGCTCGTCGGCGCCAAGGCCCTGCTGTTCATCGTGGACTTCAACCACTTCACGAGCAGCTGGCAGGAGTTCACGACCCTGCTGCGATCCGGCGGCGTGTTCTACGGCGGCCTCATCGCCGCGGTGCTCGTGTGCATCCAGCAGTTGCGGAAGCACAAGCTGCCGCTGTGGCAGTCCGGCGACCTGTTCGCGCCGGGCATCGCGCTCGGGTACATGGTGGGACGGCTCGGCTGCCTGCTGGCGGGATGCTGCTACGGCAAGCCCACGGAGGTCGCCTGGGCCATCACGTTCACCGACCCGGCCGCCAACTTCAACGTGGGCACGCCGCTCAACGTGCCGCTGCACCCGACGCAGGTCTACGAGGCACTCGCGGGGCTGGTCATCCTCGCCGCGCTGCTCGTCCTGGAACGGCGGTGGCGGCAGTTCCCCGGGCGGACGTTCTGGACGTTCGTGCTGCTCTACGCGGTGTCGCGCTTCGTGATCGAGTTCTACCGCGGCGACGACCGGGGCCTGGTGTTCGACATGGTGTCCACGTCGCAGGCCATCTCGCTCGTCCTCGCGCCGCTCAGCCTCATCATGCTCTGGTTTCTCGGCCGCCCGGACGCCCCGGCCGCACCCGAGACCCCGCGCGGCCCGCGCAAGCCGCGCTTCGCCTGACCGGCATGTGGCAGTCCCTGTGACGACATCGACCCTGACCGTCGGCGAGGACGCCGACGGCGAGCGCCTCGATCGCTACCTGGCCGCCGAGGTGCCCCACTGCTCGCGCTCGCAGATCCGGCGCCTGATCGACGCCGGACACGTCGTCGTCCCGCGCGTCAAGACCACCAAGGCCAACATCCAGCTGCGCGCCGGCGACGTCATCACCGTGGCGTTCCCGGACGCGACGGCCCCCCGGCCCGAGCCGCAGGACATCCCGGTGGAGATCCTCCACGACGATGAGGATGTGGTGGTGGTGAACAAGCCCGCTGGGATGGTGGTCCACCCGGCCGCGGGCAACCCGGACGGCACGCTCGTCAACGCCCTGCTCCACCACGTGGCGGACCTGAGCGGCGTGGGCGGCGAGACCCGGCCCGGCATCGTGCACCGGCTCGACAAGGGCACCAGCGGGGTGATGGTCGTCGCCAAGCACGACGAGGCCCATCGCGAGCTCTCCCGGCAGTTCCACGATCGCGAAGTCGAGAAGGAGTACGTGGCCCTCGTCTGGGGGCTCGTGCAGCAGCGCAAGCGCATCGACGCCTCGATCGGCCGCGACCCGAAGAACCGGCAGAAGATGTCCACGCGCGCGACGCGTTCGCGCGAGGCCTCCACGCGCGTGACCTGGGCCCGCGACCTCAGGGGCCTGTCGCTGCTGCGTGTCGCCATCACCACCGGCCGCACGCACCAGATTCGCGTCCACCTGAACGCCATCGGCCACCCCATCGTCGGCGACGCGCTCTACGGCGGCGTGCACCGCCGCGTGCCGGGCCAGTTCCGCGCCCTGCAGCGGCTGACGCGCCCGTTCCTGCATGCCGAGCGCCTGACGTTCACGCACCCGCGCACGGGTGAACGCCTCACGTTCACGGCGCTCCTGCCGGATGATCTCGAGGCGGTGCTGCGGGACGTGGCGCCGGCGGAGCTGCACGCGTCGCTTTTCGGGGAGGCACCGGATGCCGAAGCACCAGCCGCAGACGACGGTCCGTAGTCATCGCGTGATCTACGAGGGGCGGATCTTCCGCGTCGAGGTGGACCGCGTGACGCTCGCCAGCGGCCACACCCTCGACATGGAGGTGGTCCGCCATCCCGGCTCGGTGGTCCTGCTGCCGCAGCCGTCCCCGGACGCGATCATCCTGATCCGCCAGTACCGCTATGTCATCGGCCGCCACATCTGGGAACTGCCGGCCGGCAGCCTGGAGCCGGGCGAGGATCCCGGCGCCGCCGCGGTCCGCGAGTGCGAGGAGGAGATCGGCCTCGTGCCGCACCGGATCGAGCGGCTGGGAGGCTATCACCCCACGCCGGGATTCTGCGACGAGCTGATGACCTACTACCGCTGCACGGATCTCCGGCCGCCGGCGCCGGACTCGACGGCGCGGAAGGACGATGACGAGGACCTCGAGCCGCGCGTGTTCACCGTGGCGGACGCCCGCGCGCTCATCGCGTCCGGGGAGGTCGTGGACCTGAAGACGGTGGCGGGGCTGTCGTTGATCTGAGGTCGGGCGCCTGGGGTCAGGCGACCCTGAAGGGTCGCCTCTACGGAAACAGGTGTAGGGGCGTGGACAGGTGTAGGGGCGACCCTTCAGGGTCGCCCGGGCGTGGACAGGCGTAGCGGCGACCCTTCAGGGTCGCCCGGCCCCTCCGTAGGAAAACGCGTAGGGGCGACCCTTCAGGGTCGCCCGGGCGCGGACAGGGTCGCCCTCTCCGCTACTGCAGGGCCGCGTGGGCCCGGCGGCCGGCCGCCGTCTTCGCGCCCTTGACGGCGGTGCCGCGCGTGGCCGGCAGGAGGGCGAGGAGCAGCACCTCGTCGACCGTGCTGACGAGGTGAAAGGTCAGGCCGCGCCGGAGCTCCTCGTTGAGGTCCTCCTTGACGTTCTTCTCGTTCTGCCGCGGCAGGATCACTTCCTTGATGCCCGCGCGCTTCGCGGCCAGGACCTTCTCCTTGATGCCGCCGACGGGCAGCACCTTGCCGGAGAGGGTGATCTCGCCCGTCATCGACACGTCGCCGCGGACCGGACGCCGCGACAGCGTGGATACGAGCGCCGTGACCATGGTGACGCCGGCCGAGGGACCGTCCTTGGGAATCGCGCCGGACGGCACGTGCAGGTGAATCTCGGACGTCTTGAAGAAGTCCGGGTCGATGTTCCACTCGTTGGCGTGCGCGCGCACCCAGGAAAGCGCGGCGCGCGCGGACTCCTTCATCACGTCGCCGAGCTGGCCGGTGAGCGTCAGGGATCCGGTGCCGGCCATCCGCGACGCCTCCACGAACAGCACGTCGCCGCCCACCGGCGTCCAGGCCATGCCCGTCGCGACGCCCGGCTGCTTGGTCCGGTGCTCCACTTCCTCGTCCATGAAGCGCGGCGCCCCGAGCAGCTGGTGCACGAGGTCCGTGGTCACGCGGACCTTGGCCTCGTCGCCCTCCGCGCGCCGGCGCGCGATCTTCCGGCAGATGGCGCCGATCTCGCGCTCGAGGTTGCGGACGCCGGCCTCGCGCGTGTAGCCGCGGACGATGGCCCGGATCCCCTGGTCGGTGAACGCCACGTGCCGGTTCGTCAGGCCGTGGTTCAGCACCTGCTTGGCCACCAGGTGATCGCGCGCGATCGCCAGCTTCTCCTCCTCGGTGTAGCCGGCCAGCTCGAGCACCTCCATGCGGTCCCGGAGCGGGCCCGGGATCGTGTCGAGGACGTTCGCGGTGGTGATGAACAACACCTCGGACAGGTCGAACGGGACGTCCAGGTAGTGATCGCGGAACGTGTTGTTCTGTTCCGGGTCCAGCACTTCGAGGAGCGCCGAAGACGGATCGCCGCGGAAGTCCGAGCCGAGCTTGTCCACCTCGTCCAGGATGAAGACCGGGTTCCTGGACTCCGCGCGCCGGAGGCCCTGGATGATCTGCCCGGGCAGGGCGCCGATGTAGGTTCGGCGGTGGCCGCGGATCTCCGCCTCGTCGCGGACGCCGCCGAGCGAGATGCGGACGAACGTCCGGCCGAGTGACGTGGCAATGGACCGCGCGAGCGAGGTCTTGCCGACGCCCGGAGGCCCGACGAAGCAGAGGATCGGTCCCTTGAGCGCCGGGTTGAGCTTGCGCACGGCCAGGTACTCCAGGATCCGGTCCTTGAGCTTCTCCAGCCCGGAGTGTTCATCGTCCAGGATGGCCTTGGTGCGGGGGAGATCGATGGTCTCCTCGGTGCGCACGTTCCAGGGCAGCGCGACGATCCAGTCCAGGTAGGTGCGCGCCACGGTGTACTCGGCGGCGGCCGGCGGCATCTTGGACAGGCGGTCCAGCTCCCGGAGCGCTTCCTTCTGGACGGCCTCGGGCAGGCCGACGGCGTCGATCTTCTCCCGCAGCTCGTCGATCTCGCGCGTCTGGTCGTCGCCTTCGCCGAGCTCCTTCTGGATGGCCTTGAGCTGCTCGCGCAGGAAGTAGTCGCGCTGGTTCTTGCCCACCTCTGACTGGACCTGGGACTGGATCTTCGACCCGAGCTCCAGCACCTCGAGCTCCTTGATGAGGAGCCGGTTGAGCGTGTCGAGGCGCTCGCGGACGTCGAGCGTCGCGAGCACGTCCTGCTTGGTGGGGGTCCCGATGGTGCTCAGGCTCGACGCGATGAAGTCCGCAAGGCGTCCCGGCTCCGTGATGTTGATGGCCAGCGTCTGCAGGTCATCGGACATGAGCGGCGAGAGGGAGACGATCTGCTGGAAGTTGGTCTTGATGTTCCGCTGCAGCGCGTCGATCTCCAGCTTGTCCTTCTCTGCGAGGATCTCCGGCGTCTCGGTGACGCGCGCGCGCAGGTAGGGCCGCGCCGACACCACCTCGTCGAGCCGCACGCGGGCGAGCCCCTGGACGATGATGCGGAGGCTGCCGTCGGGCAGCTTGAACATCTTGTGGATGTGGCTGGCCGTGCCGATCGGGTGCAGGTCCTGCTGATGCGGATCGTCCTCGCCCGCCTCGCGCTGCGTGAAGACGGCAATCATCTTGCCGCCGGCCACGGCCTCGTCGATGAGGCGGACGGAACTCTCCCGCGCGACCGCGAGCGGCATGAACGCCTGCGGGAACAGCACGGTATCGCGCAGGGGCAGGATGCCCAGCTCCGCCGGGACCGTCACCGCCAACCCTCCGTCGTCTTCCGCGATGATGATCGGCTCGATGTGATCGCTCATGCGACCCCTCCACCTGCAGGTGTGGCTACGTGGACGTGTGCGGACATGCGCTTGGCCTGGCTCGGCCGGAGGCGGGTGCAGGCCCCGCCACCGGCGGAGCCTGCGCTGGCTAGGACGCCCGGGTGACTAACCCTGGAACTCGTAGAAGAGGCTGCTGGCGCCGCCCCGGCGCTGCGAGGTGCGCTCGCGCTTCTGGGCGTTCTCGCGCGCTTCCTCGCAGTCCTTGCAGCGGACCGCGAAGGGTAGCGCGCGCAGGCGCTGCTCGGCAATCTCCTCAGCGCACTCGAAGCAGCGACCGTAGGTCCCTTCCTCGAGCCGCGAGACGGCCTCGTTGATCTTGTTGAGCGTCTCCGCCTTCATCTGGATGAGGGCGAACTCGATGTCTTCCTGGATGTCGACCTCGCTGGTCTCACCCGGATCCATCACCTCGTGCGGCTTGTCGGCGCCGTCGGCACGCACGCCGCGGATCCGTCCCTGCACTTCGCTCAGGATGTCACGGCGCCGCTCGTCGAGCATCTTCCGGAGCTCGTCGTATCGGGCGCCCTTGTTCGCCACCGCCGCGGTCGTGCTGCGCTTTGTAACCTTGGCCATGACAGCCACTCCCTTCAATGCCCCCACTCCGTTCCGAGGGAGCCGTATGATGCCCGCCCACTATGCAAGGACGGTGCCTATGAATGCCGGCCGCAAAAGCGACGGCCGGAGAACGGTGAATCGACGGAGACAGACACGAACCAGGGGGAATGAATCGGGCGGGAGGATACCGGGCAGGCACGCATGTCACGCCCCGGGTCCCCCTCCCCTGTCTTCTGCCTGTAACAGTCTCATTCGTAACGATTTATAACGCCTTTGCCCCGCTCGCGTCCCGTCCGTCGAACACCGTTCACTGCTATTAGACGCCGCAAATCCCTATCGGGTTCTAGGACACTCTGTCCGCTCTTTGGGACACCGCGAAACCGGGAAACGGTAGCACGAGAGGACACTCGCGGGCAAGTATTACATAGTGCAATAGGCCGCTCATTGTGGGTGGTTCTCGACACACGGGGCTCTGGGCTCTGGGCTCTGGGCTCTTAGAGCCTGAAGCCTAGAGCCTAGAGC
>CAZUGF010000099.1:0-11857 GCA_964619705.1 uncultured Bifidobacteriaceae bacterium
CGCCGAAGGCGCGCCCACCCGCAGGCCTACTCAAAACGCCCACGGCCTGATCGCAATCAGGCCGGCCGAGACGAGGAAGGTGGAGACGAGCAGCGCCCCGACGGACACGGCAAGGGCGTAGGCGCGCAGCCAGCGCCCGGCACCCTTGTGCCACGCATCGAGCGTGAGGATCAGGGCGGCAACGCCGGCCGTCGGCAGGACGCAGGAGCCGATGAAGACGAGGCGCGTCCACAGGTTCGGCACACCCCAGGCGGTGGGCGGCGCCCAGAGCATCATGGCCGCCATCGCCAGGAGAGACAGCGGGATGGCCGTCAGCGCCAGCTTGAGCCCCCAGAAGCCGCGCGGCTCCGCCCGACGCAGCCGGATGATCCAGGCCGCCAGCAGCACGGGCACCGTGGCGATGGCCGCGAGCGACAGCACGATGGCGCCGCGCACCACTTCCACGCGCCATCTCGCCGTGCGCGGCGCGTAGGACCCATCGCCGATCATCGTCAGGCGGCCATCGTCTCCGGCGGTGAACACGCGGCTCGGCGTCACGTCCGTGCTGCGGCGGAAGAGGGTGGGGGAGACCGGCACGAGCGTCACCGCGCGTCCGAGAACGGGGGCGATGCCGAGCGCGTTGCCCTCCGCGCGCACCGTCTGCCCGCCGGTGAGCCACTCGATGCCCGCCATGATCTGGTTCCGGGACCCTTCCGGGTGGTAGTACCCCTCCAGGCCGGCCAGGGCTTCTGGGTCGAGCGTGGACACCGGCGCCGGCGGCGGGTCGATGTCCCGCTTGAGATAGCGCAGCGCCAGGGCGGTCAGCCGTGACAGCGCCTGCGGGGCGTACGTGCCGTTCAGCAGCACCACATACCCGACGTCGCGGCTTGTCGAGTAGCCGTACATGGAGGAGAACCCATCGATGCCCCCGCCGTGGCCCAGGACGGGGAAGCCGGCCAGGGATTGCGAGGCGATGCCCGTGCCGTACCCGTAGAGCAGGCCGGCCCGCGCGGCGATGGACGTCTGCGGGCGCTCCATGTTGCTCAGGTACTCCGGGTCGACCACCAGCTCCTCCGCCGTCTCGCCCCAGTTGAGGAGCAACTGGACGAACCGCCCGAGCTCCGCGGCCGAGGTGTGGAGGTTGCCGGCCGGGCGGAGGTAGATCTGCGTGTACGGGACGGGCGGGCCCGTGCGGCTGTCGTAGCCCCTGGCCAGCACGGCGTGGTCGGCGTCCGTCAGGACAAAGCTGCTGCTCGTCATCCCGAGCGGCTGGAAGATCCGCTCGGCGATCACCGTCTCGTACGGCTGGCCCGTCACCTGCTCGAGCACGTAGCCGGCAAGGCCGTACCCGGGGTTGGAGTACGACATCCGCGTGCCGGGCCGCCACCGCACGCGGCGCGAGGCGGGGTTCCTGCGCAGCACGTCGACGAGCGCCATGTCGGGCGGGCTCGTCAGGTTGTACATCTCGTTGAAGTGCATGTCGTCGAAGCCGGCCGTGTGCTGCAGCAGGTGGCGGACGGTCACCGGGTCCGTGGCTTCCCAGGGGTTGTCGATCCGGACGAGCGGCGCCAGCTCGCTGACCGGGGCGTCGAGCTCGAGCGTGCCGTCCTCGTACTGCTGCACGAGCGCCATGGCGACGAACGTCTTGCTGATGGACCCCGCCCGGAAGTGCGTGTCGGCGGTCACGGGAATCGCGGCATCCCGATCGGCGAGTCCGACCCCGCCGGCCCACTCGACGCCGTCCGCCCGGACGAGTGCGATGCCGGCGCCGGGAATGCCCGTCTCTTCGAGAATCGCGGCCGCCTGTGCCCGGAACTCCTCGAGCGAGGCCGGCGGCGGGGGAAGGGGCGTGGCGGCGGGCTGTCCGAGGAGGGACGCCTGGCCGGCCGCGCCAATTACGAGGGCCACGAACGCCAGGCCTGCGCGCGAACGGAACATGCGGGAGAATATATCCCCGGATGGCAGAGAAACCGCGAACCTATCCGTCCTCGGGCGTCGACATCGGCTCCGATTCCCTGCAGGTCGAGCTCGACACCGAACGGCGCCTGCGCACGAGGAACAAGCTGCACTACCGCGTCAACCACTGGCCGATCTGGATCTTCGTCTTCTTCATCGCGCCCGGACCGCTGACCTTCGACCTCTTCGAACGGGGCTTCGACGGCCGCCTCCTGGCCTGGCTGGCCGTCGTCATGGCGGGCACCGGCATTGCCGGCCTGCGCGGGAAGCTCCCCGGCTGCGAGCCGGCGCCTTACATCATCCGGTTCACCGAGGACCGTCCCAACCCGCTCTACCGGCGGATCTGCTATACGACGGCGTGGGGAGAGGTTGTGGCGTTCGCCGTGCTCAATGCCGCCGGCCTTGTCTATGCCATCGCGACAGGCGAGTGGCGGCTCAAGCAGATGTACATCTACGGGTACTTCCCGATTGCGGGCACCGTCTGGCTGCTCGGCGCCATGGGGAAGCTCCCGCGCGTCAAGCCGTCGACGGCGGGGGAAGGGCACGAACGGCGATACTTCTACGGCTCGGTGTGGGCCGTGACCATCGCGCAGCCCGTGCTCTGGTTCCTCTGGAAGGCCCTGCCGCGCACCACGTCGGCGGATCTCTTCAAGCTGGTCGTCTTCGTGGGCATCCTGGCGTTCGTCGGGAACATGGCCCGCCGCGGCCTGCTGCCGCGCACGCGGCCCATCGTGCCCGGCGAGCTGGCCGTCTCGGACTGACCGCCAGGCTGCCCTCCGTCCCTTCCGTTCCACGAGGCATGTCGATGTCGTACTTCCAGATTCGCAAGAAGGTTCACTGGTCGGACACGGACGCCGCGGGCGTCACGTGGTTCCCCAATTTCCTCGGCTGGTTCGAGGACGCCGAGGAGGAACTGTTCGCCTCGCTGGGGCAGCCGCGTCAGTCCCTGCTCGACCGGCACCACTTCGGCATGCCGCGCGTGGAAGTGCACGCGCGGTTCAGGGCGCCCGCCCGCGCCGGGCAGCTCGTCCGCGTCGGCATCGAGACCATGGTCGAGAACCCGCGCCGGCTGCGTCACCAGTTCGAGATCCGCGAGGACAACTCCAACGCGCTGCTGGCGGAAGGCTTCGTGCGCGTGGCCTGCGTTTCCATGGAGACCTGGACGCCGCGGGACCTGCCGCACGACGTGATCCAGATCCTCTCCGGGCTGCCGGACCTGGCGGCGCGCCAGGCGCGCGGCGAAGTGGAGATGCCGTGGACCTGACACGGGCGTACGCAGCACGGCTTTCGGGCGGCGGGCACTGACCCGTGGAAGGCCACCACGGCTGGGACGAGTACGCGCCGTTCTACGACTGGGAGAACGCCCGCACGTTCGGGCGCCGTGATGTGCCCTTCTGGCAGGGGATCGTCACCCAGCGGCGCGGCCGGGTCCTCGAGCTGGGCTGCGGCACGGGCCGCCTAACCCTGCCGCTCGCCCGGACCGGCATGGCGGAGGTGGTCGGCATCGACCGCTCCGCGGCCATGCTCGCGCGCGGCCGCACGCGGCTCCGCCGCTCGCGCGGCCTGTCGGGCGTGTCCCTCATCCGCGGCGATATCCGCCACCTGCCTTTTCCGGACGGGACCTTCGAGACGGTCATCGCGCCCTACGGCATGCTGCAGTCGCTGCTGCGCGAGCGGGACCTCACGGCCACGCTCGACGCCGTGGGACGCGTCCTTCGGAAAAACGGGGTCTTCGGCCTGGAACTGGTGGCCGATTTGCCCGAGTGGCGGGAATACGAGCGCCGGGTCAGCCTCCGCGGCCGGCGCCGGTCCGGCGCCCCCATCGTCCTGGTCGAGTCCGTCCGCCAGGACCCCGAGCGCGGCCTGACGTTCTTCGACCAGGAGTTCACGGAGGGGCGGGGCCGGGCCGCCGTCCGGCAGCGGTTCACGCTGACCTTTCGCACCGTCTCGGTCCCCCAGATGGCCCGGAAGCTCCGGAAAGCCGGGTTCGAGGTCACGGCGACGCTGGGCGACTACCGCGGCGGCCCATGGGATTCCCGGGCCGATGTCTGGATCCTCCTGGCCCGGAAGACAGGGTAAACTACAGAGTCCTTTCAACTTCAGACTCGGGAGCACGAGCATGTCCGGCCATTCCAAGTGGCATACGATCAAGCACAAGAAGGGCGCCGCCGACGCCAAGCGCGGGAAGATCTTCACGCGCATCATCAAGGAACTGACCGTCGCCGCCCGGAACGGGGGCGGCGATGCGGCGACGAATCCGCGCCTGCGGACGATCATCGCCGAGGCCAAGTCCGTCAACATGCCGGCGGACAACATCAAGAAGGCGATCCAGCGCGGCACCGGGGAACTGCCCGGCGTCACGTACGAGGAGATCACCTACGAAGGCTACGGTCCCGGCGGCGCCGCCCTCATCATCGAGACGCTCACCGACAACAAGAACCGCACCGTCGGCGAACTGCGTCACACGCTCGAGAAATACAGCGGCAACCTCGGCTCCGCCAACTCAGTCGCCTGGATGTTCGACAAGAAGGGCTACATCGTCGTCGAGAAGGTGGCGGCCGACGAGGAGAAACTCCTCAACACCGCCCTGGAAGCCGGGGCAGACGATGTCCGAGACGATGGGGATTCGTGGGAGGTGCTGAGCGAGCCGGCGTCGTTCGAGTCGGTGCGCGAGGCGGTCAAGGGCCTGGGCATCGAGCCGGCCAGCGCGCAGATCGCCATGCTGCCGCAGAACTACGTCAAGCTCGAGGGCAAGGTGGCCAATCAGATGATCAAGCTGATGGACATCCTCGACGAGCACGATGACGTGAAGCAGGTGTGGTCGAACTTCGACATCGAGGAAAAGGAGATCGAGGCCTCGCTCGCGTGAAGGTCTTCGGCATCGACCCCGGCTCGGAGCGCACCGGATTCGGGTGCGTCGAGAGCGACGGCCGCTGTCACCGCCTGATGCGGTATGGCGCCATCCGGGGTACCGGTGCCTCCTTTCCCGAACGCCTCGGCGCCATCTACCGCGGGCTGGTGGACGAACTGGCCGCGTGCCAGCCGGACTGCGTCGCCATCGAGAACCTGTTCTACTCCACGAACGTCAGGAGCGCCCTCAAGCTCGGCCATGCGCGCGGTGTGGCCATGCTGGCCGCCGTCGAGCACGGCGTGCCCGTCCTCGAGTACACGCCGGCCGAAATCAAGCGGGCCGTCGTCGGTTACGGCCGGGCGGAGAAGGCGCAGGTGCAGCAGATGGTCAAGCTGCTGCTGGGCCTCGAGCGGGTCCCGAGCCCGCACGACGCCGCGGACGCCCTGGCGGTGGCCATCTGCCACGTACACCAGGCCGGTCACGCCGTGGCGCGGGCGCGGAGCCTGGCCGGGGTCGTTACGGCGCCCGCCGAGCGCTCTCCGAAGAGCTGGCGGCACTACCGTCCCGCGCGATGATCGCCTTCCTGCGCGGGCGCCTGATCGACAAGCAGCCGACCCGCATCATCGTGGACATCGGGGGCGTCGGCTACGACGTCGCGGTCCCCCTCTCCACCTTCTACACGCTGGGCGATCCCGGCTCGGAGGTGTCGGTCCGCGTCCACACCCACGTGCGCGAGGATCAGTTGGCGCTCTACGGTTTCGGCACGCCGCTCGAGCTCGCGGTCTTCGAGCGCCTGATCGGCGTGAGCGGGATCGGGCCCAGGCTCGCGCTGGCGGTGCTCTCCGGCCTCGAGCCGCGGGACCTCGTCTCCGCCATCGAACGGGCAGACATCGCGCGCCTGACGTCCATCCCGGGCGTCGGCAAGAAGACGGCCGAGCGCATCGCGATGGAGCTGCGGGACCGGCTGCCGAAGGGGCTCGACCAGGTGCCGGGCGCCCCGGCGCCGACCGGGGATGCGGCGCTCCGTGACGACCTGGCCTCCGCGCTCGGCAATCTCGGCTACGATCGACGCGCGGTAGACAAGACCCTCGATGCCGTACTGGCGGACGCTCCCGAACGTCCCTTCGAGGAGCACCTGCGCGCCGCGTTGAGGGCCCTGTCGCGCGGCTAGGCGGCCGGGACACGAGCGCGCCGATGGCGTGGACCTGCACATGAGCGACCCTCGTCTCGTCTCGACGACACGCGTCGATGAGGACGCGCAGTACGAAGCCGGCCTCCGGCCGCGGCGGCTCGACGACTACATCGGCCAGGACCGCGTCCGCGAGAACCTGCAGGTGTCGATTGCGGCGGCTACCAGGCGCGGCGAGGCGCTCGACCACGTCCTGGTCTATGGTCCCCCCGGCCTCGGCAAGACGACCCTGGCCTACGTGATGGCCAACGAGCTCGGCGTGCCCATCCGGACCACGGCCGGCCCCGTCATCGAGAAGCCGGGCGACCTGGCGGGGATTCTGTCCAGCCTCCAGCCGCGCGAGGTCCTCTTCATCGACGAGATCCATCGCATGCCGCCCGCGATTGAGGAGATCCTCTACCCGGCGATGGAGGACTTCGAGCTGGACATCGTGATCGGGCAGGGCCCCGGCGCGCGGTCCGTCAAGGTCCCCGTCGAGCGCTTCACGCTCGTCGGCGCCACGACGAGGGCCGGGCTGCTGACCTCGCCGCTGCGATCGCGCTTCGGCATCGTGCACCGGCTGGACTTCTACACCGCGGCGGACGTCGAGGAGATCGTGCGGCGGTCCGCGCGCATCCTGGACGTGCCGATGGATCCGGCCGCGGCCCGCGAGATTGCCGGCCGCTCCCGCGGCACGCCCCGCGTGGCCAATCGGCTGCTGCGGCGCGTCCGGGACTTTGCCGAGGTGCGCGCCAACGGGCGGATTACGGTGGAGGTCGCGCAGGCGGCGCTGACCCTGCTCGAGGTGGACGCGCACGGGCTGGACGAGGTGGATCGCCGGCTGATGCTGACCATCCTCGACAAGTTCGGCGGCGGGCCGGTGGGGCTGAACACGCTGGCGGCGGCCACGAGCGAGGAGCCCGACGCCATCGAGGACATTCACGAGCCGTTCCTCATCCAGCTCGGCTTCATCGAGCGGACCCCGCGCGGCCGTGTGGCCACGGTGCGTGCCTACGAGTACTTCGGGCGGACGATGCCCGGGAAAGGACTGTTTTGAGCGAGATACTGCGAGCCCAGATGGCGGGACAGGTGCCGATCCGCCGCGCCGAGATCAAGAGCCTGGCGACCTACGTACCGCCGCGGCTGCTGACGAACGCCGACCTCGAGAAGCTGGTGGAGACGAGCGACGAGTGGATTCTCCAGCGCACGGGCATCCGGCAGCGCCACATTGTCGATCCGGGTGTGGCGACGAGCGACCTGGCGCAGGAGGCGGCTGTCGAAGCCATCCGGCGTGCCGGCCTCACCCCCGCCGACATCGACCTCATCATCGTCGGGACGGTGACGCCCGACATGCTGTTCCCGAGCACCGCGTGCCTCGTGCAGCACAAGATCGGCGCGACCAATGCGTGGGGCTTCGATCTCTCCGCGGCCTGCTCCGCCTTCACCTACGCGCTGACCGTGGGCAGCCAGCTCGTGGCCTCCGGCGCCGTGAACCATGCGCTCGTCATCGGCGCGGACGTCATGTCCAGCATCATCGACTACACGGATCGCGCCACGTGCGTGCTCTTCGGTGACGGCGCGGGCGCCGTCGTGGTCGGGCCGTCGACGGATCCGTCCATCGGGATCCTGGACTTCGAGAACCACGTCGACGGCAGCGGCGGCGGGGCGCTCTGCATGCCGGCCGGCGGCAGCCGCCAGCCCGCCACGCACGCGACGGTCGACGCGCGGCTCCACTACGTCAAGCAGGAAGGCCAGGCCGTCTTCAAGTTCGCCGTGCGGACCACGGGCGAGATCTGCGAGCGTCTGCTGCAGCGCAACAACGTGACGGCGGCGGACCTGGACCTGTTCGTGTCGCACCAGGCCAACCGCCGCATCATCATGTCGGCGGCGGAGCGGATTGGACTGCCGGAGGACAAGGTGGTCATCAACATCGACCGCTTCGGCAACACGACGGCGGCCACGATTCCGCTGGCGTTGAACGATGCGGTAACGGACGGGCGGCTGAAGCGCGGCGACCTGATCCTCCTCGCCTCGGTTGGCGCGGGGTTCACCGTGGGCTCCGTGCTCGTGCGGTGGGGGCTCGAGGCCGGCCGGCACGCCGTCTGAGCCGCATCCGCCCGTCGCGTGTTTTCGGGATGTCCGGACCGGCCGCGGCGGCCGGTCCGGACACGGCATCCCGGGGTAGCGCGTGCCCGTGCCGGGTAGCATCTTCCCGCGTTCCTGGCTGCTCCGGACCCCTCCAAATCGGCCGTTCTTGACATGACACAGTGATCGTCATGGGCTTATACAGAACACTTTGCCGCTTTCAAGATCGTGATTATGCTAATAAGTTGCTTAGTATCAATTGTTTAGACAACTGTATCGATTCGGCTCAGCGCCTGATTCGTGTCCACAATCCACAGCGGCCTGATAAGACCCGTATTATCAGCTAGTTACAAGCCTCACGCCACCCTCGAACACAATTCTGTTGTCTCGTTACGTGCCACGGCGGAGGCACTCCGGCCGGGCTTGTAATTGAGTATAGAGTCGCTTAAAGTCGCTTAATTACTCTATTTGGCGTCACGCGGATACCCTGTTCCGATGGTGGCCCTGTGATTGCTCTCTGGGGTGGACATGACTCGTCCCCCCTCCATCTGCGGAATCCTGGTCGCGCTTGTCGCGTACCTCCTGGTCCCGACCTCCGTCTCTGCCGACCAGCGCCTGGACAAGGCGCTCAAGGACGCCCGCCGTGACGGCCGGTCCTCCCGTGTCATCGTCAAGGCACGGAGCGGATACCGGTCGTGGCTCCGGCAGCAACTCGTGGACCGCGGCCTCCGCGTCCAGGGGGAGTACCCGAGCATCGATGCCGTGTCGCTCGAGGTGGCCGCGGGCGACCTCGACGCCATCTGCGGCAACCCGCTCAGCGACGGCTGCTCGGAAGATGCGGACGTCTTCCCCAGCACGTCGATCCGCGAGCTGGTCCAGGCCGTCCTGACCGTCCGGCCGGAGCACACGGTGCTCGGCACCCTCGGCGTGCCCGCCGTACGCGCGGCCGGCGCCGGCGTCACGGTCGCGCTGATCGATTCGGGGATCCACCCGTCGAAGGCGTTCGACGGCCGGATCACCGCGTTCTACGACTTCACGACCAACGGCGCGCGCACGCGCCCCTATGACGACTACGGCCACGGGACGCACGTCGCCGGCCTCATCGGCGGCGAGATGGCCCTGGCCGACCTCTCACTCCAGGGCGTCGCCCCGGCGGTCTCCTTCGTCGGGCTGAAGGTGCTCGACGGCGAGGGCCGCGGCCGGACGAGCGACGTCATCCGCGCCATCGAGTTTGCCGTGGCCAACCGCCGCCGCCTGGGGATCGACATCATCAACCTGTCGCTCGGCCACCCGGTGTTCGAGCCGGCCGCCTCGGATCCCCTGGTGCAGGCGGTGGAGCGCGCCACGCAGGCGGGCATCATCGTGGTGGCCTCCGCCGGCAACCACGGGCAGAACACGAACGGCGAGGCCGGCTACGCCGGGATTACCTCGCCCGGGAACGCGCCGTCCGCCATCACCATCGGCGCGGTCGATCACAAGGCGTCGGTCCCGCGCAGGGACGACCGCATGGCGCCGTACAGCTCCCGCGGGCCCACGTGGTACGACGGTCTCGCCAAGCCGGACGTCGTCGCGCCGGGACACCGGCTCCTCGCGGAACTCGCCCCGGGCAGCGCCATTGCCACCGCCTATCCCGAGCTCGTCAAGCGCGGGCCGTCAGGCCGCAGCTACCTGCAGCTCTCAGGCACCAGCATGGCCGCCGGCGTCGCCACGGGTGTCGTGGCCATGCTCAAGCAGGCCATGCCGGCCCTGACGCCGAGCCTGGCCAAGGGACTCCTGCAGTTCACGGCCCTCGCCGTCGCGGACGACAGGGGCGCGGCCTACGACCGCCTGACGCAGGGCAACGGCAGCATCAACGCTCTCGGCGCGCTGCAACTGGCCGCCGGTATCAACCCGCGCGTGACCGATGTGCGCCGCGAGTGGACCTCGATGGCGCGCTGCGATGCACCGGCGGCGCGCCGGTTGACCCGCACCGCGAGCGCCTGCCGGTCCGTCATCGGCGGCGTCGCCTACGACTGGGCCGCCAACATCGTGTGGGGCGACAACATCGTGTGGGGCGATTCGGTGTTCTACAACCTCCCGATCTGGGGCCTCAACATCGTGTGGGGCGACAACATCGTGTGGGGCGAAAACATCGTCTGGGGCGACAACATCGTCTGGGGTGACGGCGTCAACATCGTGTGGGGCGACAACATCGTGTGGGGCGAGAACATCGTCTGGGGCGACAACATCGTCTGGGGCGAGAACATCGTGTGGGGCGACAACATCGTCTGGGGGGACAACATCGTGTGGGGCGAGAACATTGTCTGGGGCGACAACATCGTCTGGGGCGATGCCAGCCTGGGTCTCACGATTGTTGGCCGGAAGGGCGGGAGGCAGTGATGGAGAAGGGGACCCTGCCGCAGGGACTCGTGACGCCGGCCCTGGCCGCGGCAGCCACGCCCGCGGTCACCACGAGGACAAACGACGACTGGCGCCGCCAGCTTCCGGAACTGGTGGGCCCGCGGCTGGCGCTGCGCGAGATCGACCTGGCGGACGCGCCCGCGCTCCTGTCGCTGCTCAACGCGCCGGAGGTGACACGGTTCATCGCCAACCCGCCGGGGACCGTCGAGGCATTCCAGCGCTTCATCGACTGGACCAGGCACGAGCGGAGCCTCGGGCGGTACGCCGGGTTTGCCGTCGTGCCGCACGGCACGACCCGCCCGATCGGCCTCTTCCAGTTGCGGCAGATGGAGCCGGGGTTCACCACGGCGGAGTGGGGATTCGCCCTCGGGTCCGCCTACTGGGGCACCGGGTTCTTTGCCGAGGCGGCGCGCATGGTCGTGGACTTTGCCGTCGAGACGGTCGGCGTGCATCGGCTCGAGGCGCGCGCGGCAGCCGTGAACGGCCGCGGCAACGGCGCGCTCCGCAAGATGGGCGCCGTGCAGGAGGGCGTCCTCCGCCAGGGCTTCTGCAAGGACGGCCGCCAGATGGACCAGACGCTCTGGTCCATCCTCGCGGAGGACTGGCGCCGCTGCCAGACGTTCTGGGGGCTCGGCCAGGTCCACTAGGACCGGCCGCACACACGAGACCACGCGTATGCCTCCCCGTCATCCCAGGCCAGGACCGGCGCCGCTCGGCCCCGTACCGCCCACGGGCGCCGCGGCCCGCGACTGGCAGTCCGGCCTCCCCGTGCTGCAGGGCCACACCGTCACGCTGCGCCCCCTCCGCCTGGACGATGCCCCGGCGCTGGCGGCGATGCTGTCGTCGGAGGAGGTGTCGCGCTTCATCTCGCCGCCGCCGACGACCGTGGAGGGGTTCGAGCGCTTCATCGCGTGGACGGACCGCGCCCGCCAGGCCGGCACCTGCGTGTGCTTTGCCGTCGTGCCCCGGGACGCGGACACCGCGATCGGGCTGTTCCAGGTGCGCGCGCTCGACGGCACGTTCGACGCCGGCGAGTGGGGCTTCGCCCTGGGATCGCAGTACTGGGGGACCGGCATCTTCGTCGAGAGCGCCACCCTCGTGCTCGAGTTCACGTTCGAGACGCTCGGCACCTATCGGCTGGAGGCCAGGGCCGCCGTCGCCAACGGCCGCGGCAACGGCGCGCTCCGCAAACTGGGCGCCGTGCAGGAAGGCGTGCTGCGCCGCTCCTTCCTCCGCCACGGGCATCACCACGATCAGTTGCTGTGGGCCATCCTCGCCGAGGACTGGCGCGTCCAGCGCGACGTCCGCGCCCACCCCCGCATCCACTGACGTCATCCGAATCACTGTCCCGTCTCGGTTTGGGGCCCGGGCATTTCAGGGGTGTCCGGGCTCCTTTTTTCTTTGCTGAGGTGCGGGGA
>CAZUGF010000100.1:0-11787 GCA_964619705.1 uncultured Bifidobacteriaceae bacterium
TTTCGTCTACGAGCGTGTCGTTGGCTCCCCGTCTCCGTGGCGTCTTCGTCGTGAACGTCTCTGCGTCTCTGTGACCGCCTTTTCGTTGGCGAGCATTCTTTGGCGCCGCCCCTGGCTCAGCGTCTCCGTGGTTCTTTCGTTGTGGGCGACGTATGGGCATCGATGCACGCGGCCCGGAGCGCCTGCGGCAGCAGTGGAAACGTCCCGACCACGTGCCGGTACTCCTCTGTGGACAGGCGATACGCCGCGGCGGCCACCGCGTTCAGCCGGGCGTAGGCACCAGGGCGGTCATCGATGGCGCCCTGCGCCAGCTCCTGCGCGAGGGCCGCGAGATCGGCGTGTGCCTGCGACCCGGCACGCGGACGCGGCACCGGCAGGCGGGCCATCAAGGCCGTCGTGACGTGCGTGCTCATCTGCAGCCGCACCAGGTAGTTCGCCACGAGGCTGTTCAGCAGTCCGGTCAGGCACCACTGGTCGGCCTCCGCGAGCACCGTTCGTGCGCAGAAGACGGTGTGCGTCGACAGCGTGCCGACCGGCAGCACCGCGGCGATGAGCGTGACGCGATTCCGCGCGCTGGCCACGTCGCGATAGGCGATGCGCGGACGCAGGAAGCTCGCCGCCGGATCGATCAGGCGCGCGGCCGCGTCGCGGTCGATGCCGAATGCCGCCGCGTCGAGCGTCACGCCGAACGGCCGCAGGTGCTTGCCTTCGACGATGGGCAGGAGCCGCGCGGTGCGCGCGTTCGGATCCGGCCGCCGCGGCGTGAACCAGTGACGGTCCTCCGTGGCGTTCAGCTCGCGCCCGAACCGCACGCCCCAGCCCGCCGTGTCGCCGAGCGCCGGGGCCTCGAGCGCGCGGATCAGCACCGCGCGATCCAGCGGCGAGTCCAGCGCCGGTACGGTCAGGTGCACCGGATCCCAGCGATCGAGCAGCGCGCGCGCCAGGTCGACCGGCGGCAGGCCCGCGTGCCCCGTGCGCGGATCGTCCGGCAGGCGGGCCAGGTCTTCGGCATGGGTGATCGCACCCTGGAACGGGATCCGATCGGTCGTCCCGCCGCGCGTGCCGGCCACCACGGCAAACCGGATGCCTCTGTGGATCGGGAAGATCGCGTGACGGTTGTCGAGCCCTATCCACGTGTCCACGCGGCAGCCGTCGAGCAGCGCACGCCTGAGCGCGCTGCTCCCGACATCGGACTGGATTCCCGACGGCAGGATCAGGCCCAGCCGCCCGCCGGGACGCAGCACCTGGAGCGCCCGCTCGACGAAGAGCTGGTACTGGTTGACGTGCCCGCCCCCGTGCCAGGGGTAGTGCCCCGATCCC
This sequence comes from uncultured Bifidobacteriaceae bacterium, assembly GCA_964619705.1. Classification (GTDB taxonomy): domain Bacteria; phylum Acidobacteriota; class Vicinamibacteria; order Vicinamibacterales; family UBA2999; genus VFZN01. The sequence goes on from CAZUGF010000100.1 coordinate 1,321, forward strand.
CGGACGAAGCGCACCAGCGCCTGCGCGGGATCCTTCGTCGCGTGACGCACCTGCGGCGTGCCCGTGTCGGCACGCACCATCTCCCAGGGCGGGTTGCCGATGACGGCGTCGAACCCCGCGTCCAGCGCCGGCCGTCCCGTCTCGTCGAGGAACACCTCGGGAAACGCCAGCTCCCAGTGGAACGCCGCGTGCGCGCGCGCGGCCTGGCGTGCGGCGTCCACCAGCCCGCTCAGGTGCCGCGCCGGCAGCGTCGTGGCGGACGAGCCCGCCGCGTGATGCTGAAGCTCGGTGTACAGGCCCTGCGAGAGCCCGCGCGGCGGGTGGAGTTGCAGGCCGGTCCACACGTCGGCGGCGCGCGACCATCGTGCAAGCGGGCCGTCCGGGGAGAGGAGCTGTTCCAGCCGCCGTTCCTTGTCGCGCACGGCCTCCACCGTGTCGGACGCCTCGCGCGCCAGGCGCCGGCGATCGGGAAGGACCGCGCGCGCCATGCCGGCGGCATCCCGGTCGTCGAAGAGGGAGCGCTGGTCGTGAGGCGCCGGCCTTGCCGGGCTGCCCGGCGGCAGGCGCGGCAGATCGCCGAGCCGGGCGCCAACGAGGCTGTTGCCCGACGCCAGGTGATGATCCAGAAAGGTCAGCGGCTTGCGCGCCGCGAGCGTGGTGAGCCAGAGCGAGAGCCGCGCAAGCTGCACGGCCGTCGGGTTGACATCCACGCCGTAGAGGCAGCGCTCGGCAACGGTGCGCCGGAGCGCCGCCCGGTCCGGCTCCGCGGTGTCGTGGTCCGGCCAGTGCCCCTCGGCGACCAGTGCCTGCTCGGCCCGGTCCGCCAGGTAGCGGCACGCAGCCACCAGGAACGCGCCGCTTCCCATGGCGGGATCCAGGATGCGGAGATCGAGGATCGCCTCGGCGGACCGTCCGTCCACGAGAGGCCCCAGCGTCCGCCGCACGATGAAGTCCGTCATCGAGCGCGGCGTGTAGAAGCTGCCGCTCCGCTTGCGTTCACTCGACGTGGGCTTGAGCACGAGCGCCCGGGCCTCGCGCGTGGGCTCGAGCTCGAGGACGCGCTCGTAGACGGAGCCGAGCTGCTCGACGCCGAGATCGTGGAACGCGATCCGCCGCCGCCCACCCGGAGACGACGAGGTGGCCAGCGCAAGGACGGCGCGTGCCGCAATGGCATCCGGCATTGCCCGGCGGTCCGCCAGCGGTGCACCGGCGGGTGAGAACAGCCGGCCATTGAACGCCGTCACCTCCAGGTCCGTCGTCCGGCACCCGCCGTGCGCGAGACGTGACAGGGCCTGGACCGTGGCCCACGTGCCGCGGACGCCGGCGCCGCTCAGCAGCTTCGAACACAGCGTGTCGAGGCCGTAGGCCTCGCGATACACGTCGTGCCGGATCGGCACCAGCTCGCGCGCCTCCGCGAAGAGCAGGAAGAGGAGGCGATAGACCACCGTCAGCGCCTCGTCGAAGATCCGGGCCTCGCGGCCCGGCGCCGGCCGGCCGCGCCGCGGACGGACGCCGGCGTCCAGTCCTGCCACGAGCGATCCGAGCGCCTCGAAGACCCCGGCGCCGAGCGCGGAGCACACCGAGAGGGCGTGGCGCTCCGAGGCCTCGACGAGACGTGACAGCCGAGTGGCGCCCGCATCCGGGACAATCGCGTCCGCCCGCACGAAGAGCGAGAGGGCCGTGCTCCCTCGCGGGTCCATCAGGAGCGGACCCATGTCGAACGTGAGCACGCGTCGCGTCCAGGGATGACGGCAGTCCACGAGCGTGACGGCGCATCCGTTGAAGACGATCGCCCAGGGGAGCGCGGCCGCAAGACCGAGCCGCGCGGCCTCCCGCCACGCCGCGCCGACAGGCTGGTTCCACCTGAGCGCGACGAACACGGCCACCGGTCCATCCGGGCCCGCGAGCACGCCGGCATGCCCCCACGCGTGCGGCTCCAGCCGTGCGATGGCGAAGCCGAGGTGCTCGAAGAGCGGGCGTGCGCCGACATCGAGCAGGAGACGGCTGCCGGACGCGGGACCGAGCAGGGCCTCGGCGCGGCGCCACCATCGGGACAGGCCGCGGACCCACGCCTCGGGCGGCGGCGCGGTGCCGGCGTCCTCGACGATGCGCGACAGGTACGACTCGGCGATGAGGTCGCCGCGAACACCGGGAACCATGGCGTCCGGTCAGGGAAGGGGCAGGACGGCCAGGAGCCGTAACTCCGTGGTCGCGGAGGTCGTGGCGGGTCCCAGTCGAGCGGCCTGCCGCCGGAGGTGCTCCGCGAGACGCGTGACAGCTTCCTGCTGCTGCGCGGCGTGGCGGATGGCCCGGCGATCGAAGAGCGCGCCCTGCACGCCCGGGCCTCGCCGCAATCCGGGGAGCGCCTCGAGCAGGGCGGACAGGCGCTGCGCGATGCCGGGCGGCGGCGCGCCTGCGGGTGCGGCGCCCGCGGCCAGCCGGCGGATCCGCGGGTCCGTGCCCAGGGCCCGGCAGAGATCGCGCCACTCGCGTCTCGTGCCGGGCCGCCGGGCGAGTTCGACGTTCACGGGCACGACCGTGCACGCGTCGAGACGGCCGGGGACGCCGCGCACGATGGCTTCGAACACGACAGCGACACGCGTCGCGCCGGTGCGCCGGCCGGCAAACGCCCAGCCGGCACGGGCATCGCCTTTCCCTGCCAGCCTGGCCAGCCGGCGTCCGGTTCGTGCGTCCGCCGCCGCCTGCACAGCCCTCGGATCCGGCGCGCGTCGCGGCCGGGCGCGTTGTTCACGGGCCGGTCCCGCCGGCAGCGGCGCGGCCGCGGCGCCTGTGTCGAAGACCGCGCGCTCCACTTCGCGCTCGGAGGGACCGCCGGTGCCGGACGGCAGCAGGTCCAGGTCCTGGCTGGCGCGTGCCCTGCGCCGCAGCACGTGCGCGACGACGGATTCCTCGAACGTGCGGCGGCCTGTGAGGTGCACGGCGTGCACGCGTCCAGCCTGTCCCAGGCGGTCGACGCGGCCGATGCGCTGTTCAATCCGCTGCGGGCTCCACGGCCACTCCAGCATGATGACGAGGCGGCACCGCGCGTGGAGGTTCAACCCTTCGCCGGCGACGTCGGTGGCGAGGAGCACGGGCGCGCGGCCGGCCGTGAAGTCGTCCACCGCCCGCGCCCGTGCCTCGCCGTTCATCCCGCCGTGCAGGCACACCGTGCGGGCCAGCCGCTCGGCGACGGGGAAGCAGGCCTCCAGCGAGTCGCGAAACTCGGTGAACACAATCGCGGGCTCGCGCGCGCGCCGGAGCAAGCGCTCGAGGCAGGCCAGCTTGGAGGGCCCGCACCGAGCCGCGTCCGCCGCCATGCCCAGGAGTGCCTGCAGCCATCGGCACTCGTCCCGTTCGTCGGCCAGGCCCGCTGTTCCCATCCACTCGTCGGCCGGCGTCTCGTCCTCCGACTCGGTGTCGACCCACGGGAGCTCGCCCTGCCGGGGCTCCGCCGTGGATGGCTGTCTGGAGAGCAGGGCAAGGCGCCGCTGCAGCGTGCGCTCGATGGCCAGCGCGCTGGAGGTGGCGCGCCGGGCCATCACGGCGCCGACGAGCCGCAGGCCGGCACGGTGCTGATGGGGCCCGTGCACGATCGCGGCCGCGTACCTGCGCACGGACTCCAGGAGTACCTGCTCGGCGGGCGTCGGTGGGACGCGGAGCACCAGCGACCGCCGCATACGCGTGATGCCGGCGTCGGCGCGCGAGCGGCGGAAGACGCGCATCCGGGGCTCGCCGGCGCCGGTGCGCCCGAGATCCAGCAGGAAGCGGAAGGCGGCGCGTTCGCCGGTGTGCGGCGTGGCCGAGGCCAGCACAACCCATGGCACGCATCGCGCCAGCCGCTCGACCAGGATGCCCCGGTCCGTGCCGGGCGTGAGGTGATGGGCCTCGTCTACGACGAGCACGTCCAGCGGCCGGTACTCGACGGCCGCGCGGATCTCCGCGCGCTTGACGAGGTCGATGGACGACACGACGATCGGCCCGCCCATCCAGGGATCGCTGCCATCCCCGGGCGCGCGCGTCTGCCGCCATCGTTCGTCGTGGCCGAGGATGGTGGCGGTCAGGCCGAAGCGTTCCGCAAACTCCGCTGCCCACGTGTGTCGCAGGCCGGGCGGCGTGAGGATCAGCGTGCGTGCCGCCCATCCGCGCGCCATCAGCTCCGCGACGATCAATCCCGCCTGAACGGTCTTGCCCATGCCGACCGCGTCGGCCAGCAGGAGCCGGGTCGTGCCGTCCAGGACGGCCAGCGCCGGCTCGAGCTGCCATGGCCAGAGATCGAAGCGGCCGCCGATCAGCGTCCATAGCCGGCCGGGCGCGCGCTGCCGTGCGATGGATCCGAGGACCGCGTTCCGCAGCGCGGCGCGCGGGCGCCGGCGCGGCCGCTCGGTACGCGGCGCGTCGGTCAGCGCGTCGAACGGCGTGAGGAGGCGGGACCGCCGGCCGTGGTTGAGGCGGTCGCGGCCCTCGAGCGTGACGAGGGCGCACCCCTCGAACGGTGTGGCCGATACGACGACCCAGACCTCGCCGCGCGCGCGGACGAGGCGGCCGGGCCGTACGCCAGGGGGCAGATCCTGCATCGCGTCCACCGGGTGGACGCTGCAGGAACTGCGACTATCGCGGTTTCAGGAGCGTCCTGTCCGGGGATGCGGCAAGGGGAGTGCCGGATGCCGGCGTCCCGTCCGCGGCGGGGTTGGCGGCGGCGCGCGCCGGTTGGCCGCCGGTCAGGCGTGCGAACAGGGCGGCGAGGCCGGCCTGCTGTGGATCGTAGAACCCCCACTCGTCGATCGTGGGACGGTCGGTGCGTGCGGTCGGCGGTGGAACGATTGGCATGTGTCGGCTCCCTGGGGCGGCAGCGCTGGGCGGTTGAGCAAGGGCCGTGCCCGCGTGCGGATCCGCGCGGATGCGAAATCCCGGGCGCGTGGCCGGTTGCGCCGACCACCGTCCGCCGCCTCGCGACGAAACTCCGTGGCTCTCCTTACACTTCTGCAAGGCGCAGACGCGCCCATCGTCTCGCCGGACGCCGAAAACCCGCGCAGCCGCGCGCACGGCGCCGTGGCACACGGGTTGCCTTCGAGGACGTCATGCGAGACCCATCATGATCGTCACGTTTCTCGGCACGAAGGGTGGCACGGGCACGACCACGATGGCGGTGAACGCGGCCGCCGATCTGCACCGCGTGTCGGAGCGGCCGACGGTGATTGTGGACCTGAAGCCCGCACCCGGGGACGTGGCGCTCTTCCTGGGCCTGCGTCCGCGGCAGGCGCTTCCGGGCTTCCTCGACGAGCTGGCGTGGCTCGATCCGGGAACGGCGGGACGCTTCGTGTCGGAGCACGTGTGCGGCGTCGACGTCCTTGCGGCGGGCGAGGAGTGGGGGCGGCCCGCGACGCGCGACGCCGAAGGCGTTGAGCAGACCCTGCTGTCCCTCGCCTCCCTCTACGAGTTCGTCATCGTCGACGCGGGGAGCAGCATGGGGCCGGTGACGGTGTCCGCGCTGCAGACGTCGGACCTGGTGGTGCTGGTGGCCAATCCGGACGTGCCCTGCCTGCGGAACCTGCCGCGCCTCATCGACGCGGTCCGGCTGGCGGGCGTCGGCGCGGAGCGCCTGCGCATCCTGGTCAACCGCGCGTCGGAGTTCGGTGTGGTGTCGCTGCTGCAGATCGAGAAGGTGCTCGGGTTCCAGATCGACTGGAGCATCGCGAGCGACTATCGCACCGTGGCCTCTGCGGTCACTGCGGGCGTGCCGGTGTCCACGCTCCGGCCGAACGGCCTGCAGGGCGAGATGGAGACCATCGCGCGTGCGATTGCCGGCGGCGCGCGGGAGCCCTCGTTCACGAGCCGCGCACGCTGACGCCTGGCGGTGATCGAGGCGTCAGCCCGTGCCGGCCGGCGGCCGCAGGATCGCGATGGTGGCGCCGAGGCCCCGGTCCGGCGCGTCGCGGTAGGCGCCGACGAGCGGGTGCGTCGCGAGCAGGCGCTGCACGGCGGCCCGCTGGACGCCCTTCCCGCGGCCGTGGATGAGCCGAACCTCGACGTACCCGGCCTCCGCCGCCGCGTGCAGATAGGCATCGACGACGGAGAGGACGTCGCGCGGCGCGAAGGCGTGGAGGTCGATGGCCTCCTCAATCGGGATCGCGATCGGCTCGTCGTCTGGATCCGCCTCGTCCATGCCCGCTCCTCCTCTGAAGCCACCGGTTTCCCGAGCCGCTGTCCGATGCGGCGGCCTGCGTTACCGGCGGTACTCGACCGTCACGGCCGTCGTGATCCCGCCGCGTGCGGTGAAGTCTCCGGTGACGGTCATGCGCCGCGGCTCGCACGCCGCGACGAGGTCGTCGAGGATCTGGTTTGTGGCCGCCTCGTAGAAGATGCCGCGGCTGCGGTAGGCCAGGAGGTAGTATTTGAGGGACTTGAGTTCGATGCACCGTCGGTCCGGGACGTAGCGGATGCGGATGGTGCCGAAGTCGGGCAGGCCCGTCTTGGGGCACATGGAGGTGAACTCGGGGCAGTCGATGGCGATGTCGAAGTCGCGTTCGGGCCGCGGGTTGGGGAACGTCTCGAGGGTCGGCACTGGGTCGGTCACGTCCCGATCATGCCCTGCCCGGGCGCGTGTGTCATCCCGGCTGTTCGGATGGCGGGGAAGGTGCCGCGCGCGCGGGGACGTTCCCCGGTAGAATCGGGCACGGCGATGTTTGACAGGCCGGGGTGACGGCGATAGCATGCACGTCGCTTTTCCGCCATTTTCCGTCGGCCGCCGCTCGCGTGCGGCAACGCGGCCTTCGGGCATACTCATGAACGCGCGCAGTCACTGACAACGGGGGGACACGATGCCAGAAGCCCGGAGGATGGGCAAGTCAGAACTCTTCTCGCACTTCGCGGAGAAGTTCGACGTCAAGCGAACGCAGGCTCGCGATTTCTTCGATGAGCTGGCCAGGCTCTGCGAGGAAGAGCTCAAGCGGACGGGCGAGTTCGTCCTGCCCGGCATGGTCAAGCTGGTCGTCCAGAAGCGGAAGGCGCGCACGGGCCGCAATCCCGCCACAGGCGAGGCCATCCAGATTCCCGCCAAGACGGTCGTCAAGGCGCGGATCATCAAGCAGTTGAAGGATTCCGTCCTGCCGCAGGGATAGGCGGACGCACGAACCTGGAGATCTGCCCGGCTTCGGATCTCCAGGTTCGGGTGCTCAGTGGCCCTTCAGCCGGCGGGCCAGTTCCCGAATCTCCAGCCGTTCCATCTTGAACTTGAGGGTGCTCAGCGGCACGCCGAGGTAGCGTGCCGTCTGCGTGACGTTCCAGCCGCTGCGCTCCAGCGCGCGGACGAGGAAGTTGCGCTCGAAGGTCGTCAGTGCCCGCTCGAGGAGTCCCGTGTCGGACGCCGTGCGGTCCAGTTCGGCCACGTGGAATTCGAAGGGCAGATCCTCGTCCGTGATCCACTCGCCCGCCGCGGTCGCGACGAGCCGCTCCATCAGGTTTTCCAGCTCGCGGATGTTCCCCGGCCACCAGTAGTGGGAGAGCATGCGCACCGTCGAGGCGGCAATGCCCGTCACGTTCCGCTTGAAGCGCGTGTTGTAGCGCTTGAGGAAGAACTCGACGAGCCCGGGCAGGTCCTCGATGCGCTCGCGGAGCGGCGGGAGGCGGACGGGGATGACGTTGAGCCGGTAGAACAGGTCCTCGCGGAACGTGCCTTCCTTGACGGCGCGCGAGAGGTCCACGTTCGTGGCCGCGATCAGGCGGAACGACGTGCGGATGGGGCGCATGCCGCCGACGCGCTCGATTTCGCCTTCCTGGATGGCGCGCAGGAGCTTGGCCTGCAGATCGATCTTGAGGTCCCCGACCTCGTCCAGGAAGAGCGTGCCGTCCTGGGCCAGCTCGAACTTGCCGATGCGCTGCTGGATGGCGCCGGTGAACGAGCCCTTCTCGTGGCCGAACAGCGTGCTCTCGACGAGCTCGCGCGGGATGGCGGCCAGGTTGACGGCGACGAAGGGGCCGTCGGGGTGCGACGACTCGCGGTGCAGCCGCCGGGCGAGGAGTTCCTTGCCCGTGCCGCTCTCGCCGAGGATGAGCACGGTGGCGGAGAGGCGCGCCACTTTCTGGATGGTGTCGAGCACGTCGCGGAGCGCGGGCGAGGGTCCCGCGATGAACTCGCGGTGGCCGAGGTCGTCCACCGCGTCCTCGAGCGTGAGGACGCGCCGGTTGAGGTCCTGGCGCTCGCTGGCGTGGCCGAGGAGGGCGCGCAGGGCATCCGGGTTCGCGGGCTTGGCGAGGAAGTGGTAGGCGCCGAGCTTGATGGCGCGCACGGCCTGGTCGACGTTCGGGGCCTCCGCGGTCAGCACGACCTCGACGAGCGGGAAGTTCTCGCGGGCGATCTGGAGCAGCTCGAAGCCGCTGATGCCGGGCAGGGCGGTCTCGGCGATGACCACGTCGACGTCCTCGCGATCCATGAGCGCCAGGGCCAGCTCGCCGGACGTGGCGCGGAGGACGCGATAGTCCCGCTTGAGCGGCGCAGACACCGCCTCCCGGGCGGCGCCGTCATCGTCCACGACAAGGACGGTCTTGCGGCGCGAGGACATCGGGAGGAGTATAGCGTCAGGTTCGATGTCCCTGACCCTCGCAATCGTCGCGCTCGTGGTGGCCCTGGCGGCGCTCGTCCTGGTGCGCCGGCAGCACCGGAAACTGGCACAGCTCACCGAGATGTACTGGCAGCTCCGGTACGATCACGGCGAGCTGAAGGCCATGGTCGCGCCGCCGGCCGCGGAACCGCCGCCGCCGCCCTCGTCGTTCGTGCCGATCGGATCGATCAAGCGCTCCGGCGGGTGACGCCGGGGGCCGTGCGGCGTCCTCGCGGAGGACAAACGGAGACAGACGGTCCCTTGACGCTGTCGTGCCATCCAAGCGACAGTGGGAGGTTGATTCTCCGCGTGCATCTCGCAGAGGCATGACATTGATAAGGAGCATGGACGTTGGCTGACGTGTACGACGTCGTCGTGATCGGCGCAGGGACCGGGGGCTACGTGGCCGCCATCCGTGCGGCGCAGCTGGGCCTCAAGGTGGCCGTGGTCGAGAAGCAGAAGGCGCTCGGCGGCACGTGCCTCATCTGGGGGTGCATTCCGACCAAGGCGCTGCTCGAGCACGCCCACGCGCTCAAGGTTGCGCAGGGCGCGGCGGAGTGGGGGCTGACGGGCGTGGACGGCAAGGGCGTGGGCATCAGCATGCCGGCCGTGCACGCGCGCAAGGACAAGATGATCACCGGGCTGACCGGCGGCATCGAGATGCTGTTCAAGAAGAACAAGATCACGTGGATCAAGGGCACGGCGCGCCTGACCGGCGGGCTGGGCGTCGAGGTCGCGCGGCACGACGGCACCACGGAGGCGATCACGGCGGCGAAGGAGATCATCGTCGCCACCGGATCCGCGCCGCGGAGCGTGCCGGGCATCGAGGTGGATCGCCAGACCATCATCTTCAGCGACGAGGCCATCCACCTGCCGGCGGTGCCGGCGTCGATTGCGATCATGGGCAGCGGTGCGGTGGGCGTGGAGTTCGCGTCCATCTTCCGGAGCTACGGCAGCGAGGTCACCGTCGTCGAGCTGCTGCCGCGGCTCGTGCCGGGCGAGGACGAGGCCGTGTCCACGGAGCTGGCCCGGACGTTCAAGCGGCGCGGCATCACGGTCCACACGGGCACGAAGGTGACGCGCGCCACGGCCGGCCCGAAGGGCGTGGACGTCGAGATGCAGGGCGCGAACGGCAAGACGCAGAAGGCGTCGTTCGAGAAGCTGCTCGTCGCGACGGGACGCGGGCCGGTGACCGAGGGTCTCGGTGTCGAGGCGCTGGGCATCGCGATGGACCGCGGCTACATCAAGGTGGATCCGCTCTTCAGGACCAGCGTGCCGGGCATCTCCGCGATCGGCGACGTGATCACGATCGACGGCCCGCACTACCAGTTGGCGCACGTCTCGTCCATGGAAGGCGTGCTCCTCGCGGAGCGGATTGCCGGACAGGCCGTCACGCCGATCAACTACGATCACGTCCCGCGCGGGACGTACTGCGATCCCGAGATTGGCAGCGTGGGCCTCACCGAGGCCCAGGCGAAGGAGAAGGGCTACGACGTGCGGATCGGCACGTTCCCGTTCCGCGCCCTGGCGCGCGCCCGCATGGCGGGCGAGACCGACGGCTTCGTGAAGATCGTCGCGGAGACGAAGTACGACGAGGTGCTCGGCGTCCACATCATCGGCCCGCGAGCCACGGAACTCGTGGCCGAAGCCGTGCTGGCGCTCAGGCTGGAGTGCACGGTGGAAGAGCTGATCAAGACGATCCACGCGCACCCGACGATGGCCGAAGCGGTCGGCGAAGCCGCCCACGCCGCGCACGGCGCCGCGATACATGTGTAGGGGGCTTTTGGGCTTTGCGGGCTTCGGGCTTTAGGCTCTAGGCTCTAAGAGCCCAGAGCCCAGAGCCCAGAGCCCAGAGCCCAGAGCCCAGAGC
>CAZUGF010000101.1:0-11558 GCA_964619705.1 uncultured Bifidobacteriaceae bacterium
AAAGGGAAAGGGAAAGGGAAAGGGCCACGGTGGTCAATCCGCAGCTAACGGTCAAGCTCGCACAGATTCTTGAGGCCTACATCACTTGGGAGGAACTGCCGGATCTCGCGTCGATCTTTGATGTCGCGATTCATGCGGATCGCAGATGGCTTGCTGTGGCGAAGGCCCTCACTGAGAGCCTCAACCAAGGGAACACCCGGTTCCTGGTGGAAGAGTTGGTCGGAATGTGTGAGACGCGCAACTCCGACGGAATCGCTCACACGCAGTATGAGCGTCGGGACTTCCATTACAGCATGGCCCCAGTGATCAGGGACACGAGGTCGTTGCTGGAGACGGAAGCGGCACCCGGTGAAATCACGTTGCCGGCCGGGAATCCGTTCACCGCGAAATCGAAGGTTCGCGAGCTCCTCGAAATATCGACAGGGGAAGTCTTCGTGGTCGATCCTTACGTCGGTGTCGGAACGCTGGATTGCCTGCGGGGCCTGACAGTTCCAGTGCGGCTCCTGACCGCGAATCACGCGCAAGCGATAGAACCCGACTTTGATCGGAATCTTGCGGCATTTGTTTCAGAAGGTCATAACCTGACCGTCAGAAGGACCGCTGGCCTTCACGACAGGCACGTGATGTTCAACGATCGTTGCTGGATCGTCGGAGGCTCGCTCAAGGACGCCGGCAAGAAGCCTTTCAACTGCATCGAAATCGCCGACAAGGCGGTGGTCGTCGCTGAACTTGAGGCGAAGTGGACCGCAGGAGCGGCGTTTCCCTGAAGTGCGACGAAAACGGCAGCCCGAGTCTTGCTCAGCTTTTCGCGAAGCCAGGCGGGGCCATCCCACGCATTCAATCGATACCGAGCCGTCTTCGTCGTCTTCGCCTTCGCCACAGCCGCCTCCTGGTTGACAGATGCTACGCCGACCGCTCGCCGCGCGGTTTCGTGACCTTCGCGGCCTTCGGTTTGAACATCTTGACCGTGCCAGACTTCTGTTCGGACGGCGGCGCCGAGGTGAAGGCGTCGAGACGGGCCGCGGCTTCCCGCTGCATCGCTTCATCGACGATCGCGTACCGTCGATAGATCGACTCGGTCTTGTGCCCCACGATCGACATGGCGACGGAACGCGGCACGCCGGCCCGTTCGAACGTCCGGACCGCCGATCGGCGCATGTCATGCACCAAGGCACCGGGACAGCCGGCCACCGTGCAGGCGCGCTCCCACGCGGCGCGGAAGTACTTAATCGGCTCGCCGTCGCGATGAAACACGTACGGGACGATCGTGCCGTTGGCCTTCATCGCCTCGTGGATCGCGAGCTGGTCCTTGAGCACCTTCTCGATGTCGGTCGTGAATGGGAACGATCGCCCCTCGCCGTTCTTCGTGGTGCCCGGGTCCAGCCGGACGCAGCGGCCCTCCCAATCGACCTGCCGCCATTCGAGCGGGAGCACTTCGGAGGCCGTGCGCCACCCGGTAGCGTACGCGAAGCGGACGACGTTCGCGAGTTCTGGGGCGCGCTTGCGTCCATCGCGCGCTGGCGTGCGCTGGTCCTGCTGACGACGACTGCGCGCATGGTCCTTCGTCATCGTCAGGGGTGGGCCGTCCGTCGCTTCGAGCGCCGCACAGATGCGATCGATCTGTTCCCGTTCGAGGAACCCCTTGCGCGTGTTCCGTTCCTTGAGCATCGGGAAGTGCGGTTTCTGGAGCAGGCGTCCGGCCTGAACGGCGAGGTTGAAGGCACGGCGCAGCACCGCCAGCTCTCGGTTGATCTCGGCCGGCTTCGCCCCGGCGTCCTGTCGTTCGGCGACGAACTCGCGGAGGCTGGCCGTCGTGATGCTTGTCATCTTCCGGCGCTCGCCAAAGAACGGATGCAGGTGCAGCCGGATCTTGCCTTCGACGTCCGCGAGCGACTTGCGCCCGTTCGTCTTGTAGTCGGCAATCACGTCGTCGGTCGCTTCCTTGAGCGTCAGCTTGCCGATCGCCGCTTCCGGCAGCACGCCGGCATCCTTCGCGCTCAGACGCTTCCGAAGTTGCTTCTCGGCGTCCGCGGGATCCGTGGACTTGGTGGTCTCAAACCGGCGTAACCCGCGCAGGTCGTAGTAGCGAATCCAGTAGATTCGCCCGCGCAAGATGATCTCGCCAACGTTTCGTCGTTGCTGCTGTTTTGTCGTCTTCATCATGGCCATCGTTTGAACCTCCCTCCGAGGCGGAGGAGGGTAGGCGGTTCCCCTGCGGTTTTCAGGCGTTTCCCGCCGATTTCCGCGTCGTGTCCTTCGTCGCGTTCCCTGTCAACCGACAGCCGTGTCCGGACTGTCCGGATCACTGGTCTGGCATGCCGGCCAGGGCCGTTTCCCCCGGCCCTGGGCCAACTTCGCGACCGGTCCCGGCTGTCGTCGCCTCCCGGTCGGCCGTCGCCCCTGCGGCCGTCTGGGGCCGGTTCCGGCCGGCCAGCTTACGGCGGCGGCAGGTGGTCCGACGACGTCGGCATCCTGTCGCGCGGGCTTTCATTGCCAACGGACAGCGCCCAGCGGGCGACCTGACGCGCACGGGCATCGTCTCGGCCGGCCAGCAGCAGGCGGACGGCACCGGCGACCGCGTTGGCGTAGTCGTCGTGTTCGTTCGGCTGGTGGTCGATGCGATTGCCGCGCCAGACGAGCCCGAGCAACTGTTGTTCGAGCGTCGGGATGTCCGGCAGCGACACGCGGCCAGCGTTCACCGCCGGTTCCAGCGCCTCGTAGAGCGCCGACTTCGGCATGTCCGCCACCACGTACCCGATGCCGGCGTCGGTAAACTGCGTGCGGAATGTTTCTCCGGCGTAGCGGTCGCCCGTGACCCGCGTCACGCCGTAGGTCTGGAGCGTCCGCACGAACCGCGCGACGGCCGAGTTCGGGTTGAACGGCGCGGCGGCGCCCTGGTCCTGCACGAGGTCCACGACGGCCCGGCCTTCGGCGTCGGTGTGACCGATCGCCAGCACCGCGTCGTCTGACGATCCGCCGCTCATATCGACGAAGGCCGCGTACCGCACGGCGGGGACCGGCGGCCGGACCGCCACGGCCCGTACGATGGCATCCATGATCGGCTCGGCCTGAAATGCGGACCCTTCCGGCAGGCCGGGCAAGTTCAGGTGGAGGCGGCGAAATTTGTGCGCGGGGAGCCGACGCTGCTGCTGTTCGAGGTACCCGTCATCGCCCCACGAGGCCATCGACGGATTCGCGCGGGCGTGCGGCAGCAGCGTCCGGAAGGCGGGATCGGTCGTGAAATCAGCCGCGTACCATGAGAAGAGCATCCGCGGGTCTCGTCCGGCCTTCCCCTGCGCGATGAGGTCGAACAGCGGCACGCCCGGCCGATGGAACAGGCTCGCGTAGGATGTGATCCACTGCTGCGCGTCAAGCCGATGCGGGTCCGGCTGCATCGCTTCGAGCACGTCCCAATTGCGGTACCCGTGGATCTCGTCGTACCCGACGAACCGGTACGACTTGCCGTGCTGGCCGACGACGTCGCCCGCCGGCAGCACTTCCAGGAAACCGCGTCCGTCATTGCGCTCGATGGCATCGCGCTTGACCTTCAACCACGCGCCCAGCTCGGGGTTGGCCTTGATGATCTTCTTTGCCAGCGACAGATCGTCGCGCGCCTGGTCGGCATCGTTGGCGAGCAGGTAACACTCGCTGTCGTGGCCGGCCGGGGACTCACTCACGAGCGCGAACAGCGCCGCCAGACACAGGTCTGCCGTCTTCCAATTCTTTTTAGCCCGGCCGCAGACGATGAGGTTGTAGCGCGGCCGGCCGGCCGGCTCGAACGTGTCGAGCGCCGCCGCAAAGATCGCGGCGCGATACGGCTCGATGTGCGCGGCGAGCGGCGAGCCGTCAATCCACCGCAGCCTGCCGGCGACGTGGCCCCACCGAATCGGCGCGGGTTTCCGAGTCCGCGTCATGGGTGTCTTGTCGCCCTGCGCCGCTGGCGGCACCGCGAACACCTGACGGGCTCGTGCAGGCCGTTGGCCGCGAAGAATATGCGTTCCGGTTCGCACAGGTAGAACATTCCGCCGCAGTCTCGGCAGTGACGCTCATCGCCGTCGGCATATGCCATCAAGCGATCGAGCGCGACGAGGGCATCCAGGCGATCGGCGTTCTGCGGCGCGTACTTTTCGACGAGGTCGCGCGCGAGGGACAGAGGATGCATGGCGTTGTTGTCGTCAGTGAATCCGTCCGCCGGCGCCGCTGAACATCTGAAACAGCGCGTGCAGCAGTGCGTCGCGCTCGGTGGGCGTCATGGCGTCGATAAGTTGCCGCACGGGCCGCCGGGCTGCGACATGGCGCACGAAGACGTCCGCAGCGTCGTCTGGGGCTTCGACGAGCAAGCGGCGCAGCTCCGTGGCCGTCAACCTCATCGGCGTGCCTTGTGAGAGGCCGCCCAGCTCTGCGCCGGGCGATGACCAGTCCAGCGTTCACTCAGCGACAGCACCGGCGGCGCCTCCGGCGTCCTGTCCGTCTCCGTCTCGATGCCCAATCGCCGGTAGGCGTCTGCGCCGTCGGGATCGTGTGTCGTGGCGAGGCTGATCGCGTCGCGCATCGTGTGCTTCTGCGACAGCGCGAGCACCCGTTTCTCGAATGCGCGTGCGGCTTGGATCGTCTTCGGACTCATCGTCTCTGCGTTCATCTGAACCTCCTGCGGTTGACTCACCGACGTGGGGTCGGCGTCGGGCGCGGGCGCCTTCGCCGGCGCCAGTTGTGTCACCTGGAACCAGCCAAACTCGTCGCCGTTCAACGTGGCCAAGCGGACAAACTGGTTGTCGCCGTCGCCGATGGTGGCCCGCACTACGAACGTCTGGCGGCGCTCCTCGTCGGTCAGCTCCGGTGTGCGTTCAGCGTCCGGCCGGAACGTCACGCGCTGCCCGACATCGGCCAGGTGCCGGACGGTGGTCGCCGGCGCCTCGGCCGCTGCGCCCAACGCGAGATCCCCCATCGCGCTGAAGTTGTAAAGCGTCAACGCCTGCATGCCTTCGAGGAACGGATGGTTCGTGATCGCGGCGGCCAGCAACGTCGTGCCGACCTTCGTGCCGCTCTTGTCGGTGTAGTCGGTCACGAAGGACGGGGAGACGAATCGGTACTCCCCGCCCTTGATCTGCTCGGCCGCGCGGGGCGTCCATTCGACGAGACCCCAGATCTCGTCTCCGTCGGCCCGAAGCTCGATGTCCTTCAACCACCCGGCCGCGACCCCGTCGCCAGGCTTCGAGGGGGCCATACTCAAATGATCGTAGTCAATCGGCAGCTCGGTCGGGGCCTTCGGCGTGACGGTGCGGAAGTTGTGCAACATTTGCCGCAGGTCGTCACGGGTGATCGAGAACTGACCGTACCTGTTGCTGACAAACGACCCCGTCTTCGCGAGCTGAATCCACGAGCGTGGCGCGCCGTACTTCGGCATCTTCAGTGCCTGCGCGTCCAGCAGCGACGGGTTCGACAGGATGATCCGCGACAAATCCGGCGTGGTGATACTCATGCGGTGGTCCTTTCTTCCCGTCCTTCAACAGCAGCGAGCAGTTCCTGCATCGCATCCGGCCAGTCGACGGGCAGCCGCAGGGCCGACATGCGCGCGCGATCGATTTCGCCGATGCGCGCTTCGAGGTCGTCGCGCAGCACTCGGAGGGCGTCGGCCGGTTCGTGGAACTGCCGAGCCGGACTCAGCTTGGCCAACCGGGCCGCGAGTCGCGTGTGAAGGCGCGTCTCGCAGCCAAGCGCGCGAAGCTGTTCGGCACGCTCGTGGGCATCGTGGGGCGGATGTTCAAAGCAGGTGCAACGTACGGGCACTCACCTCGGCGGCGACCGCATCGAACAGCCGCGCCAACTGAAGGAACGCTGAGCGGCGTCGCTCGGCCGCGTCAATCTGCGCAGGCAGCGGCGACGCCTGCGCACGGAGTGCCGTGAGTCGTTCGGCAATGGGCGTCAGCTTGAGAAGCGACGACGGATCGCCGGCGCCGTCGAGCCGTTCCCATTCGCGCTCGGCGGCGGCAATCTCGGCATGCAGGGTGTCGAGCCGGGCGCGCAGCACGCCCGGATCGGGAATCGCGGCCGGGTGAATCGAATCGAGCAGGTCACGCTCCAGCGGCACGACCGGACCGGAACGGCCGAGCAACTTGCTAACGATGGTCATCATTCGCGGGCTCCTCATCAGGTGTGCGGCCGGCCTCGGCCGGTTCGAGCGTCGGCGCGGAAGCAAGGTAGTCCCGCAGCGACACGGTGCGAGACCTCCGGCCGGTACCGACGCGCTGCGCCAGACGATCCCAACGGTCGAGGCTTTCAAGCCAGCGGCTGAACGTCCCGCGCACGCGTCCTCGGGGCGTCGTCAATCCGCGCGTCGCCAGGTCGGCAGCGAGCAGGCGCGCGACGGTTTCGACCTCAGACAGCCGTCGGATGTACGCCGCTTCGAGCGTCGAGAGCTCTGACACGCCACCACGGTCCGCAATGACAGCTTCGCGGAACTCTTCGACGGTCTGCCGCAGGACATCCGGCAGCGTACCTTTCGTCTCGTATCGCCTGACGCCGTCCTTCAACGCGGCGGCGTTGCCTCGCAGGAAGTGCCCGCCCGCGCACATGTGCGGGTTCGTCGCGTGCGGTCCGGCACCACAGATGCCCGTCGGCGTGCGTGCCTGACAGGTCGGCGCGGACACGTCCGGCGTGATCACGGGCATACGACCTCCGATGAGGTGGAGCGAGCGGATCGGAGTTGCACCGTCCCTTCAGCCGGGGTCCGCTGTCGGGACGACGAGGAGACGACGTCCCTGGCAGCGCAGCTGCGTGCGCTGTTTACACTTCGCTCGCTGATTGAAGGTTTCGGGTACGGCTGTACCCGGGACTGGAGCTGTTGCCGCATGTCCGCATCGAGCGGTAACACGTATCGAAACTTGGGTTGCGTCCGGACGTGCCCGGCGTCGGCGGCGACGTTCGCCCGCAGCCAGTCGATCGACCGCGTCTTGTAGCGCGAGCCAACCGTGCGCGGATGGAACAACCGGCCGTTGATGCGGATGAGCGATTCGCGGTTCGTCTGGCCGATGTAGAGCCAGCCGCACGCCTGGTACAGCGTGCCGACGTGGCCGTGTTCTGGATCGGCGTAGCTGACGATCAACCGCAGGCCGGGCGATTGGCGGCGCAGCAAGCGAACGGAGAGCATGACAACCTTCGAGGTGGGAGCGCCATGCGGCCCCAACGCTACGCGCGTGAGTTCGCAGACCTGCGACTGCTGCAGCGCGAATGGGCTGTGAATCTCGCTCGACGCGCCGCGGCCGAAGACGATCGCGCCGATGAACGCGCCGGATTCCCATGCACCAACGCAGACCAGACGGCCGGCAGGCATCGACCGCGAGTAGTGCCACGCCTTCGCCGCAAATGTGGCCGCCTCCCGGCTGCTGCATGGGGCCACGAACAAACCATCGCTCGGGACCGTCGTCACTTCGCCTCCCGGTGCCACGAGTGGCCGCAGTTAGGGCACGTGACGTTGGCGGCGAGTTGATCGAGACGGTGCTCGGCGTCAACGGGCTGGAACTTCGGC
This sequence comes from uncultured Bifidobacteriaceae bacterium, assembly GCA_964619705.1. Classification (GTDB taxonomy): domain Bacteria; phylum Acidobacteriota; class Vicinamibacteria; order Vicinamibacterales; family UBA2999; genus VFZN01. The sequence goes on from CAZUGF010000101.1 coordinate 7,526, forward strand.
GGGACTGCCGCCTCCTGAAGCAAGTCCGCGAGTTCGGCAGGCGCGAACAGCGCCGACAGGTCGATCGCTTCGTCGGCGGCCAGCTCCGCAAGAACGGCGGGGTCCCAGCTCAGACCGACCTCGGATGTGCGATTGTCGGCAATCGCGAGGGCCCGTCCGGCGGGGCTGTCAATCTCCACGTCGGTCCGCTGTACCACCACCAGCTTGGTGCCGTCCGCCTTCACGATGACGGCGTCGGTCAGCCCGATGTCGATGGCCGCTTCATGGGTTGTGTTGCCCGCGATGATGCGGCCGTGGCGGTCAACGAGGATCGAACGACCTGCACCGTACCGCCGCAGCGATTCCTCGACCATCGCGCGCCCGCGTTCGGTCCCAGCGTTGGCGTTGCAGGCGTCTGGCAGCAGCTCCGTGAGGCGCACCTCGGTGACGGTGCCGGCCGGTGCGCTGTCCGGCTTCATCGCGTGATCGACCTCGCCCGTGTCGACTCCGCCGAGGTCGAAGACGTTCGGATCGAAGGTTCCGGCACTCACCGCCATCCTCCGGCCGCGACGGCTACCACCCGGCGCACCGTGAAGGTGCCGATGACGGACGATGCGGCTGCATCATGAGAAACGGTGGATCTCGACGTGTCAGGCATCATAGAAACGCTCGAAAACCGGCCTGAAACCGCGGGCACAGAACAGGCACAGACAGCAGAAAGCGCCAATGTGTACGGGCGTTTTTCGCGCCACCAAGATTGAAAGTCTTCTGCGGGACGCTCCGCCATGCGTCCCACGCATGATGCGACCACATCGATGCCGAATGCTTATTGATATCAACGCATCCATAGTCGTCGATGTCGCTATGCCTACAGTCGAGATAGCTCGCCTGTCGTCTACGCATACACCCGCTCCTGCCTCGCTGCGGGGTGCTGGTCGCCGAACAAGTGCGCGTCGAGGTCGGTCCGCGTGCAGTAGACGAGCAGCCGGAGCAGGTCCGGCTTGTACGCCCGGATGACGGCGCGGTCGTGGTCCGTGAGCAGGTAGCTCGGCCCCACGGTCAACACGTCGCCATCCCGCGAGATGTGGATGCCCCGAGCCTCGAAGTCGAGAACCAGCACGTAGGCGGGGGCGGCGACCGACACGCCGCCGCGCAGCACTACGAGGGCGTCAGTACTGTTCGTTGCCATCGTCATCGTCTCCAGTCAGGTCCGCACGCCGGGGGGCTTCCACGACTGCCGCGACTGCCGCGACTGGTCCCCTTTCCTCCAAGTGAGTGAGTGTGATCGAGGTGTTCCCAGTCGTGGCAGTCGTGGCAGTGGGGGGAGACGTAGGAGAGCTAGACCCTGACTGTCCCGACTGGCTCGACAGGGTCCACGTGGTGGTGCGCGGGAACCCGACGTTCGCGGTCGGCAGCTTCAGGCGTTCCCGCGCCCGGCGGAGGTGGTCGGCGGTGTGGCCGGCCTTCACCCCGGCCTTGATGATCTCCACGCGGGTGGCGCTACCTCCGGCCTCAGTCAGGAAGTCGAGGAGCCAATCGGCAGCCTCAGTGGTGAGCGACCGGTCGCCGATCGACATGACGTTCTGCAACGCCTCGCGGATGCTGCCGGGCGCTTCCCCTTGCCACACGAGCCGGCCGGTCCAGATGTCGCCCTCCGGCGTCGTCGCTACGCGCTGGGAGACCACCTGGAAGGCCAGGGTTGGCACGTTGGTCCGCCCCAGATTCGACTTGGCGAGCCCGAGTAGCCGGCGGTGCTCATCTTCCGGGTCCATCATTACGAATAGGACCCAGCGCGCCACGGCGGCGAATGCCCGCGACGCCATCAGCATGGTGAGCGGATCGCTGGTCGTACTCTTGTTGACGTGGATGATGCCGACGAAGCACGCGCCGGTGCTCTCGGCCATCTTCGCCAGCGGCTCTAGCGCGCGCCGCGCCTCGGCGTCCTTGTGGCTATCGAGGTGGGCGTCGAGCCGAGACAGCAACGGGTCGAACCACACCAGCACGGCCGAGACGTCGCGGATGACGCGCTCCAGCTGGGACACGTCCTGCGGCAGCACCAAGTCCGATTCGGCCTCACCCTCCGTCACGGTGACGAAATGCACGCGGTCGAGATCTGCGCCAGCCGCCACCAGTCGCGGCACGAGGGTATGCTCCCGGCTGTCCTCGGGCGCCACGATCACAACGTCGTGCGGTATGCCGAAGCAGGCCCCTTCCAGACGGCCCGTGGTGACGGCCGCGGTGATCTCGGCCTCGACCATCGTCTTGCCGTAGCCTTCGCGTCCGCCGACGAGCCCGAATGATCCGAGCGCCATGCGGTCCTGCCACAGCCACTGGACCGGACGCATCGTGATCGCGCTCGCCCTCGTCGTCGTGACTCGTCGGCCCGACGACGTGGTGGTGGCCACCGCAGGCGTCGTGTCGGTGGCGGCGGCCGCATCGTGCTTCGCCATGCGCGCCCGAGCGTTCTCGCGTCCGGTGCTCATGCCGCGGTCCTCGGTGCGAGCCAAGCGCGGCGCTCGTCGAGCAATTCGTTCCTCCGAGCCTTGAGCCGGCGGTTCTCGCGCTCCGCCACGTGGAGCTGCGCCAGTGTGATCGACAGCGTCGTGCGTATCGCCGCGATCTGTTCGTCGCGTTCAACGAGAGTGAGCGCCATCCGTTCGACGAGACGGGCCGCATCGTCATCGACCAGCTCGGGCAGCAATGCGATCGCCGCCGCGATGATGTCGGTGTCCGACGTCCAGGGCGGCGCAGGCGTCGCGCCCCAGTCGAGATCCGCGACCGTGAGGGCGGACTCGGCGCTGGTGGTGCTCACCGCGCTGCCTCGGTTTTCGAGTTTGCGATGAGCGTGTCGAGATCTCGCGTGTCGACACGGCGGTGACCGCCGGGCAAGCGGACCATTGGCAAACGCCCGGTTTTCAAGTAGCGATCGATGGTCCGCGCCGACAGGCCCAGGACGCGCCCGGCCTCGGAGAGATTCAGTAGACGATGGCCACGTGTTTGGATCTGGTCCGCGCCGGGCATGTCCAAACTCTACGGACGGCCCGGCTCAGCGTCGAGGAATCAGGATCGCCATTTCTATTTCCCGTCCAGCAAGCGCACGAACTCCGCGATGCCCTTCCGGATCGTGCTCACGTCGGTGGAGCCCTTTGCGGTTGTCGTCTCGGTGGCGATGCGATCGAGCGTCCAGCCCTGCACGTACCGATGCACGTACCACTCCGCGTGCTGTGCTAGCTGGCGGCGACGATGGGCGGGAACCATAGGCAGCGCGCGTGCGTGTTCGGCATAGAGCGCCCTGACGTGCGCGACGATGTCGTCTTCCGAATCGCGATCGGGATTGAAGTCGATCGGCACCTGCGGGCGAATGGGTAGGATGCGCGGGAACAAGAAGCGCGCGCCGGAAGTGGGAATCGATCGCCAGCGCCTCCGCAGGTACGGGGCCAGGTCGCGGAGCGCGTGCAGGTGCCAGCGGTCGGCCCAGCCGTCGAAGTCTACGACCACGACAGGCGGATCCTCGGCGATCGTCGTCAGCGCCTGTACGCGACGTTGCGCGCGGTGGATGGCCGTCTGTCGTGCCGTCGATCGCACCGGGGGACGCTTGGTCTCGGTCGTCTGGACGGTTGCAGCGGCGGTCAGGAGCCCGTCTCGGAGTTCGACCAGCGGCTCAGGATGCACACGCCGCAGGGCAACCAAGAGGGCCTGTTGCGCGGCGCGCCGGCTGACCTCCTGTCGCGGCGCCGTCACCGAGGGACTTCCGCCCTGCCGTCCGATTACGGGAGCGCGCCGAAAACCTGTGCCTGACCTGTGCCTATGTTCCGGTTTTGATCCCGTCATTTGGGATCAGTTTGGTCTAGGTTTCTCCATCGCGTCTATAGACGCAAATGTCTGGACATAAACGTCTTACGCCTGATTGTCAGGCGGTTTTGGCGATCGCACCGAGAGGCCAAATTCCGACTCTTAATCTGTTGGTTGTAGGTTCGATTCCTACCGGGCTCACCATTCGACTCACCTCCGTCTCGCCATCGGCGAACCGCAGGTTCGCTCATGGCGAGCCATG
>CAZUGF010000102.1:0-1513 GCA_964619705.1 uncultured Bifidobacteriaceae bacterium
CCGATATGATGGGGTAGGGGCTGCAATCTAACTTGTTGATTTACAAGGATCTTACAGGAACCGTTCGTCCCTTGATCGGTGGCACACAGTTTTCAATGCTCATGAACGTTCGTTTAAGTTCAATTGTTCGAGGGGGAGAAGAATGACATTCCGAAGCAAGCTCGTGGCAGCGCTGGGTATCGCGCTGATGACGTGCCTTCCGGCATGGGCCACGGCTCAGGTGGCCAGCACGGGAACGATCGAAGTCGTCGTTGAAGATTCGGACGGCGGCCGGCTGCCCGGCGTCACCGTAACGGCCACGGCGGCCGACACGATCACCAGGAGAACGGCGGTGACGGATGGCCAGGGCGTGGCCACCCTCGACGCCCTCGCGCCCTCGGCCCGCTACACCATCGTGGCGGAGCTGTCCGGCTTCCAGAACCAGACGGTCAACGAGGTGCTGGTCCGTTCGGGCCAGACGGCCTCGCTCCGCGTGTCGATGTCGATTGCCGGCCTCACCGAGGCCGTCACGGTGACCGCGGCGACGCCCATCGTGGACGTCAAGACCGCCCAGGTCGGCCAGGACATCACGCTCCAGCTCACCGAGTCGCTCCCGACCGGCCGCAGCTACCAGAGCTACCTGCAGCTCGTGCCCGGCGTGCTCCCCGACGATCAGACGTCGAGCGGCAACCCCGCGGCGCGCGGCGGCATGAACTACAGCGACATCGGCGGCAACTTCGGCGTGTCGTCCGACAACGTCTACTACTTCGACGCCATCAACGTGACGGACCCGGTGACGGGCACGTTCGGCGCCAACCTGAACACCGAGATCATCCAGGAGCAGAAGGTCATCACCGGCGGCATCCCCGCCGAGTACGTCGGTTCCCCGGGCCTGATCTCGAACGTGGTCACCAAGTCGGGCAGCAATGCCTTCCACGGCTCGGCGAACTACTTCTTCCAGAACGCCAACCTCGTCGCCGAGAACAAGAACGGCGCCGACCAGGAGTTCTCGACCAAGGACAACGGCTACACGATCGGCGGGCCGATCTTCCGCGACAAGGCCTGGTTCTTCGGCAGCTACCGCTACGTCAACCGCCAGGATGACGTGGCCACGCTCGACACCAACGAGTTCCTCCGCTCCGTGGACCGCACCGAGCACCAGGGCTTTGCCAAGGGCACCTGGGCGGCGACCGCGGACGACCTGATCAGCTTCACCTACCTGGGCGACCCGACGACCATCTCGGGCCGCCGCGAGCGCGACATCACCAACGCGCGCGACCGCGGTCAGGACCAGGGCGGCCACCGCTACGCCGGCAACTACTCGCGCGTGTGGGGCTCCACGCTGCTCGAGGTCGTGGGCAACAAGCACAACGGCGAGGTGTCCCAGTTCTCCGCCATTCGTCAGCCGTCGGTCACGGCCATCTACCGCGCCGCCGACCCCCGGTCGCTCACCGATGAACAGCGGGGCGGCTTCGGCCAGGACCTGATCAACCAGCGCGACAACATCGGCTTCAGCGCCACGGCGCAGCACTCG
>CAZUGF010000102.1:1613-3995 GCA_964619705.1 uncultured Bifidobacteriaceae bacterium
GGACCTGATCAACCAGCGCGACAACATCGGCTTCAGCGCCACGGCGCAGCACTCGGTCGGCAACCATACCTTCAAGGGCGGTATCGGCTGGGACAAGCACATCAACTTCCGCGACACGACGTATGTTGGCGGTGAGATCCTGCTCAACCTGGCCGGGCAGTACGCAGGCCGGGGCATCACCGCGACTGACATCGCCGCGGGCAGCTGGAGCAACCTCGGTTTCGACGTCACGAACTCGAGCGACTTCAGCGGCTTCATCGACACGATCAACGGCCGCGCGGACCGCGCCCGCTTCTATGCGGCGTACGACCTGAACGGCGACGGCACCATCACGTCCGCCGAGGCCGGCCAGGTCATGGCGTTCAACACCATCGGCGCAAACGGCACCGTCAACTACGACCGCACGTTCCAGGCGGCCACGGGCCCGCAGGAGACCTCGTCCAAGGGGCTCACGTTCTTCATCCAGGACCAGATGACGTTCAACCGCTTCACGGTGAACGTGGGCATCCGGACAGAGCGCTGGGAGCACTACGCCACGACGGGTGAGAACATCTACACGTTCGACTGGGCCCTCGCGCCCCGCCTGAGCGCGGTGTACGACCTCATGGGCGACGGCCGCCAGAAGGTCTCCGCCTACTGGGGCCGCTACTACGACCCGATCCGCAACAACATGACCAACTTCGCGGGGACGCTCACGGGCTCCATCCTCGAGGAGCAGATCTACCTGTTGGGCGATTGGGTCACCTACCGCACGCGCGGCGGCCCGACGCAGCAGGACGCGTTCTTCTCGCCCACCACCAAGACGCCCTACACGGACGACTTCAACGTCCAGTACGGCGTGGACCTCGGCAACAACATGAGCTTCGACGTCCTGTACTTCAACCGCCGGACGCGCGACATCCTCGAAGACTACGACCTGGGGCTGTACTCCGAGCCCGAGGGATACATCAACGCGGACGGCACGCCCGGTGACCCGAACGCGCCCAACTCCCTGTTCCTGCCCTACAGCCACTTCGGCTACAGCGAGAACCCGGGGTCCAACTTCGTCATCGGCACGCTCGAGGGCGGCAAGCGCAACTTCCAGGGCCTCGAGTTCGTGTTCCGGAAGCGCTTCGCCAACAACTGGCAGCTGCTGAGCTCCTACAACTGGAACGACGGCAAGGGCAACACCAACTCGGACAGCAACGCCGACTTCCAGGGTGACGTGCTCTACCTCGACCCGCGTGCGCCGAACCAGTACGGCACGCAGCCCGGCCTCGTGCGCCACCTCTTCAAGGGCGCCGGCTCCTATACCTTCAACATGGGTCTCCAGCTCGGCGCGACGATGAGCTGGAACTCGGGCACCATCGCGAGCCGGACGGAGCTGTCGTCCGGACGAAACCTCCCGATCCAGATTCCGACAGCCGAGGCGTACGAGTTCGGCGGGATCACCGATCGGTGGCTGGCTCCGAACGCGGTCGGCTCGCTGAGCAATCCCTCGTGGGGTCAGGTGGACCTGCGCGCGCAGTACGTGAAGGCCCTCGGCGGCATGAACGCCGAGGTCTTCGTGGACCTGTTCAACGTGCTCAACAACCAGAGCGCAGTTCGCTCACAGGATCTCGTGGCCGGCCAGGGCGGCAACGCCTTCGGCGACTCGATCCTCTGGGTGCAGCCCCGCCGGGCGTTCCTCGGCGCGCGCCTGCGCTTCTAACCACGGACCGTGAGCCCCGGCCCTGTGGGCCGGGGACACGATCACTCGATTCCCAGCGGGAGCGGGCCATCTGGTCCGCTCCCGTTTTCTTCGTACGCGGACGCCTCCCGACACCACGCCGGCCCCCGGGAACCCGGCCGCACGCCACGCGCCTGACGCGCCCGTCGTGAAGAACCCGGCAGCCGCGGGAGGCCCTGTGCACGCAGCGTTCGGACGGCCGGGACGCGCGACGAAAGTGTGAAAGCGGCGCTGCGGGCGGGCACTATAATTCTGCGACCGTGAGTTCCCCCATCCGCAACTCGGAACGCATCGCCATCCTCGGCGCACTCCAGGGCGAGGTCAAGCTGTTCCAGCCCACCTCGATCCGGGAGATGAGCCTTGGCGGCATGCAGGTGGAGACCTCCTTCCCGCTCCAGGTCGACTCCCTCCACGAGTTCCGTCTCACGCTGCGCGAACGCTCCGTCGTCATCAAGGGACGCGTGGCCCACTCGCGCATCACCGACGTCGATCAGGACATCGTCATGTACCGATCGGGCATCGAGTTCATCGAGCCATCCGGGCCGGTGGCGGATGCCATCCTCGAGTTCGTCACGGAACTGAAACAGTACAAGTCGTAGGACCGCACGGGGCCGGCGGCCGCGCGCGATCAGCGCTGCAGCTTCAGGTGTTCGAGGTAATCGCCGGAGGCGATG
>CAZUGF010000102.1:4095-10932 GCA_964619705.1 uncultured Bifidobacteriaceae bacterium
CGCGCGCGATCAGCGCTGCAGCTTCAGGTGTTCGAGGTAATCGCCGGAGGCGATGCGGGGCGCGCGGCCGAGCGGCGCGTTGTAGAAGTACGCCCACGCCGGCAGGACGCGGCCGTCCTCCAGCGTGACGTCGGCGATGGCGCGCAGGTAGAGGCTCTGGCCGGGCTCCGCCGCGCGGAAGCCCTCGATCTCGTCGAGCGCCGCGAGGACCGGCAGGCTGTCGAGCATCGTGTAGAGCTCGCCATGCACCGTGCCCTCGTCCTCCGTCGGGATCGCGGCCGGGTAGATGCCGAGGTCGAACAGCGCGGCCTGGATGGTGCCCCGCCCGGTGTACGAGAGCTTCGGCGTGATGCGCTGCCGCCCCGGCCGGTTGAACGGGGTCATGAGGGTGCCGTAGAAGAAGACGTGGTCGGACACGGACGGCCTGTGGACTGGCAGTCTAGCCCGGATTGGCCGCGGCGTGTGCGCCGGGTGATTACTGTCCGGCTTGCTTCTTCTTCGCCATCGCCTCGAGGGCGTCGAAGAACTCGCTGGGAACGTCGAAGGAGAGGGCCACGGTCGTGCCATCGCCCGAGAGGTGGAGCGAGTCCACCATCTGCTGCATCCCGGGCCGGCTGCCGGCCTGGAGCCGGGCCATCGCCAGGAAGCCGCGCAGCACGTCCCGCAGGTTCTGGGCGGCGGCATCGTCACGCGCCTCGGCCTTGAACACGCCGCTCACGCCGCCGTTGATGTGGCCCGCCGCGGAGAACCAGGACAGCGTCGGGAGCTGCGCCTGCACTTCGGAGGGGAGCCGCGCTTCGCGCGCGAGGGCGTCGAACCGGCCCACCGCCCACGCATTGCTGTTGTCCAGCTCGGAGACCAGGCGCATCAGCTCGTTGTTGGATACCACGCTGCGGTTCTCGGCGCGGGCGTCAATGGCCTGCTTGACCACCTCCAGGCCGCCGAGCGCCACGACGTCCGCCTCCACGAACCCAACCGCCAGCGTGTCGCCGCCGCGATCCCGGTGGGTCAGCAGGCGCTTGCCCCTGTAGTCCTCCGCCCCGCCGCCGTGCTCGATCGCCAGCGCCTCCAGACGGCCCGCCTCGAATCGGCCGCGGGCCAGGACGATGGCGGACTGGTGGTTGCTGCTGCGGACGCCGTTGGGGCCCGGCATGAAGGCCGCCACGATGGAATCGATGTCCCGCTCGATGTCCAGGCCGGTCCGGGCCTCGAACTCGTCACGGTCCCTGGAGGAAGGCTCCATCTCCCGGAACCGCTGGCGGAACTGGGAATTGATCACGTCCCGCACGTCGGCGTAGGCGACGACGGCCGCGTCGGCGGGGACATACTGGAGTTCGTCCGGCCCGACCGACTGGGACCTGAGGGAGACGGGCAGCCCCATGTAGGAGGCCACGAGCCCCGTGCCCAACCCCACCGCGAGAACAGCCCCGGCCACCAGCACGAAGTAGCGTGTCTTCTTGGACATTCCGGCTCCCCTGAAGAGTATTACGAAATGGTCACGAAGGGGGTTCCGGAGCGGCGCGCGGCGTCCGTGCGGGGAGGCCGTATCTACTGCTCCAGCACGTACTCGCGTCGTTCGACCACGCGGGTGGCCAGCCACAGGAAGACAGCCGTGTAGAGCCCGAGCCAGAGCAGGCTGGTGGCCGGTCCGGGGTTGTCGCGGAACATCCCCTGGAGGAGGCTGGCAATCCCGTCCGAGGGCATGGCATGCGGGACGAGCGCCTGCAGGTAGTAGGCCACGGTGAACTGCCGGAGGTAGCCGGGCAGGACCATCACCGTCGGCTCCCAGCCGAAGACAAAGAACAGGCCGATCAGCAGCGGGCGCTTGAAGAAGGCCCCGACGAAGGCGAAGACGGCCCCATAGACGATGAGGCCGAGGCCGAGGAGGCCGAGGTCCGTCACGAGGGACCCGAAGCTGCCCGGCACCTCGCGGAACGGCACCACCAGGAAATACACCAGCATGACGGCGGGGAGCACGACCAGCATCGTGCAGACGGCGTACGCGAGGTACTTCCCCACCAGAACGGCGCCCCGCGGGATGGGACGCGTGAACAGGTAGGTCAGCGTCTTGTCCTCGACCTCGTCCGCCATGAGCGCGGTGCCGTAGAACACGGCCAGCACCGGGACGATGAAGCGGAGGAAGAGCATCCAGATCATCACGCCGAAGACGCCGATGCCGCCGACGGCCCGCCCGTTGACGCGGAGCGCGGGGACGCCGAAGACATCCAGCGCCCTCACGATCAGCGCCAGCAGCACCGGCCCGCCGACGACGAGCGCCATGAAGATCGTCCGGCGGGACCACAGCATCTCGCCGAGGGACAGGTCGTAGACGCGGCGCGCGGCGGTCCAGAAGCCCATCTTCGTCATTGCTTGACCAGGTAGCGGAACACGGCCTGGAGGTTGTCGTCCGGGGACTGGACCTCGTCGATCGCGCCGGCCTCGCCGGAGCTGGCCAGGTCCGTGAGCCGCGCGTAGAAGCTGTCCGGCCGCGCCGTCTCCACCACCACCGCGCCCGGCTGGAACCGCAGGCTCAGGACATCGTCCTCCGCGAGGAAGCGCCGGGCCAGCGCCCGGGGATCGCTCCCGCGCACGTAGACGGTGTGCGGGTGCGTGTCAATGAGGTCGCGGATCTGGTGCACGTTGCCTTCCGCGACGATCCGGCCGTTGTTGATCAGCAGGATGTTGGCGGTCATCGATTCGATCTCGTGCAGGATATGGCTCGAGACGATGATGTGCTTGCCGCCGCGGGCCCAGTCCTTGACGAGGCGGATGGTCTTGCGCCGCATCAGCGGATCCATCCCCGTGAGCGGCTCGTCCAGGATGAGCAGCGCCGGATCGTGCACGAGCGCCTGGGCCAGCTTGACGCGCTGGCGCATGCCCTTGCTGTAGGCGCCGATCTTCTTGTCCGCGGCAGGCATCAGCTCCACGCGGTCCAGCGCCTGGCGCGCGGCCGTGTCCGCCGCCGCATCGTCGAGGCCGTTGAGCCGGACCAGCGCCGTCAGCCACTCGAGCCCGGTCATCCGTTCGTAGAACGCGTCCTGCTCCGGGCAGAACCCGATCTGCGTGTAGATGCCCGGGTTGCCCCACATGGGCTCGCCGAACACGCGGATGGTGCCCTGGCTCGGCTTGAGCTGCCCCGTCATGAGCTTCATGAACGTGGACTTCCCCGCGCCGTTCGGCCCGAGGAGCCCCGTGATGCCCGGCGGGATGCTCACCGTCACGTCGTTCAGGCCGCTCACCTGGCCGTACCACTTGGACAGGTGCTCCGCCTGCACGAGTGCCGCGGTGGCGCTCACGTGACGATCTCCACGCCCTTGACCCGGCGCGACAGGATCACCGCGGCCACGACGAGGATGGCCAGGACGGTGAGGGCCGCGAGGCCCGGGGAGAGGTCGTACCGGGGCCGCAGGCGGAAGATCACGTCGCCCAACTGCTCCAGGGAATCGCCGGGCGAGATCCACGCGAAGGCGCTGGACCCCGTGATGCCGCGCAGCGCCTGGAAGAGCGACGCGGTGAAGAACACGAGTCCGGCATACATCACGGCCACGAAACGGCTGCTCTTCGAGAGGGACGACAGCGCCAGAATGGTGCTCGACGCCAGGAGCACCTGCAGGAACGAGAACAGCGTGATGGCCGGCAGCAGGTAGGCGTTGTTGCGGACGAACGCGAAGCTCCCCGCGAAGATCGTCTGGACGATCAGCAGCCCGATGGCGGGCGCCCACGTGACGAAGCCGAGGAACAGGAAGAGGATCGCCATCTTACCGGCGATATACTCGGCCGCCGTCAGCGGCCGCGACAGGTAAAGCTGCAGGGCGTTGGCGCGCCGATCGTTGGCGATGAGGCCGGCCCCCACCCAGATGGTGACGACGAAGACGAAGAACGCCTGCTGGTCCAGGAACTCGCGGAACGTCTCGCCCTTGGGGGCCAGGAACGCCGCCTGCTGGAAGTTGGCGGAGACATAGATCTGCACGGCGCGAATGACGAACGGCGCCCAGGCGAAGAGCATCAGGCCGATGAACGCCCGCTTGCGGATGATGGCCTCGATGCCGGAGCGCGCAATCACCTGCCAGGTGCGGCCAATCGCGGCCCGCGATCCGCCGTAGCGCCGGTAGCCCTGGTCGTGAATCGGCATCGCGTCAGGCCTCGCCGACCGCGCGGGCGAACACGTCCTCGAGCGTCGGGACGCTCGGACGCAGGTGGCGCACCTGCACGCCCTCGCGCGCCGCCAGCGTGAACAGGATGCGCGCGCCCTCGTCGGACGCCGGGGCGCCGGCCGGCGTCGGCTCGGCTGCGGCGTCGGCGGCCGCGTCCACCGTGGCCAGACCCGGCACGAAGACGCGGATCACGTCCTCGTCCGTGTCGTGACACTCGAAGCCCTCGCCCGCCAGCACGCCGACGAAGCGATCCTGGTCTCCCTTGACCCGGAGCTCGTACACCCGCCCGCGCGGCGCCTTGAGCGCCTGGATTGGCCCCGCCGTGGCGACCGATCCCTTGTCCACCACGACCACGTGCTCGCACGTGTACTCCACGTCCGGCAGCAGGTGGGAGGACAGGATCAGGTTGACGTTCTTCCGGTGCGCGAGATCCCGGATGAGCTCGAGCATCTCGTCACGCCCTCTGGGGTCCATGCCGTTGGTCGGCTCGTCGAGGAAGAGCAGGTCCGGGTCGTGGACGATGGCCTGCGCGAGCTTGATGCGCTGCTTCATCCCGGTGGAGTAGGTCTCGAGGTTGCGGTAGCGTGCCTCGCCCAGGCCGACGTAGTAGAGCACCTCGTGTGCGCGCTGCATGGCGTCGGCGGGCGGCAGGCCGGAGAGCTGGCCGCAGTAGGCGACGAAGGACACGGCGTTCATGCCGGGGATGTGGGAGTCGGTCTCCGGCATGTAGCCAATCCGGGCCCGGATCTCCAGCGGCGACGCCGCCACGTCCAGCCCCAGCACGCGCATCGTCCCCTTGTCGGGCGTGACGAACCCCAGCAGCGTCTTGATGAGCGTGCTCTTGCCGGCGCCGTTCGGGCCGAGCAGGCCGATGGCGCCCGCCTGGAACGTGGCCGTGACGTCCTTGAGTGCCCAGTTCTTCCCGTACCGGACGCTCAACTGGTCGCACTGGACGACGGGCCCGGTGACCGCGGCCGCGTCGCCGCCGGGCGCGGGGTCAGCGGGCCCGGTCCGGGCGTCAGCCGTGACAGACATGCAGTGAAGTATACGGAATCGGGTATGGACCCGTTCGCTCCGGGGCCGGGTTGCCGGCCCGCGCGGCGTCAGAGACTGCCGCGGAGCCCGAGTGCGTCGGCTTCGAGGCGCATGAACCCGATGACGTTCGTGATGTGCTCGGCCAGCGGCAGGCCCATCAGCTCCGCGCCCTTGTGCAGGTGCTCGCGGGGCACGGCCCGGGCAAACGCCTTGTCCTTCATCCGCTTGATCACCGAGCTCGCCTCGAGGTCGAGCACGCTGCGGCTGGGCCGCACCAGCGTGGCGGCGGTCACGAAGCCGGCGAGCTCGTCGCAGGCGACGAGCGTGCGCTCGAGCGGCGTCTCGGGCAGGACGCCCGAGAACTCCCAGGCGTGCGACTGGATGGCCCGCATCACCCACTCCGGATAGCCGAGCGCCCGCAGGTGCTCACAGCCCTTGTTGGGATGATCCCCCAGCGTCGGGTAGCGCTCGTAGTCGAAGTCGTGCAGGAGGGCGACCACCCCCCATTCCTCTTCGTTGGCGCCCTGCTGGCGGGCGTAGCCGCGGACGGCGGCTTCCACGGCCAGCGCGTGCTTGCGCAGGCTGTCGCCCTCGGTCCATTCGGTCAGCAGCGTCCATGCGGCGTCGCGTGTCACGGTCACGCAAATACGCTAGCACACTGCCCGCGGTGCGGGCCTCGTCCGCGATGGTGGCGGCCCCGTCCGGCGGCGGTCACCGCATCGCCAGCGCACGGCGCAGCACCGCGGCCGCGTGCGCATTGATCCCGTACGCGGCGATCTCGCCCTCCTCGATCCAGCGCACCTCGTCCGCATCGTCGCCCGCGCGCGCCTCGCCCGCCGGCGCCCGGCACAGGTAGTCCACGATGACGAAGTGGTAGCGCACGCGGCCGTCGGCGTCGTGGTGGACGCGGTCGAAGGTCTCGACGATCGGCCCGACCTCCACGTCCAGCCCCGTCTCCTCGCGCAGCTCGCGGCGGACCGCATCCGTCAGCCGCTCGCCGAGCTCGACGGCGCCGCCCGGCAGCGACCACTCGCCCTTCCGCGGCTCGTGCCCGCGGCGGATGATGAGCGCGCGTCCGTCACGCACGACCACGGCGCCGACGCCGACGATGGGGGTGGCAGGATACTCTTTGGCCATATGACGTCCCATACCGAGTATCTGACATTCACGCTGCCCTCGCGCATGGGCTTCGAGAACATCACGCCAGCCGTCGAGGACGCGGTCCGCAAGAGCGGCGTCCGCGAGGGCCTGGTCCTCGTCAACGCGATGCACATCACCGCCTCGGTCTTCATCAACGACGACGAGCCCGGGCTCCATCGGGACTACGCCGGCTGGCTGGAAGCCCTCGCGCCGTTCGATGCCTCGCCGGCCCGCTACGCGCACAACCGCACCGGCGAGGACAACGCCGACGCCCACATGAAGCGGCAGATCATGGGCCGCGAGGTCGTCGTGGCGATCACGAACGGCGCGCTCGACTTCGGACCGTGGGAGCAGATTTTCTACGGCGAGTTCGACGGCCGCCGGCCGAAGCGGGTGCTCGTCAAGGTGATTGGCCAATAGGGGTCGGCGTCCGGCAGGCGACCCTGGACCAACTGGCAGGCGACCCTGAAGGGTCGCCTCTACGGAGTCCGTTGATTCCTGCGCCTCT
>CAZUGF010000103.1:0-10447 GCA_964619705.1 uncultured Bifidobacteriaceae bacterium
TCGACGATCACGTAGCCGGCCGGGTGAAAGGTCACTCGCGCGAACAGGTGCAGCGGCAGCAGGCCGTCGGCGCCGAGCGGAAACGTGGACCGCTCGACGATCAGCGCAACCTGATCGCGCAGGCGGACGTCGCCCACGGCGAGGTCGTCCACGATTGCACGGCGGACCACCTGACGGCCGCCGAGCGCGGCGAGCCCCGCGATGTCGAGCGGCGTGAGCCGCGGCCGGGGCCGCGCGGCGTCCGACACCAGCACGAGGCCGTCGGCGCCGCTGTCGGGGATCAGCCGAAGCCGCGTGCGCCCATCCGGCTGCAGGAGCAGCACGATCGCCGCGCCGCCCTCCACGATCAACGGCAGGCGGCGCCCGGGGATGTCCGCACCGCGCGCATGCCACTCGATGCGGCGGCGCCGATAGTCGATCGTGAACGTGCGCGCTGCGACCACGTCCCGGCCGATCAGGCCGTCGATGTCCGCACGTCGTCCGGCCCGCCCGTGCGGGAGCACCATGACCGCCAGACCCGCCGCCTCCACCTCCCCGATGCGGATGGCCGCCAGCGTCACGAGCGGCACGGTGCCCGTCCCGGCCGGCGTGCGCATCTCCGTGTGGCCCGACGTCACCAGGCCCAACCGCCCCGCCAGACGGGACGACACCGCCGAACGGCTCGCCCCCGTGTCCAGCAGGAAGCGGAACGGCCCCGCCTCGCCTATCCACACCGGGACGACGATGCCGCCGCCGTCAAGGAGGACGAAGGGAGTACTCGCCTCCGAGACGATGGCACCGAGGCCGGAGGGGGCCACCGCCAACAGCCACACGCACACCAACAGGACCCGCATGGCCATCGCCCTCCCCGGGCGGTCCGCGGGAAGCACCCGCGGACATCGAAGCCACACTGCCGGCCGCCGGAGCAGAAGTCCTGACGGGACGCTGAGGATTCCGCGCGGACGCGCGGCGTGCGGTCAGGCCAGTGGCGCGGCGCCAGGAAGACGTTCCCGTCCGGGCGCGGGTCGTGATGTTTTCGTGATGAAGCCGTGATTGGACCGAACCTCGGTGCGCCGCGCACGTATCCTGATCTGGGCCCGACCGTGCAGTACCGCTGGGACGACTTCCGCCTGGACCTGGATGCCTACCGGCTGGAACGAGGAGGCACGCCCGTGCCCCTCGAGCCGAAAGCCCTGGACCTGCTCGCGCTCATCGTCCGGCGTCCGGGACACCTGTTCAGCAAGCAGGAACTGTTCGACGCGGTGTGGCCGGAGACGGCGGTCACGGACCATGCCCTCACGCGCGTGATCGCGCAGCTGCGCCGGGCGCTCGGCGACGAGGCCCGTGAATCGCGCTACATCGAGACGGTGCCGACGCGCGGCTATCGATGGCTCCCGCCCGTTCGGACGGAGACGGTCCCCACAGGGGGTCCCGGCCGCACGGATGGCGCGCGCGACGTGCCGCCGTCACGTCCCCACGCCTCCCCGCCCGACGCAATGGCGGTCTCGACGGACGCCCAGCCGGCAGCGTCCGGCAGGGGCGTGTCTCCCGATGGCGAGGGTGAAGCCCGGGTTGAACGCACCGCTTCGACACCAGTCCGGACGACGCCGGGCGTCCGCCTGATGGCGGCCATGGCGGCCACCCTTGCGCTCCTGGCGATGGCCATCCTCGCGCGATCCGCCGCGTCCACGACGCCGGACGGCACCGCCGCGATCGATCGTCCCGACAGTGCGGGCGCGGCGGACCCCGGGCATCAGGTCATGTGGCCGGTGCAGCAGACCACGCACGCCGGCCTCGACCTGCACCCGTCGTTCTCGCCACAGGGCGACGCGCTCGCGTTCGCGTCCGACAGGTCCGGAGCGTTCGAGATCTACGTGCGCGCGCTGGGCGGATCCGGCATCGAGACGGCGATCACGAGTGACGGCGGGCAGAACGTGCAGCCGGCCTGGTCGCCGGACGGACGGCTGCTGGCGTTTCACTCCTCGCGCCGCGGCGGCATCTGGGTGATGCCCGCGCGAGGCGGCGTGGCGCGGCAGATCGCGCCCACGGGCTCGAAGCCGGCCTGGTCGCCCGACGGCACGTGCATCGTGTTCCAGTCCGACGAGCACACCGACGTCACGCCGTCGGCGGCCGGCGCGCAGAGCGGGTCCACGCTCTGGATTGTCGATGCCGATGGCGGCGGCCTCCGCGAGATCACGCGCGCGGGCCACCCGATCGGCGGGCACGCCGCGCCCGCATGGAGCCCGGCCGGGGACATCGTCGCGTTCGCGGTCTCCGACGCGGGGCCGGAGAACGGCATCTGGCTCCTGGACATCGCCTCGGGTGAGACGCGACCGATCGCGCAGGGCCGCGGGTTGTTCGAGATCGTCTTCGCGCCGGACGCGTCGGCCATCTACGCCGCGGCAGGCGAGGCGTTCGTCGTGCGTGTGCCGTTCGACGCCGCGACCCGCGCCGCCGCCGGAGCTCGTCAGGCGATCCCCGTACCCGGCGTGCCCGGCGTGCGCGGTCTCGCGATCTCGCCCGACGGCACGCGGCTCGCCTTCTCCGGACTGGCGCTCAACAGCCAGATCTGGACCCAGCCGATCGGCCGCGACGGCTCGGCCACGGCATCCGCCGGCCCGTTGACCACCGACACGAGCCGGCGCAGTTCCCTCGCCACGATCGCTCCGGATGGGTCGCGCGTCGCGTACATGTCCTCCCGCAGCGGTGAGCCGCCCGACGTGTGGGTGATGGACATCGATGGCCGCGCGCGCATGGCCGTGACGTCTGCCGAGACCGCGGACGGCGAGCCGGCGTGGTTTCCGGACAGCCGCCGCATCGCGTACCGATCCAGCGGAGGCGAGACCGACGGCCTGTGGGTCGTCGACATCGCGACGCGCCGTGCGGAACCGCTCGCCGACATGACAGTCGTGCGCGGCGCACGCGGCCGCGCCGGTCCACCGGGCCTCCTCGCCGAGTGGCGGCCCGCGCCGTCGATGACGCAGGTGGCCTTCTCCCTCGTCTCGCCGCCGGCGGGACAGCGCATCCTGTACACGTCGGGCCTGGACGCGTACCGGCCGCGCGCGCTGACGGCGAACACGGTGTGGGCCGGCTACCCGGCGTGGTCGCCCGACGAACGGGCCATCGCGGTGGAGGTGAAGGACGGCAGTTCCACGCACGCCGGTGTCGTGGATGTGCGTACGGGCGAGCTGCGGGTGCTGACGCATGCACGCGGGCAGACGTGGGTCCGCAGCTGGTCGCCGGACGGACGCCGGATTGCGGTCGCAGCGCTCCGCGAGGGGCGGTGGAGCATCCGGTGGGTGGACGCCGCCACCGGACGCGAGGGCATCATCACGCCGCCGGCGCCGCCCGGCGTCTACGTGCGCTACCCCGACTGGTCGCCGCGCGGCGATCGGGTGGTCTTCGAGCGTGGGGAACTCCGTGGTAACGTCTGGACGCTGGCGCTCGGGACGGATCGCGCCGGGGTCCGCTGACGGACATGACGATCACACGCCGCGGCGTTCGGTACCCTTCGCGTGTCCGGGTCTGCGGGACTGACGGCCCGTCCATCGAGACGCGCCCGTGCCCGGCCGGGACCACCACGCACGCATCGTTCACGGGACGGCTGCCATGACCACGACCACGCTCGATCCCGGGATCGTCGTCGACGCAGGCCGGCGGTGGCTGCTGCCGCGCGGGGCCGGGGCCGCGACGGGCGCCATCGTCGCCGGGGCTGCGTACCTGGGAACGGCGATCGGCTGGCGGCAGGCGGCGCTGTTCCTTGTCGGGGCCGGCGCGGGCGTGGTGCTCTATCACGCGGCGTTCGGGTTCACCTCGTCGTGGCGCGTGTTCATCTCGGACCGCCGGGGCGCCGGACTCCGGGCGCAGATGCTGATGCTCGCGCTTGCGTGCGCGGTGTTCTTCCCGCTCCTGGCCGCGGGGTCGATCTTCGATCAGCCGCTGCGCGGGAACGTCTCGCCGGCCGGCGTGGCGGTCCTCGCCGGGGCGTTCATCTTCGGCATCGGCATGCAGCTCGGCGGCGGCTGCGCGTCCGGCACGCTCTTCACGGTCGGCGGCGGCAACACCCGCATGCTCGTCGTCCTGTTCTTCTTCATCGTCGGATCCGTGGTCGGGACGGCGCACGTGCCGTGGTGGACGGCACAGCCGTCGCTTGCGCCCACGTCGATCGTGACGGCGATGGGGCCGTGGATGGCACTCGCGGTGTGCCTGATGCTCTTCGCCGCCATCGCGCAGGTCACCCGCATCGTGGAGCGGCGGACGCACGGACGTCTCGTGAATGACGAGCCGGCCGCGCCGCGCTGGCTGCGCGGGCCGTGGCCGCTGGTGGCCGGGGCGGTGGGCCTGGCGCTCGTCAACGTCGCCACGCTCGTCATCGCCGGCCGCCCGTGGGGCGTGACGTCGGCATTTGCCCTGTGGGGCGCCAAGGGCGCGGCGGTGCTCGGCGTGAACGTGGCGTCGTGGGAGTACTGGTCCACGCCGGCCCAACACGCGGCGCTCCAGGCCAGCGTGCTGAACGACGCGACGTCCGTCATGGACTTCGGGATCATCCTCGGGGCACTGCTCGCGGCCGTGCTGGCCAGCCGCTTCAAGCCCGGCTGGAAGGTACCCGGCCGATCGCTCGCCGCGGCGGTCATCGGCGGCCTCCTCCTCGGCTATGGCGCCCGCCTCGCGTACGGCTGCAACATCGGCGCGTACTTCAGCGGGATTGCCTCGGGCAGCCTCCACGGCTGGCTGTGGCTCGTCGCCGCGTTCGTGGGGAACATGGTCGGCACGAGACTGCGGCCGATGTTCGGGCTGACGGTCGAACGCTCGAAGGCGTGCTGAAGCGGCCCGGATTCCGGCGCGCCATCTCGATGGCCGAACGCCCCGCCAGCGCGAGGAAATCCTCACCGTGCGCGAACTATTCCCGGTTTGCACGGCCGTCGCCGGACGCCCGCACTCGCAGACGCCTTGTCCCTCGCGATAGCGCATGCGCGGCACGAATCATGCTGAGGAGCACGTGCCCGCTTCGGTGTCGCGTGTGCCTGCCCGGTGTCGGGCCGGCGGTGTGGCTCGGACGTCGCGTGCGGAAGGAGGTCGGCGGCGATGAAGAGCAGGCGATGGTTCTGGCCGTTGATCCTGACGTGGGCCGTGGCGGTCGCCGTCGGCGCCTCGGCGCGCGGCCGCGCCGAGGAGCCTGGCGCCGTACGTCCCGACGCCTCGCCTGCCAGCCGCAGCCAGCCACAGCCCGCCGACTATGCGGGCAGCGACACGTGCCTCCTCTGCCACGAGGATCAGGGCGCGACGCTGGAGGGAACGGCCCATGGCCAGGCGCTCCACCCGCGCGCGCCGGCCGCCGGGCAGGGCTGCGAGAGCTGTCACGGGCCGGGCCAGGCGCACGTGGACGATGACGAGAAGGGCGGCATTCTCCGCTTTGCCGCGGCCCGCCCCGAAGCGGCGAGCGCGACGTGCCTCACCTGCCACAGCCGCGGCAGCCACGCCGCGTGGGACGGCAGCGTGCACGAGTCACGCAACCTGGCGTGCACGACCTGCCACAGCGTTCACCAGCCCCGATCCCCGGCCAGCCAGCTCGTCAGAGCGACGGAGACGGCCGTCTGCGCCACGTGCCACCGGGTGCAGGTGGCCAAGACGGAGCGCTCCGTGGCGCACATGCCCGTCCGCGAGGGCAAGATGTCGTGCAGCACGTGCCATGACCCGCACGGCTCGATCAGCAACGTGAAGGCGCTCAAGGTCGGCAGCTCCGTGGCCGAGAGCTGCGTGAGCTGTCACGCCGAGATGCGAGGGCCGGTGCTGTGGGAACACGCACCCGTCCGCGAGAACTGCGCGACCTGCCACGATCCGCACGGCTCGTCCAACGACCGGATGCTCGTCGTCCGTCAGCCGATGCTCTGCCAGCGGTGCCACATCGCCACGCGGCATCCGGCCACCATTTACGACAACAACGCGATTGCCGTGAACCGCAGCAACAGGATGTTCGGACGGTCGTGCATGAACTGCCACTCGAACATCCACGGCTCCAACCACCCCTCCGGCCAGTTCTTCATGCGATGAGGACGCGTCACATGCGCACCACCGCCCTCATCGCGCTGATCATGTGCTGGGCCGCATCCGGCACGGCATTCGGGCAAAGCAATCCGGCGGCGTCGGAGGCACCCGGCGTTGACGCGTCCCGCAGCCTCTTCGAGCCGACCTGGCGCCAGTTCCGGCTTGCCGGGCGGTTCAGCCGCGTCGATGGCGACGAGGCCCGCTGGCAGCGGTTCCGGGACCAGCGCAACGGCCTGCTCTTCACCGAGGCCCGCCACGCCTGGATGCTGGAGGGCGGATCGTCGCTCCGACTCGCTGCCGACAACGTCGGCTGGCGCGATCAGCGCTTCGAGGCGGTGTACACGCGCCCCGGCCGCCTCCGGTTGACCGGGCTCTGGGACGAGATTCCCCAGTTCTACAGCATCGACACGGCCACGCCGTACGCCTTCGGCGGGAGCGGCGTCCTGGTCCTCGACGACACGACGCGGAGGGCCATCCAGTCCGGACAGGCCAATCTCTCCGCCTACATCCCGCTGGCGGCGCCGTTCGACCTCCGCGAGCGGCGCGACATCGGACGGGGCTCGATCGTGGTGAGCCCGACGTCCAGCATCGACCTGAAAGGCGAGTTCCGTACCACGCGCCACGTGGGCGAGCTGCCGTGGGGCGCCAGTTTCGGCCTGTCCAACGACGTCGAGGTGGCGCTGCCGTACAACTCGCGCACCAACGACCTCTCCATCGGCGCCGAGTGGATCGGCCAGCGGAACATGCTGCGCGTCGGCTACGACGGCTCGTGGTTCCAGAACCATGACGGCACGCTCATCTGGGACAACCCGCTCCGCCTGGACGATGCGGCGGGCGCACCATCCCGCGGCCGCATGTCGCTCTGGCCAACCAACATGGCACACACGGTGAGCATCGGCGGCTATCGCAAGCTCGCGCACCGGACGCAGGTCACGGGCTTTGCCTCCTACGGCGTGTGGACCAATGACGAGCCCCTGCCGCCGTTCACGATCAACACGGCGCTGCCCGCGCTCACGCTCCCGCGCACCACCGCCGATGCCGAGGCGCGCATCCTGTCCACGAACCTCGGTCTCGTGTCGCGGCCGCACACCGACTGGCGCCTCAGCGCGCGCGTCCGCCACTACGGCTACGACAACGAGACGCGCATCGCGATTCCGGAGTTCGTGAGCTACGACTCGTCGGTGCGCAGCTCGCCGACCGGCGGGCCCGAGCCGTTCGCGCACAGCCGGACGACCGTCAGCGCGGACGCCACGTGGAGCGGGCTCGCGCCGCTCGCCCTCGGCATCGGCTACACCGCCAATCGGAACGGCTACAGGTTCCGCATCTTCGAGGATTCCACCGAGCACGCCGTGCGGTTCACGGCCGACGCCGCGGGAGCCTCCAGAGCCACGTTCCGCGCGGAAGTGGAACTGGCCGACCGCAGCGGGTCCGGCCTCGAGGAACACCGCCTCACCGAGATCGGCGAGCAGCGCGGCCTGCGGCACTTCGACATCGCCAATCGCTCCCGTGCCCGCGTCACCGGGCAGATGGACGTCGTCGCGCACGAGTGGTGGGTGCTCAGCGGATCGTTCGGCGCCGGTCGGGACGACTACGACGACAGTCCGCTCGGTCTCCAGGACGCCACCTTCACGGTCGGCGGCGCGGCCGTGGATTTCCAGCACCCGGGTGGCCTGGGCGCGGGTGGCAGCTACAACTACGAACGCTACGGGGGCGTCCATCGCTCGCGCTCCGCCAGCCCCGGCGCCCAGGCCGAGGATCCCCTGCGCGACTGGACGACGGATTCGACGGAGCGCGTGCACTACTTCTCCTTTTACGTGACGCCGCCACGGCTCGGCCAACACACCGAGGCGCGCTTCACGTGGGATATCTCGGACGCGCGCGCGCGGTTCGTCTACGGGCTCATGCCCGGGAGCCCCCTTGCTCAACCGAGCCAGCTCCCCGAGGCCTACAACAAGCTGCAGGAACTTCGCCTCGACGTCCGGCACCGCCTGACGACGCGGCTGGCGGCGACGGCGATGTATCAGTACGAGCCGTTCCGGGTCTTCGACTTCGCCCTCGACGCCGGCGTCGTGGACAGCATCGTCCAGCCGAGTTCGATGGTGCTCGGGTATGTGTATCGGCCGTACACGGCGCACAGCGTGGTGGTGGGGCTGCTCTATTTCTGGTAGGTCCGGTGTCAACCGGCGTTCCCCGTTCTCTGGAGGTGTCTCGTGATGGGTCTTGTCCGCTTCGCCAGTCCGCTCGTGCCGTGTGCCGTCGCCGTTCTCGTGTGCCTGCCTGCTCCCGCGGCGGCGGCCGGGCAGGACGCCGCGCAGGTCACGCGGGGGCAGGCCGTCTACGCCGCGCAGAAGTGCCAGATGTGCCATGCGATCGAAGGGACGGGCAACAAGAGCAACCCGCTCGACGGCGTGGGGAAGAAGCTCTCGGCCGACGAGATCCGCAAGTGGATCCTGCAGCCGGCCGAGATGACAAAGGAAACCGGGTCCACGAAGAAGCCGCCCATGCCGAACCGCTACGGCAACCTGCCGGCCGCCGACGTGGACGCGCTCGTGGCCTACATGCAGAGCCTCAAGTAGAACCGGCATGGCCGACCGCGTCCCGTTGATTCGCCACCCGGTTGCCATCGCCGGCGCCCTTGTCACCACCGTGGCTGCGGTGGGCTTCCTGGCCATGGCGCTGGCGATGGTGTTCGGGTTGTTCACCAATCCCTACGCGGGCCTCGTGGTGTTCGTGGCGCTGCCGGCGCTCTTCGTCTTCGGCCTGCTGCTCATCCCGATGGGCGGATGGCTCGAGCGGCGCGCCCTCCGCCGCGACCCATCCGCCCGGCCGGACTGGCCGGTCGTGGACCTCAGGAAGCGGCACATCCGCCGGACCGCCCTGGGCGTCGTCGCGCTGACAGCCGTCAATGTCGTCATCGTGCTGCTCGCCGGCTACGGCGGGCTCCACTGGATGGAGTCGCCGGCCTTCTGCGGGCAGACGTGCCATACGCCGATGCATCCGCAGTACACGGCATGGCAGGTGACCCCGCACGCCCGCGTGGCGTGTGTCGGGTGCCACGTCGGCGAGGGCACGCACGCCCTGATTCAGTCCAAGCTCTCCGGCGTCCGCCAGCTCGCGCACGTCATCACCAATACCTACCCGCGTCCGATTCCCGCCTCGGCCGCAAACCTGCGCCCGGCGCTCGAGGTGTGCGGCAACTGCCACACGGCGACGGTCGACCTGGGCGAGCGCACGCGTATCGTCCGCGAGTTCGGCGATGACGAGGCGAACTCGGAGATCACGACCGTCCTGGACATGCACGTCGGCGGACCCGGCCGGCCGACACGATCCGGACGGGCGATCCACTGGCACGCCGACCCGAACGTGCGGATCGAGTACATCGCGACGGATGCCGACCGGCAGACGATTCCCTGGGTGCGCATGACCGACGGGCAAGGGGTGTCCCGGGAGTTCACGGTCGAGGGCACCACGCCGGAGGCCCTGCAGGCCGGCACGCGCCGCGTCATGGACTGCGTCGACTGCCACAACGCCGCCGCGCATCGCATTGCGCCAACGGCCGGGCAGGCCGTGGATCGCGCGATTGCCGCCGGCGATGTCAGCCCGTCGCTGCCCTTCGTCCGCCGCGAGGGCGTGCGGCTGGTCACGCAGGAGCATCCCGACCAGGACACGGCCCTCCGGGCCATCGCGAGCGAGCTGCGCGCGTTCTACGCGTCCGTCGGGGCCGACGAGACGACGCTGGCACGCTCGATCATCGGGATTCAGGACGTCTATCGCCGCAACGTGTTTCCGGCGATGAAGGTGACCTGGGGCGTCTACAAGGACAACCGCGGGCACATGACGTCGGACGGCTGCTTCCGCTGCCACGACGACAGCCACCTGACACCCGACGGGTCGGCCATCAGCGGCGATTGCTCCTACTGCCACGATCAGCGCTAGCCCCGCGTAGGGACGCGCCCCGCGTCAGCCACTCCCACCCTGTTGCCTTTCTACAGAAACTGTGCGACCCTACCTGTTGATTTTCAACAGGAGCAGCCGATGTCCCCGCCAGACGCCGAAGTCCCGTACGGAACGCTGGACCTGATGGTCCTCAAGACGCTGGCCGGCATGGGGCCGCTGCACGGGTACGGCATTGCCCGGCGCATCGAGCAGGTGGCCGAGGGCAGCCTCGCGCTCAATCAGGGGACCATCTACCCGGCGCTCCTCCGGCTCGAGCAGAAGGGCTGGATCAGGAGCGCGTGGGGTACGAGCGAGAACAACCGCCGCGCGCGGTTCTACACGATCACGGCGGCCGGGAAGAAGCAGTTGTCCGCGGAGACCGAGTTGTGGGCGCGGACGGTGTCGCTCGTCAACCGCCTGCTCGGGAACGAGTCGTAGGGCGAAGAGGCCGAGAGGAAGGCGCCGCTGGAGGGCAGGCGACCCTGAA
>CAZUGF010000104.1:0-6247 GCA_964619705.1 uncultured Bifidobacteriaceae bacterium
CATCGCGGGCATGTGGTTCCAGGACCTGTTCAACTACGACTTCCGCCGCACGGAGATGTGCATCATCCCGTACGCCACGCAACAGGGCGAGATCTCCTTCTGCGCCTACAACACCGGCATCGGGTGGCGGAACATCATCGAGAAGATGCACATGACGGCCACCCTCACCAAGTGGTACGAGGACCACGGGCGCCACGAGATCTTCGCCGGCAACAAGGCCGTCCCGCTCTCGACCACCGAGCACACGCTGCAGCTCAACCCGGAGGCCGTGGCCGCCGGCGCCCAGACGGACCTGGACGACCTCGGCATCGCGAAGAACTCGCGCGAGGAAAAGCTGCAGGCCCGCAAGGCGAAGCACGAGATGACGCCCGAGGAAGCGCGCCAGCACGCGGAGATGGAGAAGCTCTACCGCCAGCACGTGCTGAAGGAAGCGCCGAGCGCCCCGGTCATCCAGATCCAGGGCCTCAAGAAGGCGCTGCGGCAGGAACAGACGACGCACTGATCGATCGGGACGTCGTCTGCGGACGGACACGCACGGCCGGGGCGTCGGATGCCCCGGCCGTCTTCTTGTACAGTCAATCCATGCGCGCGTCACCCCCGCTCGTCCTGCTGCTCGCCTCGCTCCTCGGCGCCGCCGGCTGCAGCGCGGAAACCTACGCCCACCAGATGTCCGTCGCCGTGATCGATCCCGGCGGCCGCCTGGGCCCCGGCCCCGCGGCCGTGGGCCTCTTCCGGCCGGCGGCGGGCACCCGCGCGGAGGGCCCGCCCGATGCCATGGGCACGGCCACCGCCGAGGCGCCCTACCGCCTCACGCTCCGCGTCCCGGCCACGCGCGTGCTCTTCGACCCCGACCTCCCCGGCCAGATCGTCGTCGCGCTCGCAATCCCCGCCTACGAGCCGGGCGGCTACTTCGTCATCTCGATCGCGCCGGATCCGCTCGCCGAGAAGTCCGTCGTCGCCCCGCTGACGTGGTACAGCGGGCACGCCCCGGCCCCCAGCCCCGTGCCGCCGCTCCCGGTGAGCTACACGAGCACCGCCGGCGACGACGGCTGGACGATCGCGATGACCGTGGAGATCCCGCCGCAGCGATAGCCCCCGCCGGCGGCGCCGCCGCCGTCACTGGTCCGCCGTCCGCTCCCGCCGCGGATCGCCATCGAAGAACGCGTCGACTTACGCTCACCCGCCGCCATGCGCGTCACAGGTATGACGCTTGCTCTTCGCTCGCGCGACGCGTCCGCGCCCCTCCGCGTCGAAGTCCACGCGAGGCATGCCTTGTCGCTTCGTGGCATGCCGAGTGAGTCTCGTTCGCTGCCGGCGAGGGCCCCCGCTCTCCGGTTTCCCGTATTTGTTCGACCGAACAATTGGAGACTGACCATGAATCGAGTAATGGTGGGGCTGCTTGCGGTAGCGGTCTGGGTCGCGTCGGCTGTGCCGGCGGCCGCGCAGGTGCAGACAGGGTCCATTCTCGTCAGGGTGGCCGATGAGCAGCAGGCGCCGGTGCCTGGCGTCGCGGTGACGCTGGCCAGCCCTGTCCTGGTGGCGGGCACGATGACGGGCGTGACGGACAGCGGGGGCGTCAACCGGTTTCCGTCGCTCCCGCCCGGCGTCTACACGGTGACCGTGGAGCTGCAGGGCTTCCGGACCGTCATTCGCGAGAACGTGGTCGTCCAGATCGGACAGACCACGCCGCTCGATCTCCCGCTGACGGTCGCGACGGTGGCGGAGACCGTGACCGTGACGGGCGCGTCGCCGGTGATCGACACGACCAGCGCCAACGTCAGCGTGAACCTGAGCGAGCAGCTCCTGCAGTCCACGCCGGGCGGCCGCGACATCTGGGCCCTGGTCGAGTACAAAGTGCCCAGCCTGCTCATCACGCGGCCCGACGTCGGCGGCACGTCCGGCGGCCTGCAGGGCGTCTACAACGCCCGCGGCACGAACAGCACGCAGAACTCGCAGTATCTGAACGGCATCAACGTGGGCGACCCCGCGGCCGTCGGCGCCGCCGGCTTCTACTACGACTTCGATGCCTTCGAGGACATCCAGGTCTCGACCGGCGCCCACGACATCACGGTGCCGACGAGCGGCGTGTTCCTCAACATGCTGACGCGCAGCGGCAGCGACGTGTGGCGCGGGCGGACCACCTTCACCTGGCTCGGTGACGCGACGCAGGGGCAGAACATCGACGACCACCTCCTGCAGTACGGATTCCGTCCGGAGACCAACGGCGTGGACTTCGTGTCGGACATCAACGTCAGCGGCGGCGGCCCGCTCATCGCGCAGAAGCTGCGCATGTTCGCTTCGTTCCGCGACTGGCGCGTGCACGTGAACGTGCCGGCGGCCTTCTCGACGCTCGTACTCGACAAGACCGATATCACGTCGGGCCTGATCAACCTCAACTACCAGGTCACCGACAACAACCGGCTCACGGGCTTCTACTCCAGGCAGTACTACAAGAAGCCCAACCGGTTCCTGGCCTCGTCGAACCTCCTCGTGCAGGACTCCTCCAGCAACGAAGACGACGTGTTCGACGTGTACCAACTGCTCTGGAATTCCGTGCTCAGCCCGAACATGTTCGTGGACGCCCGCCTGGGCCTGAACAAGATCCTCTTCCCGACCTATCAGAACGGCAGCGACCAGACCCTGCTCGACGTCGCCACGGGCATCCGCACGCGCAATTTCACGGCGGACACGGAGCGGTTCCGGGACCGCTATCAGGCCAACGCCACGTTCCAGTACTACCTCGATCAGGCGCTCGGCGGCCGGCACGAGTTCAAGTTCGGCTTCGACCACGCGCACGCCCCCGTCGAGGTTCGCACGCGGCGCTTCGACGACCTCGAGCTGACCTATAACAGCACGACGGGCCTCTCACAGAACGTCACGCTCTTCGCGACGCCGTTCTTCACGAAGACCGCGGTGGACGTCACCGCCCTGTACCTCCAGGACACGTACTCCGTGAACCGGTTCACGCTCACCGGCGGCCTGCGCTGGGAGCGGCTCGAGGGCTACCTGCCCGAGCAGAGCAGCCCCGCCAGCCAGTACTTTCCGGACCTCCCCCGCACGTTCCCCGAGCAGCGGGACATCGTCAAGTGGCACACCATCGGACCGCGGCTGAGCGCGGCCTACGACCTGCGCGGCGACGGGCGCACCGCGGTCAAGGCGGCAACGGGCCGCTACTACTACATCATCAGCACGGGCGGCGTGCTCGACACCGTGAACCCCAACGCGAACTACTCCGAGCAGTTCCGGTGGAACGACCAGAACGGCGACTTGCGATATCAGCCGGGCGAGGAGGAAGGGACGCCGGTCATCTCCCAGGCCAACCTGAGCGTCATCTCTTTCGATCCGGATTACCGCCGTCCCTACACCGACGAGATCACGGCCGGTGTCGACCATGAGCTGCTGCCGGCGCTCAAGCTCAGCATCGTCTACACGTACCGGCGCGAGAAGGACCCGCAGGCGACGTCGAACCCCGGCAACCCGTTCGAGACCGCACTGACGACGCGGGCCGACACGGGGCGCGACGGCGTTGCCGGCACGCCTGACGACGGCACGTTCCAGTTCTACAACCGCGTCTCCACGGACAACCTGCTGTTCCTGACCAACGACCCGACGAGCCTCCAGACCTACAAGGGCATCGAGGTCACGGCGACGAAGCGGATGTCGAACCGCTGGCAGATGCTGGCGGGATACACGTTCGGGCGCACGCGGATCAGCGGCGTGAGCGTCAACGTGAATCCGAACGCGCTCATCCATGCCGACGGGCTGGTGACGGGCCAGCTCGGCGACCGCCCGCACCAGTTCAAACTGACCGGTACCTACGTCCTGCCGTTCCATGACATCGGCGTGGCGGCCAACGTGAACGCGCAGAGCGGCGTCGCCGTCACCCGGCAGGTGTCCACGCCCCTCAGCGTGGGCGGCAACACGAACGTCAACGTCGAGCCGGCGGGGTCGTTCCGGCTCGATGCGCGCACGGTGATGGACCTCCGGGCGTTCAAGACCACGCGGTTCGGGCAGCGGGAGTTCGAGGTGTCGGTGGACGTCAACAACATCGCCAACGTGAACACGGCGTGGGACGTGAGGACGCTGAGCGGCACCATCAACCTGCGCCAGAACGGCGCCCCGGACGGCGCCGTCAACACGCTGCCGCAGTTCGGATCGCCCGCGCAGGTCTACGGGCCGCGCAACATTCGCTTCAACGTGGCGTTCCGGTTCTAGCGCAGCCCCTCGACGACGATCGGCCGGTGTCCAGGACGCACGCGCCCTGGGCACCGGTCGCGAGCGAGATGGCGTGCAGCTTCGGAGTATGATGCGCCCACTCCCGAATCAGGAGAGGGGTCCCATGCCGACGGCCGCACGCACACACGTCTTTCCCTGCCCCCGGCCCGCGCGCGGACGGGTGATCCACCGATGACCGTCAAGGGCACGCTGCCCGAACTCGCGGCCCGGCGGTGGCGCATCGCCATCGGCCTCACCATCGTGATGACGGTGGTCTACCTGGCCTTCATCCTGCTCATCGCCTACGGCAAGGGCTTCCTCGGCACGGTGATCGTGCCGGGCCTCAGCGTCGGCATCGTGCTGGGCACGCTCGTCATCGCCGTGGCCTGGCTGGTCATCGTCATCTACGTGCGCTGGGCCAACCGGCACTACGACGGGGCCATCGCCGGCTTCCGGCGGGACAGGGCTCCTCGTCCATGAGCGGCGCCGGCGGAGACACCAACATCGTCGCGATGGCCGGCTTCCTGCTGTTCATCGGCCTGTCGCTCGTCATCACGTGGTACGCGGCCCGCCGCACGAGGGACGCCGACCACTTCTACACGGCCGGGCGCGGCATCACCGCGATGCAGAACGGCCTGGCGCTCGCGGGCGACTACATGAGCGCCGCCAGCTTCCTCGGCATTGCCGGCCTCGTCGCGCTCTCCGGCTTCGACGGCCTCATCTACTCCATCGGCTTCCTCGTCGGCTGGCCCGTCGTCATGTTCCTCGTCGCCGAGCCGCTCCGGAACCTCGGGCGCTACACCTTCACGGACGTCGTCGCCTACCGGCTGCGGCAGGGGCCCGTGCGCGTGGCCGCGGCCTGCGGCGGCCTGTCCGTCGTCGCCTTCTACCTCATCGCGCAGATGGTCGGCGCCGGCAACCTGATCCGGCTGCTCTTCGGCCTCCCCTACGAGCTGGCCATCGTCATCGTCGGCGTGGTCATGCTCGCCTACGTCCTCTTCGGCGGCATGCTCGCGACGACGTGGGTGCAGATCGTGAAGGCGGTGCTGCTGCTCGGCGGGGCGTTCCTGCTGGCGATGCTGGTCCTCGCCCGCTACGCGATGAACCCCGTCGCGCTCTTCGCGGACGCGGCCCGGCAGTACGGCGATGCCGTCCTCGCCCCCGGGCAGCTGGTGTCCAACCCGCTCGATGCCATCTCCCTGGGCCTCGCGCTCATGTTCGGCACGGCCGGCCTGCCGCACATCCTGATGCGCTTCTACACGGTGCCGGACGCGAAGACCGCGCGCACATCCGTCGCCTATGCGACGGCGGCCATCGGCGTCTTCTATCTGCTGACGTTCATCCTCGGCTTCGGCGCCATGGTGCTCGTCGGCCAGGACGCCATCCGCGCGGTGGATCCGGGCGGCAACATGGCGGCGCCCCTGCTGGCGGAGGCCGTCGGTGGACAGGCGTTCCTCGGCTTCATTTCCGCCGTGGCCTTTGCCACCATCCTTGCCGTCGTCGCGGGGCTGACGCTGGCCGGGGCCGCCGCGCTCTCGCACGACATCTGGGTCCACGTGATCCGCCACGGCCAGGCGAGCGGCACGGAGCAGCTCGTCGTCGCGCGTGCGTCCACGGTCGTGCTCGGGATCGCCTCCATCGTGCTCGGCATCGTCTTCAAGGGGCAGAACGTGGCCTACATGGTGGGCCTCGCGTTCGCCATCGCCGCCAGCGCCAACTTCCCCGCCCTCGTTCTGTCCATCTTCTGGCGCGGCTTCACCACGCGCGGCGCGCAGGCCTCGATGCTGGCCGGCACGGCGTCCGCCCTCCTCCTCATCTACTTCTCGCCGACGATCCAGATCGACATCCTCGGCGCGGCCACGGCGTGGTTCCCGCTGCGGAACCCCGGGCTGGTGACCATCCCGCTGTCGTTTGCCGTCGGCATCGCCGTCTCACTGGCCAGTCCCGAGCCGGAAGCCGCGCGGCGGTTCGCCGAGGTGGAGCACAGGGTGCATATGGGGGAGTAGGGGGAAGGTTCTGGGGAGGTTCTGGG
>CAZUGF010000104.1:6347-10093 GCA_964619705.1 uncultured Bifidobacteriaceae bacterium
AGGTGCGGGGGAGGTTCTGGGAGGGTGCGGGACCTGGGGCGCTACGATAGGTCGAGTCCTCCATGAATCATCGTGCCCTTCTCTCACGCGCCCACTCGATCGGATCCGCTTACCTTGATCAGGTTGCCTCGCGTCATGTCGGCGGAACGGCTTCGCGGGCGGGGTTGCTGGCGGCGCTGGGCGGCGCCGTGCCGGAGGGGCCGGAGGATCCGCTCGCGGTCATCGAGGACCTGGCCCGCGCGGCGGACCCAGGCCTTGTCGCCACGGTCGGGCCGCGCTACTTCGGGTTTGTGACGGGCGGGGCGGTGCCCGTGGCCGTGGCCGCGGACTGGATTGGCAGCGCGTGGGACCAGAACGGCGCGATGTACGTGATGTCGCCGGCGCTTGCCGTCATCGAGGACGTCGTCGCCGGCTGGGTCGTGGACGTGCTCGGCCTGCCGGATGGGTCGAGCGTGGGGTTCGTCACCGGCTGCCACCTGGCCAACTTCACGTGCCTGGCGGCCGCGCGGCACGAGGTGCTGCGCCGGGCCGGATGGAACGTCGAGACCCGCGGCCTGCAGCGGGCACCGCGGGTGACGGTGATCGTCGGCGGCGAGGTCCACGTCTCGGCCGTCGGCGCACTCAGGATGCTGGGCTTCGGATCGGAGGAACTGATTCGCGTGCCGGCCGACGCGCAGGGACGCATGGAGGTGGCCGCACTCGAGCACGCGCTCGCGGCCGTCGAGGGCCCGCTCATCGTCTGCGCGCAGGCCGGCAACGTCAACACGGGCGCCAGCGATCCCGTCGGCGCCATCGCCGACCGGGCGCACGCGCGCGGCGCGTGGGTCCACGTGGACGCGGCGTTCGGGCTCTGGGCCGCCGCCGTGCCGGAACTCCGGGAACAGGTGGCCGGCATCGAGCGCGCGGACTCGTGGGCCACGGACGCGCACAAGTGGCTGAACGTGCCCTACGACTCGGGCCTGGCCATCGTCAGGCACCCCGAGCCGCACCGCGCGGCCATGAGCCTGACGGCGTCCTACCTGCAGCGCGGGACCGGCGAAGAGCGCATCGGCATGGACTGGACACCGGACTCCTCGCGCCGGGCACGCGCGATCCCGCTGTGGGCGCTGTTCCGCGCCCTCGGACGCGCCGGCATCGCGGACCTGGTCCGGCGGACGTGCGTCCTCGCGCGGCGCATGCGCGAGCGGCTTGCTGCCCGGCCCGGCGTGGCCATCCTGAACGACGTCGTGCTCAACCAGGTGCTCGTGCAGTTCGCGGGCGCGGACGGGCGGACGGCAGACGACACCACGCGTGACGTCATCGCGCGCGTGCAGGCGGACGGCACGTGCTGGGCCGGCGGCGCCGTGTGGCAGGGCCGGCAGGTGATGCGCATCTCCGTCTCCAACTGGTCCACGACGGAGGCGGACATCGATCGATCGGCGGACGCCATCCTCGCCGCCTACGGGGCCGCCGCCGCGGCGGGGACCGCGGGCTGAGCCGGGCAGCGGCGCCTACTGCTTCCGCGGCGCGGGACCCGGACGGAACTCCACCATCACGTTGCTGATCGTCGCCACGGGACGGCCGGCGGAGACGAACGTGTCCACGCCGTCCGGACGCACGACGGTGAGCTTCTCGCCGAGGATGCTCACCTGATCGCCGGACGCCTCGGGCAGCTCGATCGTGACGAACTCGGATCCCGTCGGCGCCACGGCCTTGACGTTCCCCGGCTCGGCGCCGCCGCTGATGCGATCGAACAGGTCGCTCTGGCTCCGGAACTCGCCCTGCACCACCGCGCGCTCGACCAGCGTGTTGTCCATCGTCAGCACGCCGACCGTGGCCGTGTACTTGCGGTACGCGGTCTTCTCCTTGACGAGCGCTTCCGAGTAGGTGTGCCGGTTGTGCAGCTCGAAGGACAACAGCACGGTGCCGCGGTGCGGGGGAATCGTGACCAGGACGCCTTCCGACGCCTCCCGGCCCGCCAGCACATCGCAGAAGCGGCGCGTCGTCGTCACGCCGACGCCGAGCTCCGACGGGCAGCGCAGCGTGGCCTGGACACGGGTCAGCGGGA
This sequence comes from uncultured Bifidobacteriaceae bacterium, assembly GCA_964619705.1. GTDB lineage: Bacteria > Acidobacteriota > Vicinamibacteria > Vicinamibacterales > UBA2999 > VFZN01. The sequence goes on from CAZUGF010000104.1 coordinate 8,395, forward strand.
CCGCGGCGGGTGCCTTCTTCGCGGGCGCCTTCTTGACCGGGGCCTTTTTCTGCGGGGCCTTCTTCGCCGCCGGGGTCGTCTTCTTCGGAGTGGTCTTTCTCGTCTGTGCCGTCGTCGCCGGTGCGGCGGCAACGAAGGCGAGCAGCAGGAGGATCGCCAGCAACCGCATGCTGCTCAGTATAGCGGCTCCCCTCCCGGCCCGGGCGTCGTCCACGCGCCCGGCGCGCTCACCCGTCCTGCTCGTCGTCCGCGTCGAGCGCCAGGTGGCTGCGTCCCGCCGGGGAAAGCCCGGAGGGCGAGCTGCTGCGGAGCTTGAGCAGTTCCAGGAACTCCATGCGCGTGCGGGCGTTGTCCCGGAAGGCGCCGAGCATGGCGCTCGTCACCGTGTACGAGTTCTGCTTCTCCACCCCGCGCATGGCCATGCACAGGTGCGTGCCTTCGCAGACGACGGCGACGCCGATCGGTGCGATCTTCTCGGTGATCGTCTCCGCAATCTGGTTCGTCATGCGCTCCTGGAGCTGGAGGCGCCGCGCGAAGATGTCCACGAGCCTCGGGATCTTGCTCAGGCCGATGACGCGCCCGTTGGGGATGTAGGCGACGTGGCACTTGCCGAAGAACGGCAGCAGGTGGTGCTCGCACAGGCTGTAGAAGTCGATGTCCCGGACGATGACCATCTCGTTATAATCCACGCTGAACAGCGCGCCGTTCAGGACGGCGTCGATGTCCGCCCGGTAGCCGCTCGTGAGAAACGTCAGCGCGGTCTCGACCCGCTTCGGCGTCTTGATCAGGCCCTCGCGCGAGGGGTCCTCCCCGATCTGCGTCAGCAGCCGGTGGATGAGATCCTGCATCTCCGTATTGTATATGGCGGTGATCGGCGGGACGGGACTGACGCTCATTGCCGTATTGGATGCAGCCGTCATCGTGCAGGTTCCCGCCGGGGATCCCGATGCGCTGTACCGGGATCGCGAGACGGCGGCCAGCGCGGCGCTCGCCGAGCAGATCTGGGCGGCGCGTCTTGCCGCGAACGCCGGGGACTTCGAGGCGGCCTGGAAGGTGGCGCGCCTGCGCTACTGGATCGGCACGAACGGCGAGCCGGCGTCCGCGCGCCGCGCGGCGCTCGAACGCGGCATCGAGGCGGCGCGATCCGCGCGGCTCCTGCGGCCTGGCCGGCCGGAGGGCCACTTCTGGATGGCCGCCAACATGGGCGCGCTCGCCGAGTCCTTTGGCGTGCGGCAGGGGCTCCGCTACCGCGGACCGATTCGCGAAGCCCTCGAAGCCGTGATGGCAATCGATCCCGCGTTCCTGCAGGGGTCCGCCGACCGGGCGCTCGGCCGCTGGTACAGCAAGGTCCCGAGGCTCTTCGGCGGCAACGATCGCAAGTCCGAAGAGCACCTGCGCAAGGCCCTCACCTTCAACCCGCAGAGCGTCATCACGCACGTGTTCCTGGCGGAGACGCTCATCGAACTCGGCCGCACGGACGAAGCCCGCGCGCACCTGCAGGCCGCCCTGGACGCTCCGCTGGACCCCGACTGGGCGCCGGAGGACCGCCGCTACAAGGAACGCGCGGAGGAACTGCGGAGAGGATTCCAGTAAGGCCTCGCCTCGCTCGCAGGGCCGCCGCATCTCCCCACCGCAGGCCTGCACACGGCAACGCCGTGTGCCTACCGCAGGCCTGCACACGGCACGCCGTGCGCCCACC
>CAZUGF010000105.1:0-8821 GCA_964619705.1 uncultured Bifidobacteriaceae bacterium
AGGGTCGCCTGCCCTCAGGGTCGCCTACCCGAGTCCCCTGCAACTACTGCAGGCGCACCGTCAACGCGGCGCGGCGGTTGAGACGGCGTGTCTCCTCGCGCGCGTTGTCGTGCTTGGGCCGCTCCTCGCCGTAGCTGACGGTCTGGAGACGATCCGCGGCGACGCCGCGTCCGCTCAGGTACTCGCGCACCGCGCTGGCACGGCGCTCGCCGAGCGCCAGGTTGTACTCGGCCGTGCCGATGTTGCAGGTGTGGCCCTCGACGGTCAGGCGGAGCGTCGTGTCCTCCTGCATCGCCTTGATGGCCTCATCCAGCACGCGCGTCGCTTCCGGACGGAGCGTGTAGCGGTCGAAGTCGAAGTGCACGTCCTCGAACGTGTACTCCTTGCGCGCCGGCTCGACGCACTGGATGGTGACCGTGTCGCTGGCCGTGCCGCCCTTGCCGTCGGAGACCGTCACGGTGACGGGCACCGCACCCGGCGTGGCGGGGCAGGTGAAGCTCGTCTGCCTGTCGCCCGCGTTACCGAACGTCCCCGTCGGGGCGCTCCACTTGTAGGCGAGCGTGTCGCCGTCCGGATCGTTCGCGTCGGCCGTGACCGTCACGCTCTCGCCGACCGGAATCGTGCAGGGCTCGCAGCGCGCCTTGACCGTCGGTGGCCGGTTGGCCGGCGGGGCCGGCGGAGCCGGCGGCGGCGGGGCCGGTGCGGGCGGGGCCCAGGCGCGCGCGCCGGGATGGAACCCGAGGCGGACCTGGAAGCCGAGCTTGTCGCCGCTCTCGCTCGTGAAGGCGCCGATGCCGTCGCGCTTGATGTGGTTGAGGCCGAGCGTCACGCCGCTGCCGGCATAGAAGCCGCTCGAGTGCTGGTACTGCAGGCCGACGAAGACATCCGCCGGACGATCCACCGTCCACGCGCCCGGGGGCCCGCCGATGGCCTCGTTGAACGGGCCGGAGTAGGTGACCTCGTTGTCGAAGTAGTACTCGCCGGAGAGCTCGCCGAACACCTTGAGCGGCGAGCGGCTCGGGAAGCCGAAGCCGAGGCCGTAGCGGAGGCCGTGGCTCAGCTCGTAGTCGTCCGGGCTCGTGCGCATCTGGAAGCCGCCGTAGCCGGAGAGGTCCACGGCATTCCCGAACTCACGGCTGAGGATGCCGTCGATCAGGAAATCCGGGCTCCCCGTCCCGAGCCCATCGTCGCGGCTCGCCGTGGGCAGCTTGACGGCCGCGCGAATCGCGAACGCCGGACCGTTGTTCGTGGCCTGCGACACGACGTTGAACTTGGCGCCGAGGTAGACGTCGCCGAAGCCCTGCTTCCAGCCTTCGTTGACGAGGTAGTCCATCGGCTGACCGCCTTCGGCCACCGGCCGGCGATCCGCGTCGATGCGGCGGACGACCGCAAGGGCGCCGAAGATCTCGATCCGGTCCGTCGCGCCAAACGCAAACGTGCCCCGGAAGTCGGAGATGTCGCTGAAGCCCTCGGACCGATCGAAGTTCACCCGGGCGCCCATGCCCGATACCCTGCCCTTCGGCAGTGTTTCGCCGAGTGGCACGAACCAGAGACCGGTGTCGCCGAGGATTGAGCTGCTCGCGGGTCGCGTCTCGGTAGACTGCGCCCACGCGGGCGACGTCGCGAAGATCGCGATCGCCACGCCAGTGGCCAAACGGCGAAGGATTCCCATAGACCTAGAATAATAGCCCGAAAAGGCCGGAAGTCAAAGGGAGAGACGACTTTACGAGACGAATTTCTTACGCGTCCGCGTCCTTGTCCTCTTTTGGTGACTTACCGAAGAGGTACGCCACGCCAATCCCGAGCAGGTAGAGCACGATCATGGGCGCGGCCATCAGCGTCTGGACCACCATGCTGCCGTCCGGCGTCACCACGGCGGCGACGATGAAGATGAGCAGGATGGCGTACTTGATGTTGCGGAGCAGGTAGCCGGCGGTGACGATGCCGAGGCGTGCCAGGACGAACATGAGCACGGGCATCTGGAAGACGAGGCCCATGGCGAGCAGCAGCTTGACGTAGAGCCCGAACACCGGCTCGATGCGCGGCATGAACTCCGTGAAGTCGTTGGAGAAGCTCGCGAAGAACCGCCACGCGGCCGGGAAGAGGATGTAGTGCGAGAACGCCGCGCCCGCGATGAACAGCGAGGACGACGAGACGACGAACGGAATCGCGAGCCGCTTCTCCCGCGCGTAGAGTCCCGGTGCGATGAAGAGCCACACCTGGTACATCACGTACGGTGAGGCGATGAGCAGTCCCGACAGCGCGGCGATCTTGATCCAGAGGAAGAACGCCTCGCCGGGCTCCGTGTAGATGAACGTGTGGTTCGGGACGTCGGCGACGAGCCGCTCGTAGACGAACGCGTTGATGTACTCGATGAAGAAGAAGGCGATGAGGAAGCCGACGAGCAGCGCGACAACGGAGTGCGTCAGGCGCTTGCGGAGTTCGTCGAGGTGCTCGAGAAAGCTCATGCGCCCGTCGAGGCCCTCCTCCGGTTCCTCGTCACCGAAGGGCCCCTCGACTGCGCTCGGGGCAAGCCTCCCGGCCGGGCCAGGGGCAGGCCCGGCTGCGCTCGGGGCAGGCCCATCCACGGCGCCTCCCGTACGCGCGTCCTCGTCGGGACGGCGCTCCGGCGTGCTGGGGAATGGCACGAGTGCCATGGAGACAGGCTAGCGGGACACCGTCTGGCTGGGCGCGGGCGTGTCCTGGGGGACAGCCGTCTCGGCGTCCGCCTCAGCCTTGCGCGCCGCGGCAGCCGCGGTGTCCTTCTGCTCCTCGATGCGGATCTCCTGCTCGAGCGTGTTCTGGAGGTCGTTCGAGGCCTTCTTGAACTCGTTCAGGCTCCGGCCGAGCGACTTGCCCAGCTCGGGGAGCTTCCGCGGCCCGAAAATGATGAGCGCGATCACCAGGATGATGATCAGCTCGGGCATGCCAATGGAACCAAACATGGGGACTGCTCCCGTTTCCTCGGTCAGAATCAGGCCGGAAACACGGCCCTGACGTCCAAATCGCAGTATAGCGCACTTGGCCGGGATGCTTCCCCCAGCGGCGCGCGCCGATGGCCGGGCCCATTCGGGACCCGCCTGCCGGAGGCACGGCGGCCTGCCGGAAGCTGCGGGACGTCCGCACCGGCGGCTGGGTAGTCGGGCCCGGGGTTCTGTCCGGACGGACCGAATCGGCCTTGTGACAGCGGGAGAGCAGGGGTACCATTCGCATCATGCGCACCAGGTCGAGCCTCGCGGCCGTCGTCGCCATTGTCGGGTCGGCGCTTCTCGGCGGTTTCTACGGGACCAGTGCCCTGGCCACCCAGGACCGCGTGCCCGAGCGCTACAAGACGTTCACGGCGGCGCTGGCCGCCGTGCAGTCGGAGTACGCGGAGGAGGTCGAGTCCGACCGGCTGGTCTACGGCGCCATCAACGGGATGCTGCAGACGCTCGATCCGCATTCGAGCTTCATGGACCCGCGGAGCTACGCGCAGATGCGCGAGCGGCAGGAAGGGCGCTACTACGGCCTCGGCATCACCATCCAGGCGCCCGCAGGGGACATCACCGCGGTGCGCGTCTTCGAGGGATCGCCGGCGCACGACAAGGGCATCCGCCGCGGCGACGTGATCGCGGAGATCGAGGGCCAGTCGACCAAGGGCTGGACCACGCAGGACGCGGTGGAGAAGCTGCGCGGGCCCAAGGGCACGTTCGTCAACATCGGCATCCGCCGCAAGGGCCTGGACGATCTCGTGCCGATGGCCGTCATGCGCGACCAGGTCAGCATCCCGAGCCTCTCGGCCGTCTTCATGATCGACGACCAGACGGGCTACGTGGGCATCACGGACTTTGCCGAGCACACCGACGAGGATCTGGGCAACGCGCTCGCCTCGCTGACGAAGCGCGGGATGAAGCGCCTCGTGCTGGACCTGCGGAGCAACCCGGGCGGACAACTCGATCAGGCCATCCGGATCACCAACCGGTTCGTGCCGCGCGGATCGATGGTCGTCTACACGCGCGGGCGCGTGCCGAACTCGGATCAGGACTATCGCGCCACCGACGATCCGGCGTACCTCGACCTGCCGATGATCACGCTCGTCAACCGCAGCAGCGCCAGCGCCTCGGAGATCGTGTCCGGCGCGCTGCAGGACTACGACCGCTCGCTCGTGGTCGGCGAGACGACGTTCGGCAAGGCGCTCGTGCAGTCCGTGTACCGCGTGAGCGGCGGCGCGGGCCTGGCGCTCACGACGGCGCGCTACTACACGCCGAGCGGCCGGCTGATCCAGCGCCCGTGGGATGGAACCTTCGACGAGTACCTGACCTACACGCTCAAGGACCAGAGCGAACGCGAGCACTCGCCCGAGCAGTTGAAGTACACGACGGGCGGGCGGAAGGTGTACTCCGGCGGCGGCATCGAGCCGGACGAACGCTTCGACGGTCCGATCGAGGGCTTCAACCCGACGCGGTTCGGCCGATCCCTCTACGGGCGCGGCCTCTTCCTGAGCTTCGCCGAACGCTTCTTCTACGACGGAGACACGCGCGCCGGGGCGCGCGGGCCGACGTTCCGCTACCTGAAGAAGAACTTCGAGGTGGATCAAGCCATGGTCGACGACTTCCGCGCCTTCGTCGTCGAGAAGCACGTCGCCATCGAAGAGGACGCGTGGACGAAGGACCTCCCGTTCATCCGCGCGATGATCCGCTTCGAGATCGACACGGCCATCTTCGACATCGCCACCGCGCGCCAGCGCCTGATCACCGAGGATCCGCAGGCCAGTTTCGCGCTGACCCTCTTTGGTGAGGCCGAGCGGCTGACCCAGCTCGGCAAGAATAGAAGCAACGCCAAAGTAGGGCAGTAGACCCCAAAATATTGGGCCCTCGTTCCGCCTTGCCACAACCGGCAGGGCTTGCTAGACTGGCCGCGGTTCAACCAGTCCAACCCGCCATGCGCCTCGAACGCCTCCAGATTTCCGGCTTCAAGTCCTTTTCCGATCGATCCGAGCTGTCGTTCGACGAGGGGGTCACCGCGATCGTCGGCCCCAACGGCTGCGGCAAGAGCAACGTGGCGGACGCGCTCACGTGGGTGCTCGGCGAGCAGAGTGCCAAGAGCCTCCGCGGCGACAAGATGGAGGACGTCATCTTCAGCGGGTCCGATGCGCGCAAGCCCACCGGCGCCGCCGAGGTCCGGCTGAAGCTGAGCGGCGTGATCGTCCCGCCCTCGCTGGTCAAGGAGATGGGCGGCGAGCCCGTCCGGCCTTATGCCCTCGGGCGGACCGGCGGCGGGAACGGCAACGGGAACGGGCACGGCGACGTGAGCCTGCCCGGCCACGAGGATGACGAGGCGCTGGCCAGCCTGGTCACGCGCGACGTGGAACTGACCCGCCGGCTGTTCCGCTCCGGCGAGAGCGAGTACCAGATCGACGGGCAGCAGTGCCGCCTCCGCGACATCCACGAGCTGCTGATGGACACGGGCCTCGGCGCCAAGGCCTACGCGATCATCGAGCAGGGCAAGATCGGGATGATCCTGAGCTCCCGCCCGACGGATCGGCGGCAGCTCATCGAGGAAGCGGCGGGCATCACCAAGTACAAGTCCCGCCGCCGCTCCGCGGAGCTGAAGCTCGAGGCCGCGCAGCAGAACCTGACGCGCCTCGACGACATCGTGTTCGAGGTGGAGAAGCAGCGCGGCGCGCTCAAGCGGCAGGCCGCCCGGGCCCGGCGCTACTCCCGGCTGCGCGAGGAGATGCGGCGCTGGGAGAAGGTGCTCTTCGCACGCCGGTACCGCGTGCTGGCCGAGGCCATCGAGACCGCGCGCGGGCGGCTGGCCGACGCGCGCGCGACGGAGACGTCCTCCGCCGCCAGGCTGGCCGAGGTCGAGGCCGAGCTCGCCGGGCTCCGCATCGAGCAGGCGGAGGCCGACGCCGCCGCCGGACGCGTCCGCGACGAGGCGCACAACCGCGAGCTGGACATCAACCGCCGCCAGCAGCAGATTGCCCTCGACCAGCAGCAGGCCGGGATGCTCGAGGCGCGCACGGCGGAGCTCGATCAGGAGCGCACCGGGCTCGAGGCGCGGCGCGAGCCGGAACGCCTGGCGCTCGAGGGCCGCCGCGAGGCCGCGGCCCTGGCCATCGTCCAGCGTGACGAGGCCGCCGGCGTCGCCGCTGCGGCCGCCGAGGACTACGCACGGGCGCAGCAGGCCATCGAGGCCGTGGAACAGGACGTCGAGCAGGCGCGCGCCGAGGTGTTCGGCGTCGTGAACACGGTGACGGCCCTGAACGCGGCCATCCAGTCCGCCATCGCCCAGCGCGAGCGCGCCGTCGAGGCGCAGCGGCGCCTGGACGTGGAGACCGGCGACCTGCGCACGGAGCTGGAGCGCGTGCGCACGGAGCGCGTGAGCTCCGCCGAGCAGCTGCGGCGCACGCAGGAAGGCCTGGAGGCCGCGCGCATCGAGAAGGCCGCGCGCGAATCGGAGCTGGCCGGCGCGCGCACCGAGCACGAGTGGCGCGCCCGCGACGTGCGGACGCGCGAGCAGGAGCTGGCCGGCATGGCCGCCCGCCTCCGCTCGCTCGAGGAACTGGACGCGCACCGCGCCGGGTTTGCCGACGCCGCACGGCTGGTGCTCGTCAACGCCAACGGCAAGGTCGGCCAGATGGGCGCCCTTGCGGACTTCCTGGACGTCGAGCCCCGCTACGAGCGCGCCGTGGAAGCGTGCCTCGGGGATCTGCTGCAGCACGTCCTCGTCGAGCGCATCGATCACGTCTCCGCCGGGCTGCAGTTGATCCGGCAGGAAGATGCCGGCCGCTGCGGCTTCATCGTCACGGGCGGACAGCATGAGGGCGTCGTCGTGCCGGCGGACAGCATGGCCGGGATGGGCGTGCTGGCCGGGGGCGTTGCCGGTGAGCCGTACGCCGCGTCCGTTGGTTCCGCAGGGCTGGTGGCCGTGCCCGGCACCGTGCCCCTGACGAGCGTGGTCCGCGTGAACGGCCCGTGGGCGCCGGCGCTGCTGGCCGCGATGGGCGACGGGCTGATTGCCGACTCGTTCGAGACGGCCAGCCGCGTGGCGTCCACCGTCCGCGTGCCGGTGGCGACGCTCGAAGGCGACGTGTTCCGCGGCGGCCACGTGGTGGCGGGCGGCGACAAGGCGGAGGCGCGCGGGATCCTGGCGACCAAGCGCGAGATCAAGGACCTGCGCGAGCGCATCGGGGCCGAGCGGATCGCGCTGGCGGCCCTGGCGGAGGAGACGGCCGGCTTCGAGCAGGTCATCGCCATGGCCACGGCGGCGATCCAGGCCCTCGGCGCGGAGATCCACCGGCAGGAGAAGGCCCTGGTCTCGGTGGAGGGACAGGCCGCGCGCACGGCACAGGACGAGACGCGGCTCGAACAGCGCACGAACCTCCTGGCGCAGGAAGCCCGGCGCGTGCAGGAAGAGCTGAGCGGCCTGGATCAGCGGCACGACGAGGGCCGTGAGTCCATCCTCAAGCTGGAAGGCGACAAGCGGCAGGCCGACGAGGCGCTTGCCGCGGCCCAGCAGCGGCTCGGCGCCGCGCGCGAGCAGGCGGAGGCCGCCAGCCGCGCGGCCGCCGAAGCCCGCGCCGCACACGCCACGCTGATCGAGCGCGGCACGGCCGCCGCCGCGGAAGTCTCGCGGATGGAAGCGGCCGCGGAGGAACTGGAGCAGCGCGTCCAGGCCTGCGCGCGCGACATCGCGCAGATGCACGAGCAGCGCGAGGGCCTCCTGTCCGGCGTCGCCGGCAACGCGCGCGAGATGGACGAGAGCGTGCGCGTCCTCGACGGCCTGCGCGACGAGGTCCGGGTGGCCGACGAACGCGCGGCCGCGCTGCGGACGTCCGTGGATCGGCAGGACGAGGTGATCCGCGACGCCCGCCGCGCCGTGGACGCCGTCCGCGCGCTGGCTTCGGAGCTCGACGTCACGCGCGCGACAGCCGAGGCGGACCTGTCGCACCTGGCGCAGCAGGCGCTGGACGCCGTGGGCGTCTCGCTGGACGAGGTCCGCGAGGACGTCGCCCGCATGGAGGAGGCCGGCGCCATCGAGCCGGACGTCCGCGCCATCCGCGCCGCGGAAGCGCCGGAGCCCGACGAGGACGAGCCCGCGGCGGAGTCCGGAGACGGCGTCGCCGCGGACGCCGCCGGGGATGCCGGGGCCCCGCCCGAGCGCATGACGGCGGAGCAGGCGATTGCGGAGCTCAAGGCACGCATCGATCGCATCGGCCCCGTCAACATGATGGCGATCGACCAGCACACCGAGCTCGAGGAACGCCACACGTTCCTGACGACGCAGCGGCAGGATCTCATTGACTCGATCGCGCAGACCAACGAGGCGATCAAGCGCATCGACGAGACGACGCACGCGCGGTTCCGGGAGGCGTTCACCGCCATCAACGCGAACTTCCAGGAGACGTTCGCCACGCTCTTCGGCGGCGGCCGCGCCGGCATCAGCCTGCTCGACGATGCGGATCCCCTCGAAAGCGGCATCGACATCGTCGCGTCCCCGCCGGGCAAGCGCCTCCAGAGCGTCATGCTGCTCTCCGGCGGCGAGAAGGCGCTCACGGCCATCGCGCTGATGTTCGCGATCTTCCGCTACAAGCCCAGCCCCTTCTGCCTGCTGGACGAGATCGACGCCCCGCTCGACGATGCGAACATCGGACGGTTCGTCGAGTTGCTGCGCGGCATGATGGACCGCACGCAGTTCATCATCATCACGCACAGCCGCAAGACGATGGAGATTGCGGACCGGCTCTACGGTGTGACGATGGAGGAGCCGGGCGTGTCGAAGCTGATCTCGATCCAGATGAACTGAGGCCGGCCCACAGAGCCGGCATGCCCCGCCC
>CAZUGF010000106.1:0-4150 GCA_964619705.1 uncultured Bifidobacteriaceae bacterium
TCCGTGCGAGATTCGAGCCACGCCGCCGGTGCTGCCGCCGCGGCGATCGAGCGCGCACGGAGTCCGTCTCCTGCACGCGAGTGCGCACAACGGACAGGGGCGCGGGCGACAGGATGGCGCGCCGCGCGAGTTGAGCTGTTCCGAATCGAGTCAGGGGAATTGCGAAACCGTCAGCCGACGCTGAGAAACTCGACGTCGGGGTTCTGCTTGACGCAGTAGTCCACGTGCCACTGGCTCTCGAAGAGCACCACGGGCCGGCCGGCGCGATCCACAGCCCGGAGCACGCCGCTCGACGTCAGCTTCACGTCGTCCACGGCCTTCGGGTCGCCCTTCAGCCAGCGCATGGTCGTGTAGTGGATGGACTCGACGGCGCAGTCGACGCTGTACTCCTGGCGGAGCCGGGCCTCGACGATCTCGAGCTGGAGCGGCCCGACCACGGCCAGGATGGGCTCGCGGCGGCCGAAGAGGGGGTAGGCCACCTGCATCAGCCCTTCTTCCTCGAGCTGACGCACGCCCGCGTCGAACTGCTTGAGGCGCGAGTCCTTGAGGCGCGCGATGCCGAAGTGCTCCGCGGGGAAGCGCGGCACCGGAGGATAGACGACCGGCGTGCCCGCGTACAGCGAGTCTCCGATGGCGAACAGCCCGGGGTTGGACAGCCCCACCACGTCGCCGGGGTACGCCTGTTCCACCGTCTCCCGCTTGCCGCCGAAGAAGCGGTAGGCGCGCGCGGCGCGGAGCGGTGTGCCCAGGCGCGCGTTGGTCATCTGCATGTCCTTGGTGAAGACGCCCGAGCAGACGCGGACGAACGCCACGCGGTCGCGGTGCCGCCGGTTCATGTTCGCCTGGATCTTGAAAACGAAGCCGGAGAAGTCCGGAGACTCGGGCGGAATGGGACCGCGATCCGAGTCCCGCGGCCCGGGGCTCGGCGCCAGGTCCTGCAGGGCCTTGAGCATCGGCTCCAGGCCGAAGTTGGAGATGGCGCTCCCGAAGAAGACGGGCGTCTGCGCGAAGTCCAGGTACGCACGGTGGCTGAACGGCGTGCCGGCGCCCTCGAGCAGCGCCAGGGACTCGACGAGCTCCGCCTGGGCGTAGTCGCCAATCAGCTCCCCGAGCGCCGGATCGGCGGCGCCTGTCATCCGGACCGGGGCGCGGTGCACGCCCCCGCGCTGCCGTTCGTAGAGCCGCGCGGTGCCCTCCGCCAGGTCGAACACGCCGCGGAAGCGGTCGCCGTTGCCGATGGGCCAGTTCATCGGCACGGCCTGGATCCCCAGGACGGTCTCCAACTCGTGGAGCAGGTCCAGCGGGTCACGGCCCGGGAGATCCAGCTTGTTGATGAACGTGAGCACGGGCAGGCGGCGGAGCCGGCAGACCTCGAAGAGCTTGCGCGTCTGCGCCTCGATGCCCTTGGCCGCATCGATGACCATGACGGCGCTGTCCACCGCGAAGAGGGTGCGGTAGGTATCCTCGCTGAAGTCCTGGTGGCCGGGCGTGTCGAGGATCGTGACGCGGTAGCCGTCCAGCTCGAACTCGAGCGCGGCGGAGGTCACCGAGATCCCGCGCTCCCGCTCCACGTCCATCCAGTCGGACACGGCGTGGCGCTGCGACTTCCGCCCGCGCACCGCCCCCGCGAGCTCGATGGCGCCCGCATAGAGCAGCAGCTTCTCCGTCAGCGTCGTCTTGCCGGCGTCGGGGTGCGAGACGATGGCGAAGGTGCGGCGGCGGCGCACCTCGTCGCGGAGCGTGGCGGAGCCGGCCGGCTCGGCAGCCGGCGGTGAATCCTGCAGTCGTTCCAAGCCGTCAATCGTACCGCAACTCGACGCCCGCAGGCCGACGCCGCCAGGACAGACGGAGGCGGGCTCTGGACTCTGGGCTCTGGGCTCGCTCTGGGCTCAGACCGTAGGGCGGGACTTCAGTCCCGCCTCACTTCGGATCCGGCACGACCGGCGTCACGTACACCTTGTCGAGCGCGTCCAGGTAGGCCTCGAACTGCGCCTTCGTGTGCGCGAACTCCTTCTGCACCGCGGCGCGGAAGTCGTCGCGCGTGGCAAAGTCCAGCAGCAGCGCGGCCATGCCCTTCGCCTGCACGACGAAGCCATCGTGGCCGACCGGCTTGAAGCTGTCCTCTTCCATCTCGTAGGTATGGTTCGGCCAGTCCGACGTATAGGCGGCAAACCCGATGCCCGGGATATCACGCGACACGCTGCCGCTCTCCTCGAAGCCCTGGGGCTTGCCCGGCTCCTCGTTCACCTTGCCGCCGCCGAACTGCTTCATGTAGGCGAAGGCCAGCTCCGAGAGCGTCGCGACGGAGATGCCGTCGCGGTTGCTGCCGTAGTTGTCGATCGTCACCTTCGTGCCGGTCGCCAGCGCGGCCGCCCTGGCGGCGTTGTCCACGAACTCCCGCACCTGCTTCAGGTACACCTCGTCCGGGTAGCGGATGTAGAAGTCGGCCTGTGCCCGATCGGGCACGACGTTCGGCGCCGCGCCGCCCTCGGTGATGATGCCCTGGATGCGCGTCTCGGGCCGCATGTTGCTCCGGACGGCGTCGATGTTGTTGAACAGGTGCAGGACGGCGGTGAGCGCGTTGCGGCCGTTCCACGCCGTCATCTGGTGGGCCGGCGCGCCGGTGAACGTGTACTTGACGCCGTCGATGTTCAGGCAGCAGGTGCCGAACCCCGGCGCCGGACGCGACGTCTGGCTGCTGGCGTGGCTCCGCACGATGACGTCCATGCCGTCGAACACCTTCGCGCGATGCATCACGGTCTTGGCGGACGGTTCGAGCAGCTCCTCGGCCGGCGTGCCGAACACGGTGACGCTGCCGGGGATCTTCTCCGCGGCCAGGTGCTCCGCCACCGCCACGGCGGCCGCAATCCCGATGGGGCCCTGTGAGCAGTGCTGGTCGCCGTGGAAGGCGCCCGTCGTCCCGCGCAGCGCGTCGTACTCGACGATCACGCCGAGGTCCGGCTTGCCGTTGTTCTTCCCGTACCGGGCGACGAACGCCGTCTCCAGCCCGCCGGCGCCGACCTGCACGGTGAACCCGTGCTTCGTGAGCGCCTCGGCCAGCTTCTGCACCGAGCGTGTCTCCTTGTAGCCCACCTCGGGGTTCTTGCAGATGTCATCGGAGAGCGCGAGCAGCTCGGTCTTCATGAGCGCCTCGACGCGCGCGACGATGCGGTCCCGCGCGGTGTTGGGCGCGGTGTACGTCTCGACCAGGCCGGGGATGTCGAGCGAGGCCTGCATCTCGCTCATGCGCTGCAGCACGTCCCTTGCCGCCGCCCGTTCCGTGGGCGTCTCCTGAGCCGCAGCCCCGGCCACCGCCAGGTGCAGCGCCGCCACGCATGCCGTTCCGACCACTCGCAGATTCATCGTGTGCCTCCGCGCGTAGGGTAGCATCGGGGGGCTCTGGGCTCTTAGAGCCTGAAGCCTGAAGTCCGGGAGACTTTGGGGCCCGCCTCGCCCTCGGCGGTATCGAGCAGACAAAGGAACGCCACCGCGACGAGCGTTCGTTCCCCTGGCTCGAGGACCTGCGCCGCGATGTGCCCTACGCGATCCGCGGGCTGCGACGCTCTCCGGGATTCACCTTCGCTGCCGTGCTGACGCTCGCGCTCGGCATCGGCGCCACCACCGCCATCCTGAGCGTTGTCGACACCGTGCTGCTGCAACCGCTGCCGTATCCCGAGTCCGATCGACTCGTCCGCATCACCGAGAGCGGGCCGCCGCCGGAACCGGGGCGTCCCTCCCCGCCGCGCAACATCACGTACACGGAGTTCCTCGAGTGGCGTGACCGGACGACAACGATGGCGCCCGTCGCGGCGACGCGCTGGGACCCTCAGGTGATGGCGCCGACGCCGAGCGGCACGGCGAGGCTCTCGGGTGGGCTTGCACGGCCGCGTTTCTACGCCGTCCTGTTTGGTATCTTTGCCGCCATCGCCGGTCTGCTCGCGGCGATCGGCATCTACGGCGTCCTCGCTTACGCCGTCGTGCAGCGCACGCAGGAGATCGGCACGGATGGCGCTCGGCGCCAGCCGACCGGACGTGATCCGGCTCGTGTGGCGACGAGGCATTGCACTCGCCGCCATCGGCATCGCTCGACGTCGGACACCAGCGTGCTCGGCTCAAGGACCGCCTCATGTCAGGTTCTCCGGGAAACCTG
>CAZUGF010000106.1:4250-8799 GCA_964619705.1 uncultured Bifidobacteriaceae bacterium
GTGATGCCGTCAACATTTCGTCCTGCAGCACGCACGAGCACGCCCGCGGCCTTCGGGCCATCTCGCACGTCATCACCGACAACGAGGGGCAATACGGGTTCGACGGCATGCCGGAAGGGCTCTACACCATCCGCGTCAGGGCGGATCCGGATCGCAACGGGCTTGGTCCGCTCACCGCCGATCCAATCGAGTCGCAGCTGACGCGTCAGGCCGCGATTTCCCCGGGCGGCCACGTCGTCGTCGACCCGATCCGCCTGCGCCGGTTCGTGCGCATCTCGCTGGAAGGGCGCGTTGTCGACACGAACGGCGCCGGCCTTGGCGGCGTCGCGCTCTGGGTCGTGGCGCTCGACGATCGTGCGCAATGGACGCGCCGGTTCGTCGCGGATCCGGAGGGCCGGTTCTCCGTCCCCGTCTATTCGGGACGGCGCCAGCAGATCCTTGTCGGCAATCGGAACAATCCGGATGCGGATGTCACCATCGTGGCCGGGAGCCAACCGGTCGTCGTCGCAGTTCGTGCACCGGTCCACGGGCAACCCTGAAGGGTTGCCCCTGCACTGTGGTCAGGGTCGCCTGTCCGCCGACCCAATCCGGTCCGCGAGCGCGGCAAGCTGCCGATCAAGGCCGGCGAGCTCGTCCCGCACCGCGGTCATCCGCTCGCGCTCACCGCGGACAAACCGCGTGTAGGGCGCAATGGACTCCTGCACGCGCTGGACGCCGCGATCGATCTCGCGATCGAACTGCCCCGTCAGCGACGCCATCAGATCGACACGCATCTTCTCGATCTTCGCGCCCAGCGTGGCCTTGGCCTGCCGGCGGCGCACGGGGATCACGAACAGCCCGACCACCGCCAGGGCGCTCGCGGCGAGGATGCCCGTCACGTCCGCGAACGTCGTCGTGGCCAGCGCGGCAACCGCGGCACCCAGCCCGATCGCACCCGCCTCCGCCAGCGCGGCGCCGGCGACGGCCGTGCGCACGGACTCCGCCATCTCGGCGGCCTCCCGCTGGCGATCGAACCCGTCCACCGCCCGCTCGGCGGCGCGGCCGACCGTCTCCAGCAGGCGCGCCCTGTCGTACTCGAAGTGGCTGTCGACCTCGCCGACCATCCGGTCCGCGTGGGCCGCCTTGCGCGCGCCGATCCGCGCCATCACGCCCTGCCACTGCCGCAGGTCGCTCCCGACCATCCAGTCGATGATCTCGTCCACGCCGCGCTCGATCTGCTTCGGCATGTCGGCCACGACCTGGCGCTCGAAGTCTCCCTGCAGCTTGGACTTGTTCAGCAGGTCGAAGACGCGGCCGACCCGGAGCATCTCGTCGAAGAACGCCACGCCGCGGCGCTCGAACTCGTGCAGCACGTTGTCCACGCTCGACAGCCGGTGCCGGAAGTCGCGGGTCATGTCCTGCCGGTAGAGCGACAGTTGTCCCTCGATGTCCTCGATGGCCCCCACATCGTCCTTGAGCAGGTGGAGCCGGGACGCGGCCACGCCGCCGTAGCGCTCGACCAGGCGCGAGCCGACGCCGAGCGGGTTCAGCAGCTTGAGCCGGATGCGCGCCTGCTCGTCGAGCGTGGTGAGGATGTACTGCTCGAGCGCGCCAAACCCGCCGCCGTCCGGCGGGCCGCCCGCGATCTTCGCACGCAGCGCCGTGCGCGCGGAGACGGCAAACACGTCCGGCGTCACCCCGAGCAGGGCGGTGGCGCTGTCCCGGACGAACCGTTCGACGCTCGCCACGTCCTCCGCCCGCTCGAGGATATCCACCTTGTTGATGACGATGACGATCTTCTTGCCCCAGTCGCGGATGGCGTCCATGAACCCGCGCTCGGTCTCGGTGAACGGCCGATCCGCGGACGTGACGAACAGCACCAGGTCCGCGCGCGGGACGTAGTCCGTCGTGATGGCCTCGTGCTCCCGGAAGATGGCGTTGGTCCCGGGCGTGTCGACGATGTGGATGTCGCGGAGGACGTCGATGGGCGCCGTGATGGTGCGCACGGCCGTGTCGGCGAGTGTCCGCGTCACCTCGGGGCCCCACGTGAGCGCCTGCACCTCGGTGGTGGTCGGCGTGACGCCCTCCTCGAGCACCGCCTGCCCGAGGAGCGCGTTGATGAAGGTGCTCTTGCCGGAGTTGAACTCGCCGACGACGACCAGGAGGAAGAGGTCGTCGAGCTGGCGGATGGACCGTGCGAGCGCGTCCTGATCCGCCGGCTCCGCCTCGAGCCGCGCCAGCGCTGTCTGCAGCCGGCTCAGGGCATCGCGTTCGTCGGCGAGGAGGGCCTGCTGCGCAGGCGAGAGGACGCGGCTGATCATCGGCGGGTGCCGCTCGCAGTGTAGCGCGTCCCGCCCGGCAGGCTTGACGGACCGGCCGCGGGGGGAGAGGATGAGCCGTGCGACCCCGCGCAGAACCGGTGGTCGCCGCGGATGGATCGGCGAGCAAGGAGACGTGATGGCGAACCCAGGGAAGATCGGCCGCAACGACCCGTGCCACTGCGGCAGCGGCAAGAAGTTCAAGCACTGCCACGAGGGCAAGGCGGAGAACCCGTGGAGCAGCCGGGTCATGATCGGACTGGTCCTGGCGATCGTCATCGGCGCCGTGGCGGCCGGCCTCTCGTCGTTCGGCAGCGACCGCGGGTCGTCGGCCGGTCCCGCGCCCGGACAGGTCTGGTCGCCGGAGCACGGGCATTACCACTGACGCGGACGCGGAAGCTCTGCCCGCCATGCGATCCACCCTGGTCCTCGCCGCGTTGCTCTCCGTGCTGACCCTGCACGCTGACGGCGCCACGGCACAGAGCCTCTCCGGCACCGCCACCTACCTGGCGCGCGTCGCCATGCCGCCCGATGCCGTCTTCGAGGCCGTCCTCCAGGATGTCTCGCGAACGGATGCGCCCGCCGTGGAAGTGGGACGGACGCGCATCGCGTCGCCGGGGAACCCGCCCATCGCCTTCTCCATCTCCTACGATCCCGCGCTCATCGTCGAGGGCCGTTCCTATGTGGTCCGTGCCACGGTCCTCCTGAACGGCGAGGTGTGGATGACGACAGACGAGGCGTACCCGGTGCTGACGCGTGGGGCCGCGCGGGATGTCGCGGTGACGCTGCGCATGGCGGGCAGCGCCCCGCCGCCGCAGCCCGCGCCGGCGGCGTCGGGCATGGAGGCGCTGATCGGATCCTGGCGGCTCACTCGTCTCGGCGCCGAGGCGGTCCGCGTCCCGGCTGGCGCGCGCGAGCCGCACCTCGTGTTCCACGCGGGCGGCCGCGTCACGGGAGCGGACGGGTGCAACACACTGCAGGGCCTCTACCAGTCCGCGGACACCGCGATTTCGATCGGGCCGCTCGTGGGCACGCTGATGGCGTGTGAAGCGGCGGGCGGCGTCGACGTCCGCTTCCGCGAGGCCATTGGCGCCGCCACGCAGTGGAAGATGGCCGACGCGAACCTGGAACTGCTCGATGCGGACGGCAAGGTCCTGGCACGCTTCGACGTGCGGCTGCCATAGCGTCCTGCGCACAGGGCACACGTTTCGCGGCGCCGGCCCGCCGGCATCCAAGGGATATGGTCCCGTTCTCGATTCTCGACCTGGCGCCGGTCGTCAAGGGCGCCACGCCCGCCGACGCGCTGCGGAATACGCTCGACCTGGCCCGGCACGCGGAAGGCTGGGGCTATCGCCGGTTCTGGCTGGCGGAGCACCACAACATGCCCGGCATCGCCAGCGCGGCCACGGCCGTCGTGATTGGCCATGTGGCGGCGGGGACCACCACGATCCGCGTCGGCGCGGGCGGCGTCATGCTGCCCAACCACGCGCCGCTCGTCATCGCGGAACAGTTCGGCACGCTCGAGTCGCTCTTCCCCGGCCGGATCGACCTGGGTCTGGGGCGTGCGCCGGGCACGGACCAGCTCACGGCCCGGGCCCTGCGCCGCGACCCGATGGCCAGCGCCGATGCGTTCCCGCAGGACGTGATGGAGCTGCAGTCCTACTTCGCTCCGACACGGCAGGGCCAGTTGATTCGCGCCGTGCCGGGCGCCGGGCTGAACGTGCCGATCTGGCTGCTGGGCTCGAGCCTGTTCAGCGCCCAGCTCGCGGCGCACCTCGGCCTGCCCTTCTCGTTCGCCTCGCACTTCGCGCCGGACTACCTGATCGAGGCGCTCGATGCCTACCGGCGCACGTTCCGTCCCTCGGATGCCCTGGCGGCGCCCTATGCCATGCCCGCCCTCAACGTCGTCGCTGCCGAGACGGATGACGCCGCCCGCCGGCTCTTCACGTCGCAGCAGCAGCAGTTCATCAACCTGCGGCGAGGCACGCCGGGGCGGCTGCAGCCGCCGGAGGAGATCGACGAGAGCCAGTGGACCCCCGAAGAGCGCATCGGGCTGGGGCGGTTCATCAAGTACTCCGTCGTGGGGTCGCCGGCCACGGTCCGCCGCGGCATCGAGGACTTCGTCCGCCTGACGGGCGCGGACGAGCTGATGATCACCGCCCACATCTTCGACCACACCGCACGGCTCCGCTCCTTCGAGCTCCTGGCCGAGATCCGCGAGAGCCTGGGCACGGCACAACCGGTCGCCTGAA
>CAZUGF010000107.1:0-8756 GCA_964619705.1 uncultured Bifidobacteriaceae bacterium
TCCTGTAGGGGCGACCCTTCAGGGTCGCCCAACCTGGACACGGCCGCCCTTCATCACGAACCGCACGCGCCGCAGCGCGCGGATATCCGCCGACGGATCACCCTCGACGGCAATGAGATCCGCCAGCAGCCCGGCCCTGACGCGGCCGAGGCGCGCCGCCTGCCGGAAGTACTCGGCGTTGCCGGACGTCGCAGCCTGCAGGGCCGCCGCGGGCGTCATCCCCCACTCGACCATCATCTCCAGCTCGCGCACGTTGTCACCGTGCGGGTAGACGCCGACGTCGCCGCCGAAGCACATCCGGACACCTGCCGCCAGCGCCGCCCTGAACGTCTCCCGCTTGCGGACGAGGCGCGCGGGCTCCGGGTCCACGCCCTTCTTCCACCCGCCGTACTGCGCGATCGCATCCGGCGCGGCCAGTGTCGGGCAGTACGCCACGCCCTTCTCCACCATCAGCCGCCAGATCTCCGGCGTGCCCTCGTCACCGTGCTCGATCGTGTCCACGCCGCCCAGAATCGCGCGGCGCATCCCCTCCACGGTGGCGGCGTGCGCGACGACGGGCCGGCCGCTGCTCCGCGCCACCTCGACGATGCTCTCGATCTCGGCGAGCGTGAACGTCGGCCGGGCATCGCCGTCCGGGCCCCAGCGATAGTCCGCGTAGATCTTGATGAGGTCCGCGCCGCGGCCGATCTGTGTGCGGGCCACGCGTGCGACGCCCTCGACGCCGTCCGCCTCCTCAGCGCCCTGCGGCACGACCATCTCGCTCGCGAAGCCCTTCGGCCCGTAGCTCCCCGTCGCGACCATGGCCGGGCCCGCCACGAGCATCCGCGGACCGGGCACGACGCCATCCTCGATCGCGCGCTTCAACCCGACGTCCGCGTACGCGGCGCCCTCGCTGCCGAGATCCCGGACAGTGGTGACGCCGGCCGCGAGCGTGTTTGCGGCGTGGGTCACGCCCCGCGCCACGCGATACGCGATGGACTCGCGGAGCACCTGATCGTTCCACGGCGTCTCGTCGTAGGGGTGCAGGAGCAGGTGCGAGTGCCCCTCGATGAGCCCGGGCATCAGCGTCAGCCCCGGTAGCGGCCGCACCGCGGCGCCCGCCGGGATCGTCGTGCTCGCGCGCGGTCCTGCGGCCTCGATCCGATCGCCGCGCACGACGACGACCCAGCCGGAGTGCAGGCGCTCGCCGTCGAACACCGAGGCCGGTTCGAGGACGGTGACCTCCGGCGCCGCCGCGGGCGCCTGGGCCTGCGCACGCACGGCAGCCGCCTGCCCCACAAGGCCGATCGCGCCGCACACGCCGATGAGCGTCGCTGCCAGTCGGTTCATGGTCGCGAAGTATACTCGGACACGCGGGCCCGGTCAGCGGCGCCCCGCGTGGATCTCCAGGTCAATCCGTGCGCAACATCCTCATCGCCCTCGCCGTGGCCCTTGGCCTCGGCGCTGTCCTGCTCCTCCTGCAGGGAACGCCCGCGCGAGAGCCGGCCGCCCCGCTGGGCCGCGTGAACGTGCCCGATCCCGTCACGGTGGATCCGGAGCGCTGGCGGGCGGCGTTCCCGCTGACGCCCGCGGCCATCCACGGCGGCGGGGACACGGCCGGGGCCCGGGCCCTGACCGCCGCGCTGGATGCCTATCGTGCCGGCGACTACCAGCAGGCCGCGTCCGATCTCGAAGGCGTGTGGGTGGACCACCCGGATGAATATCGCGCCGCGCTCTACCTCGGCGTCTCCCGCCTCTACCTGGATGAGGCGCCCTCGGCCATCGAGGTGCTGCGCATGGCGCAGGCAAGCCCGGTCCCGGAAGTGGCGGCCGACGCGCAGTGGTACACGCTGGTGGGCATGGCCCGGCTGCGGGATCCGTCGATGGCGGCCGACGAGGCCCGCCGGCTCTGTGCCGGGGGCGGGCCCGCTGCCGAGCGCGCCTGCCGCGCCGCGGACGCCGTCGCAGACTGAGGCGCGCGTGGCGGGCACGAGCGCCTGCGCCGGAATCCCCAGTGTTCCTTTCGCCGCGCCCGGGTCGCGTTCCCGAGTGCTCCCGAAGGACAAGCGCTGCGAAGGCGTCGCATCAGGCACGGACGTCGGGACGCTCCCGCTCGTCGTCCGAACGGCCGGCGAGCAGCGCGTAGCGACGCGCAACTACCTCGAACGCCGCCTTCCGTTCCCACACCACGGATGTGTCGCCGGCCCTCAGGGGCCGCACCTTCACCAGGCCGTAGCCGGCCATGTCCAGGTCCTGCGCGGCGCCTGCTGCGTGACCAAACGTGGCTTGCACGAAATCGAACACGTATGCGCCGTCCATGGCCTCCGCCGCGTACACGCCGAGCAACTCGTCGAGAAGATCGGCCTGCACCTGTTCGCTGCGCACGTGCCCCGGCTTCACGGTCGGGGGCACCGTGTCGAAGTCCACGATCATCCAGCCGCCGCCGCCCTTCCGCTCAGCGCCGATGAACGTGCTGCAGCCGAACTCTGTGATGACCACGGGTTTCCCGACACCCCGCAAACGGCGCAGGTCTGCCACGTAGGTCTTCTCGTTCCACCTGTCGCGATAGAGGTTGACGCCAACCAGATCGAAGGCGCCCCACTCGACCGACTCCCACGATCCGGCGCTGTAGGTCAGCGGGCCGGTGAACTCCGTGCGCGCCAGCCGGACCACATCGCTCAGATGCCGATTCAGGCGATGGTTGATCAGCGGGAGGAACGGCAGCGCCCAGAGCAGGTTCCGCATGCGCGCGCGGAACGTCCGGCCCACGACAAAGCCGCGAGTGAAGAGCGTCACCTCGCATCCCACGTTGAGGGTGACGTCACCAGTCCGGAGGAGACCCTCGGCCACCCGCGCGGCCTCCGCGACCGTGGCGAGCATCCCCGCGCGTGTGTCATCGATCGATCGAAGCTGGAGCGATACGTGCAGCCCCTCTTGATGTGCCAGCGTGGCCGCGTGGTGCAACCGTTGGAGATCCGTGCCGTAGAGATTCACGCTCGTGCAGTGAAGCTCGTCGTGAATCACCGCCAGGTCACGCACGACGTCGTCCGGATTCCAGATCGGCCGCGAACTCTCGGCGCGGCGATACTCGGTTCCGACGTCGTAGTTGATGCCTCGATACTTCATGGTCCTGAGCTGGCATTGGAGAGAACGGCCGACCCTGGCGCCGACCGCAGCGTGATGCACCCTCGCGTTGATCCCGGCGAAGGACGATGCGCCTGCGCAAGGGGTGCCTGGCGCGCTCTCGTACGCGATCAGAACACGCGCGCGCGCCTCAGCCGCATCGTCGGGTTGATGGTCGCCAGGATCTCGAATCGATGCCCGTGATCGCGGAGATCCCGCGTGCGCAGCGCGATGTCGTGGAACCAGCCGACGGTCAGGACCTCCGTCAGGCCGATGGTCCCCATGTCGTAGGCGCGGGCACCGGTCTCGAACCGGTCGCCGTTGAGCGGGCCGACAGGACGCGCGCCGGCCCCGCCGTCCACGTGCTCCACGCCGCCGGTGACCCTGAGCCGGCCGGCCAGTTCGAGATCGGCCGCCACGTTGAACCCGGCGCCGTGGCCGGTGGACACGCGCTGGTAGGCCTCCGCCCGCAGCGCCCGGAGCAGCCGCGCGCCGCCGGGCAGCCGGACGTGCACGCCCTCGCGCAGCGTGTCGAGCCCGCCCTCGCGCGTGTAGTCCGCCGAGACGTCGACGGACGGCAGCGGGCGCGCGCCGATGAGCACCTGGGCGTAGTTCCACTGGTCCATGTGGCGGAACCGGCGGAACACGTTGGGCAGCTCGAAGTCGCCCACGTACCCCGCCGTGACGGCCACCTGCGTCAGCGGTCCTGCCGAGGGGCGCCACACCATCCGCTCGCCCATCACGTAGGCATCGTTGTCGTAGGACAGGATCTCGCTGGTTTCGCCGCGGTTGACGTAGAGGCTGCCCGCCTGCAGCTCGAGGCCGTCGACGGGCTCCAGCTCGGCGAACAACTGCTTGACCGTGAACGCGCCGCTGGGCCGCCCCGTCCCGATGCCGGTGTTGTCCCAGCCGGAGGTGAACCCGTTGCCCGTGAACGCACCGACGTGGACCCGCAGCCGCGCGGCGCGGTCGACGAGCAGACGGGCCCGCACCTGCGACTGCCACTGGATCCCGTTGGCCTCCGTATCGCCCGCGCTGGACGCAATCCAGCGGTAGCGGAGGGCCAGCTGCAACTGCTGGACGTCCAGCCAGCGGCGGATGGCCGGCGCATCGCCCGCGTCGGGCTGGGCCAGGGCCGGCGCGCAGGCCGCCAGGATCATCACACCGGCCAGCAGGGCTCGCCGCACCCGTCTCGCGATCATCAACAGCCGATTATCGCCGACGCCGCGCGCGCGGAGAAGCCCCGGCCGGCGTGACCGCAGGAAGCGGCGCCAGGAACGGGCGTATCATCGCCGCATGTGCGACTTCGGCCACCACCGGCACGACGCGGCGTTCGGATACCTCGTGGATGCCCCGGAGATCCGCGCGCTCATCGACGAGACGCGGCGGCTCACCCGCGCGATCACGGACGCCTCCGCGCGCGTGGAGGCCCTCAAGCCGGCGTTCGCCAGGCTGCTGGCCGCGGACGGCTGGCTGCCCGACCGCTTCGCCTCTCCCGATCTGGAGAGCGGAATGGGCGGCGGCATCGGCCAGTACGCGCTCTACCGCGCCGAGGACGGCTCGCTCTGCCTCTTCTCCCTCGTCATCCCCGCCGGCGCCGAGACACCCGTGCACGATCATCTCGCCTGGGGGCTCATCGGCGTCTACCGCGGCCGGCAGGACGAGACCGTCTACCGCCGCCTGGACGACGGCGCGGATCCCGACAGCGCGAGCCTCGAAGTGTCACGACAGCAGACGCTCGACCAGGGTGGGTTCTATTCCCTGCTGCCGCCCCGCGACGACATCCACTTCGTGAAGACGGTGTCCGACACGCCCTCCGTGTCCATTCACCTGCTCGCCAACGATACGGCGTGCGTGTGGCGCCACCGGTTCGATCCCGCGGCCGGCACGGTCACGGCGTTCCGCTCCGGCTACAGCAACGCGCCGTGCCCCGACGAGGCACAGGCCACGCCGGCCCTCACTTCGGACGGGGCTCCCTCGGCACCGGAATAGGTCCGGCCGCCTTCACGCGCGTCCAGATCCGCCGTCCGACCGCGTCGGCCTCCGCCACAAGGGCGGCTTCGTCCACCGTGAGCACCTTGCGGTCGCGCATGACGAAGCGGCCGTCGATCATCACGGACTCGATGTCCGACGGCTGCCCGTTGTGAATCCACGCGGACAGGAAGCGTCCGGCCGGCACCAGGTGCGCGGCGCGCGTGTTGACGACGAGGAGATCCGCCTTCCTCCCCACCTCCAGCATGCCGATCACACCCGCCTGCCCGACCGCGCGCGCACCCCCCTGCGTGTTGTCGGCCAGCATGTCCTCCGGCTGCGGCCGCGTCCCGGGAATCTCATCGTCGCGGGACACGCGCTCCATCAAGAGCGCGGTGCGCATCACGGAGAAGACGTCGTTCGTGTTGTTGTCGGTGCCGTGCGCGATGGGACATCCGGCCGCGCGCAGCCTGGCGATGGGCGGGTTGACGCCGCGGTTGGCGGCCATGCCGGCCTGGTGCGAGATGGTGGTGCCCGACCGCGCCAGCAGCCCGATGTCCCCCTCGTCCACGTAGCGGCAGTGCGCGGCGAAAAGGCGCGGCCCGAGGAAGCCGTGCCGGTCGAGATACGCCGGCGGACGGAGACCATGGTGCCGCACCATGAAGTCCACCTCGGGCACGCTCTGCGAGAGATGGATCGTGTACCCGAGATCGTGCTTCTCCGCAAAGGCGCGGATGGCCCGCAGCAGCTCCGGCGACGATGTCTCGGCAAGGGCCGCGGACGGGAAGACGCTGATGCGCCCGTCCTGCCGGCCGTGCCACGTGCTGAAGAGCTCCTCGATCCGCTGCAGGCCCTCGTCGCGCAGCTTCGCGGAGAAGCGAGGCGTCTCGCTGCCGGCCAGTCCGGCCGGCGACATCGGCCCCGGCACGTTCTCGCTGTCGCGGACGGCCTCCGCGAACACCCAGCGCAAGCCGGTCCCCGCGAGGGCCGCGGCGTTGCGGCCGATGCCCGCGGTGTACTCGACCAGCGTGGTCGTGCCCGTCCTGATCGCCTCCAGTGCGCCGATGGTGGCCATGAGCGTCGCCTCCTCCCCCTCAAGGAGGCTGTTGGGCGAGACGGCCAGGCGCACGCTGTTCGGGAAGCCGAAGTCCTCGTTGAAGCCGCGCGCCAGCGTCGCCGCCAGGTGCGCGTGGCAGTTGATCAGCCCGGGCACCAGCGCCCTGCCGCGCCCGTCGTGCACGTCCGCATCCGGGTACGCCTGGAGGACCTGATCCGTCGGGCCGATGGCCGCGATGCGATCGCCCTCGACGGCCAGAGCCACGTCCTCCTGCACCTCATCCGCGTTGAGGACGGTCGTATGCGTGAAGACCACGCGGCGGCCGGGCAGGGGCTGGGCACGAACGCCGCCGGCATCCAGGAGGAGCGCCGCGGCGCCAGCGCCGGCGCCGGCCAGCAGTTCGCGGCGGCTGAGATCGGCGGCGTGGCGCACGCGCCGGCGTGTCGAGGAACGGGCATCTACAGGGTCTGACATGGCTGCTGTATCCGTCTGTCTCCGCGGATCGGGCGTCACGGCCGAGCGCTCGCGCCATCCTACATCCGGGCCGCACCGGATGGGTGCCTCGCCGGTGATTCGCGGGCCGGCGCCGCGGAGTACAATCGCGGCTCCGATACAGCGCCATGACCACACGCATCGCCAGTACGATTCTCGACACCATCGGCAACACGCCCCTCGTCCGGCTCAACCGCATCACGAAGGGGGTCATTGCCGCCGACGTGCTCGCCAAGGTGGAAACGTTCAACCCGGGCAATTCCATCAAGGACCGCATGGCCCTCAAGATGATCGAGGACGCCGAGCGGGACGGGCGGCTCAAGCCCGGCGGGACGATCATCGAGGGGACCTCCGGCAACACCGGCATGGGGCTGGCCATCGCGGCCGTCGTCAAGGGCTACACGTGCATCTTCACGACGACCGACAAGCAGTCCAAGGAGAAGGTGGATGCCCTCCGCGCGTTCGGCGCGGACGTCATCGTGTGCCCGACGGACGTCGCGCCGGAGGACCCGCGGTCGTACTACTCCGTGTCGTCGCGGCTGGAGCGGGAGACGCCCAACAGCTGGAAGGCCAACCAGTACGACAACCCGTCGAACGCCCAGGCGCACTACGAGCAGACGGGGCCGGAGATCTGGGAGCAGACCGCCGGTACGGTGGATCACCTGGTGGTCGGCGTGGGGACGGGCGGCACCATCACCGGCGCCGGCCGCTACCTCAAGGAGCAGAAGCCCTCGGTGAAGGTGTGGGGCATCGATACCTACGGCTCCGTGTTCAAGAAGTACAAGGAGACCGGCGTCTTCGACAAGAACGAGATCTACCCGTACATCACGGAGGGGATTGGCGAGGACTTCCTGCCGCAGAACGTGGACTTCTCCGTGATCGATCACTTCGAGAAGGTGACGGATCGCGATGCCGCGATCATGACGAGCCGCATCGCGCGGGAGGAGGGGATCTTCGCGGGCAACTCCGCCGGCTCCGCCATCGCCGGCCTCCTGCAGCTCGCGGACCGGTTCCGGAGCGGCGAGACGGTCGTGGTGATCTTCCACGATCACGGCACGCGCTACCTGGGGAAGATGTACAACCCCGACTGGATGCGCGAGAAGGGCTTCGTCGATCGCGCGGGCCTCTCGGCCAAGGACCTGGTCGCGGACCGGAAGAAGGCCCGGCTCACGACGATTGCCAACACGGAGACGGTGGCACGCGCCGCGAAGCTGATGACCGAGCACGGCTACTCGCAGATTCCCGTCACCGTGGACGGCCGGATGGTCGGCTCCGTCAACGAAGGGCACCTCTTCGAGCTCATCGTGAAGAAGCCGGACCTGCTCAAGGGCCCGGTGGAGGACATCATGGAGCCGGCCATCCCGTTCGCCGACATCTCGACCGGCGTCGACGCGCTGGCCGGCATGCTGACCGCGGACAGCCCCGCGGTGCTCGTCCGCGACTTCAAGAGCGACGAGACCTACATCATCACGCGCTGGGACGTCATCCAGGCGCTCAGCTGACGCGCGGCGCGTCCGGCAGCGTCCTGAGGCACCAGACGGCCCGACGGGGCTAAGATCCACGCATGCACGCCTACCATCGCCGGATGCTCGCCTTCGACTACTGGGCCAACACCGTGTCGCTCGAGGCCGTCACGCCTGCCGCCGCTCTCCTGCCGAAGTCGGTGGCCTGGCTCTCCCACATCGCCGCCGCCAGCCAGGTCTGGCTCGCACGGGTGGCGGGCGGGCCGATGCCGTACTCGGTCAATCCGCTGTTCGAGATGGCCGAACTCCGCGCGCAACTGGACACGGCCCACGAGGGATGGCAGCGCTTCCTCGACACGCAGACCGACGCGGACATCACGAGGATCATCCACTACACCAACCTCAAGGGCGCCCCGTTCAGCAGCCCCCTCGGCGACATCCTCGCGCACCTGCCGGTGCACGGCCAGCACCACCGCGGCCAGATCAACGCGGACCTGCGCGCCGCGGGGATCACGCCGCCGGTCATCGACTACATCCACGCCGCCCGCGCAGGGGCGATCTGACCCCGGTGACGACAGGCGTAGGGCGACCCTTCAGGGTCGCTCGCGTGATGACAGGCGTAGGGGCGACCCTTCAGGGTCGCGTGATGACGGGCGTAGGGGCGACCCTTC
>CAZUGF010000108.1:0-8612 GCA_964619705.1 uncultured Bifidobacteriaceae bacterium
TGCCGTGCCGCGCGTTCCTCGTTGGCCTGTCCGATGCGGGACTGGCGCCGCTCACTGCCGTCGACGACGATGCAGGGACCGTCGATGGGGGAATAGGGGCGCCCGAGCGCGGTGATGACGCGGTCGCCGCGGCCCTCGACGGGGCCGAGATCCACGAACAGCACCTGGTCGTCGCGATGGTGGATGACCTTGCCCAGCTCGTGGCGGCAGCGCGCGAGGTCCGTCTGGTTGAACTGGCACTCGAACACGGAGTACTGCAGGTGGTCGCCGAAGCCCTTCATGGTCTTGAGGACGCGCCGCAGGCGGAGGTCGTTGGAGATGTCGTAGGTGACGAGGAAGGTGTTTCGCATGGGGGCCTTCCACGTTCTCGGCCGAACGCCAGGGAGGAATTACTGTCACGCGCATCAGTGCACGCCGCCGCACGGATCGGCATCAGGGCGGGGACACGCGGTGGATGCTGTCACGCCGTCGACCGTCTCGAGTCGGATTGGAGCCGCCGCCTGACGTCCTCCCACGGGATGGTTTCGTCCGGGTGCTCGTCGAGATAGTCGATCCGCCGATCGAGCTCCTGCCGCTGCCACTCGGCCAACGGCAGCCCGTCCTTCTCGGCGACCGTGAGGCTGTCCCACAGCTGCTCGATGATGTCGAGCTTGTCGGCGACCGGGAGCGCGAGCAGATCGGCGCGGTTCGGGACTGAGCGACCTCAGGGTGGGTCTAGCATCGTCCAAGGCGGCATCGAGCGATCGCTCGTCTGCCTGACCTTACAGGGCAGCCGACGGGCCAAAGTTTCGAAACTTGCCCACCGTGATTCGCTGACTCCGGAACACCCCGACAATGCCTCTCGCCAGGAGATCGGCCCTGGTTGAGGGTTCAACCGTTGGTGACGGCGCTCGCAGTTCGGGCATGGCGAGAAGAGAGCGAATCACCGGCGCGCCTATGGCGCACGTCCAGATCGGCCAGGTGAAGTACGTATCGCTTGCACGGCTGCCGATAATACCCGTCGTCTCGAGCCGGCGGCCGAGAGGCATCGCCGGAAAGAACCGGAGCCCTTCAATCGCCAACCGGTTCGCACCGCGCACGGTACGAATGGGGTCGCCGCTTGGTTCACGCCATCGAAGCGCGTACCGCCTATCGTCAGACGGATCCCATCGCATGATGGGAGGATCGTCGTCATACTGCCACGGGCCGAACAATGCCTCTCTTATGTGGGCAGGCGTCGTGCCGACCGCCAGATCACGCATGGACTTCAAGAAGTGCTGGTGACCAGCACCGCTCATTGTCCGAAAGGCGGTATCCAGGACCCGGCCGTTCTCGTCGACGAGCGCGTCACAGGCAAAGGCCGATGCGAAATCCAGCCCCCGACTGGTCGTCTGACTCGAGGCAAACTCACGGAACGCCGTCCCGCTCACGGTGAGATTGTCGGCAACTGGTTTGTCGACAACCCCTGACGGCACCTCGAATGCACCGACGGATTGGCCGGCCAACGCAGCAGCGATCTGCCCGACCAGGCCGTCTTCGTCGAGGTCCTCCGGCGTGTGAAGCACCGGGTGCCATTCTGTATCTGCCCTCCACGAGACTTGGACCCGACCGTCGAGATCGTGAAGGGCTGAAAGGACTCCCAATGCCGCAAGGAAGCCCAGCGGGTTCGCGCCATTCAGGCCCGTCAGCGTGATGCCCTTCATGTGTTGCTGCCCTCCGCTGCCTCTTCGTCCATGTCCCTGATCTGTTCGCGTTCGCTGCGGATGCGATCGCCCAATCGGAGAAGCGTCTCCAACCACGCAAGACCCCAGACGCCATATCGCTCGTTGAGGCTCCAGAAACGCTCGGCTACGCCGCTGCCGAACTGCTCCAGGCCCGTCGCCAGCCCTTTGATCTCGATTCCCAGTGTGGGGAGGCTGCACGTCAGGCTAGAGCCTTCCGGATCCTGGACCACTGGCGCGAACGGCCGGCATCGCCCGTGGTGACTCGCGATCAGGTGCAGCACCAGGTCGAGATCCCCCGCTCCTGCCAGCGCGGCCCCGGCCGCATCGGCAAGCCGCACAGACAGAAGTTCGTGCCGGCCGCCTTTCGGATAGCCGGCGCGGATCCGTGCTGCAGAGCGCTCGCGAGGCGAGGTCGGGAGTCCTCCTGACTTGGCCAGCGGCTCGAGACCGCCAAGGAACCTGTGCCCTCCCCGCAGCCATGCCTGAAATCTCGGATCCGCCTTACCGATGTCGTGCAGGCCGGCAGCAAGCATCAGGTCTCCGGAAAGAGCAGCAGGGAGGCCGACGGCCCTACAGATCGACCCAACTGCATCCCGCACCCCGTTGAGATGCACTTCGAGCGGCACCTCCACACTAGCGGCAGAGCTCTCGTCGTCACTGGAGATCAGATCCTCACTGACGACGTCGGAGAAGGCGGCCCTCAGCCTGGCCAGCCGCTCTCTCGATGGCAGGCGCGACACCCGAATGAGCAGCCCGCCGGCGGGATGCAGGACCGCCACCCGGTTGCGATCGGCGAGAAGACACTCCGCAGCCGTCCGACGCCACAGCACAAGGTCAGTGTTGTCGCGAACCGACGCGAGTAGTTCAGACACGGCGACCTCGTCGACTTCCTGGCCGTCGATGAGATCAGCCGCCGCCTTCTTCGCCGCCGGCCCCCAGTCGGCCGCCAGGTCGCTCGTGAGCCGCATCACCGGCCGGAGGCGGAGTACGGTGTGACACTCGTCACCGACGTCCGGGCTGCGCAGCCCATCAACCGGAACGTGCCCAAGGTGTTCCCAGTCCGGCAACTGCGTAGGAACGACAAGAGTATCGCCAGGCCGCAACATCTTCACATTCGCTCGAGACACCTGGACCGTGTCGTCGGCACCTCTCCAGGCAAACGCGAGACGATCGACCTCCTGCCCCTCGCGGTCCTCGGCCTCCTTGTCGTCAGACAACTCGACGCTTTCGACATCGGCGCCGGACGGCGCGTCCTCCCCAACAAGCCAGCGCCTGACAGCCGCCAGTGGCAAGGACATACACTCGCGGCTCGTTGGCGGGCACGCGGCAAGGAGCTCGATGACGCTGTCCAACGGCAGGACTCCAGCGGAGCTGGGCGGTGACCCCACACCCTGCTCGGGCTCTCTGTAGAGATCGGACCTGAAACACACCATCACGTCTGCTGACCCGGACTGCGGGCCATGGAGGAAGACCGCCACATCCGGGTCTGGCGCAGGTGCCGGGCTGGTCTGCACCCATGCACCGAGGTACGCGGGCAGCATCACTGGAGCATTGACCCGCGGGCTCTCGAAGGCTGTCCGGTCGACGCCACTCAAAAGCCGTTCGATCGCGGTGATCCCGAGGTTCACCACCCCGTTCTCCGCCACCGAATTCAGCCACGCCCATGTGCCAGTCAGACTGGCGCCGTAAACGGGGTCCTGCTTCTCGATGTCCTCGTTCTGCGCCTGGTCGCTGCGAATCACGATCGCGGCATCCGCGAGCGTATCCCGCCCCGCCCGGTTCAGACGACCAAACCGCTGCCGCAAGGCGTCGAGACTCGCGCATTCGGTGACGAGCGCGTCAAAGTCCAGGTCGGCCCCGACCTCGATACACTGCGTTGCGACCACGTACCGGGTCCGTTCCGAACCCGGGCGCGCTGCACCCGTCTGGAGCGGCGCAAGGTCGGCCATGACATGGTCCCGGTCCACCATGCGCATCCTGCCCGTGAGTAGCAACGACCTTCCTGGTGCCTTGGCGTCCAGAATCTCGTGAACCGCGCGAGCTGTCGCGACTCGATTGACGATGACCCCAACAGCACGAGGCACATCGCCGCCCAACCCGAGCGCCTCACCCGCAATGGCCTGCGCGAATCGACGCTCCCCTGCGACACCCCGTCCGGCAGCCGCCTCCACCAGACGAGCAGGCTTCGATGCACCGAGCCGGGCCGCAATGACCGGATGCTGAAGGTCCAAGTCATCGAGTGCAAACAGGTGGCCTGTGGCGCCGACGGGAGGGGTCGCCGACATGACGGAGAAATCGAAGGGCGTCGTCGGCATATGGACGCCTCGGGCTCGATAGGCCCTACACGCCTCCACCGTCTGCCGAAATGGCTCCGCACAGTGCGCCTCGTCGAGAATGATCAAGGCGTCATTCGTGACGAGGGCCGCATGTATTGGCCGATCGTACCCGCGCCGGAGTCCGTAACCACGAAACAGCAGCCTCGAACCTATCTGATCCACCGTGGAGGCAATCACGGTGGGTTGCACGGGACTTCTGACCCAGGCTTCATCGCGATAGATCCCTCCGCGAAGCTGGAAGGCTCGGAGTGGTGCAGGCCCGCCGCCTATGTGCCGAAGAGCAGCGGCCACCTCTGCCACGATGCCTGACTCGGCAGACTCGAGCTTTGCCGCCAGCGTGCTCGCGCGCTGGTACGCCTGGTCAACAACAACTCTCCGATCGATGACGAAGAAGATGCGTCGTGGTGCTGTCCGCTGCTCCGGTCGTCGGGCGGCTTGACATGCGAGAGCGAATACGGCGATGTCGATACAGGCCGTCTTACCCGTCGCGGTTGGCAGCGCGAGCCATGCCGGCCAGGCATCTCCCCCCGCGACGCTGGTCGCAAGCCTCGTCTGCCAGGGAAACGGCGTCACGCCATAGACAGCTTGGTAGAACTCGTCAAATCGGCCCAACAGGGAGGTCATTGCTGGGTCTCCGCGATGGGTCGACAGAACCCGTAGCCACGGTAGCGACCGGCGCCGAGAACAAGCGGTCCGATGACGGGCTCAGCGAACGTCAGGGTCGCATGCGTGTGCCATCGCCTGGCAGGGGGACTGCCGAACGTGGGCGCCGGGAACTCGCGCGCCGTCGGTGCACCCGACAGGAGGCTCACACCATGACAGGCCACCTCAACCGGCTCCGGAAGGTCGACGCGGCGACACGCCAGGGCAACCGCTGCAGTTGCGTCACTCGCCCGCTTCGGAAAGCGGTCCAGGACGATAGGCGTCGCCGTGGTCCATCGACGACTGCCGATGCGTGGATCCGCGCACCAGGTGCCGGCACGCAAGGCGACGGGTGGCACCTCGCGGCCCTCGAGTTGCAGTGTCGCGTTGAGCCACGGGCCATCGTAGATACGGAAGCTGTCACCCGATTCGAACAACGCCTTCATCAACGCCGCCGCCTCGTGCATCGGCACGCCACGCGGAATCGCCAAGGCAGCGCCGAGCAGGTGACCATCAGCATGGCGGTGACCCACGTCCGCAAGTGGCAGGAAAGCGATGTGGTGCTCATCCGTAGGCCGTCCGTCCTCGCGATGACCGCTGACCCACTCCGGGAGCGGCTCTGGCGCCCGACTCATCACCAACCCGCGAAGAGACCGTATGAACAAGGCGCTCGAACGCAGTCCGATTCGTGGACCGTTGACCAATCTCAATATGATCAGCGCATCGTCAAACACCGACCCGGCGACGGAACCCGGTTCGCGAGTCGCTGGGGGCGCATACCCCTGAGAGCGCGCGGTCGTAGGACGCCGCCCCGCGGCGTAGTTCGCCTCGAGCTGCGCCAACCTGCCAACTGATGGCACGCGCAACTTGGTTTCCCCCAGCTCATCAGGAGCAAGCGAGGCCGGCAGTGGAGCCTCCGCGACCCACATCTGCACGAGGGACGCGGAATGGCCGATGCAGGTCACCTTCCTGCACAAGGCGGAGAGTGCTCGCCGGTGATCGTCGACGTCAACCGCCTCGGGCCAGATGAGATGCACGACTGGGTCTGGCGGAATGACAACGGGGAAGCCGCGCGGCTGACGGCTACGCCGTTCCGGCAGCACATCGAGCGCGGCCGCGGCTGTGCTCGCGGCAGGCGATTTCCTGCCGACCTTGGGTCCGGTGGCGTCGTTCACCGGGACGAACGACGTCACTGGAGTACGGTGGCTCACGGCGAGCGCGACGTGCAAGGAGGGTGGGGCCTGCTTCTCGAGCCACTCGAGCGCCACGCGCTCTTCGGCGTCGCCGTCACACTCATGGTGAGCGGCAACGAGTGCCATGAACGCACGGTCGGGGTGCGGCGGCCATTCGGCCTTCTGCCGATCCGCTACGTCTGTGGCCATGGCCCAGCCGCACAGATAGCGGATTCCCATCGACAACATGGCCTAGTCCCCGGCGTCTACGGGCGAAGAAGCCGCGAGAACCTGACTCCGCCTGACAAGGTCGAGTAGCTGAGGAGATGGCTGAAGCTGGACAGCATCCTGCCGCCACGGCAATCCCGCAGTCCTTGCGGCATCCACGGCCTGGTTCAGCAGGTCGATCGCCTGGCTTCCGCTGAGTGCGAACGATCGAGGAGCCGACCCGGGTGACCCGATCAACTCCCACGTGAACTCGGCAGTAGGTACGAGGAGACAGCGTGACCGCAGGTCCGCACCAGCATCCCGTGCCAGCGTTGCGCCGCATAACGCCAAGGCCGCCAGGGCAGTTCGAGCGGCGTCGTCAGCGGCGGACGTCGATGACGCCTCACCGTTCAGTGGAAATCTGAGACGTCGAAGGGCCGGAAGCGACAGGACCGTTGTCTGAAGGGCCCGATCGATCGTGAAGCCGCCATCCGCGATTGTCGGAGTAACGTTCCCATGGTTGGCTTCCGAGGGCTTACCTTCCTTGCCCAGTTTCTTCGCCTTCGACTTCTCCTGCACCGCCAGCGACGGGTCGGAGGTCCAGGCAAACTCGGCTCCCTCCTTGGCGACATACAGCACCGCCGCGTCCTTCTGGATCTGTGCAGGATCGAGGCGACTCGCGGTCTTCCTGCCTTGAATCGCGTTGACGCCAATCATCTCCGACACGAGCGCCCGCTGGATTTTCACGCCGAGGCCACCGCGCGGACCTGTGGAGTCCCACATCCCGAGAATCAGTGCCGTCGGACAAAGGTCCAACAGGCTCGTCGCGTTGCGGGCGTCGACGGCGTCAAGCACCTTGCCCACGTCCGACTTGCGAAAGGGCTTCCCCTCATGGAGGCTGTCTCGAAGGAGCGCGTCGGCAATCCGATGTGGTGCATCCAGGCTCGTCACGCTGAACGGCTTCGGAAGGTCATCCTTGAAGTCAACACGGATGACGGGCAGTCGAATGCGCCCTCGCTCCCACGCTTCAAGCAGCGCCAACTCGATTCTGTTGGCCTGTGCCTGTACGGAGTCGATCAGGACACACGGCACCTTCTGGCCGCCAATCATCCTCTCTTCGGTTGCACACTTTCCGCCTTCGTAGGTGGCCGGGAAGATCTTCCCCCCCGGTCCGTCGGCGGGTTGAAACTCCGTGACACTACGGAATGCGGCACTGTTGCCAGCAACGGCAGCGCGGACATCTTCGAGCGAGAGGGGTTCACTCATCGATCCAACTCCTTGAGGTTGTGTTCGCTACGCTTCCTGCATCGAGCTCATGAACTGGGTTCGACTCCCATACGACCGGCGGCGCGTCCGTGACCGCTGCTTCAAGTCGTCCATCTAACGCTGCGCCTGTGTCAGGCGAGGTCACAGCGACGTCGATCGCGTCAAGTCCCACCAATAAGGCCACGGCGCGACGCCGTGGA
Source organism: uncultured Bifidobacteriaceae bacterium (assembly GCA_964619705.1). Classification (GTDB taxonomy): domain Bacteria; phylum Acidobacteriota; class Vicinamibacteria; order Vicinamibacterales; family UBA2999; genus VFZN01. Next base: position 7,527 of record CAZUGF010000108.1, read on the forward strand.
AAGTGACCCCAGCTGCGAACGCTTCTAGCCCTTAAAACGATTCTTCAATGAGGCCCCCGTTGTACCCGGAGGAAATGCAGCGAAGGATGCCCCCGCCATGCGACGGCGGGGGCCTCCTGGCCTGCCAACTCGGCTCGTCGGCCGAGTCAGGTAAGAATAGCATCTAAGTTCTTGAATACAGTATGATTTTAATCTTCTAGCTCTTAATATTATTAACTGATTCTATAGGGGGCCCCTCTTCGACCCGTGCCTGGCGGTTGGCACGATGCGACTGTGACAAGAAAGGAACACGCCTTCGAGCATCAGCGGCGCGTTGCCGAGCTCATTGCCGTGGCTTCAGTGGCGCTGACGCCGAGACGACGGTCACGTCGGAACTGCGCCACGAGGGTGACGTCATCCCCGATCCCGCGCTCGACCCACCCTTCGAACCGCCTAGGATGGCGGTCCTGAAGGACCGCCCTACGGCGTCCCGCCCGTCCGCGGACGGAAGGCGGCCCTGAAGGGCCGCCTCTACGGAGACCGCGTGCGCGAACGCACTCCGCACGCGGCGGACCTGAAGGTCCGCCCTACGGAAACCGCCCGGCGGCGCTATCGCCAGACCGCAGCCAGATCGATCGCCAGCCCATCGAAATCCGGTGAGCCAGCGACGACGACGATGGCCGGCTGCGTGATGTCGGAGTGGCTGAGAATGAGATCGATGGGCGCGTTGAAGACCTCCGCGAGGCCAGGCGCCTCGAAGTACTCCTCGAGCTGGCGTTGGAGACGCTTCGACGCGCGCTGGTGCAGGGGCGAGGGCGCAGGCGTCACAGAGACCTCCCCATCCACAATCTGGTGGATGCGGCCGTCGGACGGGATCGCCGCGTAGTCGTCGTACGTGAGCCGGGTGGTCAGTGCCCGCGGCATGAGGGCATGAAACCCCCACACGCGATATCGTAGGCTGATGCGCCGGCACGTCGTGATCGCCTCAATCGCTCTCGGCGTGGCCGTGGTGTCGGTGGGCGTTTCGACGGAGCACGTGGCGGACCTGAAGGTCCGCCCTACGGTGCAGGCGGCGGACGTGAAGGTCCCCCCTGCGGCTGGCGCCTA
>CAZUGF010000109.1:0-8506 GCA_964619705.1 uncultured Bifidobacteriaceae bacterium
TCCACGGCGGGTCTGAAGACCCGCCCTACACGCGCTTTGAACCCCTGTGCTTTGAACCCCTGTGCTTTGAACCCCCGTGCTTTGAACCCCCGTGCTTTGAACCTTCTGTGCTTTGAACCCTCCGTGCTTTGAACCCTTCACCCCCAAGCGTCTAAACTATCGGAGCATGATCCCCCAGTTCTTCGACAGCGTCCTCGAACTGATCATCAAGACCTCCACGGACCTGCCGCCCGACGTCCGGGCGGCCGTCAGCGCGGCCCGCGCCTCGGAAGAGGAGGGCAGCCGCTCCGCACAGGCCCTCGCCATCATCGCGCAGAACATCGACCAGGCCGCCGCCGGCGAAGGGGCCATCTGCCAGGACACCGGCATGCCGACCTTCGAGATCAAGACGCCGGTCGGCGCCAGCCAGATCTGGATGAAGGAGCAGATCCGCGCGGCCGTGGCCGAGGCCACGAAGCGCGGCAAGCTTCGGCCTAACTCCGTCGACTCCCTGACGGGCGAGAACTCCGGCAACAACCTCGGACCCGGTACGCCCATCCTGCACTTCGAGCAGTGGGCGCGCGACGAGATCGAGGTCAAGCTGATCCTCAAGGGCGGTGGCTGCGAGAACATGAACGTCCAGTACTCGCTGCCTTCGGACCTGCCGCACCTCGGCCGCGCCGACCGCACGATCGAGGGCGTCCGCAAGTGCATCCTCCACGCCGTGTGGCAGGCGCAGGGCAAGGGCTGCGGCCCCGGCGCCGTCGGCGTGGCCATCGGCGGCGACCGGACGAGCGGGTACGTCGAGGCCAAGCAGCAGTTGTTCCGCACGCTGGACGACGTGAACCCGGACGATCGCCTGGCCGCACTCGAGGCGGGCATCATGCAGACCGTCAACACGCTCGGCGTCGGCACCATGGGCTTCGGCGGCCGCACGTCCCTCATCGGGTGCAAGGTCGGCGTGCTCAACCGCCTGCCGGCCAGCTTCTTCGTCTCCGTGGCGTACGACTGCTGGGCGTTCCGGCGGCTGGGCGTCACCCTGGATGCCGGCACCGGCGCGATCACCAGCTGGCTCTATCGCGATCCATCGGTCCCGACCATCCCGATGATGGACCAGGCGGGGTTCCGGAGGACGGGCCGCGAGATCGCGCTGCGCGCGCCGCTCGACGAGGCCACCGTCCGCTCGCTCACCGTCGGCGACGTCGTCCTCGTGAGCGGGCCGTCGTACACCGGCCGCGACGCGGTGCACCATCACCTGATGAGCCACGAGCCGCCCGTCGATCTCCGCGGCTCGGTGCTCTATCACTGCGGCCCCGTCGTCCGGAAGGAGGAGGACGGCACGTGGACGGTGACAGCCGCCGGCCCGACGACGAGCATCCGGGAGGAGCCGTATCAGGCGGACATCATCGGGCGCTACGGGATCCGCGCCGTCATGGGGAAGGGCGGGATGGGGCCGAAGACGCTGGCGGGGCTCCGCGAGCACGGCGCGGTGTACCTGAATGCGATCGGCGGCGCGGCCCAGTTCTACGCGCGCTGCATCCAAGGAGTGGACGGCGTGTCACTGCTCGACTTCGGCACGCCGGAGGCGATGTGGCACCTCCAACTCCGGGACTTCCCGGCCATCGTGACGATGGACGCGCACGGGAACAGCCTGCACAAGGACGTGGAGGCGGCGTCGGCGGCGCGGCTGGCGGAGCTCGGCGCGGCTTGAAATGGCATAACGTCAAATATCTCAGTCGTTTACGTCATCTGGCCGAACGTTTGATAGAATAGGGAGCACCATGCAGACAGAGACCCAGATCCCGACTCCGACCCCGGTTGTGCCGGCGCCGTCCGGGCCCGGCCTCATCACGGTCACCGAAGCGGCGGCTGCCAAGATCCGGGAGCTGCTCACGGAAGAAGGCAAGGCCGAGAGCGGCCTGCGTGTGTTCGTGCAGGGCGGCGGCTGCTCGGGGTTCCAGTACGGCCTGATGATCGAAGAGGGCGGTGCGGGCGTCGGCGACCAGTCCTACGAGTCGAACGGCGTACGGCTGTTCGTCGATCCGGTGAGCATCAGCTACCTGAAGGGCGCCGAGGTGGATTTCGTGGACACCATCACCGGCGGCGGCTTCACCATCAAGAATCCCACTGCGTCGTCGACCTGCGGGTGCGGCCAGTCGTTCAACGCGTAACTTCCACGAGCCGAGGGGAGGGGAAATGGCCCCAGCGTCGGCCATTCCGGATCTCGATCGACTCCGGCCGGCAGGCACCAAGCGCTCCAGCAAACGCGACCTGATCGTCAACGTGTTCCTCCGTCAGGAGGGCCACCTGAGCGCGGACGATCTGGTCGAGCTGATCAAGCGCGAGGACCAGCGCATCAGCCGGGCGACCGTCTACCGCACGCTGCAGTGGATGGTGGAGGCGGGTATTGCCCGCAAGGTCGATTTCGGCGAGGGGAAGTTCCGGTTCGAGCACTCGTACCGCCATCCCCGGCACTTCCACCTCATCTGCAAGACCTGCAACCGGTCGTACGAGTTCCTGAGCTCGGACATCGAGGCCATCGTCGAGGAAGTGGCGACGGCGCGCGGCTTCACGGCGCGGCAGAGCGTCGTCCAGATTTACGGGACGTGCGAGGCGTGCCGGACAGGGCGCCCGCCTGCCGAGGAGGGCTCGACGACGGAGATGCTCTTCGCGCGTGATGCCCTGCGGATTGCGATTGCCACCGAGCGGAGCGGCCTGGAGTTCTACACGCGCGCCGCACGCATCACCAAGGACCCGCGCGGCAAGCGCGTGTTCCACGACCTGGCGGAGGAGGAGAAGCACCACCTCGGCACGCTCGAGGAGCGCTACCGCAAGCTGCTCGAGCAGGACCCGCAGCTCGAGGCGCGCCCCACGTTCCTCTTCTTCAAGGGCGCGGCCAACGGGCTCTTTGCCGCGGGCGCGGACCAGCTCCGCCGGGGCGGCGTGGACGACCTCGAGGCCCTGCGCATCGGCATCCGCTGCGAGCGCGGCTCGCACCGCTTCTTCAAGCGGTACGGCGAGCGCTTCGAGGACTCCGAGGGCAAGCAGATCTTCCTGGAGTTCGCGGAAGAGGAGCGCCAGCACCTGGAGATGCTGATCCGGGAGTACCGCCTGCTCCAGAAGCGCCACGCGCAGCGGCCGACGCGCCGTGCGGCCAAGCCGCGCGCGTCCAAGCGTGCGGCCTCGCGTTGATCGACCTCCACCTCCATACCACGGCCTCGGACGGACGCCTGACGCCGTCCGAACTCGTGGACCGCGCGGCCGCGGCGGGCATCACCACGATGGCCGTGACGGATCACGACACGGTGGCCGCCGTGGACGACGTCGCGCGGCTCGCGGCCGCACGCGGCATCCGCACGATACCCGGCATCGAGATTACCTCCGTCGACGAGGCGCGGGATGTTCACGTGCTCGGGTACTTCTTCGATCACCGCGATGCCGCGCTCGCGGCCTTTCTCGAACGGCAGCGCGCGCTGCGCACGGGGCGCGTGACGGAGATGGGCCGGCGCCTGGCTGAGCTCGGCGTGCCGGTGGACGTCGACGCGCTCCTGCGCGACGCGTCCGCGCGGCCGGGCACGTCCATCGGCCGTCCCTGGCTCGCGCGTGCGCTCATCGCGGCGGGTCACGTGGTGACGGTCTCCGAGGCGTTCGAGCGGTTCCTCGGCGCCGGACAGCCGGCGTTCGTGCCGCGCACGGGCAGTTCGCCGTTCGAGGTGCTGTCCATCGTGCACGCCGCCGGCGGCATCCTCTCGTTCGCGCACCCGGGGGTGACGAAGCGCGACTGGCTGCTCGCGCCGCTGGCCGAGGCCGGGCTCGACGCCATCGAGATCTACCACTCCGACCACGCGGGGACCACGCGCGAGGCCTACCGGTCCCGCGCGCGCGCGCTCGGCCTGGCCACGAGCGGCGGCTCGGATTTCCACGGCTTCGGGGAGACGCGCAGCACGCTCGGCCTGATCACGCTGCCGCCGGACGAGTTCCGGCAGCTCGAGGAGCGGGCGGCCGCCCGCCGGGCCCCGTCGTGAGCGCTCCGCTGCTCGAGGTCCGCGGGCTCGTCAAGGACTTCCAGCAGTTGCGTCCGCTCCGCGTCCGCGCGCTGATCGTCGCACCCGGCGAGATCATCAGCCTCGCGGGGCTCGATGCACTCGCCGCCGAGATGTTCGTGCACCTCGTCACCGGCGCGTCGCTGCCGGACGAGGGGGACATCGCGCTCTTCGGCGGCAACACCCGTACGATTCCGGACACGGCGAGCTGGCTGCAATCGCTCGAGGGCCTGGGCCTGGTCGGCGCGCGCGCGGTCCTGCTGAACGGGCTGAGCGTGCTGCAGAACGTCGCCATCCCGCACACCCTGGCGATCGAGCCCATCGATCCGGAGCATCGTCCCACGGTCGACGCCATCGCCCGCGAGGTGGGTCTGGACGAGGGGGTCTGGGAGACCGCGCTCGGCACGGCGGGGCCCGAAGTGCAGTTCCGTGTGAGGCTCGCGCGGGCGCTGGCGCTCTCGCCCTCGCTGATCATCGCGGAGCACCCGTCCGCGGACCTTCCGCGGGAGGCCGTGGCACGCGTCGCCGCGGACTGCCGGCGGATCGCCCTTGCCCGCAACCTGGCCTTCGTCGCGCTGACAGCGGACCCGGAGTTCGCGCGCGGCCTGGGCGGCCGGTCCCTGACGATCCGGCCCGCGACGGGCGAGGTCGCCGCTGCGGGTGGATTCGTGGAACGATTCAGACGGGTGCTGGGCTCGGGCTGAGCGGGCCCGGCCGCAACGGGAAGGAGTCCGATGCGCCTGCTCGTAATCGAGGACGACCCGACCATCGCGGCCTTCGTCGCCGACGGCCTGCGGCAGGAGGGCTTTGCCGTGGATGTCGGTGTGGACGGCGTCGAGGGCCTCGACAAGGCACGGACTCACGCCTACGACGCGCTCGTCGTGGACGTCATGCTGCCGCGCCTGGACGGCATCAGCCTGGTCGGCGCGCTGCGGCGTGCGGGGGTGTCCACGCCGGTGCTGTTCCTGAGCGCCAGGGGGAGCGTGGACGACAGGGTCGCGGGACTCGAGATCGGGGGCGACGACTACCTGACGAAGCCCTTCGCGTTCGTCGAGCTGCTGGCGCGGGTACACGCGCTCATCCGGCGGGGCGCCGCGGCCGCCGAGCCCACCACGCTCACGATGGCCGATCTCACGCTGGACCGGCTGACGCGGAGGGTGGAGCGCGCCGGCACGCCGATCGATCTCCGCCCGCGCGAGTACGCGCTCCTCGAGTACCTGATGCGCAACGCCGGCAAGGTCGTGTCCAAGACGATGATCGTCTCGCAGGTCTGGGACTACAGCTTCGATCCCGGCACGAACATCGTCGACGTGCTCGTGCACCGGCTCCGCGAGAAGATCGACAAGCCGTTCCAGCCGAAGCTCCTCCAGACCATCCGCGGGATCGGCTATGCCCTCAAGGTGGACTGAACCCTTCCGGAGCGCGCTCGCGCTCAGGCTTGCCCTCTGGTACTTCCTCTTCTTCGCCGTCGGCAGCCTCGTTGTCGTCGGGGTCACGTACCTGCTGCTGGCCCGCTCGCTCGAGGCCCAGGATCGCGACACCACGTCGTCGATGCTCAACCGCTATGCGGAGGAGTACCAGCGCGGCGGCCTGGCCGCGCTCGATCGTGTCATCGCGGCGGATCGGCTGCAGGGCCGGCACGAGCAGACGTTCGTGCGCGTGGTCGGCCGGGCGGCGGTGGCCACCTATTTCAACCTGCCTGCGGGCTGGGACGAGTTCGACCTGTCCGCGCTGGATCTCGATCAGCCGTCGGCCCGCTGGTGGCAGCGCATCGAGGGCCGGCGAGGGACCGTGCTCGAGGTCGAGACGGCGCGGCTCTCCGGTGGGACGCTCGTGCAGGTGGGCCGGAGCTCCGCGCTCCGCGAGTCGCTCCTCCTGCGGTTCCGGCAGATCACGACGCTGCTCCTCGCGCTGGTGCTTGCCATCGCGCTGGTGGGCGGCGCGATGCTGACGGTGATCGGGCTCCAGCCCGTGCGCGCCATGGAAACCACGCTCAGGTCCATCGTCACCACCGGCCGCCTCGACGCGCGCGTCCCGACGCGCGGGAGCCACGATGCCCTCGACGACCTGGCGGCGCTCGTCAACCAGATGCTCGACCGGCTGGAGCGATTGGTGGGCGGCATGCGCGGCGCCCTGGACAACGTGGCGCACGACCTGCGCACGCCGCTCACGCGCCTGCGCAGCGTGACCGAGCGGGCCCTCACGGCCGGTGATGCGGACGGGCTGCGCGAGGGACTGGTCCACGCGCTCGACGAGACGGAACGGCTCACCGCCACGCTCACCACGCTCATCGACATCTCCGGCGCCGAGACCGGGACGCTGCCCCTGGACCGCACGGCGGTGCGGCTCGAGGATGTCATCCGCGAAGCCGTGGACCTGTACGCCGATGCGGCCGAGGAGAAGGGCGTCCACCTTGCGACGGCGGACACCGCGTCCGGCCTCGTGCTGATGGCCGATCGCGTGCGCCTGCGGCAGGTGCTCGCCAACCTGCTCGACAACGCGGTCAAGTACACGCCGGCCGGGGGACGGATCGACGTGCGCGGGTGGAGCGAGGGCGGGCGGGTCCTCGTCTCGGTTGCCGACACGGGCATCGGCATCTCCCCCGAGGATCGCCCGCGGGTCTGGGATCGGCTGTTCCGCGCGGACGCCAGCCGCTCCGCGCGCGGGTTCGGCCTCGGCCTGTCCCTCGTCAAGGCCATCGTGGAAGGGCACGGGGGGACGGTGCGCGTCACGTCACGCCCCGGCGCCGGCAGCGTGTTCACGGTGGATCTGCCCGGTTCCGCGATTCCTTCATGAATGTAATGGAGCGGCAACGTCAGCCGCTCCGTCTCCGGCGTCACAAGTGAAGAGGGCAATCGTGCCCTCGGTGATTCGACAAGGAGACATGCCATGATTCCGACCGCTTCCCCGACGCGGCGCGCGCGGGTCCACGTGCTCAGCGCCCTGCTCGGTGCGTTGCTGGTGGCAGGCGCCGCCGGCGGGTGGTACGTCCTGGCCCCGCGCGCGGAGGCCCGGGCCGTCGTTGGAGCCGCCGCTGCGGCCGCGGCCGCCGTGGATCCCGCCGGCCCGTCCTATGCCGACCTGATCGCGAAGGTGATGCCGGCCGTGGTGACCGTCCGCTCCGAGCGCCTGGTCCAGCAGACGGCGGCGCCGTTCGAGGATGACCTGCTCCGCCGTTTCTTCGGCGACCGCGGCGGGGCGCCGCGGGCGATGCCGGCGCCGCGGCAGGCGAGCGGCCTCGGATCGGGTGTCGTCATCAACGCGGACGGCTACGTGCTCACCAACCACCACGTCGTGAACGGGGCCAGCAGGCTGCGCGTGGACTTCTCCGACGGCCGGAGCGTGGACGCCACGCTGGTCGGCAGCGACGAGCCGAGTGATCTGGCGGTGCTCAAGGTGCCGCTGGCGGACCTGCCGACCGTACCGGTCGGGGACTCCGACGCGGCACGCGTCGGCGACGTGGTCTTTGCGATTGGCAACCCGCTCGGTATCGGCCAGACGGTGACGATGGGGATCGTGAGCGCGAAGGGGCGGGTGACGGGCGCGAGCGCGGACGCGTTCGAGGACTTCATCCAGACGGATGCGCCCATCAACCAGGGCAACTCCGGCGGCGCGCTGATCAACACGCGCGGTGAGCTCATCGGCATCAACGCGCAGATCGTCTCGCCTGTCGGGTACAACATCGGCATCGGCTTCTCGATCCCGTCGAATATGGCCCGCCGTGTGATGGAGCAGTTGATGGCCGACGGGCGCGTGCACCGCGGCATGCTCGGCATCACCGTGCAGGGGATCGACGCGGACATGGCCCGGAGCCTGGGCCTCGAGCGGACGGCCGGCGCCATCGTCAGCGACGTGCAATCGGGGAGCCCCGCGGACAAGGCCGGCCTGCGCACGGGCGACGTCGTGCTGGCGCTCGACGGTACGCCCATCGACTCCGGTAACGCCCTGCGCAACCAGGTGGCCCCGCTCGGCCCCGGAGCGACAGTGACGCTCTCCATCTCGAGGGACGGCGAGAAGCAGGACGTGCGCGCCACGCTGGCCGAACTCCCGTCGGAGACGGCCCTCGGCGGCGACGCCGCAGCCGGCGCGAGCGGATCGGGGTACGGGCTGTCCGTCCAGCCGCTGACGCCAGACATCGCGCGCCGCTTCGAACTCGACGAGGGCACGAGCGGTGTCGTGGTCGCGGGCGTGCGCCCCGGCAGCCCGGCCGCGGAAGCGGGGCTGCGGGAGGGTGACGTCATCCGCCGCGTCAACGGCACGGACGTGGCATCGGCCGACGCGCTCAGGGGCGCGCTCGATCGGTCCGGCGATCGGCCGTCGCTGTTGCTCGTCTCACGCGACGGGCGCAACGTGTTCGTCACGATGGAGCGCGGGTAGGGCCGCACTGCGTGCGGCCGGCGGCAGTGCCGCAGGCCTCTCGGTGGGCCTCGCGGCTGCGCCGCTCGGTATGCCTCGCCGCTCCGCGGCTCGGTGGGCCTCGCGCT
>CAZUGF010000110.1:0-8389 GCA_964619705.1 uncultured Bifidobacteriaceae bacterium
CGTGCTTTGAACGTCCGTGCTTTGAACCTACGTCCCATCATCCCCCGATGCTCATCACGTCGAACTGTTCGTGGTGCAGGTGCACGTCCGACTTGACCACCACCTGGCGTCCCAGCATGGACCGCAGGTCGCTCAGCACGCCGCGCTCCTCTTCCTTGAGCGCGCGGGCGATGTCCGGGTTGACGCGCAGCAGGACGCCGGGGCCGTCGAGGTCCTGGCCGATCTTCTTCATCTCCGTCAGGATCTCGTAGCACACGGTTGACGCCGACTTGATCGTCCCCGCGCCCGAGCAGTACGGGCAGGGCTCGGTCAGCACGCGCTCGAGGCTCTGCTTGACGCGCTTGCGCGTCACGATGACGAGGCCGAAGTCCGAGACCTGCAGCGCCTTGGACGGGGCGCGGTCCTTGCGCAGCTCCTGCTCGACCGCCTGGAACACCTTCTGGCGGTTCTTCTTCTCCTCCATGTCGATGAAGTCGAGCACGATGATGCCGCCCAGGTCCCGCAGGCGGATCTGCCGGACGATCTCCCGGGCCGCCTCCAGGTTCGTCTTGATGATCGTGTCCTCCAGCCGCCCCGCGGTCTTCTTGCCCACGTAGCGTCCGGTGTTGACGTCAATCGCGACGAGCGCCTCGGTCTGGTTGATGACGATGGACCCGCCCGACTTGAGCCAGACCTTGCTGCGGAGCGCCTTGTCGAGCTCCGCCTGCACGCCGTACTCCTCGAAGATCGGGTAATCCTTGTCGTAGAGCTTCACGCGCGACGACAGGGACGGCATGATCCGGCCGATGAACTCGAGGATGCGGCCGTGCTCGACCGGGTCGTCGATGCGGATGGCGGTGTAGTCGTCGGTCAGCAGGTCCCGCAGGAGCTTGTTGACGAGACTGGGCTCCTGGTAGACGACCGCCGGCGACCGGCGCCCCTCGGACCGCTGCCGCATCTCCACCCAGATCTTGTGGAAGTAGTGCAGGTCCGCGAGGATGTCCTCCTTGGTCCGGTTCTCGGCCGCCGTCCGGATGATGACGCCGCCCCCGAACTGGTGCTGCTCCCGGAACTCCTTGACGATGCCGCGCAGCCGGGCGCGCTCCTCGCGCGTCGCGATCTTGCGGGAGATGCCGATGTGATCGACCGTCGGCATGAACACCAGGAAGCGCCCGGGCAGCGTCACGTGGCATGTCAGGCGGGCGCCCTTGGTCCCGAGCGGCTCCTTGGCCACCTGGACGACGACGTCCTGGCCTTCCTTGAGCAGCTCCTCGATCTTTGCTTCCGGCTGCCGGTCCCTGTCGCGGCCGCGCTCCCGCTCCTTCTCGCCGCCCTCGCCGTTGGCGGGCTTCGCCTCCGGCTCATCGTCCACGCCGTCGTAGTCGTCGAGGTTGCTGATGACGTCGGAGACGTACAGGAACCCGTCGCGCTCGAGGCCCAGGTCGATGAAGGACGACTGCATCCCCGGCAGCACCTTGGACACGCGGCCTTTGTACACGTTGCCGACCACGCCGCGGTTGCGCTCGCGCTCGACGAAGACTTCCGCCAGCAGGTCGTCCTCGAGAATGGCCACGCGCGTCTCGTGGCCATTGGACGAAATGATCATCTCTTTGGTCATGGGTTGGATACTCGTCCCGGGCACGGGCCGGGGGGCCCGGCCTGCCGGTGGCGCCGGCGGGGCATCAGTTCGTGAACCGCCGCATCCGCACGTTCAGGATGAGGCCGAAGCCGGCCAGCGTGGCAATCATGGAGGAGCCGCCGTAGCTCATGAGCGGCAGCGTCAGCCCCTTGACCGGCACGAGCCCGGCGGACATCGTGATGTTGTAGATCACCTGGAACGTGAAGGAGGCCAGCACGCCCAGGATGAGATAGGCACCGAGGCGATCCTTCGACAGCCGCGCGGCCGCGAGGGATCGCATGATCACGAAAAGGTAGAGCCCGAGAGCGACCAGGACGCCGGCAAAGCCCTGTTCCTCCGCGAGCACCGAGAAGATGAAGTCGTTGTGCGCGACGGGGAGGAACCGCAACTGGCCCTGCGTCCCCCCCATGAAGCCTTTGCCCCAGACGCCGCCGGAGCCCACCGTGATGCGCGCCTGGATCTGCTGGTAGCCCGCGCCGCGCGGGTCCTGCTCCGGATCCAGGAAGGTGGAGATGCGCTCGCGCTGGTAGTCCTCCAGCCCGAACTGGTACGCGATGGGCGCCGCCAGGACGGCAATGAGCGCCAGGATGCCGAGGTAGCGCAGCGGCATGCCGGCGACGAAGGCAATGGCCACCAGCACGGGCAGCAGCGTCACGGCCGTTCCCAGGTCCGGCTGCCGCGCGATGAGGAGCAGCGGCACGGCCGTGATGATCCCTGCCAGGAGCAGGTCCTGGTTGGTCAGCGCCGGGCGCCGGGCCTCGCCCAGCATCTTGGCGAGCATCAGGGCGAGTGTCGCCTTGGCAAACTCCGACGGCTGCAGGTTGAAGACGCCGAGATCGATCCACCGCCGCGATCCGCCGCGGACGGCGCCGAAGAACAGGACCCCGACCAGGGCGATGATCATCGCCAGGTAGATGAGGTGCGACTTGTCCGCGAGGGACCGGTAGTCGATCGACAGGCACACGCCCATCGCCACGAGGCCGAGACCCACGGCGTAGACCTGCGTCCAGTAGACGCGGGTCAGGCCGCCCGTCGTGCTGTAGATCATCGCCAGCCCGATCGCGCACAGCGCGAAGACCGCGGCAATGAGCAGCCAGTCGATGTGGAAGTAGAGGCGGCGTTCGAACATCAGCGATCGACGGCTCCCGCGTCGGCGATGGGCCGCGCGGCGGGCGCCGGGGCCGGCACGGCGGCCGGCGGCGGCGCGGGCGCGGCCGGCGCGCCGGGGGGCCGGAACTCCGGCAGCGGCAGGCCGTCCTTCTGCGCGAAGTAGGTCTCGAGGACGTGGCGGGCGATCTGCGCCGCCATCGAGCTGGTCTCGGCGTGCTCGGCGAACACCGCGCCGGCCACCTCCGGGTTGTCGCGCGGCGCGAAGAAGACGAACCAGCCGTGATCGCGCAGGTCGCGCGTGCTCCCCGCCGCGCGGGCGCGGCCCTGGTGCGAGATCACCTGCGTCGTCCCCGTCTTGCCCGCCACGTCACGCCCGGCGATCTGGGCGCGCCGCGCGGTCCCGCCGCCGTTCACCGCCATCCACAGCCCGTCGTGGACCGCCGCGAGGGTCTCCGGCTTCATGAGCAGCGGGGGGAACGGGTTCGCCGGCGGCGGCACGTCCTCCCAGCCCTCGCCATCGTCCACGGCCGTGACCAGCCGGGGCACGACGCGCGACCCGCCGTTGGCGACCGTGGCCATCATCACCGCCATCGACATCGGCGTGACCGAGAGCTGGCCCTGGCCGATGGCGACCGAGATGGTCTCGCCCGCATACCACTTCTCGCCGGTCCGCTGGCGCTTCCACTCCGTCGACGGCACGATGCTCTCGATCTCGTTCGGCAGGTCGATGCCGCTCTTGCCCGCCAGCCCCAGCTTCTCGGAGTACTCGTAGAGGCGGTCGATGCCGACCATGTTGCCCAGCGTGTAGAAGTAGGTGTTGCACGACTTCTCGAGCGCGTGGCGCATGTCCATCCAGCCGTGCTGGCCGAGGCACCGGAAGAAGCGGCCGTAGAAGGTCGCGCCGCCGGCGCAGAACACCTTGTGATCCGGGGTGACGGTGCCCGACTCGAGCGCGGCGGTCGCCACGACGATCTTGAACGTGGACCCGGGCGAGTAGCGGCCCTGGATGGCGCGGTTCTGCAGCGGGCGGAGCGCGTCGGTGTTGAGATCGCTCCACGTCCGGCGATCGATGCCCGTCGCGAACGCGTTGGGATCGAACCCGGGCAGGCTCGTCATCGCCAGCACGTCGCCGTTGCGCGGGTCCAGCACGACGGCCGCGCCCCAGTGCCCCAGCCCGTGGAACGCGTCCTCGGCCGCGCGCTGCACGGCGTAATTGATGGACAGCTTGACGCGCCGGCCTTCCACGGCCGGCACTTCTTCGATCGTCCGGATCTCGCGGCCCACGCTGTTGACCACGACGCGCCGCGCGCCGTCCTGCCCCATGAGTGTCTGGTTGTAGACGCGCTCGACGCCGAACTGCCCCACGATGGAGCCGACCGGCACGCCCTCCGCCGTCATCTGCTGATCGCTCGCCTCCCCCACGTAGCCGATGAGGTGCGCCGCCAGCGCGTTGTCGGGGTACTGCCGCGTCGGCACTTCCTGCACGACGACGTCCGGCAGCTCGAAGTCCAGCCGGCGCGCCGTCACTGCCGCGACCTGGGCCAGCGTCGCGTCATGGATGACCACGATCGGCCGGTAGGCGGGCTCGCGCCGGTTGCGCTCCACCACTTCCTGGATGCGCGCCTCCGGCACGCCGGTCACCTCCGCCAGCAGCTGGACGGTGCGGCTCATGTCCCGCGTGTGCTCGCGGACGATGGAGATGTTGAAGGAGCTGCGGTTCTCGACGAGCACCCGCCCCGTGCGATCGAAGATGACGCCGCGCGGCGCCCGGAGCGCCAGCGTCCGCTGGTGGTTGTTCTCCGCCATCTCGCGGAACTTGGCGTGCTGGACGACCTGGAAGAACCAGAACCCACAGGCGAGCAGGCCAAAGGCCGCGAGCACCGCCACGCGCAGCCAGCGCAGCCGCACAGCCAGTTTCCGACGGTCCTCTGCAATCGCCATGGACGGTTACCTGCCCCTTATCCTACAACCCGCTCCCGGCACCTTCCCAGAACCTTCCCGCACCTTCCCGAACCTTCCCCGGCACCTTCCCGAACCTTCCCCGCACCTCCCCGCACCTCCCCCGCACCTCCCCCGCACCTCCCCGCACCTCCCCGAACCTCCCCGAACCTCCCTACCTCCTCGCCCGCCGCCGGGAGACGAACCCGGGGACCCAGTCCAGGATCTGCGCCAGCACGACGCCGACGAACCCGTTGCCGAGCGCCTGGGCCCCGACCTCCGCATACGGCGACTGGAACGTCCGGAGGTCCAGCAGCACGTAGAGCCCCATGAACACCACCGCGTGGAGTGCCGTGGCCGCCACGATCAGCAGGAACCGCGGCAGCGGCGCCGTCACGATGAACTGGGTGCCGAGGAGGCCGGCCAGGAACCCGACCAGCGTCTTCGCCAGCCCGCCGATGCCCAGGATGCCGCTGGAGAGGGCGTCCTGGATGAGCCCCGCCACGCTGCCCGCCACGACGCCGGCCACCGGCCCGGACGTGAGCGCCAGGTAGACGACGACGATCAGCACGAAGTCGAGCGCGGCGGTCCCGCGGATGACGAGGCCCGCGAACGTCGTCTGGAGGGCGAGCGCGGCGACCACCATCCCGACGTAGCCGAGTGCCCTCACGGCACGACCTCGCCGGCCTCGCGTCCCGGCGGCGGCGTCAGCACGACCAGGACCTCCTCGAGCCGCGAGAAGTCCACGGCCGGGCGCACCGCGATCTGGTGGTACGTCCCCCGTCCGCCCTCCACGGTCTCCACCGTGCCCACGACGAAGCCCTTGGGGTAGATCCCGTCGATGCCGGAAGACACGACGAGGTCGCCCGGCTTGACGTCCGCGGTGCCCGGCACGTACTCCATGCTGAGATCACCGCTCCCGAAGCCGAGCACGACGCCCTGCGCGCGCGACCGCTCGATGGTGGCGCCGACGGCCGCGTTCCTGTCGATGAGGAGCTGCACCTTGGCGGCGCGGCGGCTGGGCAGGATCACGCGTCCGACCACGCCGGCCGGCGAGATCACCGCCATGTCCGCCGTCAGCCCGTCGTCGCTCCCCTTGTCGATGGTGACCGTGCGGAACTCCGGGCTGGCCCCGGCCGCGATGATCTCGGCCGCCGTCGTGTGCAGCCCGCCGCGATCGCGGAGCTCCAGGAGCTGCCGCAGGCTCTCGGTCCGCTGCGCGAGGGCCCGCTCTTCCTGGAGGCGCACCTGGAGGCGCTGCACTTCCTGCTTGAGCGCGAGGTTCTCGTCCTGCACGTGCTGGAGCGCGACGTAGCCGGACCACAGCCCGCGCACGCCGTCCACGCCCTGCATCGTCAGCCGCTGGACCTCGGCGAAGGCGCCGAAGGTCACGACCTCGATGAGCGGGAGGCCGGTGGCCGTGCTCACCTGGGTCGAGATCAGCCCCACGTGCAGCAGGATGGCCGCCCCCAGCACGAGCCCCGGACGTTGGCGAATGTTCTCGAGAGGCATGGCGGTTGACCGACGTCGGGGACCGGGAGCCGGGACCGGGGACCGTCGTACTCGCTAGTCGATCGCGATCTTCCTCAGCAGGTCGAACTCGCCGAGCATCTTGCCGGCACCGAGCACCACGGACGAGAGCGGGTCCTCGGCGCTCGACACGGGGAGGCCGGTCTCCTCGCGGAGGCGCTTGTCCAGGTTCTTGAGCAGCGAACCGCCGCCGGTGACGACGATCCCGCGGTCCACGATGTCCGCGGAGAGCTCCGGCGGCGTGCGCTCGAGCGCCACGCGCACGGCGTCGACGATGACGTTGACGGTCTCGGCCAGGGACTCGCGGATCTCCTCGTCGGAGATGGTGATCGTCTTGGGCACGCCCTCGATGAGGTGGCGCCCCTTGATCTCCATCGTGATCCGCTCCTCGAGCGGGTAGGCGCTGCCGAGCTCCATCTTGATCTGCTCCGCCGTGCGCTCGCCGATGAGGAGGTTGTAGGTCTTCTTGATGTACTGGATGATCGCCTCGTCCATCTCGTTGCCCGCGACGCGCACCGCCTTGCTGTAGACGATGCCCGCGAGGGAGATGACGGCGATGTCCGTGGTGCCGCCGCCGATGTCGACGATCATGCTGCCGGCCGGCTCGGTGATGGGCAGCCCCGCGCCGATGGCCGCGGCCATGGCCTCCTCGATGAGGTGGACCTCGCTGGCCTTGGCGCGGTAGGCGGAGTCCTTGACCGCCCGCTTCTCCACCTGCGTGATCTCGGACGGCACGCCGATGATGATGCGCGGACGCACCCACACGTTGCCGTTGTGGGCCTTCTTGATGAAGTAGGTCAGCATCTTCTCGGTGACGTCGAAGTCGGCGATGACGCCGTCCTTCATCGGCTTGATGGCGACGATGTTGCCCGGCGTGCGGCCGAGCATCTCCTTCGCCTCGCGGCCGACCGCCTCGACGCGTCCGTTGACCTTGTTGACGGCGACAATCGACGGCTCGTTGACGACGATCCCGCGGCCCTTGGCGTACACGCAGGTGTTCGCCGTGCCGAGATCGATGGCGAGGTCAGTCGAGAGAAATGACAGTAACGAACCAAATGCCATGTGCTAGTCCGCGCATCAGCCGCCGCCCGCCGGGCGGGCCGTGCGCACCCCGTTTTTGCCCGAGTCCTTGACCTCGTACATCGCCATATCGGCCGCTCGCATCAGTTCTTCAGCCGACGTGGCCACATCGGGCAATGTGGCCACACCGACCGACACCGTCAGCCGCAGGCTCAACCCGTCGCCGGCCAGGAACGGATGGGCTTCAATCCGGTCCCGGACGCGCTCCCCCACCGCGAAGGCGCCCTCGGCGCCCGTTTCCGGCAGGATGATGGAAAACTCGTCGCCGCCGAAGCGCGCCACCACGTCCGTCTCGCGGGCAGACCCGCGAATCACGGCCGCGGCCTCGACAAGGGCCCGGCTCCCCGCCAGGTGGCCGTGATGGTCGTTGACGGTCTTGAACCCGTCCAGGTCCAGGAACACCAGCGACAGCGGCCGGCCGGAGCGCGAGGCCCGCTTCGCTTCCCGCCTGAGCACGTGATTCAGGTAGCGGGAGTTGTACAGCTGCGTCAGATCATCCGTGACCGAGAGGGCCTCGGCCCGCCGGAGGATGAGGGCATTGTCGAGTGCCTGGGCCGGCCCTTCGAAGGCCGTGCCCAGCAGCTCGGCCAGGGCCGGCGTGATGCGGGGCACCACGGAGGAAGCGGCGCGCTCGATCACCACGAGGGCCGCCACCGTGCGTGTCCGGCACCGGAGCGGCCATCCGATTGCGGCGCCGGCGGCGGCGGAGAGACGGATGTCCCGCCGCGCGTCGGCGGTTGTCAATTCCCGCCCGTGCAGCAGCACCCAGCGGGCGATGTCGATGGCCGCCGGCCCGAGAGCCGAGCCGAGCCCCGTCGAGGACAAGGCGACCACCTGCCCCTCGACATCGGCGGCAAAGACGCCGCAGGACGGCGTCTTGAACCACTCGTGCGAGAGGGCAACCACCTGATCGCCGATGGTGGCGGCATCAAGGGATTCGTGGGCGGCACGCATCACCGCCAGCACCGTCTCCGCGCGGCTGAGCCGTGCCTTGAGTGTGCGCTGGCTGCGCCCGAGCCTCGCGGCCAGGTCCACACGGCGCGAACCGCCGTAACTCATTCAACCGGCAGAATATATCACGGGGGGTTCAAAGCACGAAGGGTTCAAAGCACG
>CAZUGF010000111.1:0-7980 GCA_964619705.1 uncultured Bifidobacteriaceae bacterium
ACGCGCCCCGCGGCTCCAGGCGACCCCCAGGCGACCCTGAAGGGTCGCCTCTACAAAGATCCCCCGCAGCTCCAGGCGACCCTGAAGGGTCGCCTCTACACGCGTAGGTAAACCCGGGCTTCTACAAGACCCACTCCGTAGAGGCGACCCTTCAGGGTCGCCTATCCACGGGGGCCTACCCGCCAATCCCTCACACGCGCATGGGCATGATCACGTACGTGTAGTCGTAGCCCTCGACGCCAATCGGCTTCATCACCGCCTGGCTCACATCGTCCTTGAGATCCAGCGCGACGATGTCCGACTCCACCGCGTTGAGGAAGTCCAGCACATACTGGGCGTTGAAGCAGATCGTGATATCCGGCCCGGCGTAGTCGACGGCAATCGGCTCCCGCGCTTCCCCGAACTCCGGACTGCTGGACGTCACCTCGACCGAGCCCTTGGTCACCACGAACTTGACCGCGCGCGACCGCTCATTGGAGAGGAGCGCCACGCGGCGGACGGCGTTGTTCAACCGATCCCGCTCGAACTCGATGCGCTTGTCGTTGCCCTTGGGCACGACCTTCTCGTAGGCCGGAAACTGCCCGTCGATCATGCGCGACATCAGCAGGCGATGGCCGATCTCGAAGAACAGATGGTTCTCGCCGCGCTCATACTGCACGTCGCCCTCGGTGTCCGCCAGGAGCCGTCCCAACTCGCCGAGCGCCTTGCGCGGCAGGATGGCGCGCACTTCCTCACCCGCGGCACCGCCCGGGCGATCCGCGTGGACGAGCGCCAGCCGGTGGCCGTCGGTCGCCACGAACGTCATCTGATCGGGCTTCAGCACGAACAACGCGCCGTTCAGGTAGTAGCGCGTATCCTCGCCCGTAATCGCAAACTGCGTCTTCGCGATCATCTGCCGCAGCGCAGGACCGTTGATGGTCGACCGCGTCGTTGCCGGAGGCTCCGTGATGGTCGGGAAGTCCTCGCGCGGCAGCGTCGGCATCTTGGAGCTGAACTGGCCGCCGGACACCTTGACCGCCGTCCCGCCCTTCTCCGTCTGGATGTTCACGTCCCCGTCCGGCAGCGCCCGGACAATCTCGTAGAGCTTCTTGGCCGGCAGCGTCACCGCGCCGTGCTTCGAGACTGCCGCCTCGGCACGGCTCCGGAGCGTCACTTCCAGGTCCGTCGCCAACAGCGTCAGTTCTTCGCCGGTGGCCTCCATGAGGACGTTCGCCAGGATGGGGATCGTGTTCTTGCGCTCGACGATCTGCTGGAAGAACTGCAGTTCACGCACAAGATCGGCTTTCCGGGCGACCAGTTCCATGTGTGGCTTAACCTCAGGGGAAAGGAGATAAGGCGAAGATAGTAAATTATACAGGAATTAGGTCCTGTGTAGGAAATTTTATACGCCCGTAACGTCTTTCAAATCAACGCTTTAGGCTGTGGATATTCCTGTGGGCGCCGGGTGGAGCAACTGGGCACGCGGCGGAGGGCTTTCGCCCCATCAACGGCCGTCCACAGGGCGTCCACAGCAGAGCCTGTGGATTACTTGAACGACTGCAGGAAATTGCTGACCAGGGCGTTGAAATCGCCGTTGTTCTTGCGCAGTTCTTCCACTTTCTTGATCGAGTGGATCACCGTCGAGTGGTGCTTCCCGCCGAAGCTGCGGCCGATCTCCGGCAGCGATGCATGCGTCAGCATCTTGCAGAGATACATCGCCACCTGGCGCGGCATGGCCACCGACTTCGAGTTGTTCCGGGACTTCAGCTCCGTCAGCTTGAGCTGGTAGTAGTCCGCCACGTACTTCTGGATCTGCTCGATCGTGATCGCCCGCTCGTCGTGGTCCAGCACGTTGCGCAGGACGTCCTGGGCAAGCTCGATGGTCAACGGCCGCCCCGTGAGCGAGGCATAGGCGATCAGCCGGATCAGCGATCCCTCGAGTTCCCGGATGTTGGACTTGATGCGGCTCGCGATGTACGTGGCCACGTTGTCCGGCAGCGGTACCGCCTCGTTCTCCGCCTTCTTCTTGAGGATGGCTGCCTTGGTCTCGAGGTCCGGCGGCTGGATGTCCGCGATCAGCCCCCACTCGAAGCGCGAGCGCAGGCGCTCCTCCAGGGCGGGAATCTCGTAGGGCGGGCGATCGCTGCTGATGACGATCTGCTTGTCCGCGTCGTGCAGCGCGTTGAAGGTGTGGAAGAACTCCGTCTGCGTCCCCTCCTTGCCCGACACGAACTGGATGTCGTCGACGAGCAGCACGTCGACGCTGCGGTAGCGCGACCGGAACTCGAGGATCCGATCGAAGCGGACCGCGTTGATCATCTCGTTCATGAAGCGCTCGGACGAGATGTAGGTCAGCGTGAGCGACGGATCGTGCTGGATGACGTAGTGCCCGATCGCGTGCATCAGGTGCGTCTTGCCCAGCCCCACGCCGCCGTAGATGAACAGCGGGTTGTAGGACCGCGACGGCGCCTCCGCCACGGCACGGCACGCCGCGTGCGCGAACTGGTTGGACGGTCCGACGATGAAGGTGTCGAACGTGTAGCGGGGGTTGAGGCCGCCGGGGATGACCGGGGAGGAGACCGCGCGGCCCGTGGACGAGAAACTCGGGTCCGGCGCCGGCTCCGGAAACGCCGGGTCCGGGAACACCACATCCGGCAGCACGGGCGCGGCCGCGGCCGGGTCCTGTGCGTGCGCGGGCACATCCGGGAGGACTCGCGGAGGCGCCTGTACCTCATCGTCAGCGGGCGTACCGACCTCGAAGACGAGCTGCGACTGGCTGCGCCCGACCTCCGCCAGCGCCTCCGCCAGGACGACGGAGTAGTGCCGGGGGAGCCATTCCACGAAGAGGGGCGCCGGCACACGAACCACCAGCGACGTACCGGCGTCAGCCTTGAGCGAGGTCGGCTTGAACCAGGTCGAGAAGCTGTGCGGTCCGACCTTGCCCTCGATGAGCGTCAGGACCTGGTCCCAGATTGTCGTCGCTGACATGCTCAGGAATCGCGTTGGGATGGGCCTTCCCGGACTTTCGCCCCTCGCGGGGCCCGTTCTTACCGGGACTTCACACTATCGTCATCACGCAAAGGCCGAAATAACGGCCTCTCCGGACCTTCGCCCCGGCAGAAACTCCAGAAAATCGGATGTTTTCCTGCGTACCGGGCGAGATCTCTAGTCTTTTCCACAAGTTTTTCCACAGGTGTGGAAAACTCGAACCCCACTCTAGCACGCCAAAGACGGCCCTTTACACGGCGGAACAGGCAGGACTAGAATCAGAGGTTCGTTCGAGGACAAATATGGCGAGATCGAAGAAGGGCAAGCGTACATTTCAGCCGAATAACCGCCGCCGGGCCAAGACCCACGGCTTTCTGGTCCGTATGGCCACGAAGGATGGCAGGCAGGTGCTGAAGCGCCGCCGGGCGAAGGGGCGCAAGCGCCTGACCGTCTCGGACGAGCGGTAGAATGCCCCCGTTTCGCGCCGCCGAGCACGTTCGGAAGCGCGAAGACTTCGAACGGATCTACGAAGGGGGGGCCCGTATCTCCGGCCGCCTGATGACGATGTTCGTCAGGGTGTCGGAGGGTTCCGTGCCACGGTTGGGCATTGCGGCCACCCGGAAGATCGGGCCGGCCGTCGTGAGGAACCGGGCCAAGCGCCTCGTTCGGGAACTGTTCCGCCACAACAAGCCCCCCGGCGGCGTGGACATCGTCGTCGTGCCTCGTCGTGAGATGCTCGATGCGCCCTATGCCACTCTCGAGGCCGAGTTTCGCGACCTCTACAGCCGACGGAATCGGCCGCGCCGTCCCGGCGCCGTCCGCAGCCGCCCGGCTGGTGCTGGCCCTCATAAGAGCGTATAAAGTCCTTTTGTCACCGTTATTTACGGGAAGCTGCCGTTTCGTCCCGGGCTGCGCGGACTACGCGGCAGAAGCCGTGGCCCGCCACGGCGCCATCCGGGGCGGCTGGCTCGGCGCCCGTCGACTCTGCCGCTGCCATCCACTCGGAGGCCACGGGTACGACCCGGTGCCGCCCGAACCCCACGGCCATTGATACCAGGTTGCACCGCATTTCATGGAACGCCGCGTTCTGATCGCCATTTCTCTCTCCTTTCTGGTGCTCTTCCTGTACCAGAGCTTCCTGGCACCGACGCCGCCACCACCGGCCAGCGCGCCGGCCGCAACCGCTCCGGGCGCCCCGCTGGCGACCGCACCCGCGACTGTCGGCCCGACGAGTACTGAGCCCGGCGCTCCGGCGGGCACCACGCCCGCCGCACCGGCGCAGGCGTCGGACGCGGCTCCCGTGTCCACGGTGGTCGTGGGTGAAGGGGCCGAGCGCGAGATCACGGTGGAGACCACCACGGTGCGCGCCGTGTTCAGCAACCGTGGCGCGCGGCTGCGGCACTGGGTCCTCAAGAACTACAAGAACGACGCCGGCCAGGCCCTGGACCTCGTGCCCGATGCGTCGAGCGTGAACGAGGCGTACACGCCGTTCTCCCTCCGCCTGGACGACGCGGCCATGACGTCGAGCGTGAACGGCGGGCTCTATCGCAGTGATGCGGCGGACACGGTGGACGCGACAGCGGGTCCGGCGACGATCGCGTTCGAGTGGCAGGATGCCGGCGGCCTGCGCGTCATCAAGCGCTTCACGTTCCAGCCGGCCGGCTACATCGTGACGGCCTCCGTGTCCGTGGAGAACAACGGCGCGGCCCTCGCGCCCATCGTCGAATGGGGACCCGGGCTCGGAGACGACATCGCCCTCGCCGAGTCGGGCAGCTTCCTCGCGCCGAGCTACTCCACGCCGGCCCAGGCCCTCGTGCACCGCGACGGCTCCGTCAAGAGAGTGGCGGAGGCGGGCGCCGCTGATGGTCCCCTGCTCTACGCGGGCATCGACGACCACTACTTCACGGCGCTGGTGCTGAACGATCTCGAGAACCCGGCGCCGATGCACTTCGAGCACACGCCGTTTGTCGTGCCGGCCAGGACGCCGGACGGACAGCCGGGACGCTACGCGTCGTTCGGCGTGCGCTTCCAGGATCCGTCCGCCGGCATGCGGTTCTTCTTCGGCCCGAAGGCCCTCGACGAGCTCCGCGCGCTCGATACGGAGCTCGTACGCGTCATCAACTTCGGCATCTTCTCGTGGCTGGCCGTGCCGCTGCTCGGCGCGCTCAAGTGGGCCCACCAGTACGTCGGGAACTGGGGCTGGTCCATCGTCGTCCTGACGCTGCTCATCAACTTCGCGATGTTCCCCCTGCGGCACAAGTCCGTGGTCTCCATGCGCAAGATGCAGGAGATCCAGCCGGAGATGAAGGCCATCCAGGCGCGGTACGCGAAGTACAAGGTGACGGACCCCGAGAAGCAGAAGATGAACCAGGAGGTGATGGAGCTCTACAAGGCCAGGGGCGTGAGCCCGGCCAGCGGCTGCCTGCCGATGCTCCTGACGTTCCCCTTCCTGTTCGCGTTCTACGCGATGCTCTCGCAGGCCATCGAGATCCGCGGCGCGGACTTCCTGGGATGGATCACGGACCTGTCCCGGCCGGACCCCCTCTACATCACGCCCCTCCTGATGGGTGCGACGATGTTCTGGCAGCAGCGGATTACGCCGACGTCGGCGGACCCGGTGCAGCAGCGCGTGATGATGATCATGCCGATCATGTTCACGTTCATGTTCCTGGCCTACCCGAGCGGCCTCGTGATCTACTGGACGCTCAGCAACCTGTGGGCCATCGGCCAGCAGTACTTCACCAACACACTGCTGCCGCCCGTGCCGGTGAAGGCCAAGAATTGAGGATGCGATGACCAATCACGACGAGATCTCCACGTTCGTCCAGTCCATTGCCGAGAAGATGGGCCTGGAGCTGACCGCCTCCGCCGAGGAGATGCCGGACGGCGTCCGCATCAACCTCGACGGCGAAGACGGCACGCTCCTCACACGGCGCCAAGGCGAAGCGCTCGCGGCGCTGCAGCACATCGTCTCCGCGATCTACAGGCACGAGACAGCGGAAGGCCGGCGCCTCGTGGTGGACTGCCAGGGGTACCGCAAGAACAAGGACTCGGAACTGCGGCAGATGGCGCTCTTCCTCGGCGAGAAGGCGCGGACGACAGGCCTGGCCCAGGAGATCGGGCCGCTCAATCCCTACGAGCGCCGCATCGTCCACATGGCCGTGTCCGAGATCGAGGGTGTGGGATCGGAGAGCATCGGTGACGCGTTCGAGAAGGTCGTGATCATCTCGGCGTCGTGACGCCGGGCCCAGGACCCCGGCGGTGTTCTCCACCGAAGACACCATTGTCGCCGTTGCCACGCCGCCCGGACGCGGCGGCCTTGGCGTCGTCCGGCTGAGCGGCCCGGACGCGCCTCGGATCGCGAGCGAATTGTCCGGACGCGCCACGCCCTTCCAGCCTCGCCACGCCACCTACGCGCGCCTCCTTCCCCACGGTGACGACGGCGGCGACGAGGCCGTCATCACCAGCTTCCCCGCGCCCGCCTCCTACACCGGCGAAGACGTCATCGAGATCTCCGTGCACGGCAGCCCTGTCGTGCTCGCCGCCATCCTGCGCGCGGCCGTGGGCCGCGGGGCACGGCTCGCGGAGCCGGGCGAGTTCACGCTCCGCGCGTTCCTGCACGGCAAGCGCGACCTGATTCAGGCGGAGGCCGTGGCGGATCTCATCGACGCCGTCACGCCGCTGCAGGCGCGTGCGGCGTTCGATCAACTCGAGGGGACGCTCACCGCCGCGATCGGAGAGATCGAGCGGGACCTCTTCGACCTGCGCGCCCGGCTCGAGGCATCCCTGGACTTCCCCGAGGAGGGATATCACTTCGTCGACGCAGGGACGCTGACCGCGGAGATCGACCGCGTCATCGCGAAGGTGGACCACCTGTTGCGGGACGCTGCGCGCGGACGCCTGGTCCGCGACGGCGCCCAGGTGGTGATTGCCGGGCGGCCGAACGTCGGGAAGTCCAGCCTCTTCAACGCGCTGCTCAATGCCAACCGCGCCATCGTGACGGCCGTCCCCGGCACGACGCGGGACCTCATCACGGAGCGCGCGGACATCGGCGGCCTCTCCGTCGCGCTCGTCGACACGGCCGGCCTCCGCGAGACGGAGGACGAAGTGGAGCGGGAGGGCGTCGCCCGATCGCACGGGTCGATGGATGTGGCGGACCTCATCCTCGTCGTGCTGGATCGATCCCGTCCGCTGTCGGCCGGCGATGCACGCGTCCTTGCACGCACGGCCGAACGCCGGCGCGTTGTCGTGATCAACAAGGTGGACCTCCCCGCCGCGTGGGACGCGGAGAGCGTCGCTAGCGTGGGGCGGGACGATCTGGTGGAGGTGTCCGTCGCCGCCGGGTCCGGCCTCGACGTGCTGGTGGCGCGGATCGCGTCCGTGCTGGTGGAGCGGGAGACCTGGCGCGAACCGCCGCTCGTGACCAACGTGCGGCATCAGACGCTCCTCCATGACGCGCGCGAGGCGCTCGCGCACGCGCGAGCGGCCCATGCCGAGTCCCCCGGCGCCCTGCCGGAAGAGTTCCTGCTCGCGGACCTGCAACTCGCGGCGGACCGGTTGGAAGAGGTGACCGGCCGGCGCAGCAGCGAGGATCTCCTGCGGCACATCTTCGAGCGGTTCTGTATCGGCAAGTAGGCCGACTCGGGTTCAGGCGACCCTGAACGGGTAGGCGACCCTGAAGCGTCGCCTCTACAAGGGCGCGAGAGGTTCAGGCGACGCTGAAGGGTCGCCTCTACGGGTGAGGTTGTGGAAGCCCGGGTTTGTCGACGCGTGGCGTTCTTCGTAGAGGCGACCCTTCAGGGTCGCCTGCCCTGCGGGGAGTTCGTAGAGGCAACCCTTCAGGGTCGCCTGGAACTGCGGGGAGTGTTTGTAGAGGCGACCCTTCAGCGTCGCCTGGAACGCGAGGAGTGTTCGTAGAGGCGACCCTTCAGCGTCGCCTGGAACTGCGGGGAGCGTTCCGTAGAGGCGACCCTTCAGGGTCGCCTGGAACTGCGGGGAGCGTTCCGTAGAGGC
>CAZUGF010000112.1:0-7923 GCA_964619705.1 uncultured Bifidobacteriaceae bacterium
CGTAGAGGCGACCCTTCAGGGTCGCCTGCCCTTCAGGGTCGCCTGGCCCCTACAGGCCAGGGAACAGACCAGGGGCCCAACACCCCTCACTGCCGGCGTGTGGTACGTTGCTGTGTACCAATAAATAACCATCAGAGATGGGATAGATATAAACAATAATCAAAAGAGATGAGATTCGACGTCCTTGTCATCGGGGCGGGTCACGCCGGTGTGGAGGCGGCCTGGGCGGCAGCCCGGATGGGTCGTCATGTCGGGCTGTGTACGCTTTCCACCTCGACCGTTGCGCACATGCCGTGCAATCCCGCAATCGGCGGGACGGCCAAGGGCCACCTTGTGCGGGAGATCGATGCCCTCGGCGGCCTGATGGGCCGCGCCATTGACGCCACGGGCATCCAGTTCAAGCTTCTCAACCGGAGCCGCGGGCCGGCCGTCTGGTCCCCGCGGGCACAGGCCGATAAGCACCTGTATAGTCAATGGGTTAGGGACGAACTCGAGGCCGTGGACGGTATCGAGTGGGTCATCGGACGCGCGGGCCGGATCCTGACGGATGCGGGCGGCGTCACGGGCATCGCCCTGGAGGACGGTCGCGAGATCGCCTGCCGATCGCTGGTCATCACGACAGGGACCTTCCTCAACGGCCTGATTCACATCGGCCGGGAGCGCCGCCCTGCCGGCCGCGCCGGCGAACCGCCCACGACGGAGTTGGCGGAGTCCCTCAAAGGATTCGGGTTCTCGTGGGGCCGGCTGAAGACGGGGACTCCCCCCCGGCTGGACCGCCGTTCCGTAGACTTCGATGCGGCTGTCGCCCGGGGTGTGTTCCACGTGGAACACGGCGACGAGTCGGCGGTCCCATTCTCGTTCAGTACGGACACGCCGCCGTCCAACCGCGCCGTCTGCTGGCTGCTGCACACCACCCCGGACGTCCACCGCCTGGTTCGCGACCACATCGACGAGTCTCCCCTGTACAACGGGCAGATTGCCGGCATCGGGCCGCGGTACTGTCCGTCGCTCGAGGACAAGGTCATGCGGTTCCCGGACAGGGAGCGGCACCAGTTGTTCCTGGAGCCAGAGGGGTTGTCCGTGGACGAGCTGTACGTCAACGGCTTCTCCATGAGCCTCCCCGCGGACGTCCAGGAACGGCTCGTACGGTCCCTCCCCGGGTTGGAGTCCTCCCGGATGCTCCGTCCCGGCTATGCGGTGGAGTACGACTTCATCCAACCCACGGAGTTGACGACGGGGCTCGAGGCGCGTCGTGTGCCTGGCCTGTTTCTGGCTGGCCAGATCAATGGCACCTCCGGGTACGAGGAAGCGGCCGGGCAGGGGTGGCTGGCGGGGGTCAACGCGGCGCGCCGGGCTGCGGGAGCCGCGGCCGTGTCGCTCCAGCGGGCGGAGTCCTATATCGGCGTGATGGTTGACGATCTGGTGACGAAGGGCTGCCTGGAGCCGTATCGGATGTTCACCTCCCGGGCGGAGCACCGGCTGCTGCTCCGGATTGACAACGCGGATCTCCGGCTGACGCCGCTTGGCCGCGAGTTGGGTCTCGTCGACGATCGGGCGTGGACGCGGTTCGAGGAGCGGCGATTGCGCTTCGACAGGAACCTTCGGCGGGTGCGCGAGACGAAGGTCAGGGTGGCGTCCGGCGAGCGGATGCCTGCGAGTCAGGCGCTGCGGCGACCGGAGGTCAGGCTGGCCGGCCTTGTCGACAGCGGCGACGTGACGCTCGAAATTGCCAATGTTTCCGCGGATCTGGACGTGGTCTCCATTGAGACAGCGGTCAAGTACGAGGGGTACTTGTCGCGGGAGGCGCAGTCCGTGGCGCGTGCGCGGCGCAACGGGGACAGGCCGATACCGCGGGCGTTCCCGTTCCGAAGGGTCCCGGGCCTTTCCACGGAGATGGTCGAGCGATTCGAGCAGGTGTGTCCCGGCACGCTGGGCCAGGCGCTCCGCATTCCAGGCGTGACGCCCGCGGCGGTGGCGGTGCTTGCCGCATACATCGGACGGTTCTCTCATGAGCACGCGTGAGCTGAGGGAGCGGATCCGGCGCCGGGCTCGCTACGCGGACCTGCAGCTATCGGACACGGTTCTCGATGGCCTGGCTGCGTATCACCAGCTCCTGGCCAAGTGGAACGCGAAGGTGAACCTCACTGCGTTCCAGTTGGTGGCGGGCGGCACAGACGAGGCTGTCGATCGGCTCCTGCTCGAGCCGGTCTCCGCGGCGAGGTTCCTCCCGGCCGGCGCCCAGACGATGATGGACGCTGGGTCGGGCGGGGGATCGCCAGCTATTCCCATCAAGCTGGCGGTGCCGCACGTCCGCCTGCGGATGGTCGAGTCCAAGACGCGCAAGGCCGTGTTCCTCCGCGAGGCGGTCCGTGTTCTCCGGATCGAGGCGGACGTCGAAACTTCCCGCTTCGAGGAGCTGCTCTCGCGCCCGGACCTCCACGAGACGACGGATGTCGTGACCATGAGGGCGGTGAGGGTGGAGCCGAAGGTGCTGCTGACGCTCCAGGCGTTCCTGAAGCCCGGGGGACATCTCCTCTTGTTCAAGGCCTCCCGCGGCGACACGGTTGATGCCTCCACGCCCCCGCTCATCTGGAGGGCGACATACCCCCTGATCCCGGCGCTCCGCAGCCGTCTCGTGGTGCTGGAGAAGGTGGCGGCGGGCGGGAGGCGGTAGGGGGCTCTGGGCTTTGTCTTCCCCGGGTTATCATGTCCGGACGCCGCAGCGGGCAAGGGCGGCGGGGGCATATTAAGGCATATGACAGATACAGCGCGCCCATGAGCAAGATCATCGCCGTCACGAACCAGAAAGGCGGGGTCGGGAAGACCACCACCGCCATCAACCTCGCCGCCGCACTCGCCCTCGCCGGCGAACGCGTCCTCATCGTCGACATGGACCCGCAGGCCAATGCCACGAGCGGCATCGGGTGCAAGGGGATGACCGCTCCCGCGGGGACGGTGTACGACGCGCTGATGAGCGACACCGCGGCCAGCCACGCCGGCGAGTACGTGATGACTACGACCACCGAGCGCGTGTCCCTCGTGCCCGCGTCGCGCGAACTGGCCGGCGCGGAGGTCGAGCTGATCGGCATGAACGACCGCGAGCGCCGCCTGCGCATGCTGCTCGATTCGCTCCGGCCGCACTTCGACACCATCTTCATCGACAGCCCGCCCTCGCTCGGCCTCCTCACACTGAACGCGCTCGTCGCCGCCGACCGCGTGCTCATCCCGCTGCACTGCGAGTACTTCGCGCTCGAAGGGCTTGCCGACCTCGTCGGGACCATGCGCCTGGTGCGCGCCGGCCTCAACCCGGACCTCGACATCGAAGGCGTCCTGCTCACCATGAGCGACGAGCGCACGAACCTCGGCCAGCAGGTCGCGCGCGATGTTCGCGAGTTCTTCAAGGAGAAGGTGTACGGCACGGTGATCCCGCGCAACGTGCGCCTGGCGGAAGCGCCGAGCCACGGCGTGCCCGTCGTGGCCTACGACGCGCGGTCGCGCGGGGCCGAGGCGTACTCGGCGCTCGCGGCGGAGTACAGGCAGCGGCAAGAGGTGGTGTGACGTGGAGAAGAAACCGGCACTCGGCAAGGGCTTGAGCGCGCTCATTCCGGACGCCACGCGCGCGGCCGATGGTCCGCGGCCGGCCTTCGAGGTCGACATCGATCTCGTGGTGCCGAACGCGCGGCAGCCGCGCACCCACTACGACGAGACGAAGCTCGACGAGCTCGCGCGATCGATCGCGGCCAACGGCGTCATCCAGCCGATCATCGTGCAGCGGATCGCGGCGTCCCAACCGGGCGGCACGCCGCGCTACCAGATCATCGCCGGCGAGCGCCGCTGGCGCGCCGCGCAGCGGGCCGGGCTCCACAAGGTTCCCGTGGCCGTCCGGATCCTGGCGCCGGCCGACCAGCGGCAGCCGCTCGAGATGGCCCTCGTCGAGAACCTCCAGCGCGAGGACCTCAACCCGATGGAAGAGGCGCACGCCTATCAGCGGCTGGCCGGTGAGTTCACGCTCACCCAGGAGGAGATCGCGGCGCGCGTCGGCAAGGACCGCGCGACAGTGGCCAACGTGCTGCGCCTGCTCAAGCTGCCCGAGGAAGTGCAGGGCGACGTGGCCGCGGGCACGCTGTCCATGGGACACGCCCGCGCCATCCTCGGCCTGGCCGCCGACGTGGATCGCCGCCGCATCGCGCGCGACGTCATCGCGCGAGGCCTGTCGGTCCGCGAGACCGAGGCGCTCGTCAAGCGGCAGGCCGACGCCGCGGACGCGCCCGCGCGCCCCGCGAAGGAGAAGGACGTCCACACGCGCGCGGCGGAGGAACAGCTCCGCCTCGCGCTCGGCACCCGCGTCGACATCGCCCGCCGCGGCAAGGGCGGCGTGGTGACGATCGCCTTCACCACAGAGGAGGAGCTGCAGCGGATCTACGAGTACCTGACGGAGCGTCGATAGTCCACGAGCCGGGCCCGCCCGGTCCGTGTTTCCCCGGAGCACAACGGCATGAGCCACACCTATCGGAAGCGGCTGACCCAGATGGTCAGCTGCGCGGGTTGAGCGAGTAAACTCGCCGCCGGCGAGCTCGCTCAGGTCCTGAGCGGCATACCCCTGGCGACCGACGACCGTGTCCTGATCGACTTCAGGACGGCGGACGATGCCGGTGTGTACGTGTGGGAGGGGGGGCCGGCACTGGTCCAGACGGTGGACTTCTTCACGCCGATCGTGGACGACCCGTATATCTACGGGCAGATTGCCGCCGCCAACGCGCTCAGCGATGTCTACGCGATGGGCGGCGAACCGCGCACGGCACTCGCCATTGCCGCGTTCCCGCAGGACGGCCTGGACCGCGAGACCATCGTCTCGATCTTTCGGGGCGGCAACGACATGCTCCGCGAGGCCGGCGCGGCCCTGCTCGGCGGCCACACCGTCCGGGATCCGGAGATCAAGTTCGGGTACGCCGTCACCGGCGCCGTCGCCCGCGACCGCATCCTGACCAACACCGGGGCGCGCCCGGGCGACGTGCTGATCCTGACCAAGCCGATCGGGACGGGCGTTGTGGGCACGGCCATCAAGTTCGACCGTGCCCCGGACGAGACGATGGCGCACGCGATCGCCTCCATGCGCACGCTCAACAAGGCCGCGGCCGCGGTCATCCGGGCGGCGGAGGGTGTTCACGCCTGCACGGACGTCACGGGGTTCGGTCTTATAGGTCACTCAACAGAAATCGCGGCCGGGAGCCGCGTGACCGTCGAGATCGAGGCAGGCCTGGTCCCGCTCCTGGAAGGTGTCCTGGCCCTCGTGGAGGCGAACGGATCTGGCGGAATGGCCAGCAATCGCTCACATTTCTCGCCAACGACCGCCATCGCGCCGGACGTCCCGCCGGAACTCGAGAGCCTCCTGTTCGACCCCCAGACATCGGGCGGACTTCTCATTGCCGTGGAAGAATCGTTTGCCCAGGCCACGCTCGCGGCCCTGGAACACGCCTCCGTACCGGCGAAGGTCATCGGTCGCATCCTGGACGCCGGGTCCAGCCGCGTCACGATTAGGTGATTAGCCCGATTTAGCCACGCCGAGCCGGAGTTGGCGGGCACATGGGCCCTCGACGCGGGCTGGAAACCGGGAATCGGCCAGGCCGAAGCTCTGTGCTATCCTTAGTCGTTTGCCATGATCCCGGACCTCTCAACCCTCTGGATCGTTTTCTTCCTGCTGCTCTGCACCGTCCTGCTGAACACGCTGATCTTCCAGCCTGTTCTCAAGGTGATCGATCAGCGGTCCACCGCGGTGCGGGATGCACGGGAGCTGGCGGAATCGGCGTCGCAGAAGGCCGCGACGGCCACGGCGGAGTACGATCGGACGTTGAACGCGGCGCGCGCCGAGGTCTACAAGCAGATTGACGACACGCGTCGCACCGCGCTCGACAAGCGCGCGGCCCTGCTGGCCGAGACGCGCACGGCGGTCGAGCAGGAGTCCCATGCGGCAACCGCACGTGTGCAGCAGGAGTCGGCCGACGCCAGGGCCGCACTCGATCGCGAAGCGGCCGGCCTGGCGGGCGCCATCGTTACACGCGTGCTCGGGCGCGCATCCTGAACATCGCCGGAGTGGTTGTGAGCGAGCAGCTGGTGGCTGAGCGGCCCATGAGAGCTTGTGAATTTATGCACAGAGTGCGTGGCGTGTGCCGGCCGGTCCTCGCCGCGGCCGCCGTCCTCCTGGCCGCCGTGCCCGCCGCGGCGCAGCACGCGGAAGAGGCCGCCGCCCACGAGATTCACCTGCTGGACTTCTTCTGGCCGGTCGTCAACTTCGCCATCCTCTGCTGGGTGCTCTACTACTTCCTGGCCACGCCGCTTTCGGGCTACCTGGCCGGGCGCGGCGCCGCCATCCGCAAGGACCTTGTGGATGCCGCGACGCTCAAGGATGCCGCCACCGCGCAGCTCGCCGAGCTCGATCGCAAGATGAAGGCGCTGCCCGGCGAGATCGACGCCCTCCGCGAGCGCGGACGGGCGGAGACGATTGCCGAGGAACAGCGGATTGCGCAGGCCGCGCAGGCGGAACGCGACCGGCTCGTGGATCAGGCACGGCGCGAGATCGACGTGCAGGTCCGCGTCGCCCGGCGCGCGCTGACCGAGCACGCCGCGGACCTCGCGGTGGAACTGGCGGCCGACCGCCTGAAGACCGAGGTCACGGCCGACGATCAGGCGCGGCTGGTCACGCGCTACCTGCAGCAGGTGAAGGGCTGACATGTCGAATCGGACCTCGGCTGCCCGCTACGCGCGTGCCCTGTTCGACGTCGCGCTCGCGGAATCCGACGTCGAGCAGGTCGATCGCGACCTCACGGCGGTCGTGGAGACCGTCCGGGGGCATGACGAGCTCGCGCAGATCCTGGCCAACCCCGGGGTCCCCGAGCAGGCGCGCCGGAACATCGTTGCCGCCATCGTCGAGCGCCTGGGCGTGACGCCGCCGGTGGCGAAGCTGGTCGCGCTGCTGGCCGCGCGCGGCCGCGCCGACCTCCTGCCGGACCTGGCGTCGGTCTACCGCGACCGGCTCCGCGCGCACCAGAACGTCGTGGAGGCGGAGGTCGTGGCGGCGGCGCCGCTCGCCGCGGACGCGCAGGCGGCGCTCGGGGAGAGCCTGGCGGCGGCGACCGGCAAGCAGGTCACGATGAGCGTCGCGGTCGACCCCGCGCTCCTCGGCGGTGTCGTCGCCCGCGTTGGCAGCACGGTGTACGACGGCAGCGTGCGGACGCAGTTGAAGAAGATGCGGGACCGGCTGGTCGCCGAGGGCTGACCTGAGCGCGTGATCCGAGAGAGCTGACTATGAGCATTCGACCCGACGAGATTTCCAAGATCATCAAGGAGCAGATTGGCGGCTTCGCCGTGGACGTGGACGTGGCCGAGGTCGGCACCGTGACGTCGCTCGGCGACGGCATCGCGCGGCTGCACGGCTGCGAGCGCGCCATGGCGGGCGAGATGCTCGAGTTCCCCCACGGCGTGTTCGGCATCGCGCTGAACCTCGAGGAGGACAGCGTCGGCGCCGTGCTGCTCGGCGAGTACCGGGCGATCAAGGAAGGCGACACGGTCAAGCGCACGGGCCGGATCATCTCGGTGCCCGTCGGCGAGGAGCTGCTCGGCCGCGTGGTCAACGCGCTCGGGCAGCCCATCGACGGGAAGGGCCCCATCCTCACCACGCGGTTTTCGCCCATCGAGCGGATTGCGCCGGGCGTCGTGGACCGGCAGCCGGTGCGCGAGCCGATGCAGACGGGCCTGAAGGCCATCGACGGGATGGTGCCGATCGGCCGCGGGCAGCGCGAGCTCATCATCGGCGACCGCCAGACGGGCAAGACGGCCGTCGCGCTCGACACGATCCTGAACCAGAAGGACACCGGCGTCATCTGCATCTACAACGCCATCGGCCAGAAGCAGTCGACGGTGGCGCAG
>CAZUGF010000113.1:0-7719 GCA_964619705.1 uncultured Bifidobacteriaceae bacterium
GGACGCGGGATGGGACGAGCGGCGCTGGCTAGCGGCGGGACTCGCGGTACGGCGCGTAGTAGCCCTTGCGGGCGCGAACCTTGAGATCGCCGCGCGTGAGCGTGATCGTGACGTCGCGCCACCGGCCATCGGCGGCCGGATTGCTGGACAGATACCCGAGCTGGTACTGGGCGCGAATCTCGTCGAGCACGCGCTCGTAGGTGCCGTCCAGATCCTCGGCCCGGCTCGGGAAGAAGGCCTGCCCGCCCGTGGCCTCGGCCATCTGGCGCAGCCGTGCCCGGGACTCCATGGCCGCGTTGCCGGTCCGGCCGACCAGGCCGACCGCATACACGGTCACCGGCGAGAGCTTGAGCAGGCTCATCGCCTCGCTGTACGAGAGCCGGGACCTCGAGTCCGCGCCATCGGTGTACATCACCAGCACCGGCCGTCCCTCCAGGCCGCTCGCCCCGTCCAGGTAGACGCCGAGCGCATCGTAGAGGGCCGTCCACCCGTCCGGTTTGCGCATGCGGATGCGCTCCACCAGCCGCGGGAAGTCCCGCTGGGGATATCGCATGACGCGGACCTCGGTGTCGAAGTCCACGAGCGTGATGTCCTCGGAACGCGGGAGCAGGTTGAGGAACTTGATGGCGGCGGTCCGGGCCAGCGCGAGCTCACGCTCCATGCTCGCGCTCGTGTCCAGCATGAGGCCCGGCCGCACGCGCGCGATCTCCGACTCTCCCCCGCCGGGCGAGAAATGGGCGATGGCCTGGGGGACGCCGTTCTCGCTCAGCGCGAAGTCGTCCTTCGTGAGGTCCGTGACCAGGTTGCCCTGGCGATCCGTGACCGTCACGCCGAACGTCACCAGGTCCACCCCGGTGCGAAACACCTGTCCGCCGGCCAGCACGGACGAGGTGGCCGCGGCCAGTACGAGCGCGGCGATGGGGACCCGGCGCATGGGCGTCATCCTACACCACCCGAGTCCGGCCTATAATCACGTCCTGTGCGTTGTCTTGCGGTCTGCCACACCGAGCTGGTTGCCCGGCTCCTGGAGGCAGTTCTGGCGCCTCACGCCGACATCGAGCTCATGGTGGAGAGCGCGGTCCTCGCTCGCCGCGTGGAGGACTCCGGGCTCCCCGTGGCCATCGCGGATCCCCAGCGGCTCGACAGCTTCGTCAAGGCGGACCTGACACCGGCCACCCTCGTCGTCATCGAGGACAACGGCCGGCGCGGCCTGCGGCGCATCCTCGAGGCGGTCATCGGCGCCGGCGGCACGCTGGTCTACGTCCTCGGCACCTGTCCGGACGACACGAAGAAGGCGGAAGCCCTCCGGGCGGACTTCCCGGACGTCAGCACCCTCACCATCGCGGAACTCGTCGGGGCGCCGATCCTCGCCGAGTTCGGCCGGTCCGTCACGCGCCAGAAGGTCCAGCAGTACCAGCACTACTTCCGGGACGCGGACCGCGTCCTCATCCTGACGCACAACGATCCGGACCCCGACGCGCTCGCCAGCGGCCTGGCCCTGCGCAGTCTCCTCCGCCGCACGCGCCAGACGGCCATCATCGGCTGCCTCCAGGGCGTCTCGCGGCCGGAGAACCTGCGGATGGTCAAGCTCCTCGACCTCAACCACGAGGTGGTCACGCC
The DNA here is from genome assembly GCA_964619705.1 of uncultured Bifidobacteriaceae bacterium. Classification (GTDB taxonomy): domain Bacteria; phylum Acidobacteriota; class Vicinamibacteria; order Vicinamibacterales; family UBA2999; genus VFZN01. The sequence continues at coordinate 1,621 of CAZUGF010000113.1, forward strand.
GGACCAGTTCGCCAGCTTCGACAAGATTGCCCTCGTCGACGTGCAGCCCCACTACTTCCCCGGCCTGTTGCCGCACGCGGACCTCGTCATCGATCACCACCCCGAGCAGTCCGGCTACAGCGCCGTCTACAAGGACATCCGCTCCGACTACGGGTCGACCTGCACCATCCTCACCGAGCACCTGCGCGCCGTGGACATCGATATCTCCGAGCGCACGGCGACGGCGATGCTCTACGCGATCAAGTCAGACACGCTCTTCTTCAACCGCCAGGCCAACCGCGCGGATCTCGACGCGTTCTCCTACCTGTACCCCCTGGCCGACGCGACGATGATCCGGAAGATGGAGGGCTCGGAAATCACCGCCGAGCGCCTCGACTACGTGATCAAGGCGTGGCAGACCGGGCGGATGGTGGAGCACGTCTTCTGCGCGTTCCTCGGCGAGCCGCCGCGGGAGGACTTCGTCCCGTACGTGGCGGACTTCTACCTGCAGCTCGAGAACGTGCAGTGGACCATCATCTGCGGCGTCGTCAACGACACCTTCGTCGTGTCGGTGCGGAACATCGGCTACTCGCGCAACGCCGGCGACTTCGTCCGCCGCTGGTTCAGTGACATCGGCAGCGCGGGCGGCCACCGGACGATGGCCAAGGCCGTCGTGCCGCTCGAGGCCTTCCAGGCCAAGTTCGGCACCTACGAGGGCAGCCGGATCAACCAGCGCATGCTGGAAGTGGTCCTGGAGTTCCTCCACGAGCCGAAGGCCGTGAAGCAGCAGGCCGTCCCGCCGCGCGGCGACGACACGGCCTGACGCCCGCGGCGCACATCACGCGCGGCCCGCGCGAAGGCGCGCGGGTGCGCGCCCCTCACCCGCTCAGCCGCGCAGTGCCTGATCCAGGTCTTCCATCAGGTCCTCGACGTCCTCCAGCCCGATGGACAGGCGCATCATCCCGCGCGTGACGCCGGCCGCCGCCAGGTCCTCGTCGGAGAGCCCGGTGTGGGACGTCAGGATGGGCAGGCTGCAGAGGCTCTCCACCCCGCCGAGGCTCGCAGCCCGGCGGATGACGCGGAGGCGATCGTACGCGCGGTACGCCGCCTCCTGGCCGCCGCGGACGTCGACCGTCACCATGCCGCCGAAGCCGGACATCTGCCGCGCGGCAATCGCGTGGTCCGGGTGCGACGCCAGCCCGGGATAGTAGACCCTGGCCGCGGCGGGATGCGTCTCCAGGAACGCGGCAAGGGCGAGCGCGTTCGCGTTCTGCTGGGCGAGCCGCACGGCCATCGTCTTGAGTCCGCGCCCGAGCGCGTAGGCGGGCTGCGGGTCCATCACCCCGCCGAGCAGCCGCCGCGCCCGCGCCATCGGATCGACGAGCGTGCGCGCGCCGGAGATGACGCCGCCCGTCACGTCACTGTGGCCGTTCAGGTACTTCGTGGCGCTCTGCATCGACAGGTCCACGCCCATCGCGAGCACCGGCTGGTTGAGCGGTGTGGCGAAGGTGTTGTCGATGATGGAGGTCACGCCCGCCGCCCGGCAGGCCTCCGCCACGCGGCGGACGTCCACGCAGCGCAGGGTCGGGTTGATGGGCGACTCGAACCACATGACCTTCGTCCGCGGGCCGAACACGCGATCCAGGTGCTCCAGGTCCTCGAGCGAGACGAACCGCGGCGTGATGCCGAACGTCGGCAGCAGGTCGGTCAGGAGGTGATGCGTGCCGCCGTACACCGCCGACGTGCAGACGATCTCGTCACCCTGCCCCAGCAAGGTCAGCAGCGCGTGGGACGTGGCCGCCATCCCGGACGCGAAGAGCAGCGAGGCCTCGGCGCCGTCCACGACGGCCAGCGTCCGCTCCACGGACACGACGGTGGGGTTCTCGTAGCGGGAGTAGAGGTAGCCGTCAAGCTCCTGCCGTTGATACTGCTCCACCGCCGCCGCGGACTCGAACACGAACGTGCTGGTCTCGTAAATGGGCGTCGTCACGGGCGGCGTCCGGCCGGCTCCGACTTCCCCCTCGGCCCGAATGAGTTCGGTGCGACGTCTCATCACTCCTCCGCGATCGTGTTACTCCAGCCGGTCCCCGCTCGCGCCCAGCATCGGCTCGATGAACTGCCTGTAGGCGTCCTCGTGGCCGCGCTCCATCAGCTCCCCCAGGGAGTGCTGCCGATCCGAGCGCTCGTCGTAGGCGCCGCCGAGGTCCATCGGCCGGATCGGGTTGTGGCGCGGACGGATGACATAGGTGCCCTGGAAGCGGTGCTGCAGGTGCCGCAGCGCATCGCCGAGCGCAACGGCTTCCACGCCCGCCAGCTGCTCGCCGATGCGGCCCAGCCCGTCGCCCCGCGTGGGCCTCAGCTCGTGCGGGCCGGCCGGCTCCGGCGATGCGGACACGATGATCACCTGCTCGGCCCCCGCCGCGGCCACTTCTTCCAGCACGCGGCCGATGGCGGAGGGCCGATCGGCCAGCCTGTGCGCCTCGCCGCGCCAGTAGGTGTCCGGCGCGAACCGCACGAGGCGCGGCTCGCAGACGGCGGGCAGCGTGAGCGCGGCGGCCAGGACCTCCACGACGTGATCGCGCGCGACGCCGGCCAGGTCGTGCGCTTCCGCGCGGCGGCTGGAGGCCGCCGTGGCCGCGGAGAAGAGCGGCTTGCGGAACGGATCGCGCAGGAGGCCGAAGACCATGTCGCGCCCGACGTCGAGGTCGTGGACGACGATCAGCAGCTCGCGGAAGCCGGGGTGGCCGAGGTTCTCGGCGAGCAGATCCGCGTAGCGGCGGCCCAGGTCCCGCGGATCGGGCGTGCGCAGCGCGGCCCCGCCGCGCAGGATGTTCCAGAGCGCCGTCGTCGCGGCCGTGACGGCCGCCGACGCATCGATGGGCGTCCCGAGCAGCGGCCAGAGCGCCTGGCGCGCAGGCGTCCGGCGGATGGGCGCGCGCCACCATGCGGCCCATGCCCCGGCCGCGAGCGCGGCCAGCGCGGCCAGCACCAGTGTCGTCGACAGGCGCGGCACCCACGTCGGCAGCGCGCCGGGGGCGAACGCCGCGCCGACGACATCCATCATCCACGCCGCGAGTCCCGTGCCCGCGTCGAGACCCGCCATGCCGAGCGCCAGCGCGGCCGGGTAGATCAGGAGCATCGGGAGCAGCACGAGCAGCGGGAGTGCCAGCACGGCGATGAGCGCCAGGACCAGCCGGCCGAGCCAGCGGAACGGCCAGCGCCAGCGGTAGAACGCCGCATGGGACGCGCCGCGCCAGACGCCCGCGGCGTCCCAGAGCACGGACGCGCCGTCGATGGCGTACAGGATCGCGCCGAGCGCGCCGATGCCGCGCCCGGAGACGATGTCGATCTTGATGCCGGTCTCGTGCAGCGCCCGCAGGACCCCCGCGTGGTACGCGCCGTCGGCACCGGTGCCCGTCAGGACCAGCGCCGTCCGGCGTTCGGGGGAATAGTGGTCGGCCACTACTCGTCGTGGATGGTGACGAGCTTCAGGATCTCGAACTTGCGCGCGCCTGCGGGCGTCGACACGCTGATCGCGTCGCCCTCCTCGCGATTGAGGATGGCGCGGCCGATGGGTGACGAGGTGGAGATCATGCCCTTGTCGCCGTCGGCGTCCTCGGGCATGACGAGCTGGTAGACGACTTCCTGCCCCGTCGATTCCCGCAGCGTCACGGTCGAGCCGAAGCCGGCCTTCCCGTGCGGGATCTTCTCCATGTTCATCAGCGCGATCTCGTTCATGCGGCGGCGCAGCATCCCGATGCGGGCCTGCACGTAGGTCTGGCGTTCCTTGGCCGCCTGGTACTCCGCGTTCTCACGCAGGTCGCCGAGCTCGCGCGCGCGCTGGATCTCCTTCGGGAGCTCCATCTTCAGTTCGCGCTCGAGGCCCGCTACTTCCTCTTCAAATCGCTTGAGTATCTTTTCGCGCATCGTTCAAACTTCGACTTTAGCATAATTGGTACAGCCGCCATGCCCGCCGTCACCAGCCGTCAGCACGCCATCGTCAAGGAGTTCCGCGCCGTTGCGCGCGGCGATCGATCGCACCTGCTGCTCGATGGGTGGCACCTGCTCGCCGAAGCAGCGGCCGCGGGCCTGATCGTGCCGCGCGTGGCCATACAGGGCGCGACTCCCGCAGGGTATCAGAAACTGCTGGACGATCTGGCCGGAAACGGTGCGCGGGTCACGCGGGTCTCGGTGCCGGTGATGAGCACGTTGTCACCGGTGCGCACGCCGAGCGGCGTGGTCGCGATTGCCCATCGGCCGATGGTCGAGGCGGATGCCCTGGCGGCGCCCGCGCCCGCGTTCGTCATCGCCGGCTTCGGGATCCAGGATCCCGGCAACCTCGGCGCGGTGATTCGCGCGGCGGAAGCGGGCGGCGCGACAGGCGCCGTGTTCGATCGCGCGTCCGCGGATCCCTGGAGCTGGAAGGCGCTGCGCGCGTCGATGGGCAGTGCCCTGCGCCTGCCCGTCCGGCGCGATCCCGATGCGGCCGGCACGATCGCGGCCTGGCGGCGCGCCGGCTTCTCCATTGTCGCCGCGCACCCCCGCGGCGCCGTCGAGCCGCGCGACGTGGACTTCACGGTGCCGACCGTCCTGCTGCTCGGGGGCGAGGGCACCGGCCTCAGCGATGAGGTGCTGGAGATGGCGAGCCTGCGCGCCGCCGTCCCGATGAAGCCGCCCGTCGAGTCGCTGAACGTGGCCGTGGCGGCCGCGCTCCTCGTCTACGAGGCGCGGCGGCAGCGCGGCTGACGTCCCGGACCCTTCATGGATCTCTTCACCGACGAACCGGAACCGATCGATCCGCGCACCGTCCCGCTGCCCGAGCGCATGCGGCCGCGGACGCTGGACGAGGTCGTGGGCCAGGACGACCTCATCGGCCCCGGACGCCCGCTCCGCGAGATGATCGAGCGGGACCTGCTGCAGTCGATCATCCTGTGGGGCCCGCCGGGGACGGGCAAGACGACGCTCGCGCGCCTCATCGCAGACCTGACGCGCGCCGAGTTCGTCGCGTTCAGCGCGGTGCTGGCCGGCATCCGCGAAGTGAAGGAGGTCATGGCGATCGCCGAAGACCGGCGGCGGCGCCTGGGCACGCGCACCATTGTCTTCGTGGACGAGATCCACCGGTTCAACAAGGCGCAGCAGGATGCCTTCCTCCCCCGCGTCGAGGCCGGGGACATCATCCTCATCGGCGCGACCACGGAGAACCCGTCGTTCGAGGTGAACGCGGCGCTGCTGTCCCGGTCCAAGGTCTTCGTGCTGAAGCCGCTCGGCGAGGACGCGACGGTGGAGATCCTGCGGCGCGCCCTGACGGACGAGGCGCGGGGCCTCGGACGGGAAGGCGCACGCGCCTCGGACGAGGTCCTCCGGCAGATGGCCCGCTTCGCGAACGGCGATGCCAGGTCCGCGCTGAACGTCCTGCAGCTCGCGGTTGCCTCCGCGCCCCAGCCTGCGGGACAGCCCGTGATCGATGAGGCCGTCCTCGAGCGCACGCTGCAGCACAAGGCGCTCCTCTACGACAAGGGCGGCGAGGAGCACTTCAACCTGATCTCCGCGCTGCACAAGTCCATGCGCAACAGCGATCCGGATGCGGCGGTCTACTGGCTGGCGCGGATGGTCGAGGCCGGAGAGGACCCGATGTACCTGGCGCGCCGGATGGTGCGGTTTGCCTCCGAGGACATCGGCAACGCCGATCCGCAGGCGCTCGTCGTGGCCATGGCCGCCAGGGATGCGGCGCACTTTCTCGGGTTCCCCGAGGCCAATACGGCACTCGCCCAGGCGGCGATCTACCTGGCCACGGCGCCCAAGAGCAACGCGGTCTACAAGGCCTACGGAGCCGCCGCCGAGTCCGCCACGCGGGACGCCGCCGCCCCGGTCCCCCTCCACCTGCGCAACGCCGCGACGACGCTCATGAAGCAGCTCGAGTACGGCAAGGGCTACCAGTACGCCCACGACGCGCCGGACGCGATTGCCAGCATGGACTGCCTGCCGGAGAACCTGAAGGGCCGCGTGTTCTACTCCCCGTCGGAGTACGGCTTCGAGAAGGAGATCGCCAAACGTCTCGCCTGGTGGAGGGCACGGCGGTGAGGCACGGAGGTGAGGCACGGAGGGTTCAAAGCACGGAGG
>CAZUGF010000114.1:0-7671 GCA_964619705.1 uncultured Bifidobacteriaceae bacterium
GTCCCACCGAGCGCAAGGCGCGAGGCCCACGCCCCGCAGGGGCGCCTACCGAGCCCCGCAGGGGCGAGGCCCACCGAGCGCGCCGCGCGAGGCCTTACGGCGCGCAGCGCCGCCGTGCGTTCAGGCCGCGCGCCGGCCCTGGCGGAACCATCCGACGCCCGCGAAGGCGAGGGACACGGCCATCAGCAACAGCAGGCGCCGATCAACGGGTGGCGCGCCGGCCGCCTGTGAGACGGTCTCGAGCACCTGCCCCGTCACCATGGGCACACCGGACATCGCCGGCGTCCCCGCGGATGGCGCGGGGCGCGGTCCTGGAGCGGTCCGGCCCGCTGTGTTCGGCGTGCTTCCGCTCGGCGCGGACGCCGTCTCCGTCGCGGGAGCCTCGACAGCGGTGGCCGCCGCGAGGGCGCGTGCGTAGTCATCGAGCAGCGCCGCGCCGTCGGGAGCACCCTCGAGCGCCCCGGCGACGAGCGCCGTCAGCGCCGGGTTCCGGCACATGTTCGCCTCGCACGCGATGCCGTGCGCGGCCACGCTGCGCGCCAGGCGTGCAGCCACCTGCGTCATCTCTTCGACACTGGCCTCCCAGTGGCCGCGTGACGCGGCGCCGAGCAGGTTGCCCAGCAGCACCTGCTGCGCGTGCGGGTTGTGGGTGTCGAAGAACGCGTCCATGTCGAGCCCCAGGGAGTCGTCCACGTAGACCGCCTTGACCTCGCGCCAGTCGGCGCTCGTGACCGTCCCGGCCGCCGTCGTGTCCCACAGGTCGAGGTGATCGGTGAGATACATGAAGGTCCGCGCGCCCTCGTACCCGTGTGCCTGCATCCCTTCCACCCACGACCGGTTGAAGTAGCGCGTGCGCAGTTCGCGCTGGATCTCGCCCGCCGCGGACTCGACGGTGGGGTGGCGCTCGTCGCGGAGGTTGCTGACATACAGGTCGATGTGGCGCCCCGTCACCGCCTTCGCGGCGAGGTTGAGCCCGCCGAGAAACCCCGCGGGCATGGGGTTGTCCAGCATGCCGTTCACGGCGCCCGATCGCGCGAAGCTGGCGCCTTCCACGCGAGCGAGCTGCTGCTCGAACGCCGGACGCGCGGCCTCCCCGTAGGCGCCTTCGCCGTACGCGTGACTGAGGCGGCTCGTGTAGAGCTCGGCCATCTTCGCCTCGTCGCCCCGCTGATCGCCCGACTTGGCCAGGAACTGGATGCCCGGCGAGTAGGCGCCGGGAGCCGGGGCGAACACGCGGGCACGGGCCAGCGCGGCCGCCTTCCCTGCCGAGGCACCCTGGCCGCGCAGGTCCACCTCGCTCCGCTCCATGGCCGCGCGCACGGGGTTGTCGTCCTCCGGGCTGCTGCCGGCCAGTTGCGCGGCCCGGGCAATGAGCGCCATCACGTCCGGGTAGTGATCGCGATAGGTGCCGCTCGTGGTGAGCATGACGTCCACGCGCGGCCGGCCGAGGGCCTCCCGCGGGATCAGCGCCACGCCCGTCACCACGCCGCGCGCGTCGCGCACCGCGCGCGTGCCCAGCAGGTGCAGGATCTGCGCCTCGGTCACGCCGCGGTTCCGCGCAATCTCACCGGAGAAGACGGCAAATGCCAGGGACGCCGGGTACGCCCCGTCGTGCCGCTGCCGGTGCGCGGCGATGAGCGCGTCGGCCTGCCTCACGCCGAGCGCCTCCGCTTCGACGGTGGGCACCTCCGCGGTGTCGAAGTTGTAGATGGATCGTCCCGGCGGCAGCGCATCCGGCCGGCGGAGCGGATCGTCCATGGGACCCGGCGGGATCCAGCGCGCGTCGAGCGCCGCAAACAGCGCCTCGACCTCCTGCGGCGCGGCAGCGAGGTTGTCCGCATACTCGTCGGCGAACGCGAGGCGCGCCGCGACCTCAGCCGCGTCCGGCACCGCGCGCGCGGACACGGCAACCGCCGGCGCCGCGCGCTCGATGACGACATCGCGCACCAGGTCGCGGGCCAGAACCCTGCGCTCGTCCGCGCCGCCCGGCAGGACACTCACGAGGTCCTCCCCGAGCATCGCGGTCACCATGTCGACAAGCGCCTCGCCCTCGGCGGGCGTGCCCAGCACCTTGCTGCCGGCCGGGACCAGCATCCGATCGATGTGGTCCAGCTCGCGCTGCACCGCGGCGGCCAGCTCCTCGATCGGCATACCCTCCGGATCCTCCAGCGCGCGGCCGAGCCCGCTGCGCTCGACGGCCTCCCGCACCAGCCGTTCGGTATCCGCACCCAGCGCGGCATCCTCCATGGCGACGAACCGCTGCAGCAGCGCCCGCAGCTCGAAGTGCTGCGCCGCTCCCTCCGCGGGACGGACGATGCTGTACCAGCTGGCCGTCTGGGCGAGGGCCTTGCGCTTCGTCTTGAGGCCGCCGTTGGCGCCGAGCCGCTCGGGATGGATGTGCGGCACCGCACCGAGCAGGACGCCGATGGCCTCATCCGGAAGCGGCCCCAGCGGCTTGCCGCCCTGCAGGGAGATGTTGGAGAAGAAGCTGACCCACGCATCGGCGCGCCAGGTCTTCTGCATCCAGAGGAAGAACGCGAGGTACTGGTGGTGCGGCGGCAGCGCGCCGGTGGACATCAGCGCGCGCTCGTCCTGCAGGTAGCCCCAGTCCGGGTTCGGGGCAAACAGTACGTTGCCGAAGGTGAGCCCCGGGACCACAAGCGACCGCTGTCCGCCCGGATCCGTATACACGCCGACCCGGCCGGGTGGCGGGCCCCACATCTCCACGATCTCCGCACGCAGGGCCGCCGGAATCGCGTCGAACCACGCGCGATACGCCGCCTCGGGCACGAGGCGCACCTCTCCGCGGGCGACGCGTGCGGCCAGCTCGCCCGGCGCCCAGTTGCCGACATTGGATCCTTCCACCGCCATCCGCCGGGCCAGGGTGTCCCGGTCCGGAACGTCCCCCTCACCGATGTCGTACCCGCGTGCCCGCATCTCGTGCAGCACCCTCACCATCGTCGCGGGCACGTCGAGAAAGTCATCCGGATCGCCGCCGACGTTGGCCTTGCCGCCGCCCTGGCTCCAGTAGGTGAAGAGCAGCCGCCGGTCGTGTGCCGGCGTGCGCCGCAGCCGCGCCCAGCCCAGGGCCCGCTCCACGCGCCACGCGATGGCGCGCCCGTACGGCTCGGTGAACGTGGTATCGCCGCGTTCGGCGCCGGGCCCGGAGATGGCCATCGGCTCAAAACGGGCCTCCTGCTCGGCCTCGACCACGGCACTACCCAGGGCGGGGAGCAGCCCCGTCGGCGAAGCGACGTACCCGGCCTCGTTCAGGGAATGATGATGGAACGCGCTCAGCACGGGCACGTCCAGCCGGGCAAGACGGTCCATGGCACCGGCCCTGTCGCGGGACGCGAAGACGGAGCCGATCTGGACCAGGACGTCCACCGCCGCGCTGCCGTTCCTGATGAACCGGCTGACGTCCGGCGTGCCGCGATAGGCAAGCGTCAGCGCACGATGGCCGCGCGCTTCGATCGCCGCAATCATCGCGTCGACGTGGGCCAGGTTCTTCTGCAGGTAGGACGCCATGTTCACGGTCAGCCCCACGGCGTAGACGACGCCGTTCTCGCCCGTGAAGGGCGGCCTGGCGCCGCGTTCCCATGTCTCGATCGCCTCCAGCGTCTCGAAGAGCATCGGTGCGCCGGGGTGATAGAAGCCGAGGGCCGGATAGACGACAGGCGGATCCGGAACCGGCGCCGATCGTCGACCGAGGACGTGGCGCACGAGATAGCGCACAAGGTGCCGGTAGTTGTCCTGTGAGGCGTTGGCCCAGTAGGTGTCGATCTGCGGGTGCAACGCCACGTCGACGTTCCCCGTCACAGCCCGGCTCGCACTGTTCGCCCCGTCGGCCGGCCCGTCACCTGCCCCGATCACCACCAGGCGGGTGCGCGCCCGGGCCGCCTGCAACTGGTCCGCGTGCGCGGCCAGGCCCGGCGTGCTGCCGTCCACGAGGACGACGTCGTAGGTGTCCAGGCGGGTGTCCAGCCGAAGCGGCTCGCCCCCGCGGCCCGGCGCGAACACGGTGAGATCCACGGAGCCCTCGTCCACCGCCCGGCGGATCTCGAAGGGTCCCGTGGACTCGCCGCCGGCGTAGACAATGGCCACGCGGGGTGGTGCCGTCTCCTGCGCCGCGCGAGCGCGCAGACCGGCGACGGACAGCACGGCCGCCGTCAGCAGGACAAGCGCGCCGCCGAAACGGGACCGGCTCATCGCGGCTCCGTTGATGCCGGCGCGTCTTCCTCGGGCACGTAGACAACCTGTCCGTTGGCCAGGCGGTAGGCGGTACCGAGCCGCGTGCCCTCGCCGGACATGGATCGGTCCGTCACCTTCTGCACGGTGATCTCTGCGCCCTGCTTGCGGATGATCTGCGTCTCTCCCGACGCCGACTGCACCATCACGGTGACGTCGGATGCGGGGTCGAGCAGACGTCCCGCCGAGAAGGCCCCGAACAGCGCGACGAGCAGCGCGACGATGAACGCGACGCTGACGTCGAAGAGATTGGCGATGCCGGCCAGCGGATCCTCGTCATGGCCTGCCCACCGCTCCCGCCCGCGGCTCCGCGACACGAACCTCATGCCACCTCCGCCTGCGCGGCGCCGCGCCGGTGCCTGTCGAGGACATACTCCGCCTCGAACGCCAGCGCCTGGACATCCGCCCGCACCCAGTCGTCGCGGAACGACGTGACGATGTACGCCACCACGCTGATCGTCAGGCCGATCACCGTCGCGGCAAACGCCGTGACCATGTTGCTCGCGAGCGCCGGCAGGTTGCCGTCCGCCAGCCCCTGCAGCGCGTCCGCCATCGGGATGAGCGTGCCCATGAGGCCGAGTGCGGGGCCGACACGCACGGCCATGCGAACGTGGCCGAGCGCACGCCAGCGCTTCCGCTCATGGCGCTGGAGCACGTCTTCGAGACCCAGTTCGAGCGCTGATCCGTGCGCCGACTGCTCGACCTGCGCGATCTCGATCCGGGCCACCTGGAGTTCGGGGCGGCGGCCGCGCACGCGATCCCATGTCTCGCGGAGGAACGCGCCGGCCAGCACCAGCGTCGCCGCGGCCAGCAGGACCAGGGATCCCAGGACGGGCCAGATCAGCGCGCCGGCCAGCAGGTGCAGGACTTCGCGAACGACGTCGGTGCTCATGGCCGCCGGCTCAGAAGCGCAGCCGCACGCTGGCAAACGCCAGGCGCCCCGCGTTGCGGTAGAAGAGGTAATACCGGCGGTCCAGCAGGTTCTCCACGGACGCGGTGATCGACACGCGCGGCGTCAGCGCCACCGACGCGGCGGCATCGACGTCGGTGAACGCGTCGTAGGCCCCCGGCACGCCGTGGACAGTGTCCGTATTGGTATCCGTCGCGAACACCGCGGACTGGTACCGCGCCGTCACCGTCGCAGCCAGCGGCCCGGTGAGGGCGGTGAGGGTGCCCCCGCCCATGTGGCGCGGCACGAACGTGACCATCCTGCCGACCGTGGCGGGCGCGGCCGTGTTCTCCACGATGCGCGCGTCCGTATAGGTGTAGGTGGGGCGTGCGGTGAGCCAGGCGGCGGGACGCCAGGTGACCGCCACCTCCGTGCCGCGCGTGCGCGCACGTCCCGCGTTGAAATGGCGGGAGGTGAAGCCGCTCGGGTCGCCCGCGAGGTCCACCGCCCGCTGCACGAGGTCGCGGATGCGGTTCTCGTAGTAGGCCACGTCGATGGAGACCGCCTGCCCCAGGTCCTGCCGCAGGCCGGCTTCCCAGCTCGTGAGCCGTTCAGGCTCCAGCGCGGGGTTGCCGAGCAGCAACTGACCGGACGACAGGCGCACGTCGCGGTACAGGTCGTACACGGTCGGATTGCGGAACGAGGTGCCCGCGCTGGTGCGGAGCACGGTGGCGCCGCCTGCGCGGTACACGAGCGCGGCCTTGCCCGTCAGCGCGCCTGCACCCCGATCGTCGAAGCTCACGGGGGCCGCGCCGGGGGCCGCCTGGCTGGCGGCATCGAACGTCCGCCAGTCGTCGTAGCGCGCACCGAGGGTCAGCGTGGCGCGGCGTCCGAGCGTGATCGCATCCTGCGCGAACGCCGCCATCGTCAGGGCGCGGCCCATGGAGAAGGTGTCTCGCGGGACGGGGCTGGAGCGGGCGGTGTAGTCCGCCGTGGGGAAGACGTCGATGGCCGCCCTGTCCTGGCGCAGGTCCACGCCGGCCGTGAGCGTGTGCCGCTCGACGATGGTCCGGGACCACTGCGCCGCGCCGAAGACGTTGCGGCTCGCCTGGATGGTGAGCGAGCCCGGTCCTCCGTCCCGGGTGGCCGCGGCGCCGGGCTGGCCCACGCGGTCGCCGGGAACGTCGAAGACGCCGCCCTGCACGCGCCACTGGCCGTTCGAGGCGCTGCGCAGCCACTGCCCCTGGTAGAGGTGCGATCCGCTCCCGCCCTCCGGGCCGAGATATGCGGAAAGCGTGAGGGTGATGCGCCGCCAGCGGCCGCCTTCGTCGAACACGACGTTACCGCTGTCGATCCGCTGTCCGTCCGCCGCCCGCACGCTGGTCGTGTAGGCCGCGTTGCCGTAGCCTGTCACCTGCCGGACGTAGTGCGCCGAGAGTATCGAGCGCGGGTTGGCGAGGTACTCCGCCCTGGCACGCAGGCCGGACCGGTCCGTGGCGGTGGCGCCGCGGGCGCCGACCGCGTAGTTCACCGTGCCGGTGCGTGTGAGGTAGCGCGTGACGCCGGTCACGGGCGTGCCGCCGGCGGCGGTGCTGTCGGTCGCGGTGCGGAGTGCCTGCTGGCTCTCGTATCCGTCCGAGCGCTGATGCTCGAAAGAGAGGCCGAGGCCGAGCCGCGACCAGAGGCGCGCGCTGACCCGGCCGGAGGCGGTCAGCGTCTCGTTGCTCCCATACTGCACGTAGAACTCGCCCGAGCGCCTGTCGACCGGCCGCGTGAGGACGTTCACCACACCGCCCATGGCGCTGCCGCCGTAGAGCGACGAGTACGGCCCGCGCACGACCTCTACGCGGTCCACCTCGCCCAGCGCGAGCGCCGTCCAGTTGACGGCGCCTGTGTACCCGTTGTTCACCGGTTGTCCATCGAGCAGCACGAGGACGCGCGACTGCCCGGTGCCGCGTCCGCTGAACCCGCGCATCCCGATGCCGGCCTCGTTGTCGGCCAGGCCGCGGACGCGGTACGCCGAGACACCCTCCACGGGCGCCAGGGCCTGGTCAACGGACGTGATGGCACGGCGCTCGATCTCCTGGCGCGTGACCACGGCACTCGACGCAGGGGACGTATCCCGATCGGCTACGCCGCGCGTCGCCGTCACGATGACCGACTCGGTCAGGACGGGCAGCGCGTCGCTGCGATCCGGCTCAGGTGACGCCTGTGCCGGGGGCGGAGCGTCGGTGGTCCCACCCGGGGCCTGGCCGAAGGCCGGGGCCGGGCGCATGGCGAGGACACTGCAGAGAAGGGCACACAAGAGGAGACCGCGGACTGTCATCCACGCGATGGTGACCGGCGGGGATCAGCCGCGACGACCGCATTTCAACGAACGGTCACGGCCGCGCGGTGGGAGGGTCGGATTGGCAGGCAGGGGGAGGAGGAAGGTAGTTCATCTGATGAAGTCGTGATCTGGTGATCTGGCGATCTCGCGATCCCGGGCCGATCCCACCGAGCCGCGTGAGCGGCGAGGCCCACGGCGCGCAGGG
>CAZUGF010000115.1:0-7597 GCA_964619705.1 uncultured Bifidobacteriaceae bacterium
CATTTTCGCTTGACTTTCGCTTGGCTCGTTTCTAGGATCACCACTGACCTGAAAGGAACCGACACGCACATGGCCATCGACGAACGACAGGAAAAGATCAAGGCCCTCGACATTGCCGTCGGCCAGATCGAGAAGCAATTCGGCAAGGGTTCGATCATGCGCCTCGGGCAGCGGAACGCCATCTCGCCCGTGGCCGCGATCTCGACCGGCGCCATCAGCATCGACTACGCACTCGGCATCGGCGGGCTCCCCCGGGGGCGGGTCACCGAGATCTTCGGGCCGGAGTCCTCCGGCAAGACGACGCTGGCCCTTCAGGTCATCGCGGAAGCGCAGCGGGCGGGCGGCCTGGCGGCGTTCGTGGACGCGGAGCACGCGCTGGACGCGGAATACGCGCGCAAGCTGGGCGTGGAAATCGACAACCTCCTCGTGTCCCAGCCGGACAACGGCGAGCAGGCGCTCGAGATCGTGGAAGTGCTCATCCGCTCCGGCAGCGTGGACGTGGTGGTCGTGGACTCGGTGGCGGCCCTGGTGCCGCGCGCGGAGATCGAAGGCGAGATGGGCGAGGCGCAGATGGGCCTGCAGGCGCGCCTCATGTCGCAGGCGCTCCGCAAGCTCACCGGCGCCATCTCCAAGTCCAAGACGGTCCTCATCTTCATCAACCAGTTGCGCGAGAAGATCGGGGTCATGTTCGGCAACCCGGAAACGACGACGGGCGGGCGCGCGCTCAAGTTCTACTCGTCGGTCCGGATCGACATCCGGCGCATCGGCGCCATCAAGGACGGGGACACCGTCGTCGGTGGACGCACGCGCGTCAAGGTGGTCAAGAACAAGATGGCCCCGCCCTTCCGCGATGCGGAGTTCGACATCGTCTACGGGGAGGGCGTCTCGCGCGAGGGGGACCTGCTGGACCTGGCCGTGGACCGGAAGATCGTCGAGAAGAGCGGCGCGTGGTTCGCGTACGGCGGCGAGCGGCTGGGGCAGGGTCGCGAGAACGTCAAGGCGTTCCTCAAGGAGCACCCCGAGATCTGCGCGTCCATCGACGAGAAGGTGCGCAAGGAGCTCGGCATGACGCGCGAGCCCGAAGCCGTCACAGCCTGACCGGGACCGTAGGGCGGAACTTTAGTCCCGCCTCTCTCGCAGGGCGGGGGTGTAGGGCGGGACTTCAGTCCCGCCGCTACTCCCGCCGTCAGTCCGTCTCCATCACGTGGATCTCAATCTCTTCGCGGCGATCAACAACGGCCACGTGCCGTGGCTGGACGACCTCATGCTGCTGGCCAGTGCGATCGGCCGGGCGGGGTACGTGTGGCTCGTTGCCGCCGCCATTGCCGCGGTCTTTCCGCAGCATCGGATGGCGGCGTGGCGCGTGGCGCTGGCGATCGGGGTCACCTATCTGGTGGTGGACGGCGTGCTCAAGCCGCTCATCGACCGTGCGCGTCCGTTCGAGGTGCTGGACGCCGCGCGCGTGATTGCGGCGCGGCCGCTCACCTCGTCCTTCCCGTCCGGGCACGCCGCCTCCGCGTGTGCCGGTGCGCTGGCGGCCGGCCGGCTCTTCCCCGCCGCGTGGCCCGTGTGGTGGCTGCTGGCGGCGCTCATCGCCGTGTCGCGCGTGTATGTCGGCGTGCACTGGCCGTCGGATGTCGCCGCGGGAGCGCTCGTCGGCCTGCTGTGTGCATGGTTCGTGCTCGGCGGACGGCCCGTGACGCGGCCGCAGGCCGACACGGCCGGCATCGTCTCGCCATGAGCGCGCGCTGAACTGTGTCGCACGGCGCCCGGCCGCGTGGAACGCGCCGATCCCGCGTGCTATAATTCGAGGTCTCTCCGGCGGCCAGGTAGCTCAGTTGGTAGAGCACGTGACTGAAAATCACGGTGTCGGCAGTTCGATTCTGTCCCTGGCCACCAATAAAGCCCACACAGTCAAGCGCTTACAGCAGGCACAAGAAAGCACGTGTTCCTGGGGTCACACTGGGGTCACAGACGCACGCGCGCGAACTCACGTCACTGGCGGTCCCGCTCTGGACAAGCGCAGCGGCAGCTTACGTCGTCTGCCCCGTTGCTCCGCGGCGTCTCAAGACCACAAACGCCTGCCCTGCCGCCTCTCTGGGAGGCACCGCAACAGTCCAGTCGCTCCTCGACGCCTCTTCGATTCAGCCCGGCGGATGAAAGGCCGCACACAGGTTGGTCCCGGCAACGCTGTCATAGCGGACAACGAGCCTGCCTGCGTCGTATTCGACGCGCTCGGCCGGTGTCAGGATGACCGATGAAGAAGCCGGCAATACGGTCGGGATGAAGAGCCCGCCTGGCCTGACGACTCGCGCCATCTCCGCCAGCCATTGGCGTTGCAGGCGCTCGGGGAAGTGCGTGAACACCGAGAACGCATAGGCCACGTCGAATCGTCCGTCTTCGAACGGCAGCGGCGGCGAGGCGTCGTTGACCTCGAACGTCGCGAACGGCAGGTTTGCGCGGCACCACGCAATCAAGCGCGCGTTGTAGTCGGTCCCGCAGACCGTGCCCCGCAGGCCATGCCATCGGCGCGTGACACGACCGCACCCGCAACCGAAATCCAGGATCCTGGCCTGCGCCAGATCGCCGCCGGCCTCGGCCACAAGGCTCTCGATGACCTCGGCAATCACGCGGCCGCCATGAACGAACGCGGCGGCGTGCGTGGCCCCTCCGACGAGCACCATGAGATCGGCGGGAGGCAGCGGCAGGTCATCCCCTGTCTCGACGCTGCCGTGCCTCAGCGATATCCGCCTGCTCCTCAGCGACCAGTACGCCTCCTGCACACGCAGGGCGACGTGCAGCAGCCCGAGTGACTCCAGCGCGACCTTCAGCCGATGCTTCACGCGCTCAGTCCCTCGACCGATGATGGGCTGCGCGCGTGCCCCGAACGCCCTCAGCCGGCACCGCTACCCGCGCGCGCTGCTCGAGGACGCCTTCCTCGGGAAGATCTCCTTGAACGCCGCCATGAACCGGTCCATCTCCTCCGGCAGGCCGACCGACACGCGCAGGTGCTCCAGCATCGGCGGGAACGGCCGGCCCACCAGCACGCCTCGCGTCCGGAACTCCTCGATGACCGGCTGCACCGTGCGCCCTTCCAGGCTCACCATGAAGAAGTTCGTCTGGGATGGAATCACCGGATATCCGTACGCCTCGAGTTCACGGGTGGTCTTGTTCCGGAGCGCGATGACCTTCGTCTTGATCTCCGCCTGGCCCGCCGTGTCCTTGAGCGACGCCACGCCGCCCCACTTGACCAGGGCGTTGATGCTCCCCATCGCGTAGGGACGCATCCGCTGGATGATGTCCGGCGGGGCCACGGCGTAGCCGAGACGCATCGCCGCGAGCGCCGCGATCTTCGAGAACGTCCGCGCCACGATCACCGGCCGGCCCTCGATCACGTACGGCAGCGACGTCCCGTACGCCGGGTCGTCCACGAAGTGATGGTACGCCTCGTCGATGAGGACGGGCATGTCCTTCGGGATGCCGTCCAGGAGCTGCTTCACCTCGGCGGCCGTCACGATCACGCCGGTGGGATTGTTGGGGTTGCAGAGGTACACGAACCCGAGATCCCTGGCGTGACGATGGGCCGCCTCCACCATCACGCCGATGTCCTGCCGGTAGTCGCTGGTGAGCGGCAGCTTGATCGCATCCGCCTTGATGTTCGACGCGTGCTGGTACACCGATCCGTACGACGGGTCCACGCCGAGCACTTTGCGCCCACCCGACAGGAACGTCGTGCCCACCACCTGGAGCACTTCGCTGGAGCCGGCCGTGAGCAGGACGTGCGCCGGCGAGACGCCGTGATGATCGGCAATGGCCTGCACGATGTCGCCGTCCGGGTAGCCGTAGCGGTTGGCGTACTTCCACGCGTGGGTCATCGCCTGCATGACCGAATCGGGAGGGCCCCAGTTGTTCTCGTTGCTGGCGAGCTTGGCAAAGGCGTCGTACTGGGCCTCGCTGCCCCGGAACTGCGCCGTGCCGCCCTGCGCAAACAATCCGGACGCCGGCCGCAGCCCGACGGCGCCCATCACGGCCGCGACACCGGCCACGAACCGACGGCGGGAGAATGCAGGTCTGACAGTCATGAAATCGGCTCCTCGCGTGAAAGATGTGGCGGCAGGCTACCCGATTCCATGCCCCGGAGGGAAGCCGAACCTCTCGGATGGAGGCAGGACGGAGACCTCCTGTGACATCTGTTGACTGGCCCGGCGCGCCCGGCCGGTATACCGTCTTCCGCGACGTGAGTGGGGCCGCGGAACACCCCCTTACCCCGCAGGAGCAGACCATGGCCGCCATCGGCACACGCGCGACAGCCCCGGGGATCCGCGCCGGCGCACGGGGCGCCTCGGCCGCGGTGCTCGCCGTGCTCCTCGGCCTGGGGACCGCGCACGCCGAGGTCACCCGTGTCGAGATTCTCACCCGGACACCGGTGCTCGATGGCGCGCCCTTCGGGGACGCCGGCCCGTACGAGAAGCTGCAGGGCCGCATCCACTTCGAAGTGGACCCGTCGAACCCGCGCAACCGCATCATCGCGGACCTGGACAAGGCGCCGCGCAACGCCCGCGGGATGGTGGCGTTCTCCTCGGACCTCCAGATCCTCAGGCCCCGGGATCCCGCGCGCGGCAACGGCGTCCTGCTCTTCGACGTCGTCAATCGCGGCGCCACGCGGCTGCTGAGCGTGTTCAGCCGCGGGACGGCGTCGAATGACCCGACGACCGCGGAACATTTCGGCGACGCGCTGCTGCTGCGCGAGGGCTACACGCTCGTCGCCGTCGGCTGGCAGTTCGACGTGCCGGCCGAGCGCGGGCTGCTGGGTCTCCGCGCCCCGATCGCCACCGAGAACGGCCGGCCCATCAGGGGATGGGTCCGCATGTGGGTCGTACCGGACGCGCCGGCGGCCTCCCTCCCCTACGCGACGGCCAGCTACAACACGACCGCGTATCCGCCCGTCGACCCCGAGAGCCCCGACGCCCGGCTCACCGTCCGTGAGGGCATTCTCGCGCCCATGCGCCTGATTCCCCGCGAACAGTGGAGGTTCGCCCGCGACGAGGGCGGTACGCCGGTGGCGGATCCGAACTCCCTGTGGCTCGAAGGCGGGTTCCAGCCGGGCCTCACCTACGAGGTCGCGTACGAGACACAGGACCCGCCCGTCGCCGGGCTCGGCCTGGCGGCGCTTCGCGACACCGCTTCCGCGCTCCGGTACAGCGCCGACAGCGTGGCGCCGGGGCGCTACGCCTACATGTACGGTGCCTCGCAGACCGGACGCCTCATCCGCCATCTCGTGTACGAGGGCTTCACGATCGACGAGCAGGAGCGGAAGGCCTTCGATGCGGCGTTCATCCACACGGGCGGACCGGGCCGCGGCAGCTTCAACGAGCGTTTCGCGCAGCCGAACGAGCTCGGCTCCTTCACGCAGACGCGCTTCCCCATCCTCTACCGGACGACCACGGATCCGGTCACCGGCATCCGCGACGGGCTCGGCGCGCGGATCCCCGCCGGCCAGGAGCCCAGGCTCTTCCTCGTGGACACTTCCTCGGAGTACTGGGATCGCGGCCGGGTGGCCGCGCTGCGGCACGTGTCGCTCGACGGCACCGAGGACGTGACGGACGCGCCGAACGTGCGCGTCTTCCAGATTGCGGGAACGCAGCACGGCAGCGGGCAGTTTCCGCCGAACCAGGGCAACGGCCAGTTGCGCGCGAACAGCAACGACTACCGGTGGGCGCAGCGCGGGTTGCTGATGGCGCTCGACGCCTGGGTGCGCCTGGGCACGGAGCCGCCGCCGAGCCTCCACCCGCGGCTGTCGGACGGCACGCTGGTCGCGCACCGGGACTTCACCTTCCCGCCGATCCCCGGCGTGCCGCTGCCCACATTCGTCCCCGGCGGCGCGCGTCCGGAGGTCGGCGCGCCGTACTCCGCGCTGCCGTTCCTCGTCCCGGCCGTGGACGACGACGGCAACGAGACTGGGGGGATCCGGCTGCCCGAGCAGGCGGTCCCGCTGATGACGCTGACCGGATGGCAGTTCCGCAGTGAGCGCGTCGGCGCGCCACGGATCCTGCTGGCCATGCAGGGCGCCCACATTCCCCTGCCGGCGACGCGTGCGGATCGAGAAGGCGCGGGCGATCCCCGGCGGTCCGTGGCGGAGCGGTACGCGAGCCGCGACGACTACCTGGCCCGCATCCGGGATGCGGCGGCCGCCCTGGCGCGGCAGCGTTACGTGCTGGACGAGGACGTCCCGCGGCTCGTCGAGCGCGCGGGACGGCAATGGGACTGGCTCCTGTCAGGCGCGGATCGGAACCCGTGGTGACCGGGCGGGGGCATCCCGACCGGCGGCACGCTCACTTCGATGGCACGAGCTTCAGCAGCGAGGCGCTGGCGCTGTCGGTCAAGAGGTAGATGGCGCCGTCGGGCCCCTGGCGCACGTCGCGGATGCGCTCCTTCAGGTTGCCGATGAGACGCTCTTCCCCCACCACCTTCTCGCCGTCGATTGTCAGCCGCACCAGGTCGCGTGTCTCGTGGCCGCCGACGAAGAGGCTGCCCTTCCACGCGGGGAAGAGGTCCGCCGTGTAGAAGACCATCCCGCTCGGGCCGATGACGGGATCCCAGTAGTAGAGCGGCTGCTCCATGCCATCCTGCGCCTGGATGCCGCCGGTGATGGGCCCGCCGCGATACTCGATGCCGTAGGCAATGGTCGGCCAGCCGTAGTCCTTGCCCTTGCGCGCGATGTTGATCTCGTCCCCGCCGCGCGTGCCGTGCTCGACCTCCCACAGCTCGCCCGTCGTGGGATGGAGCGTCGCGGCCTGGACGTTGCGATGGCCGATGGACCAGATCTCCGGACGCGCGCCGTCCGTCCCGACGAACGGGTTGTCCGCGGGGATCGAGCCGTCCGGGTTGAGGCGCACGACCTTGCCGAGCAGGCCGTCCATCCGCTGCGACTGCATGCGGCCCTCGGTGATGGACCGGTCGCCCTGCGTCACGAAGAGGGTGCCGTCGCGGCCGAAGATGAGGCGGCTGCCGAAGTGCAGCGGCGAGGCGAGGGAGGGCGCCTGGTGATAGATGACCTGCACGGTCTCGACGCGCGGGGCGGTGCCATCCACGAATCGGCCGCGCGCGACGGCCGTGTTGTTGACGTTGTCACCGCGGGGCTCCGCGTAGCTCCAGTAGATGAGCCCGCTGGTCCCGAACGCCGGATCGAGCACCACATCGAGCAGCCCGCCCTGGGCACGCGCATCCACCGGCGGCAGGCCGGCCACCGGCTCGGACAACGCCCCGTTCGCGCCGACCACGCGCAGCCGCCCCGGCCGCTCGGTCACGAGCATCTTGCCGTCCGGCAGGAAGGCCACGCTCCACGGGTTGACCAGGCCCTCCGCCACGGTGACGACCTCGAACGCCACGTTCGTCCGCTGCTCCGGCGCCCGCGTCTGCCCGGCAAAGGCGGGGACCTGCCCGACACCGTTCGGCGGCCGCGGATCGACGCCGCCCCCCTGCGCCATCGCGGAGGGCTGGCCGGAAACCAGGAGCAACGCGGCCGCACCAGCGGCAGCAGCGGAGAGAAGGACGATGGTCAACGGTTTGGGCATGAGAAAGATTATCTGATGATCTC
>CAZUGF010000116.1:0-1144 GCA_964619705.1 uncultured Bifidobacteriaceae bacterium
CCGATGATGGCCTTGTCCTTCATCCGCTGCATCAGGTCCACGGTCAGGACGTTCTTGTTGCCCGTCGCGGTCACGAAGATGTCCGCGGTCTCGACCACCTCGTCGATCGTCGTCACCTGGTAGCCTTCCATCGCCGCCTGCAGCGCGCAGATGGGATCGACCTCCGTGATGATGACGCGGCAGCCCTGGCCCTTGAGCGCCTGGGCGCAGCCCTTGCCCACGTCGCCGTAGCCGAAGACCACCGCGACCTTCGCCGACAGCATCACGTCGCTCGCGCGGTTGAGGCCGTCCACCAGCGAGTGGCGGCAGCCGTAGAGGTTGTCGAACTTGCTCTTCGTCGCCGAGTCGTTCACGTTGATGGCCGGGAAGAGGAGCGTGTTGGCGGCCGTCATCTCGTACAGCCGGTGCACGCCCGTCGTCGTCTCCTCGCTGACGCCCTTGATGCCGTCGGCCACGGCCGTCCACACGCCGGGACGCGCCGCCAGCTCACGCCGCAGCGTGTCCAGGATGACGCCCCACTCCTCGGGATCGCTCTCCGGCTTGAACGCCGGCACGGCGCCCGCCTTCTCGTACTCCTTCGCCTTGTGCACGAACAGCGTCGCATCGCCGCCATCGTCCACGATCAGCGTCGGACCGGCGCCGTCGGGCCACACCAGCGCCTCGACGGTGCACTCCCAGTACTCCGGCAGGGTCTCGCCCTTCCAGGCGAACACCGGCGTGCCCCGGGGGTGGTCCACCGTGCCGCCCGTCTCGGGCCGGCCCACCACCACGGCCGCCGCCGCGTGGTCCTGGGTCGAGAAGATGTTGCAGCTCACCCAGCGCACGTCGGCGCCGAGCTCCGTCAGCGTCTCGATGAGGACAGCCGTCTGCACCGTCATGTGCAGCGATCCCATGATCCGCGCGCCGGCCAGCGGCTGCTGCGCGGCGTACTGCCGGCGCAGGGCCATCAGGCCCGGCATCTCGTGCTCCGCCAGGCGGATCTCGTTGCGGCCGAACTCGGCCAGGGACAGGTCCTTGACCTTGTACGGATCACGGCCCGCCTTCGCGGCCGCCTCGAACGCGTGTACTTCCTTGACTGCTGTCGACATCGGTTTTCTCCTTCGGCTGATAGGCGACCCTGAAGGGTCGCCTCTACACTGTCTTG
>CAZUGF010000116.1:1244-5378 GCA_964619705.1 uncultured Bifidobacteriaceae bacterium
CGCGCCGGGCCGTCGCCGCGAACAGCGCCGGGCCCTGTGCCGCCGTATCCACGGGCAACGGCCGGATGCGCACCGCGCCAAAGCCCGCCGCTCCCAGTTGCCGCCGAAGCGTGTCCTCCGCGAAGCCCAGCCACACGTGGCCCATCTGCTGCTGGTACTCCACGCGGTCGTGCGGGAACATGTCCACGATGAGCACGCGTCCGCCCGGCGTCAGGACGCGAGCGGCCTCCGCCAGGACGCGCGCCGGATCCGGCTGGTGGTGCAGGACCAGCGACAGCACGGCCACGTCGATCGACGCATCGTCGAGCGGCAGGTTCTCGAGCGCGCCCTCGCGCACGTCCACGTTCGCTCGCCCCTGGAGACGCCGCCGCGCCGATGCCAGCATCTCCGGCGAGCCGTCGATGGCCACCACGCGCAACACGAACGGCGCGAGCGCATCCGCCAGTTCGCCCGTTCCGCAGCCGAGGTCGCCGACGACCCAGCGCTCGTCCGCCAGGGCGACGAGCGCCTGCGGGCTCACGCGATGGCCGAACAACTCGCCCCGCAGCCGATCCCACTGGTCCGCCGCGGACGAGAAGAACGCCTCGGACTTGGAGCGCCGCCCATCGAGGACGCCCCGGAGCCGCCGCTCGTCCTGCTCCGAGCCGGATGTCCCGGCCACCTGATCCCGGATGACCGGCCACAGACCGCGCGCGCCCTCGTCCGGCCCGTCACCGGCCATGCCGTAGTAGCGGCTGGTCCCGTCCCGCCTCGACACCACCCACCCGCCGTCGGCCAGCGTCTTGAGGTGCCGGCTGACGGTGGATTGCGGCAGTTGCAGTACTGCGCAGATCTCCGTCACCGTGAGCTCGTGCCGCTCGACGCACATGAGCATGCGCACGCGGATCGGGTCCGCGAGGACAGCCAGGTGGTCGAGAATCGGGGCAGCCGCCTGATTCATCCGTTCATCCGGATGTAATCATAGTCATGACCAGGCTGGCGGTCAAGCCCCGATGCAACGAACTCTGTTCGCCTCCCGTCTATACGCCTGAGGCATATAAAATCGGGCTTCCCGGAACCTTCCCATGGACCACTTCCGAGCCGACCAGTTCCTGCCGCTGACACCCGTCGCCTTCGAGATCCTGCTGTCGCTTGCCGACGGCGAGCAGCACGGCTACCGCATCATGCAGGACGTCAACGCGCGCACCGGGGGCACGGTCAAGCTGCACGCGGGCACGCTGTACCGGGCGCTCGCGCGCCTGCTCGAGCAGGAACTCATCGAGGAACTGTCGGAGCGGCCGGCCGATGGCGACGAGCGCCGCCGCTACTACCGGCTGACGGACCGCGGCATCGCTGTCGCGCGGGCGGAAGTGGATCGGCTGGCCAGCCAGGTGGCCGCCGCGGCGTCGCGGCAGCTGCTGAAGGCACGTCCATGACCTGGCGCGATCGGGCGGCCGCCTGGTTGTTCGCCATCGCGCTCCTCAGCTTCCCGCGCGCGTTCCGGCGTCGCTTCGGCGCCGAGATGCGTGCGGACGCGGCAGCGCACGCAGGTTCGGCGGCCACTGCCCTCCTGCCGTTCCTGCTCTCGACGATTCGGAGCGGCCTCGCCGAGCGCGCCGTTTCCCTGCATCGATCGCTCTGGTGTCCGCCGGCACGCCCGCACCTCTACACGCCTGACGGGAGACATCACATGTTCTGGGACACGCTGCGCACCGACATCCGCCACACCCTCAGGCTGGCCGTCAAGACGCCGCTCTTCACGCTGCTGACGATTGCCGCGCTCGGCCTGGGCATCGGCGCGACGACGGCGATCTTCGCCGTGGTCAACGGCGTGCTGATCCGGCCGCTGCCCTACCGTGACGCGGATCGGCTGGTGAATGTCTGGAGCCACGCGACACAGGAGGGACGGCCGCGCAATCCCCTCTCGCCGGCGAACTTCCTCGACTTCCAGCGCCTGAACTCGACGCTCACAGGCCTCGAGGCGTACTACACGTTCGTCACGCCACAGAAACTGCAGACGGACGCCGGCTCCGAGGTTGCGTTCTCCGTGCTCGTCACCCCGACGCTCTTCGACCTGCTGGGACGCTCGGCAGCCCTGGGCCGGACGTTCACCGCAGATGAACCACCGGGCGTGGTGGTCCTCAGCGACGGCTACTGGCGCCGCCGCTTCGGCGCCGATCCCGGAGTCGTCGGGCGGTCCATCCAGTTCACGACCCACACCGCACAGGTCGTGGGCGTGATGCCTCCGGATTTCGTCTTCCCCTATGGCGGCATGCTCGGGCCGAGCGGCTTCACACGCGTCACACAGGTCGACATGTGGCTCCCCGTCGCGTACGCGGGACCACAGGCCGTCGCGCACCGGATGCTGACAGCCGGCGGCCAGGTCACGAGGAACACGCACTGGTTCGGTGCAATCGGCCGGTTGAAGCCCGGCGTCGGACGAGAGCAGGCCGAGGCGGACCTGCAGACCGTCGCCGCGCAGCTCGAGCAGTCCTACCCGGAGACCAACACGGGCTGGAGCGCCACGGTTGTCTCCGCCATGGATCAGACGGTCGGACCCATCCGCGCGGCGCTGCTGATTCTCTTCGCGGGCATTGCCGGTGTCCTGATCATGGCCTCCGTGAACGTCGCGAACCTCATGCTGGCGCGCAGCATCGCCCGCGAGAAGGAACTGGCGACGCGCACGGCGCTCGGCGCCAGCCGCCTGGATCTCGCGCGCCAGCTCCTCACCGAGAGCGTGCTCCTCGCCATGGCCGGCGGGCTCGCCGGGCTCGTCGTCCTGTTCTGGGGGGTCCGCCTGCTCGTGGCGCTCGCGCCGCCGGACCTGCCGCGCATCGCCGAGGTCTCCATCGATGGCCCCGTGCTCGGTGTGGCGATGCTGGCCACGCTCCTCACAGGCGTGCTGGTGGGACTGCTCCCGTCAATCAGTTCGGCCAGCGTGAGCGCACAGGCCGCGCTCCAGGACAACAGCCGCGGCTCGGCGGGCTCCCACCGTCGCCGCCGCGCACGCTCGGCGCTCGTCGTCGCCGAGGTCGCGCTCGCCGTGGCGCTCACGACAGGCGCAGGCCTGCTGCTGCGCAGCTTCGTGGAGGTCCTGCAGGTCAACCCGGGGTTCGAGACCACGCACCTCCTGACCTGGCAGATGAACATCCCCGACCGGCTGCAATCGGCCGACGAGCGCCGCGCGTTCTACGACGGCTTCTTCGAACGCATGGAGGCCCTGCCCGGAGTGATTTCGGCGGGCGGCACCACGCGCATTCCACTGGGGAGCACGTCGGTGACGACCACGGTCCAGATCGACGGCCGGCCCACGCCCGCGGCCGAACTGCCCGAGGTGCAGTTCCGGCGGGCGCTGCACGACTACTTTGCGGCCATGAGCATACCCATCCTCCGCGGCCGGGCCTTCACGCCCGACGATGGGCCGGCGGCACCGCCGGTCGTCGTCATCAACGAGACGATGGCCGAACGGATGTTCGCGGGTCAGGACCCGCTCGGACAGCGCGTGCGCACGGGCCCGTCACCGAGCGGCCCGTGGTCGACGGTCATCGGTGTGGTGGGCGACGTGCGGCACGGCGGCCTGGAGGAAGTGCCCCAGCCCGAGCTGTATGTCTCGTCGGACCAGAACCCGCCGGTGTCGCCCTTCATCGTGCTGCGAACGACAGGCGATCCGGCCGCGATGGCCGAGACCGTGCGCGCCGAAGCACGGGTCATCGACCCGGACCTCCCGATCATCGACATGCGGACGATGGAGACGCTGCGATCGGAGGCGGTCTCGACGCGGCGGTTCATCCTGCTGCTGGTCGGCCTGTTCGGGCTCCTCGCGCTCGGTATGGCCGCCATCGGCGTCTACGGCGTCATGTCGCTCGTCGTCAGCGAGCGCACGCGCGAGATGGGCGTGCGCATGGCGCTCGGCGCCAACCCGGCGTCCGTGCTGGCGCTCATCGTCGGTCAGGGGACCGCGCTGGCGGCGGTGGGCGCGGGGATCGGCATGCTGATCGCGCTGCCGATCATGCCGCTCATCCGGAGCCAGTTGTACGGCACGACCGTCGCGGACCCGATGACCCTGGTGGCCGTTCCGCTGCTCCTGGTGGCGGTCGCCGCCGCGGCCGCCTTCTGGCCTGCGCTGCGGGCGATGCGGATCGATCCGTTGAACGC
>CAZUGF010000116.1:5478-7456 GCA_964619705.1 uncultured Bifidobacteriaceae bacterium
AGCTCGCCTTCGAGCCGCGTGACCAGGCCGTCGAGCTCGGCGACGACGGCGCGGATGGTGGATGGGTCCCCAAGGTCCACGCCGGCCTTCCGGAGCAGCGTCATCGGGTGGTCGCTGCCGCCGGCGCGCAGCAGGTCGAGGTAGCGCGCCACGGCGTCCTGCCGTGCGGACGCGCTCGCGCCGCGCATGTCGTGCATCAGCTTCGCGGTCGAGGCATAGCAGGTCGCGTACTGATACACGTAGTACGGCGACTGGAAGAAGTGCGGCACGCGCGCCCAGGTGAACGTCGCGCGCGGGTCCGGCGCGAGGACCGGTCCCCAGTATTCTTCCAACAGGCGGTCGTAGATGCTGCCCAGCCGCTCCGCCGTAACCGCCTGATCCCGCTCGACCAGCCGGTGCGCCTGCAGCTCGTAGTCGGCGAAGAGCACCTGGTTGTAGAACGTGCCGACAATGCCGTCAATGGCGTGCTGGAGGAGGACGATGCGCTCTTCACGCGTGGCGGCGCGTTCCAGCATGTAGTCCAGGAGCAGGGCTTCGCTGAGCGTCGACGGCACTTCGGCCACGAAGATCGTGTAGTCGGAGTAGACGAACGGCTGCGCCTCGTGCGCGAGCAGGGTGTGGATGGAGTGGCCCATCTCGTGCGCCATCGTGAACACGGCGTCGAGGGTGTCGTTGTAGTTCATCAGCATGTACGGGTGTGCGCCGTACACCGGGGCGGAGTACGCGCCGCTCCGCTTGCCCTGGTTCTCGTAGACGTCGATCCAGCCGCCGGCGAACGCCTCGCGCACCCGGCGCTGGTAGTCCTCGCCGAGCGGCGCCACGGACTCCGTGATCCAGTCGATGACCTGGTCGTACGGGTACTTCCGGTCGTAGTCGACCAGCGGCACGAAGGCATCGAAGACGTGGTACTCGTCGAGTCCGAGCACGCGCTTCCGGAGCGCGTGGTAGCGCCGGAACGGTTCGACGCCGGCCCGCGTCTCGCGGATCAGGTTCTCCACCACGGTGGTCGGGATGTCGTTGCCGAAGAGCGCCGCATCGAGCGTCGTCGGATACCCGCGGGCCCGCGCGTTGAACCACTCGCGCTGCATCACGCCGTTGTAGAGCGTGGCGTAGGTGTTCAGCGACGCGCTGTAGGTGTCGTAGAGCGCCTGGTAGGCCGCCCGCCGATCCGCCTGGTCCCGGCACGTGGCGAGCAGCCGCCGGTACTGGCCGTAGGTCACCTGCACGGTTTCGCCCGTGGTCAGCGTGATGGTCTGGAACCGCGCGTCGGCGGTCGAGAGGGCGGAGTAGGCGTCTGGCGGCACGGATCCGATGCGGGACGCGAGGGACATCAGGCGTTCGCCGCTGGCATCGAGCACGCGCTCCTGCTGCCGGAACAGGTCCTCGATCACGAAGCGGTAGACGGCCAGCGCCGCCGACTGGTCCAGCCAGGCACGGAGCGTGGCGAGTGGAATCCGCAGGACCTCCGGGTTGAACCACGAGGTCGCCTGCTGCCACCGGGCCATGAGCAGCTGCACCTGCTGCCGGCGGGCGTCGACGGCGTTGTCGCGCTGATCCTGGTCGTACTGCAGCGCCGCGTAGTACCAGACCTTGTAGGCGAGTTGTCCCAGCCGGTCGCCGTCCTCGAAGGCCTGCTGCAGGATGTCGGGCCCCTGGGCCAGCCGGCCCTCGTAGCCCGCGTACCGGGCGATGGCCGCGTCCAACTCCGCGAAGCCCGCTTCCCAGTCCTCCCAGGTCGGGAAGATGGCACTCGTGTCCCACTTGTACCGATCCGGGATCTCGGTGCGCGGCGGCACGGCGGCCGAGGGGGCATGGGGCACAGGCGCGGTCATCCCGCGATCATACTGTGGGGGCTCAGGTCCTGATGCCTTGCCCGGTTCTTCACGGAGTTGCCGCGGCCCGGGCGTCGCCGCATCGCCGCCTGACGAGGGTTGCAGCGCTGCGGCGTCCCTGCGATACACTCGCGCGCGAAACGGAG
>CAZUGF010000117.1:0-7392 GCA_964619705.1 uncultured Bifidobacteriaceae bacterium
CGTGCTTTGAACCCCTTCGTGCTTTGAACCTACTTGCGATACTCCAGTGCCGGCTTCCTGTCCGCGAGGCGCGTCGTGTACTTGTAGTCCGGCCCGCGGCGCTCGTCGAACTCGGCCCGCGCCTTCTCGATGTGCGACGGATCGCTGAAGAGGTCCATGGCGGTGAGGGCCATGCTCTTGGCCGCGACCAGCATGCCCTTGGTGCCGATGGACGTGCCGCCCGCGGCCACCGCCTGCCAACTGTGCGCCGGCGTCCCCGGGACCCACGTGGCGGAGGTGAGCTGCACCGTCGGCACGCGCCAGCTCACGTCGCCGAGATCCGTGGAGGCGCTGCCGATGCCGGGCTCGGGCGTGAAGACGGAGTTGGCGCTGTCGATCGGCGGCAGGTTCCCGTCCAGGGACTTCCGGAGGGTCTCGGCGAACTGCCGTTCGGCGGGCGTGTACTCGTAGCCGCCAACCTCCTGCAGGTTCCTCTGCATCAGCCCGACCAGGTAGCTGTTCGGCAGGACGTTCCACACCGCGCCCATCACCTCCAGTTCCATCGTCGTGTCCGTGCCGAGCGCGGCGCCGCGGGCCGCGTTGATGATCCGCTCCCAGATGCCCTCGAGCACCCGCATGTCGTGGTGGCGCGCGTAGTAGTAGGCCTCGGCGAAGTCGGGCACGACGTTCGGCGCGCGGCCGCCGTTCGTGATGACGTAGTGAATGCGCGCGTCGGACGGGATGTGCTCCCGCATCAGGTTCACCATCGCGTTCATGGCCTCGACGCCGTCGAGCGCCGAGCGCCCGCGATCCGGCGCCGCGGACGCGTGCGCGGAAATGCCGCGGAACCGGAACTTCCCGTTCACGTTGGCCAGCGAACTCGACGCGCTCGAGGCGTTCCGATCGCCCGGGTGCATCGTCACCACCGTGTCCACGTCGTCGAAGAGCCCGGCGCGGAGCATGTAGACCTTGCCGGAGCCGCCCTCCTCCGCTGGCGTGCCGTAGAACCTGATGGTGCCCTGGCGCTTGTTGGCCGCCAGCCAGTCCCTGACCGCAATGGCCGCGGCGGTGGACGCCGTGCCGAAGAGGTGGTGGCCGCACCCGTGACCGTGGCCGTCCGGTTCGAGCGCGCGCCGCTCCGGCTCGGCGGCCTGCGACAGCCCGGGCAGCGCGTCGAACTCACCGATGATCCCGATCACCGGTGAGCCGCTGCCCCACTCCGCGACGAACGCCGTGGGAATCTCCGCCACGCCCGCCGTGACGGTGAACCCGGCCTTCTGCAACTCGGCCTGCAGGAGGGCGCTGCTCTGCTCCTCCTGGTAGCCGACCTCGGCAAAGGACCAGATCCGGAGGGCCACGTCCGCATAGGCCTGGCCCTTCGCGTCAATGGACGCGAGCACGGCATGGCGGTCCATGCCCTGCGCGGCGGCCAGGCCGGGGACCAGCAGGAGAGCGATGAGAAGGATAGGCATGGGGAGGATGATACGGGAGGTTCGGGGAGGTGCGGGGGAGGTGCGGGGAGGTTCGGGGAGGTGCGGGAGGGTGCGGGAAGGTGCGGGGGGTGCGGGGGGTGCGGGAAGGTGCGGGGAGGTGCGGGAAGGTGGGAGTCCCCGAACCTCCCCCGAACCTCCCCCGAACCTCCCAGAACCTCCCCCGAACCACCCCAGAACCTCCCCAGAACCTCCCCAGAACCTCCCAGAACCTCCCAGAACCTCCCCAGCACCTCCCCAGCACCCTCCCACCACCTCCCCTCCGTCACTCCAACAAGCGCCGGCTCAATACCGCCCACACGGCGTAGGAGAGGCGGCGGCGGTGGTGGCGGGCGATGGGGGATCGCCAGAAGTCGCCGGTGATCACTTCCGTACCGTCGGGGACGTGGCCGATGGGGAGGGGTTCCTTGTGTTCGGCGGCGTAGCGCTCCAGCACGGAGGCCGGCGGCAGGCCGTCGTTGGCAATCACGACGTCCACCGGGCGGCCGATCGTGCGGCTGACCCAGGCCGCGGCATCGCCGGCGGTGAACCCGCTCATCCCGCGCCCCTCGGTCAGCAGGTTGGCCACGAGCACGACCGGGCCGGAGACCTCGCGGAGGCGTTCCGCGACACCGTCCACGAGGAGCGTCGGCATCAGGCTGGTGAAGAAGCTGCCCGGCCCGATCACGGCGGCGTCGAAGCCGCTGATGGCGCGGTCCACGGCCGGGTGGATGCTGGCGGGCGGCTCGAGCCAGACGCGCGTGACGCGATGGCCGCGATGGTGCCCCTCGTCCACCTCCACCTCGCCGCGCGTCACCGCACCGTCCGCGTACTCGGCGCAGAGCGTGGCGCGCTCGACGCTCACCGGCCACACCAGGCCCTGGCAGCCCAGCACCGCGCGCAGGCCATCCACTGCCGCCAGGAAGTCGCCGCTGTACTGCTCCATCATCGAGAGCAGCAGGTTCCCGCCGGTGTGGCCGCCGAGCCTGGCGTTCTCGAGCGTCGGGAGCCGCGCGAGCAGCACGCGGCGCGCCTCGCCCTCGTTGCGCGCGAGCGCCAGCGCGCAGCGCAGCACGTCGCCGGGCGGAAGCACGCCCAGTTCGTCCTTCAACTGGCCCGAGCTGCCCCCCGAGTCGAACATCGTGACGACGGCGTTGAGGCGCAGCCAGGGATTGCGCTTGAGCCCGCTCAGCAGGGCGGGCAGCCCGGTCCCGCCGCCGAAACACCCCACGTTGACCTGTCTCAGCCGCATGCGATCTCCCGGCCGCCCGTGGCACCCCGCGGGCGGCGGGTCCCGCCCGGCCGGCTGCCGATGACCTCGGAGATCACGCGTGGGTCCACCACGCCTAGTGTATCGGACGGATCGCACGCCGGCTGGCCTCCCAGGTCGTGCCGAAACCGCGGGACGCCGACGGCATACACTATCGAACATGGACATCGCCCGCCGCGAACGTCTCGCCGGCATGATCGGCGACCTGCAGCGCATCTTCGGCGATCGGCTCGAGGCCGTCGTGGCCTACGGGCGGCGCGCGCAGGACCCGGTGCCCTCGTTCGCCCTCGTCCGCTCGCTGACGATGGACGACCTCAACGCGATGGCCACGGCGGCGCCTGTCTGGCACGAGGCCCGCGTCGCCACGCCGCTCGTGCTGCCCCGCGACGAGTTCGCGCAGGCGCTCGACGCGTTCCCCATCGAGTACGGCGAGATCATCGACACGCACGAGACCCTGGCGGGACACGATCCCTTCGACGGCGTGGCCGTCGATCCCCTCGACGTGCGCCGCGCGGTCGAGATGCAGGCCACGAGCCACCTGCTGCACCTGCGCGAGAACTACATCGATCAGGGCCACCGCCCGGCCGCCCTGGAACAGCTCGTCCGTGACTCGGCGCCCGCCTTTGTCCTGCTCCTCCGCCGCATGGCACACCTCGAACGCGTCCCGATCGACGGCGCCACCGCGCTGGATGCCTGGGCCTCGACGCGAGCCGGCCTGGATCCACGGGTCGTCGGCGATCTGCTGGCCGTGGCGTCCGACGACAGCGCACCCGTGGACGCCGTCCGGCTGTTCCCGGACTACCTGGCCGCGATGGACATCCTCGTTCGCTTCATCGACCGATGGGAAGCGCCCTGACCGGCGTCCGCCCGGCGCCCGCCCGCGCGATCGCGGCAGCGGTCCTGGCAGCCGCGCTCGCACTCGGATGGAGCACGCCGGCGCCGGCGCAGCCCGCGCCCGCGCCGATCCCGGAACTGACGGCGCCCGTCAACGACTTCGCGCGGGTGATCGACACGGATTCCGCGGCGCGGCTGGACACGCTCATCCGCCAGCTGCAGGCCGCCAGCGGCGATGTCCTGGTGGTTGCGACCGTCCGGACGTTCAAGCCGTACGCGGACCTGCCCTCCTACGCCGTCGAGATGTTCGAGAACCACGGCAAGGGGATCGGCACCCGCCAGTCGGACGGCGGCGCGCTCATCGTCCTGGCAGTGGACGACAGGCAGGTGCGGGTGGAGGTCGGCTACGGCCTCGAAGGGTTTGTCACCGACGGGTTCGCGGGCGAGGTCAGCCGCGACACGATGATCCCGTTCTTCCGGCGCGACGAGTACGGCCGCGGCCTGCTCGCCGGCGCCACGCGCATTGCCCAGCGGATCGCCGAGGGGCGCGGCGTGCGGCTCGATGCGGCCCCCGTCGAGGGATCCCCCGCCGAGCGGGGTTTCCGGATCAACCCGGTCGTCGTGCTGCTCATCATCTTCCTGCTGATGAACGTCGCCAACTCCGGCCGGAGCCGCGGCGTCCGGCGTCACCGGTCGGACCGCTGGTCGAGCGGCGTCGGCCCCTTTGGCGGCGGTGGCTGGGGCAGCGGCGGCGGCTGGGGCGGGTCGTCCGGCGGCTTCGGCGGGGGGTTCGGCGGCGGCTTCGGCGGCGGACGCTCCGGCGGCGGCGGCGGCGGCGGCGGGTGGTAAGGGAAGGTGCGGAGAAGGTTCTCAAGCGATCGTGCCGGCGCATGACGTCGCCGGTGTCGATGATAGGAGGCGTATGACGAGGTTCGTTCGTGGCATGGTGATCGCGCTGGCGATCGTGGCGGGCGTCGCGACATCGGGATGCTCGTACAACACGTTCGTGGGCCAGGAAGAGGCCATCAAGACGCAGTGGGCGCAGGTGGAGAACCAGTTGCAGCGCCGCAACGATCTCATCCCGAACCTGGTCGAGAGCACCAAGGGCTTCGCGGCACAGGAGCGGGACGTGTTCGGGGCCATCGCCGACTCGCGCGCGAAGCTGGCCGGCGCCCAGACACCGGAGCAGACCATGGCCGCCGCCAACGAGCAGTCGTCGGCGCTGGCGCGCCTGCTGATGGTCGTGGAGAACTACCCGGACCTCAAGTCCAACCAGACGTTCGCGCGGCTGATGGACGAGCTCGCCGGCACCGAGAACCGGATCGCGGTGGAACGCATGCGCTACAACGAGACGGTGCAGGTCTACAACACGCAGCGCCGCTCGTTCCCGTCCAACATCACGGCCGGCATCTTCGGCTTCAAGGAGTACGCGCTCTTCCAGGCGCCCGAGGCGGCGCAGGCCGTCCCCAAGGTGGACTTCAGCCGGCCATCGCAGTAGACGGACCCGTCCGTCGCGCCGGGGAGGACGCTGGTCCCTCCCCGGCGTTCCAACCAAACCCCGGCCCCCTCCATCCAAACCTGTGCCGGTGAACGACGTCGCCCTTGCCGCCCAAGGAGATACGGCCGCTTTCGAGCGGGTGTACCGCGCCCATGTGCCACGGGTGCACGGCCTGGCGCGCCGTATGGCCGGCCCCGAAGCCGCCGACGAGCTGACGCAGGACGTGTTCGTCCGGGTGTGGCAGAAGCTCGGGACGTTCCGCGGGGAGTCCGCCTTCGGGACCTGGCTCCACCGCCTGGCGGTGAACGTCATCGTGGAGCGCTTCCGGACGCTGGGCGTGGCGCGCGCGCGGTTCCTCGCCGACAGCGAGCCCGTGCTGGAACTGGCGGCGGCGCCGCCGCGTTCGCGGCCGGACCTGGGCATGGACCTCCAGGCGGCCATCGAGCAGTTGCCGCCGGGCGCCCGGCAGGTGTTCGTGCTCCACGACGTGGAGGGGTACCGGCACGACGAAATCGGGACGCTGCTCGGTGTATCGCCGGGCACGTCCAAGTCCCAGCTCCACCGGGCCAGACAGGCCCTCCGTGGACTACTGCAGGCCCGACGATGAGACCGAACGACGACAGGCGAGGACCGGCGGAGGATGACCCGCTCGACGGGCAGGAGTGGTTCGCCCGCGCCATCGCGACACTGCCGGACAGCGAGCCGGCGCACGACCTCTGGCCCGGCATCGAGGCGCGCATCGCGCGCATCCCCGCCGGCGCCCGCGCCGTAAGGTCCGTCACGATGACCCTGCCGCAACTGGCGCTCGCGGCCACGCTGCTCATCGCCGTCTCGGCGGGCGTGTCGTGGCTCGCGCTCGCGCCAGGCAGGGCGGGCACCGCCGCACCGGAGCGCCCGATTCGCGCCGTGGCCGAGTCCGTCGACATGCCGCGCACGGACGTCGCGCGCGCAAACTTCGCCGACGAGCAGTACGACGCCGCGGTCGTGGACCTCGAGCGCATCCTCACCGAGGAGCGCGACAGGCTGGACCCGCGGACGGTGATGGTGATCGAGCGGAACCTGCAGGCCATCGACGTCGCGATCCGGCAGGCGCGCGCGGCGCTCGATGCCGACCCGGCCAACCCGTACCTCAACTCGCACCTGGCCGACGCCCGCCGGCGCAAGCTGGATCTGCTGCGGCGCGCCGCGGGGTTGTCGTCGAGTGGCGGGGACTAGGCGGATTCTTTACCGCGGGCTGCACGGACCTGCAGCCCGCCAGGAGCGGTCAATGATGCGGAGCTCTCGAACGGGTTACGGGTGGATGGCGGCGGCCGCGCTCACGGCGCTGGCCATCGCGGCACCGGATGCACAGGCGCGCGAACCACAGAACGAGCCGCAGGGCACGCCGCCCATCCAGGCGCGTCCCGGCGGGCCGGAGAGCCCGCCGCGGACGGAGCGCGAAGTCCCTGTCACGAAGGGGGCGCGCCTGGTCCTGACCAACAGCGCCGGCGAGGTCGTCGTCCGGTCGTGGGACCGTGATGCCGTCAAGGTGGAGGCCTCGCACGGCAGCCGCGAGACCGTGGACATCCAGGCCACCGATCAGACGGTGCGCGTTCGCGCGCGCGCGCAGCGCGGTCCCTCGGGACTGGTGGACTATCGCATCACCGTGCCGCGGTGGATGCCGGTCAACCTGTCCGGCACCTACCTGGACACGTCCATCGAGGGCACGACGGCGGAAGTCACCGTCGAGACAGTGCACGGCAACGTGCGCGTCGTCGGCGGATCGGGCGCCGTCTCCATCCGGTCGGTGGAGGGGCTCATCACCGTGGACAAGGCCAGCGGGCGCGTGCAGGCGACGACCGTCAACGAAGGCATCCGCCTGACGAACGTCAGCGGCGACATGTCCGCCGAAACCACCAACGGCGACATCGTCATCGAGAACGCGCAGACGTCCAGCCTGGAGGCGTCCACGGTGAACGGCGACATCACGTTCAACGGCACGGTGCGCGACGGCGGCGCCTATCGCCTGACGACGCACGGCGGCGACGTGAGGGTCGGGCTCGGGGGCGCGGCCAACGCCACCGTGTTCGTGCGCACGTTCCAGGGCGACTTCTCGTCGGACTTCCCCATCCAGCTCCCCGACGGGCAGTCCAGCCGGAGCGGGAGCAAGCGCTTCAACTTCACGCTCGGCACGGGCAGCGCGCGGATCGACGTGCAGTCGTTCAACGGGGACATCCACCTCGCGCGGCAGACCGTGACCAGCCCGGAAGCGCGGCGCAAGGCAAGCCGGAGTCGAGGGTCCATGGTGGCGCCGACGCCGCCCGCGCCGCCCACCCCGTCCGCTGCGCCGTCGCCCGCCCCTG
>CAZUGF010000118.1:0-7324 GCA_964619705.1 uncultured Bifidobacteriaceae bacterium
CCTGGACGGACCATGCGGCTCGGGCCCGTGGCTCATGCCCGCGGCGTGTCAGGCTGCGCCCACGGGGCCGGCGAGTCGCGCGCTATACTCCGCGTATCGGGTGCCCGGCCCTCACGGCCGGCAGCCGGCTTCGAAGCGCTGAACCAGGATGGTTTCCGACCTTCGTGACGCCTTTCGCGCATTCAGCAGGGATCGCGCCTTC
The DNA here is from genome assembly GCA_964619705.1 of uncultured Bifidobacteriaceae bacterium. GTDB lineage: Bacteria > Acidobacteriota > Vicinamibacteria > Vicinamibacterales > UBA2999 > VFZN01. The sequence continues at coordinate 203 of CAZUGF010000118.1, forward strand.
AGCCTCCTTGCCGTGGTCCTGTTCGCGCTGACCATCGGTGCCACGACCGCTGTCTACGCCGTCGTCGATGCCGTGCTGCTGAGGTCCATGACGTTCGCGGATCAGGACCGGACCGTCGTCATCTGGGAACGGGACGATGCCCGCGGCACTCCTGTGGTGGAGTTGGCGCTCGGCGAGGTCGATACGTGGAGCCGGCACGCGGCGTCGTTCGAGGCCCTGGCGGTGTTCGGATCGGTGAACTGGCCGCTCACGCTGGTCGAGGGCGACTCACGCACGCGCGCGTCGTACGCCTCCGTTTCGTCGCCCTTCTTCAGCATGGCCGGGGTGCCGCCTTCCCTGGGCCGCGTCCTTGATGCCGGGGACGACACGGGGAATGAACCGCGCGTGGCCGTCATCAGCCACGGGTTCTGGGTCCGGCATTTCGGCTCCGATCCGCTCGTCGTCGGCCGGTCCCTCCGCGTGCACCGCGGCTTCGGGTCCGCACAGGAGGAGCGCGCACTCGAGGTGGTGGGCGTCATGCCGCCCGGCTTCGACTTCCCCCGCGACGCGGAGCTGTGGCTCCCGGCCGCGCCGGAGATTCGCGCCGTCGCACGGCCCGATCCGAACAACCCCACGGACGTCGCCTATTACCTTGCCCACTTCAAGGTTTTCTATGCGCTCGGGCGGCTGCAGGACGGTGCCACCGCGACACAGGCACGGGACGAGCTCGACGGGATCCTGCGTGAGACGGCACGGGCCACTCCGACCGGCGCACCGACAGGCGCGGTCGTCACCGCGCTGGACGACTACTTCGTCGGCCCGGCGAAGCCGGTCCTGTGGACGATGCTCGCGGGCGCGGCGTTGATGGTGCTGCTCGCGTGTACGAGCGTGTCGGGCCTGCACCTGTTCCGGTCGGCCCGGCAGGATCGCGCCATCGCCGTTCAACTCGCGCTCGGCGCATCGCGCGGCCGCCTCGTCCGGCGGTCGCTCGTCGAGAGTGGCTTGCTCGCGGCAGCCGGTACGACCGCCGCCATCGCGGTCGCGTGGATCGTGACGCGTACGCTTGTGCTCACCGCGCCACTCGATGTGCCCCGGCTGTCGTCGTCGAGTATCGGCACTCCGACCGTCCTGGCCGTCATGGCCGGCCTGGCCACGCTCGCCAGCCTCGTCAGCGGCGTCTGGCCCGCCGTGTTCATCAGCCACGTGGATGCCGGGCGCACGCTCACCTCCGGCGCGCGGACCGCCATGCACCCGCGTGAGCGCCTTGTCCAGCGGCTGGTCGTCGGATGGCAGGTGACTGTCGCCGTGGTCCTGCTCTCGGGCGCCGCCCTCTTCGTGCGGAGCGTCCAGCAGCTGGATCGGACGGCGCTCGGATTTGCGCCGGATGGCCTGGTGTCCGTCGATGTGGAGCCTTCCGTGCCGGACCTCGATCGCTGGGACCGGTTCTACGACACGCTGATGGCGCGCACGGAGGCACTGCCCCATGTGACGAGTGCAGCCGCCGTGTACCTCCGACCGCTGAGCGGGCCGATCGGCAACGACACGATCCCGGTGCTGCGCGGCCAGGCCGGCCTGGGCCCGGACGCCCCGTGGCGGAGCAACGCGCGAGCGAACCTGGAGGCCGTCACGCCGGGGTACTTCCGGACGCTGGGCACGCGCGTCCTCGCCGGGCGGGACTTCACGCCCGATGACCGCGCCGCCTCTCCGAACGTCGTCATCGTCAGTGCGTCGGCCGCCGCCCGCTACTGGCCGGGGCGCGATCCCATCGGGGAGCCCATCCTTGTGGCCTCACAACGCGCGCCCGGCAGCATCGAGGAGCCGCGCTGGCAGACCGTGGTGGGCGTGGTGGAGGACATCCGCTATCGCGGCCTCATGGATCCCCGCCTGGATGTCTACCTGCCGGCCGCGCAGTCCACCAACCGCGTGAAGCAGTTGCTCGTCCGCACGACGGGCGCCCCCGGGCAGGTCGCCGCAGACGTGCGCGCGATCGCACGCGGTCTGGATCCGGCGGCGCTGGTGGGTGACGTGGCGGTGATGGCCGACGTCGTGGCCCGGGAGAGTGCGCCGTGGCGCTTCGCGATGCGGATACTGAGTGCATTCGGCATGCTGGCCGCCATCCTCGCGACGGTGGGCCTCGTTGGTCTGGTCTCGCTCGTCGTCGCGCTCCGCCGGCGGGAATTGGGGATTCGGGCAGCGCTTGGCGCGACGCCGGCCCGACTGCGTGCGCACGTCCTGAGGGAGGTCATCTGGACCGCGGCTGCGGCAGCCCCGGTGGGAGTCCTGGCCGCGCTCGCCCTCGGGACCTTCATCGACGGGCTTCTGGTACATACCGCCGCGCACGACCCGGTGTCGATCGGTGGAGCCGCCATTCTCACGCTGTGTTCGGGTGTCGCAGGGTGCCTTCTGCCGGCGCGTGTAGCGGCGAAGAGCAATCCCGCCGAGACGCTGCGGGAATAGGCAGATGGACGAGAAGTGGCGCTTCCACCTCGAGTCGCGCATCGACGCACTGATGGAGACGGGGCTCGCGCGCGATGCGGCGGAGCAGCAGGCGCGGACGGAGTTCGGCCCCCTCCTCAAGTGGAAGGAAGAGAGCCGCGAGGCGCGGGGCATGGCGTGGGTGGACGGCCTGCGCAGCGCGTCCGCGTACGCCGTCCGGCAACTGCGCCGCACGCCGGGGTTCTCGCTGCTCGTCGCGCTCACGCTGGCCATCGGCATCGGCGCCACGACCGCGATGTTCTCCATCGTCGACGCGGTGCTGCTGCGTCCCCTCCGGTTCGCGGGTGCGGACCGCGCGTCGGAAGTCTGGACGCGGATGTCGGCGGGCGCCAGCGCGCAGCCGGGTATCACGGGCGGCACGCTGGCCGCGATCCGCGAGGGGCTCGGCGGCGCGGCCGCCGTCGAGGGATACCAGTACGGCGCCGTCACGCTCACGGGGGGGACCGAGCCCGTCATCGTGTCCGCGCCAGCCGTGACGCCCGGGCTGCTCCACCTCGTCGGCGCCTCACCGCTTGCCGGCCGCCTCTTCAACCGGGACGACGCCACACCGGGTTCCACGTCCGTGCTGCTCAGCGAACGCACGTGGACCTCGCAGTTCGGGCGGGACCCGGACATTGTCGGCCGCGCCATCGCCTTCGACGGCCAACCGCGCACGGTGGTGGGCGTCGTCTCGGCGCGGGTGCGCTATCCCGAGGCCAGCGTCGCGGTGTGGCTGCCTCTCGACCTGACAGCAGCGGATCGGACGCGCCGCCGGACCCAGGCGCTCGTCGTCCGGCACCCGGCCGTGTCGGTGGACGAGCTCGCCGCGCGGCTCTCGTCCGTCGCGCTCGCACTGCGGGAGCAGGGCACGCTCGCCCCGGAGCAGTCGCTGTTCCTGGACGACACGATCCAGGTGCGCATCTCGCGGCGCCAGGGACAACCGCTGTGGACGCTGCTCGGCGCGGTCGGGCTCGTGCTGCTTGTGGCGTGCGCCAACGTGGTGAACCTGCTGCTGGTGCGCGCATCGAACCGTCGCGGCGAGCTGACCGTCCTGAGCGCGCTCGGGGCGGACCGCGCGGCGCTCGTGCGCACGGCGGTCGTGGAGGTGGCGCTCCTCGCCGCGGCCGGAACCATGGCCGGTGTGGCGCTCGCGTGGGCGCTCGTGCAGGCGGTTCCCGCACTCGTGCCGCCGCAGCTCGGCTACCTCACGTCCACGCCGGCGGACCTGAACTGGCGTGTCATCGGATTCGCGAGCGTCGTGGGCATGACGGTGTCGCTGCTGGCCGGCCTCATCCCGGCGTGGCGCGCCTCGCGCGTCGATGCGGTCGACGCGATGAAGTGGCAGTCGCGATCGGTCGCCGGATCCCGCGACGAACGGTGGCAGGGCGCCATGCTCGCCGTCCAGATCGCCACGGTGCTCGTGCTCCTCGGCGGCGCCGGACTGCTGATGCAAAGCTTCGTGAAGCTGACACACGTCGACCCCGGCTACGACGCAACCGGGCTGGTGTCCGTGACGGTGCAGATGACGTCGCCGCGCTACCAGGAGCGTGGCGCGGCGCTCGCGACCATCCAGGATCTCGAGCGTCGCGTCGAGGACGCCGGCGTCGGCCGCGCCACGTTCAGCGCGGGAACGCCGATCACCGCGGAGATCCGGCCCGAGGGTGAGGGCGGCCGGCCCGTTGACGCCACAGGCATGGACCTGCCGTTCGGCCCCGCCGCGCCGGACTACTTCGAGACGATGGGCATTCCCGTGCTGGAGGGACGCGCCTTCCATCCCGACGATGGGCCGGACGTGATCGTGGTGAACGATCGCCTGGCCCGGACCTTCTGGGGCGAGGAGTCCGCCGTCGGCAGGCGCTTCCGCCTGGGCCCGGACCAGCCGTGGCGCACGGTGGTGGGCATTGCCGGCGACGTCCGGATGATGGGCCTCGACGATCCGACCGGGCACGGGATGGAGTTCTATACACCACACGACCGGACGCGAGCCGGCGGGTACTACATCCTGTTCGTACGATCGTCCCTGGCGCCGGCCGTCGCCGTGTCACGCGTCAAGGAGCTGCTGTGGGCGATCGACCCTGGCCTGCCGGTGGTGGAAGCCGGTTCCGTGCGTGATGGACTGCTCGACGGGTTGTTCCGGCAGCGGCTCGTGCTCAGGCTGGCTGTCGCGTTTGCGGCCGTGGCGCTCCTGCTGGCGGGCGTCGGGATCTACGGCGTCACCGCGTGCTGGGTGGCGCGGCGCCGCCGGGACCTCGCGATCCGCGTTGCGCTCGGCGCCACGGGACGGCACATCGTCCGGTTGATCCTCTCGCGCACGGCCCTGGTCTGCACCGCGGGCGCCGTGCTGGGCGTGGCGGGTTCCATGGCGGCGTTCCGCGTGCTGGCGTCCATGCTCTACGAGACGAGCGGGACGGACTCGCTCGTGCTGGCGGGCACCGCCGTACTGCTGGCCGCCCTGGTGGGCCTGGCGTGCCTCGCGCCGGTCCGCTCGGCGCTGCGGCTGGATCCGCTCACGCTGCTGCGCGAGGAGTAGTCCGCCCCGACTCGGCGGAGCTGAAGCTCCGCCCTACAGAGTCACGCGGCGGAAAGCCTCCGTGAACGCCTCGACGAAGCGGTCTTCGACCTCCGCCATGTCGTGCCGCCGGCCTGTCAGCCGCTCGAGCGACGTGACGCCGCGGTCGGCAATGCCGCACGGCACGATCAGGTCGAAGTACGCCAGGTCCGTGTTGACGTTGAACGCGAACCCGTGGCTCGTCACCCAGCGCGAGATGCGGACGCCGATCGCGCCGATCTTCGCCGCGCCGCCGGGACTGCCCTCGTCCCCGACCCAGGCGCCGGACAACCCCTTGATGCGATCCGCGCGGATGCCGTACGCGGCGCAGACGCGGATCATCACCTCCTCGAGATCGCGGACGTACACGTGCACGTCGCGCCGGTCCGGGTTGAGATCGACGATCGGGTACCCCACGATCTGGCCGGGCCCATGGTAGGTGACGTCGCCGCCGCGGCCCGTCTCGACCACCTCCACGCCCAGATCCTGCAGGTGCTCGGGCGACGCGAGGATGTGCGCGCGTCCGCCGTCCTTCTTGACGCCGATCGTGAGCACGTGCGGGTGCTGCAGCAGGAGCAGCGTGTCGGGAATCCGGCCCGCCTTGCGGTCCTCGACCAGCGCCTTCTGCAGGTCGAGGGCCTCGGCGTAGGGGACGAGACCCAGGCGGCGAATGGTGACGGGGGCAGAGAGAGTAGCGGGCGTGGGTTCAGGCCTGAGCGGCATCGAACTGCTCGATGGTCTGCTTCACGTCCGCCATGAACCGATCCGCGGTGACCCCGTCCACCAGCCGGTGATCGAACCCGAGCGTCAGGTAGCCCATCGTCCGGATGCCGATCATGTCGTCGATGACCACGGGCCGCTTCTCGATGGTGCCGACGCCGAGAATCGCCACCTGCGGCTGGTTGATGATCGGGAGCCCGAACTGCGCGCCGAAGTTGCCGGGGTTGGTGAGCGTGAACGTGCCGCCCTGCACCTCCTCCGGGTTCAGCTTCTTGCTGCGCGCGCGGTCGGCCACGTCCTGGATGGCGCGCGAGAGGCCGAGCGTGTTCTTCTCGTCCGCCCCCTTGACCACGGGGACGATCAGCCCGTTCTCGAGCGCCACCGCAATCCCGAGGTTCACGTGACCGTGATAGACGACGTTGTCGCCGTCGATCGAGGCGTTGACGACGGGATGGCGCCGGAGGCAGTCGACGACGGCACGGGCGATGAAGGAGGTGAACGTCAGGCGCGCGCCCATCCGTTCGTACTCGTCCTTCTTCGCCTTGCGGATCTGGTCCACGCGGGTGTAGTTGACCTCGAACACCGAGTAGACGTGCGGCGAGGTGCGCTTGCTGAACACCATGTGCTCGGCGATCTTCTTGCGCATGACGGACATCGGCTCGACGCGGCCGCCCACGGGCGTGGACGCCGCCGGACGGGCCGCAGGCGCCGCGGCAGGCCGGCCATCCGCCGCACCCGGCACGGCGGCGGGCGCGGGGGCTGGCGCAGCGGCGCCGCCCTTCTCGATGAACGCCAGGATGTCGTTCTTGGTCACACGTCCGCCGACGCCCGTCCCCGCAATCCGGGACACGTCGACGTTGTGCTCCTTCGCGATGCGGCGCACGAGCGGCGAGGATCGCTGCCGTTCACCACTGCCCTCCCCGGCCTCGGCCACCGGTTCGGCGGCCTGGGACGCGGGAGCGGACACGGGCGCCGGGCTCGCCTGCGGCGAGGCGCCATCCGCCGCGGACGTGGCCGGCGGCGGCGCCGGGGCGTCCGACGGCGGCACCGCCACGGCCGCACCGGCCACGCCGATCGTGGCCACGACACTGTTGACCGGTACCGTCTCGCCTTCCTTGACCGCGATATCCACCAGGACGCCGGCGGCAGGTGAGGGGATCTCCGCATCGACCTTGTCGGTGGAGATCTCGAACAACGGCTCGTCGCGATCGACGGCATCGCCGATCTTCTTGATCCAGCGGACGATCGTCCCCTCGGCAATCGACTCGCCCATCTGGGGCATCACTACGGGTGTGGACATGGGGTGACTCTTGACTCTGGGCTTTGGGCTTTGGGCTTTGGGCTCTGGGCTCTGGGCTCTGGGCTCTGGGCTCTGGGCTCTGGGCTCTGGGCTCTGGGCT
>CAZUGF010000119.1:0-6926 GCA_964619705.1 uncultured Bifidobacteriaceae bacterium
CACCCAGAGCCCGGGCTACGAGAAGCTGCTGCAGTCGGACTACTTCGTCGACCTGAGCGATGCCGACGGACGCGGTCTCCGGAGCGAGCGTGCCTGGCACGGGTTGGTCGGGCTCGAGCGCACGTTCGGCTCCGGGCTGGTCGCGCGCGCCGAAGGCTACTACAAACGTTTCGATCGACTGATCGTCGGCCGGCTCGAAACGCCCGACGAACTCGCCGCGCGTGTGGCGACCTACGATTTCCCTCAGGACCTCGCCGATCAGCGGCCGAGCGCGCCGCAGATCACCACTGTGCCCGGAAACGATGGCACCGGCCGCGCGTACGGCGTCGAGCTGTACCTGGCACGGCCGGCGCGTTCGGCGACCGATCGGGTGAGTGGCTGGGCGTCCTACACCTGGGGCCGCGCCGAGACGACGGCCTATGGACGAACGTATTCCTCCGACTACGATCGCCCACACGCGCTGAGCCTCGTTGCAAACAATCGTGTGAGCCGGCTCATCGAGCTCGCCTCGACCGTGCGGGTGCAGTCGGGGTTTCCGTACTCCGTGCCACTCGGCGTGCGCGTGGCTGCGGTCGAAGACACGGCCGACGTCGATGGCGACGGCAACGCGACGGAACTCGTTCCCAGGCGAGACGCTGTCGGCTTGCCGGTGTGGACGGCGGACTATGGCGACGCGCGCAACCTGAATACCGGGCGTTTGCCGCTGTTCGCGCGCGTGGACCTGCGGGTGAACTTCCGGCCGCGATGGCACAACAACCGCTGGCTACTCTATGTCGACGTGATCAACCTACTGAACCGGAAGAACATCGGCAGTATCGAGCCAGAGCTGGCCTACGACCCGGCCTCGGACCGGCCGCGCCTGACTACGGATCGCGACGCGTCGTTGCCGCTGCTGCCTTCGATTGGCGTGCGTTTCAGGTTCTGACCGCCAGTGCTCCGGCCTCCTGGTCGCGTCGGCCAGAAAGCGCTCGGCCGGCTCGAATGAGCCTGGGCGTGATCCGACCGAGAAGCAGGAGCGCTCGTGGTGGGAGTTCGGCCGCGACGAACTGCGGCCTGTCCTGCCGGGAACCGACGATGTCGTCGAGCATCTCGGTCGCCACGCCGGGATGGCACGGCAGTGTGTATCCAAGATCGCGGCGGTCACCGATGGGCGTGGCGGCGACAGCACAGTTCGCTGTGCACGTCGTCTGTATGCGGTCGGGATCAGCGGCATCATGGGAGACGGCAGCGACTGTGAGCGGGACTGGGGCAACGGCTTCCTGACCGGGGCCAAGGCAGCCCCAAGGACGGCGGCGTCGAGATGAGTTCTGTCTCGGCGCGGACGCCTGCCACCCGGCGCGGGCCCGCTCCGGCGGCGGGAGGTGTCCGGACCTGGGCCATCGCCGAGGGTGTGCCCAGCGCGCCGCCGACTGGCGAACCCGGCTTCAGCCGGGACCAGCAGCGCGGGGCTGAATCGGCCGCAGGCGCTGGCGGCCATAGGCGACGAACGTCGCCATGAGCAGCAGGATGAACGTGGTCACCGAGCCGCTGTACTCGCCGCGGACGGCGTGATAGCCGGTCGCCGAGATCATCACGATCATGATGCCGACCGCGGCCCACGTCACGAGGAACGGCATGATACGGGTGATGCCGGGCAGGATCAGGCCGATCGCTGCCGCGACCTCGGCGACGCCGATGAAGAGCGAGAACCAGCGCGGCAGGTTGGCGTCCATCTGGGCCGCGATCTCCGCTGGTGGGAACAGCATCATCCACCCGTGCGCGGCAAACGCCACCGCCAACAACACCTGCAGCACCCAGAGCACGACGTTCATCGGCGACCTCCTCCGTGATGTCGAACCAACCGGCCCACGCTGACAGCTTGCCACAGGAACCGGCGCGCCGCCTCAGCCGCGCGCGAGCGTCGGTATGAGTACGCCGTGCTCGCCGGCCTTGGGGCCTCCAGCTTCCGGGGCAGGCCTTCTACCGCGGGGCGAGGCCCGCAGTGACGGTATAGGCCCAGGGCCCCTGCAGGCCGAGGGAGGCATGCGGCCGCGCGGGCAATCGGGCCGCCAGGCTTCGGGTGCGCGTCTGGGCCTTGACCACGCTGAACCACGTCGCCCGACTCGCTTCAGGCGCGACGATGCGCCACACCAAGGCGCCGACGACGCCACGTCACACACGCAACGTCTCGATGAGAGCGGTGAGTGCACGCGACTGCTGGTCCAGGCTGGGGTAGGTCCGCAGGGGCGTTACCGGGACGAACGGCGCCAGGCGGTCCCTGGCGCAGGCGCTCGAACGTGAAGACGCGGCGGGCGAGGTGAGTCTGCAAGCCTGCTGGGTCCGTGGCGGACCGCCACGTGATCAGCGGCTCCGGGAATGGCCGCGGGGCGAGGACAGTCGACTGTCGTCAAGTGGTGGACGAACTGCGTCGGCGCTGAACGCACCGTGGCGGCCGCGGCACGTGGGTTGGGCGAACGTGTGAGCACGTAAGATTGCCGTATGCAACGGACACCCTGGTTCGAGCGGCGATTTCCTCCAATCGAAGACAACGGGCTGCTGCCCGGTATTCTGGAGCGGCTTGACGGCACGCCGGCGCGATTGGCGGCGCTGCTCAGGACGCGCGCGGCCACGGTTGTTGCGCGGCCCGGATGGAGCCCCGCGCAGGAGCTTGGCCACCTCATCGACCTCGAGCCGCTGTGGCTGGCCCGTGTACACGACATCGTGAACGCCCACCCCGAATTGACGGTCGCGGACTTGACGAACCGGGCAACGCACGAGGGCGATCACGATCGCTGGCCGCTCGAAGCGCTGGCCAGTCGCTTCGAAGCGGAGCGCGCCCGGCTGGTAGCGGCGCTGCGTGCCCTCACACCTGCCGATCTCGAAAGCGTCGCACGCCACCCACGGCTCGGTACGCCGATGCGGATGATCGACCTCGCCTGCTTCGTCGCTGAGCATGACGATCACCACCTGGCGAGACTCAGAGAACTGGTGACACATGGACCGCATCATGAATAGCTTCGGGCGACGGCGCCGCGGATCCCGGCCCGACACGTGGGCGAGCCCGCGGGCGGGCTCGCCCACCCCGGGTCAGCCGGCAAGCTGCCTCAGCCGGTTGCAATACACGCCCATCCGTTGCTCACACCGTCGATCGGCAACCGCATCGGCGCCGACGAGGACATCGCCAGGCTGGGCCAGGACGGCATGGCCGAGGTCTATCGCGCACGCGAGACCGGGCTCGATCGCGACATCGGGTCAGTGCCGGTCCAGTCCGGGCCCCGGGGCACTCCCCTCGAGACGCAAGGTTCGCCAGCCACGCACAACCGCATCCTCCTGTCTCTCATCCTGCTGACGCTCACCGCAGCAACCGCAGCAACCGCAGCACCGCAGCGGCGCAAACCGGGGCACCGGCGTCCGCCGCCGTGCCGTGCCCGTCCGTCACGGATGCGCGCTACGACGTCGATCGGGAGCGCCCGTCTTTGAGATCCCCTTCGGGACTCACAGCCATGAGGCGAGCGCCGTCAGGTCCCGACGCAGACACTGTCGCGCCAAGCCTTCGGTCACTGTCAGGGCGCCGAATGAGACGGTGGAGCCGTGGCGCCGCTCGGCCCACCGTTCATCCCGGCAATCAACCGCGTGCCGGCGCGCCCGCCCTTGACACCTTCGCCAGCCGCACCGTATGTTCCGCACCAGGAAACATCCGACACGGCCGCGGACAGGGACCTTGAGTCGAGGTGCGTCTGCGTGACCGTTCGGGGGCGGTCCCCTGGCTGCGTCGACGCCGAAGGTGCGTCGTGGCGCCACCGCATTTCGGCCGAACTCATGGCGCCGTGTGGAATGTCATGGTTCGCACAATCCTCACCGCCGCGTCGCTCGTTCTGCTGCTGGCGCCGGCTCCACTGGGGAGCGCGTCGGGCGCTGGCGGCGTGCCTGGCCTTGCTGTCTTCGGCTCTGCTGCGCGGCGAGGTGACGTCGTCGGCGACCTTCGCGTGCTGGCCTTCGAGAGTCGGACGTTCGGTGGCAGCAGGACATTGCGCGTCTGGTTGCCGCCCGGCTACGACGAGCCCCGCCACGCTGCCACCCGCTATGCCACGCTCTACCTGACGGACGGCCAGAACCTGTTCGACCCGTCAACCAACGCGTTCGGGCCACGCGAGTGGCACGTCGACGAGAGCATGTCCGCGCTCATCGCCTCGGGTGCGATCCCGCCGACCATCGTCGTGGGGATCGACAGCCCGGCGGGCGAAGGCCGCACGCGCGAGTATTCGCCATTCGACGATCTTGACACCGTGCCTCCGATTGCCGGCACGGCGGGGGCGTCGGCTTGTGGATCGGTCCGGGCACGGAGGGCTGCTTCGACCGCCTCAGGATCCGCCATACCGTAGAGAAGTGAGCGCGTCGAGTCACCGAGAAAGGCCCGGCCTGCATATCGCGTGCTGACATGAGACGAGCGCATATCACGATGGTGGTGGCTGCGGTGGCGCTGGCCGGGTGCCAGGCGGTCGACTCGCCGACCGCACCGACCTCGAGCACGCCGCCCGTGACGGCAGGCGTGCATCCTGTGTCGATCGCCGCGGACGGCGTCATGATCGGCGGCACGCTCTTCAGGCCAGATGCTGTGGGTGCGCGGCCCGCCCTCGTGCTCCTGCACGGCTGGCAGCCGGCGGGCACCAACGGCGCCGCAGTGGTCGAGGCCCGTGCGCGTCGCTATGCTGCCGACGGCTACGTCGCGCTGGCCATCTCGCTGCGCGGATGGCCGCCCTCAGGAGGCACCGACGACTGCGGTCTCAGACAACCGGCGGATGTGGTGGCCGTAGCCGCGTGGCTGCGTGCGCAGCCGGGAGTGGCGGCGGATCGCGTGGGCCTCGTCGGCTTCTCTCAAGGTGGGCAGGTAGCGCTGCTGGCCGCGCGCGACCCTGGCGTGCGGGCGGTCGTGGCGTACTACCCGGTAACCGATGTCACCTCGTGGAAGGCGACGACCGCCAACCCGGACATCCCAGGCTATGTCAGTGCTGTTTGCGAGCCCGGTGGCACGACGCCGCGCTCGCCGGTCGCGCACGCGAACGGCATCAGCGCCAACGTCCTTCTCGTGCACGGTGAGGCGGACACGCGTGTCCCCACCGATCAAAGTATGCGCTTGCGGGACGCGTTGGCCGCCGCTGGCCGTCGCGTGCAACTGCTCCTCGTGCCAGGAGCCCAGCACGGCTTCACCTCGTCGGAGGAGGCGATGGTGTCGCCGGTGGTTGACCACTTCCTCGCCGCAGAGCTCAGAACGATCGCGCCATAGCACGGCATTCAACGGCGGCCATCGATCAACGGATCGCACTTCGACTGGGGTGGTCGTCGAGCCGCGGCTGCATCGGGTCCGACGCCATCCATCCTGCCCTTCGCGGGCGGTTCATCGTCGAAGCTCCCATCCGGTGAAGGACGAGCGCGTCGACCTCGAGCCCGGCGTGGCGTCGAGCGGGATCGTCTGCCCCTGGAGACCGCCGTCACTACCATGTCGACGGGCGACGGTCACGGCGGCGCGCCGGTTGACCCCGACGAAGGCTGGTGCCTCATGTGCCCCCGCCGTGATATCAAGACGACACTCGGCGTGCGCGGGGGCCGGCAGATCCGGCATGACGCGGACACGCTCACGCTCATGGCTCTTGGCCGGTGTGCGCCGGACTCAGCCGAGCATTGGTCGCGTTCGACATCGTGGTCAACGTCAAGGCGTCCTGCAGTCACGTCGTCGGCTGACGGCGCGCACAAGCCAGGTACGCAAGCATCGGTGGTGAGGAACTCACATGACCAGGCCAGACATTTCCGGCATCGCCCCGTTCTTCATCGTCAGGAACGTGCCCGCCGCGCTGTCGTTCTACCGCGACCGTCTCGGGTTCGACATCACGTTTCAAGGGCCCGACCCTGATGACATCTTCTTCGGCATTGTCCAGCGGGGTGCCGCGATGATCATGCTCAAGGACGTCGGCGTCGATCCACTGCCGAACTACAAGCGAGACGCCAAGAAGGGGTGGGCCCGCTGGGACGCCTATCTCCACGTTCCCGATCCGGACGCGTTGGCAGCAGAATTCGCGTCGCGGACTGTCGAACTGTCTCGACCGCTCAACGACGACGACGACGGTTTGCGTGGATTCGAACTCAAGGACGCCGACGGATACGTACTGTTCTTCGGGCATCCTCGTTCCTGAGCCATGCGCGGTCGCCATGCCGGTCGCAGGCGGCGGAAGGATTCTGAAGCACGACTCACTCCGTTGCCGCAGGTGTGGGGCCTGTGCGCGCGAGATGATCGAGCGTCGCCAGGCTCTCTCCCAACACCGCCAGCGTCGGACTCGCGAGCGCCACGCGGATCGCGTTCGGCGCGCGCCCGCCGCCGACGGAGAACGCCGTGCCCGGGGCGACCGCGATGCCGTGGTCCATGGCCGCGGCCGTGAACGACTCCGCTCGCCAGCGGCTCGGCAGTTCCAGCCATGCGTGATAGGTCCGGGGATCGCTGTGCACGGACAGGTACCGGCAGGTCCTGCGCAGCAGCGACTGCCGCCTGTGCGCGTCACGCCGCTTCTCCCTGACCAGTTGAGCCACGGTGCCGTCCGTCATCCAACGCACCGACAACTCGAGCGCCAGGCCAGAGGGCGTCACCGCGCTGGCCCGCACTGCTTCAGCCAGGTCTGCCGCGAGGCGTGACGGTGCGACAGCCCAGCCAAGACTGACCCCGGGTGACACCCGTTTGGAGAGGCTGTCGATCATCACGACGTGGTCCGGCGCCAGGCGCACGAGCGGGGACGGGTCGTCGGCCAGGAAGGCGCAGACGTGGTCCTCGATCGCCATCAGGTCGAGGTCCCGGAGCACGCGTACCACCTGCTGCCGGCGTGCGGCGGACATCGTGACGCCGAGGGGTTGTGCAGCGTGGGCTGCAGGTAGATCGCGTGCAGGCGCGCCCGCCGATGCGC
>CAZUGF010000120.1:0-6842 GCA_964619705.1 uncultured Bifidobacteriaceae bacterium
ACTTGCACTCCCAGTTGCCGATCGAGTACTCGATGAACTCGAGCGACGAGTTCTCCCGGAAGTCGCTGATCGGGAAGACCGACTTGAACACCGACTGCAGCCCCTGATCCTCGCGTTCCGAGGGCAGGCGGTTCATCTGCAGGAAGCGCTCGTAGCTCTTCCGCTGAATCTCGATCAGGTTCGGGATCGGAACCGTCGTCTTGATCTTCGAGAAATCCCTGCGCTCGCGGTAGACGTTCTTCGGAAGGCTGTACATGCTGTGCTGCTCGAGGGTCGGGGGCCAGGACAAAGACACGCCGGGCACCGGAGCCCTTCCCGGTGCCCGTCTATCCCGAGGTACGACGGTCGAGCGCTACTTGATCTCGACCTTCGCGCCCGCCTCTTCGAACTTCTTCTTGATCGACTCGGCCTCGTCCTTGGCCACGCCTTCCTTGATCGGCTTGGGCGCGCCCTCGACGAGATCCTTCGCTTCCTTCAGGCCGAGGCTCGTGACCTCGCGAACGGCCTTGATGACGTTGATCTTGTTGCCGCCCACCTCGGTGAGCGTCACGGTGAACTCGGTCTTCTCCTCGACGGCCGCGGCCGCGCCGCCGCCCGCGCCGCCGGGCATCCCGCCCGCGAACACCGGCATCGCCGCCGATACGCCGAGCTCGGTCTCGAGCGCCTTGACGAGCTGCGAGAGCTCCATCACGCTGATGCCCTTGATGTAGTCGATTACCTGCTGCTGGTTCACTTCGGCCATTGCTCTCTGCTCCTTCAACCCGTTCCATCAATCGATCGCGCGATCGATCATCCGTTCCACGACACGCGAGTGCCGGCCCGCCGCCGGCCCTCAGCCGGCGTCGCCGCCCCGCTGCTGCTCCGCCTGGGCCAGCACGCTCATCAGGTCGCGCGGGGCCGCGTTCAGCACCCGCACGAGGTTGGTGGCGGGTCCCTGCAGGACGTACAGGAGCTGCGCGTACAGCTCCGGCCGGCCGGGCAGGCTCGCCAGGTCGGCCACGTCCGCGGCCTGAATCGCCTGCCCCTGCACCAGGCCTGCCTTCACCTGGAGCGTGGGCGCCCCCTTCATGAACGTCGTCAGCGTCTTGGCCAGCGCCACCGCATCGTCCGACGTGTAGGCGACGGCGGTCACGCCCTCGAAGTGCGAGACCAGGGTCTCGAACGAGGTGCCCGTGAGCGCCCGCCGCGCCAGCGTGTTCTTGACGACCTTGTACCCGGCCCCGGCCTTGCGCAGCTCCCGGCGGAGCTCGGTGACGCGCGGCACGTCGAGGCCGGTGAAGTCGAGGAGGATCGCCGCGTCGGCGCTCTTGAAGACGCCCTCGATCTCGGCGACGGCGGTGACCTTGTCGGCTCGTGTGACTGCCATGATGCTGCTTCTTCCCCCGCGCCTAGCGCTTCGCCGCGGCTTCCACGCGGGTTTCGTCGACGCGCACGCCCGGTCCCATCGTCGAGGACACGGTGATGCTCTTCAGGTACTTGCCCTTGGCCGCCGAGGGCTTGGCGCGCACGACGCTGTCGAGCAGCGCCGAGGCGTTCTCGATGAGGTTCTGCGCGGGGAAGGACAGCTTGCCCACGGGCGCGTGCACGATGCCCGTCTTGTCCACGCGGAACTCCACCTTGCCGGCCTTGATCTCCTTGACCGCCTGCCCGACGTTCGGCGTCACGGTCCCCGTCTTCGGGTTGGGCATCAGGCCGCGCGGCCCGAGCACCTTGCCGAGGCGCCCGACGGCGCGCATCATGTCCGGCGTGGCCACGACCGCGTCGAAGTCGGTCCAGCCGGTCGTGATCCGCTCGACCAGCTCCTCGCCGCCGACGATGTCGGCGCCGGCTTCGTCGGCTTCCTTCTGCTTGTCCGCGCCCGCAATCACCAGGACCCGCTTGGCCTTGCCGAGCCCGTGCGGCAGGACGACCGTGCCGCGGACCATCTGGTCCGCGTGCTTCGGGTCCACGCCGAGGCGGATGGAGAGCCCGACCGTCTCGTCGAACTTCGCGAACTTCAGCTGCTGGATCAGCGGAAGCGCTTCGTCGAGGGCATAGGGCCGGTCCTCGACCTGCTGCTTCGCCGCCGTGTATTTCTTGCCGTGAGTTGCCATATATCGCTTCGCTGCAGTGACAGGTCTCAAACGGGACGCCGGGCGCCGGAACCGGCCCGCGTCCTACCCGTCACGTCCCGCGTCCCCCTGCTCACTGAATGACATCGAGCCCCATCGAGCGCGCCGTGCCGGCGACGGTCTTCACCGCCTGCTCCAGCGAGTCGCAATTGAGGTCGGGCATCTTCGTCTTCGCGATGTCCTCGACCTGCTGCGCCGTGACCGTGCCCACCTTGTTCTTGTTGGGCTCGGCCGATCCCTTGGCGATGTTCGCCGCCCGCTTGAGCAGGATGGCCGCCGGCGGCGTCTTGGTGATGAACGAGTAGGACCGGTCGGTGTAGATGGTCACCACCGCCGGGATGATCAACCCGTCGTCCTTCGCCGTGCGCGCGTTGAACGCCTTGCAGAAGTCCATGATGTTGACGCCGTGCGGACCGAGCGCGGTCCCCACGGGCGGCGCCGGCGTGGCCTTGCCCGCCGGAATCTGGAGCTTGACGAACCCTTGTACCTTCTTCGCCATTACAGTTTCTCAACCTGCAGGAAATCGAGCTCCACCGGCGTGGACCGGCCGAAGATCGTCACCATCACCTTCAAGGTGTTCTTGTCGGCGTTCACTTCGTCCACGGTGCCGTTGAAGCTGGCGAACGGCCCCTCGTTGATCCGCACCTGGTCGCCCTTGTCGAAGGAGTACTTCGGCTTGGGCTTCTCCGCCGCCGTCTTCACCTGGTCGAGAATCTGCTCGACCTCCTCGGTGGTGAGCGGCGTCGGCTTGGCGCCCGCGCCGACGAACCCGGTGACCTTCGGCGTGTTCTTGACGACGTGCCACGCGTTGTCGGTCATGTTCATCTCGACCAGGATGTAGCCGGGGAAGAAGCGCTTGGCGGACACGATCTTCCGCCCCCCGCGCATCTCCACGACGTCCTCGGTCGGGATGAGAATCTCGCCGATGTCCTCGGACAGCCCGTAGGCCTTGGCCCGTTCGGCAAGCGACTCGGCCACCTTCCGCTCGAAGCCCGAGTAGGTGTGGACGATGTACCAGTTCCGGCTGACGGCGTCCGTCATGCGCCACCCGCGCCGAACTGGCGGATGATCCAGTTCACCGCGGAGCCCCACACGAGGTCCACGCCGAACAGGTACAACCCGAAGAAGACCGATGTCAGGATCACCACGATGGTGGTCGCGTAGACCTCGCGGCTCGTCGGCCACGTGACCCGCTTCATCTCGCCCCGGACTTCGGCCAGGAACTCGCCGGCGCGGTGCCACCACCCGAGCGGTCCGCCGCGCGCGACCTCGCCTGCCTGTTCGGTTGTCTCAGTCGCCATCAACGTTGTCTGCCTTCACTCGCTACGATGCCGCTCTCGCCAGGAGAGCCTGGCAGGCCAGGAGGGACTCGAACCCCCAGCCCCCGGTTTTGGAGACCGGTGCTCTACCAATTGAGCTACTGGCCTGTACAGCTCGGGCATCCGGCCGGGCCGGACGCTACTTCTGCTCCTTGTGCGGCGTGTGCTTCCGGCAGAACCGGCAGTACTTGCTCAGCTCGATGCGCTCGGTCGTCTTCTTCTTGTTCTTCGTCGTGCTGTAGTTCCGGCGTTTGCACTCACCGCACGCCATCTGAATGATGTCTCGCATTGCTCGATCTCCCCTGGCCTCGGCCGGCCTTCCGGCCGGCCTCGGTTGGCCGTCGATGGGCCTTCGGTAGGAAACGACCCTGAACGGCCGTTCCTACCAACGGCAGGCCCACCGGGCCGAAGGCCCGGCCTATTCGATGATCTCGGTCACCGTGCCGGCGCCCACCGTGCGGCCACCCTCGCGAATCGCGAAGCGCGCGCCCTTCTCGAGCGCGACCGGCGCGATCAGCTCGGCCTCGATCGACGTGTTGTCGCCCGGCATGATCATCTCGACGCCTTCGCCGAGCTTGAGGTTGCCGGTGACGTCCGTCGTCCGGATGTAGAACTGCGGACGGTAGCCGTTGAAGAACGGCGTGTGGCGGCCGCCCTCATCCTTCGAGAGGACGTAGACCTCGGCCTTGAACTTCGTGTGCGGCTTGATGGAGCCGGGCTTGGCCAGCACCTGGCCGCGCTCGACGTCCGACTTCTCCACGCCGCGGAGCAGCACGCCGACGTTGTCGCCGGCCACGCCCGCATCGAGGAGCTTGCGGAACATCTCGACGCCGGTGACCACCTTCTTCTCGGTGGGCTTGAAGCCGACGATCTCGATTTCCTCGCCCACCTTGACCTGGCCGCGCTCGATACGGCCCGTCACCACCGTGCCACGACCCGAGATCGAGAACACGTCCTCGATCGGCATCATGAACGGCTTGTCGATCTCGCGCTCCGGCAGCGGGATGTAGGCGTCGAGCGCCTCCATCAGCTTGACGATGCTCTCGACGCCGTCGGGCTCGCCGTTGAGCGCCTTGAGCGCCGACACGCGCACCACCGGGATGTCGTCGCCGGGGAACTGGTAGCTCTTGAGGAGCTCGCGCACCTCGAGCTCGACCAGGTCGACCAGCTCGGAGTCGTCCACCGCGTCCACCTTGTTGAGGGCGACGACGAGGTAGGGCACGTTCACCTGGCGGGCGAGCAGCACGTGCTCGCGCGTCTGCGGCATCGGGCCGTCGACACAGCTCACGACCAGGATGGCGCCGTCCATCTGCGCCGCGCCCGTGATCATGTTCTTGATGTAGTCGGCGTGGCCCGGGCAATCCACGTGCGCATAGTGACGGTTGGCCGTCGCGTACTCGACGTGGCTGCTCGCAATCGTCAGGATCTTGGTGTCGTCGCGACGCCCCTGCGACTCCGAGGCCTTGGCCACCTCGTCATAAGGCACGAACTTCGCCCACCCCTTGTCGGCGGCGACCTTCGTCAGCGCCGCCGTCAGCGTGGTCTTGCCGTGGTCGATGTGGCCAATCGTGCCAACGTTGACGTGTGGTTTGGACCGATCGAATTTCTCTTTGCCCATGACTCGTTCTTCGCCCTTGTGAACTGGCAGCCGGCCCTGTGCCACGCCGCCCTGGTTATCAAAACCCCGCCCGCTGAACTGCCCACTCTGGAGCCGATGACCGGGATTGAACCGGTGACCTCGTCCTTACCAAGGACGCGCTCTGCCAACTGAGCTACATCGGCCTTCGCCCTCGCCCCTGTCGCCCGCTCGGGCTACGGCCCGACAAGCCGGCCTTGAAACTCACCCCGACTGCTCCGTCGGGCTACGGCCCGACAAGTCGGCCCGCTGTCAGATCCACCCGAGCCCCCTGGCTTGCCACGAGCGAGCCGCGCGACTGCCGCCCGGCAGGCGCACGGCGAGTCGAGTGGAGCGGGAGACGGGGATCGAACCCGCGACCAACAGCTTGGAAGGCTGTGACTCTACCACTGAGTTACTCCCGCCTACGCGCCTCGCTCCTGCGCCCGCTCGGCGCTGCGGCGGGCACGCCCGCCTGCTGCCCCACGAAAGGTTTCCCGACCTCCGATGTCCGCCCGCCTTCGCGCCTTCGGCGCTACGGCGCGGCAACCTTCGCCGGCTCGCTGGCTTGCCGAGCCGAAGCTCGCGGCACCAGCCGCGAGCGAAGGCTGGTGGGCAGGGGAGGATTCGAACCTCCGTAGCCCATGGGGCGGCAGATTTACAGTCTGCTGCGATTGACCGCTCCGCCACCTGCCCGTAACACACGTCACCGTTGTGAAGAGGAAACCCTGGGTGCCTGCCAGATGTGATGCCCGTGTCCCTGTTGCCTGCGGCCCCGCGCCGGGGCCTCGCGCGTCGCGCCTGGCCGATGGAGCTGGCGGAGGGATTCGAACCCCCGACCGGCTGATTACAAATCAGCTGCTCTACCGGGCTGAGCTACGCCAGCCAGACAAAGAATGAAATGCTAGCACGTCCTGTGCCAGACGCGCAAGCCAGGGAGCGCTGGATTGAACCAGCCGCGGGCACACGACCTATTGACCTCCTCCGGAGTCCAGGCGGCCGGGATGGCTGTTACGCCCCCTGCCTCCCCCGGCTTCGCTGACGAACGGCCTCGAACAACACGATGGCCGCCGCCGCCGAAACATTCAGACTGCCGACATGGCCCAGCATGGGAATGCCGGCCAGGCCGTCGCACCGTTCCCGCACGAGCCGACGCAGCCCGTGCCCTTCCGCTCCAAGGACAATCGCGGTTGGAAGGGTGAGATCCCACTGATGATACGGGATCTCCGCCTCCGCGTCCAGACCGATGGTCCAGACGCCCGCCTTCTTGAGCATCTCGAGCGACCGGGCGATGTTCACCACCTCCGCGACCCGCACGTGGTGGACCGCCCCCGCCGATGCCCGCGCCGCCGCGCCGTCCAGCGGCGCCGCCCGCCGCGACTGCCGCACGAGGCCCGTCCCGCCCGCCGCGTCCACCGACCGGAGAATCGCCCCCACGTTCTGCGGGTCCTCGACCTCGTCGAGCACGACCAGCAGCGGCGGCGGATCGAGCGTCGCGGTGAAGTCCTCGAGCGCGGCCGGGGGCAGCGGCTCCACGTCCGCGAGCACGCCCTGGTGCACGCCCTGCCGGGTCTCTCGCTCGATCTGCTCGCGCGTGACCTGCCGCACCGACACGCCGCGCGACGCGGCCTCGTCCAGGATCCGGTTCAGCCGGTCGTCCCGGCGGTCGGCGACGCGCAGTTCCCGCACGCGCCCGGTTCGCAGGGCTTCGAGGACGGGGTTGATGCCGTAGATGAGCATGGGTGGCAGGCGACGGCGCTGGAAGGCGACCCTGAAGGGTCGCCTCTACGGGATTCT
>CAZUGF010000121.1:0-6796 GCA_964619705.1 uncultured Bifidobacteriaceae bacterium
CGTGCCGCTGGGGATTGCGTTGATCGTGGGCGGGATTGCGCGGTTGTAGGTGCCGCGTCCCAGCGTCTCCTCATCGTCGTGCAGGATCGACGCCCCTGAGGATTGCTGTCTTCTTGGCCAGTTCCTTGGCCGAGGCATTCAGAGCCCCCTTTCCACTCCACCGGCCCGAACGAACGACCGAGGTGACAAACGTGCCGCTGGAGTCGAGGACGACCTGGGCTCTGGGCTCTGGGCTCTGGAAGCTATCTCACAAATACTGATCGGGGCCTGAAACATCAGTAGGTCATGGCGATCTGCGACCGCCATGGTCTTCCTGTCGTCGTGCACGTGGCCAGCGCTTCACCGTATCAGCCGCACCTCGTCCCGACCACCCTCGACGCCCGCTTCCCCCCGAACTCCCGTGGCGCCTCATCGGCGATCGAGGGTACGGCAGTGACGGACTGGACCACCGCCTCATGGCTGAGTACGGCATCGAGATCGGTTCTCGATCCATCGTTCATCTCTTGTTCGGGACAACCTCTGCAATGCAGATGTATTCCAGCCCCTGTGTGTCGGACAGAACTCCAAGTCCCTCTTGTTGCACATATTCACGGGCGCGGTCGTTGGGGAAACCAAAGAGCACAGGCTCACCCCATCGCGCGTATTGATGAGTGGGGTTATTTATAGACGCGTTGCTCGCGCCAAAGTAATCGAAGGCGACTCGGCTCCCTGCCGCAGAATGGTCCCGCACGAAGTGAAGTGTGTCCTTCACGGCGGATTCAGGCAGATAGTAGGTGACACCTTCCCACAGAAAGAATGTCTTCTGCTGTTCAGAGTAACCCGCGTTTCGGAGCTGGTCCAGGAGATTATCCTTCGTGAAATCCATCGGCACAAATGAAACGTTCGGCGGTATCACTTCAAGGATCTCGCCCAACCTTTGCTTCTTGTATGCCTGCGTTGGGCCCATGTCCACTTCCATGAAGCGGACATGGCGAAGTTGAGATTGAAAGCGATATGCACGGCTGTCGAAACCCGCTCCGAGCACGACTACTTGCGTCGCGCCGTTCTGAACGGCATCCAGCAACGCTGCATCGAAGGCTTTCGTCCGATAGGTGAGGATTGCGACAATATGCGCACCGAGTGGCTTCATGGCTCTGTCGAAATCAAGGTCAAGCGCGTCCAACTGAAGGTCGGGGAGCAGAGCGCGTTCGCGTGGACCGAGAAGCCTGATCGCAAGATCGTCGGGATTGCGAAGCTGAGGGTCAGGGTCTTTTGAGCCGACAGCTCGTGCGGCGGCGACGTAAACGGCAGTCTTGGAGGGCAGTCCCGACTCGACGGCCTCGAACGTCGCCCCTGCCAAGAAAAGAATGACGATGATGCGAGCAGCGTGCTTGAATGGCATGTAGTGCTCCAGACGGCCCTGGCCTTCGTGACCGGCTGAGTTATCCGACATTTCCGATCTGGCCAGGGTCCAGGCCCCGGGCCCTCAAAGCCCAAAGCCCAGAGCCCAACGTCCCCTACGTCCCCGCCGCCCGCAGCGCCGCCAGCACTCGTTCCGGCCTGAACGGCACGCGGCGGAGCCTCACGCCTGTCGCGTCGTAGATCGCATTCGCCACCGCCGCCAGCGTCGGCTTGCACACCGTCTCCCCGGCGCCGTAGTGCGGCAGGTCCGGCCGATCGGCATCGGGATCGCCGTTGACCAGGACGAGATCGATCCGCTCCGGCGTGTCCGCGTGCGTCAGCGTGGGGTGCGAGACCCAGTCCACGCTCGTCACCTTCTCGGTGTCGAAGCGGACCTCCTCATACAGCGTGCGGCTGAGCGAATGCAGCATCCCGCACTCCAGCGTCCGCCGCAGCGCCTCCGGGTTGATGACCAGGCCGCAGTCGTGCGCGCACGCGAAGCGCTTGACCCACACGCGGCCCGTCCGGCGATTGACCTCCACCTCCGCAATCTGCGCC
Source organism: uncultured Bifidobacteriaceae bacterium (assembly GCA_964619705.1). Classification (GTDB taxonomy): domain Bacteria; phylum Acidobacteriota; class Vicinamibacteria; order Vicinamibacterales; family UBA2999; genus VFZN01. The sequence goes on from CAZUGF010000121.1 coordinate 1,939, forward strand.
ACCACCGTCTGGCTGCGAAACGCGTAGGCCATGCCGCGGCCCGTCAGGATGTCCCCCGTGCCGCGCGGGCCCGGTGACGGGCGCGGGTCCCACCCGAACGCCTTTGCCGCGGCCTCGATGCACGCAATCGAGCGCGCGCGCTTGAAGCCGCTGTCGTCGTCCGTCGTCGCCTCGATCAGCTTCAGCCGGAACGCCACGGGATCGACCCGCGCCGCGGCCGCCAGTTCGTCGATGAACGACTCGGAGGCAAACGTCACCTGCGGCCCATCGGGGTCCCGCAGGTTGCCCGTCCGAAGCGGCGTCTCCCACACGAGCGGCAGCGCCACGACACGCGTCGTCTGCCGCCGGTTGGGGATGGCGTACATGTCCGACGGGAGCGACGCGCGCCCGCGCGCGGGCTCCGCACGGCGCCGCCCCGTCAACTGCGCGATGAGCACGGTGTCGTGCTCGTTGTAGCCGACGTGGTTGTGATCCGCGGCGCACGCATCGTAGTGAAGCGCGACAAGGTTGCCCGCCGCATCCAGGCCGCCGCGCATCCTGAACGCATACGCCGGCCCCTTGGTGTCCCAGGCCGTCTCCTCCTGCCGCGTCCACTGCACCCGCACCGGCCGGCCCAGCTCCTTCGCCAGGAACGCCGCCTCGAACCCCGCATCGTCCGCGGCCGTGCGGCCGTAAGCCTGCGGCCCGTCCATCCACACCACGCGCACGCGATCCCGCGGCATGTCCAGGAACTCGGCCACGCCGTTCCTCAACCCGTAGGACTTCATGTCGTTGGAGTAGATCGTCAACTGATCGTCGGACGGGTCCGCCATCGCGTGGGCAGGACCGATGGCCGTGTGCCCCTGGAAGGGCACGTCGTACTCCGCCTCCACAATCGTCGCAGCCGACGCAAACGCCGCATCCGGATCGCCGGTGACATTCGGGGCGCCGGCGAACGTCGGGGTGGCGCCGCGCATGTAGGTGAAGAGATCCTCGGATGCAGGAAACGGCGGCGTCGCCGGATTGCGCCAGGTGACGTCCAGGTCCCGCGCCGCGCGAATGGCCTGCTCCTCGCGCTCGCACACCACGGCCAGGTAGTTCCCCTCCCTGACCACGCGCACGAACCCGGGCAGCCCGCGCACGGAGGCCTCGTCGATGCGCACGAGCGTCGCGCCGGCCACGGGTGGACGCACGTGCCGGGCGTGGAGCATGCCGGGCCGCTTGACGTCCACCGCCCACTCGAGCGAGCCGTCCACCTTGGGCGGGATGTCGTAGCGCTGCGGCGACTGCCCGACGAGCTCCAGCTCCTGCACGGTCTTGATGGGCGCCTCGCCCGTCGTGCTGTCCGTGTTGCGGCCGGTGAGCGTCACGTCGAACCGCCGCCCGCCAATCAGCTCGCCGTAGGTCACGGTGCGGGCCGGATCGGCGGCCACCGACACGACGCCGCCGGCGACGGTCAGCGCCGCCACCGGCACGCCGAAGCGTGACGCCGCCATGTCCAGGAGCACGCGCCGGGCCTCCGCCGCCACGCGCCGCATCGGGTACCCGTCCGTCTGCAGCGCGTCGGACCCGCCCGACCCGCCCTGATCGACGGTGACGTCCGTACTGCCCATGACGCAGCTCGTGCTGTCGTAGTCCATGTCCAGCTCGTCGGCCATGATCTGGCGGAAGGCCGTCCCCGTGCCCTGCCCGAGGTCCGTCTTGCCGACGTAGAAGGTGGCGGTGTTGTCCTGCCGGATGACGATCCACGAGTCCAGCTGACGGAAGTCCGGGTCGGGATACGGACCCGCGCCCTGTGCCTGCCCGAACACGCCGAGCACCCCGGCATCGGCACGCGACAGCGCGCCAATCCCGACGACGAGCATGCCCGACTGCTTGAGGAACGCCCGCCTGGTCGTCATGCGCCCTCCTCGCGGCCCGGCGCCACGGCGGCACCCGCCATCGCGGCCGCCGCGCGCTTCACCGCCGCGTGGACCCGGTAGTAGGTCATGCAGCGGCACAGCGCACCCTGCATGCCCTGCCGGATCTCCGCGTCGGTCGGCTTCGGGTTCCGGTCCAGCAACACCTTGGCGGTGAGGATCTGCCCGTTCTGGCAGAAGCCGCACTGCGGGACCTGCTCGTCAATCCAGGCCTGCTGGATCGGGTGCAGCGTCTCCCCCGCCGAGAGGCCTTCCAGCGTCGTGATCTCGCTGCCTTCGACGGCGGACACCGGCCGGATGCAGGATCGGACCGCCTGGCCGTTCACGAGGACGGTGCAGGCGCCGCACTGCCCGAGCCCGCAGCCGAATCGGGGCCCGCGAAGATCCAAATCGTTGCGGAGGACGTAGAGCAGCGGCGTGGCGGGATCGAGGTCCACGGTGTGGGACCTCCCGTTGACGCGGAGGGTGATGGCGCGCATACGGCCGAGTCTCACCCAGGGACCGGCGAGACGCAAGCTCGGCCTGGGGCGCCGTCAGTGGTGCGGGCAGGGGGCGCCGACAGGGGACGCCAACGATCGTCTCCGCCCCGCCGTCCAACCAGCACCATGCCCACGGCGCTTCGCGCGGCCATCCGTCAGCTCCGGACGCACCCGGGCTTTGCGCTCGTCACGATCCTGGTCCTCGGGCTGGCAACAGGCGCCGCCACGGCCGTCTTCTCCGTCGTGGACTCCGTGGTGCTCCGGCCGCTCCCGTACGAGCGCCCGGACCGGCTGGTCACCATCTGGGACACCAACGCCGCCCAGGCACTCAGCCGCGATCCCATCTCCCCTGTCAACTTCATGGACCAGCGCGCGCTGCCCGTCTTCGCGGATGCGGCGGCCTGGTGGCGCCCCGGGATCAACCTGGTGGACCCCGGCCAGGATCCGGCCCGCGTCAGCACCATCGAGGTGAGCGGCAACCTGTTCGACGTGCTCGGCGTCAGGCCGCAGATCGGTGCCGGCTTCCCCGCCGAGGGCCCGCTCTTCGCGACCAACGAGCTCATCGCCGTCATCAGCGATCGCCTGTGGCGATCGCGCTACAACGCGGACCCCTCCATCATCGGCCGGCCGCTCCTCTTCAACGACACGCCGTACACCATCGTCGGCGTGATGCCCGCACGGTTCCACTATCCGGACGATGTGGACGTGTGGCAGCGGCTGCGGTGGGACATGACGCAGCACAGCCGGCAGGCGCATTTCATGGAGGCGGTGGCGCGGCTCTCGGACGGCACGACCATCGAGCAGGCACAGAGTGCCATCGACGGACTGTGGACCCACATCGCGACGGAGTTCGCCAACACGCACAACAGCGCCGGCGTGGGCTGGGGATCGCGGCTGATGCCGCTCCTCGACGATCAGCTCGGCTACTACAGGCCCGCGCTCATGGTGCTCTTCGGCGCCGTCGGCCTGCTGCTGCTCATCGGCGTGCTCAACGTGGCGTCGCTGCTGCTCACGCGCGCCCTCTCCCGCGACAGGGAGATCGCGGTCCGCGTGGCCATGGGCGCCAGGCCGCGCCACCTGATCGCGCAGTTGACGGCGGAGAGCCTGGTGCTCTCCATCCTCGGCGCGGGCGCCGGCATCGCGGCGGCGGCCGCGGCCCTCCCCCTCATCGTCGGCCTGACGCCTGTCGGGATTCCGCGCCTCGACGAGGCCGGCATCAACCTCCGCGCGCTCGGCCTCGCCCTTGGCATCGCGGCCGTCACGACGGTGCTCTTCGGCCTCGTGCCCGCCGTGCTGTTCCTGCGGCGCCAGGTGACGTCCACGCTGCGCTCGGGGGAACGCGGCAGCTCGCGCGGCGCGCGGCGGACCTACTCCGTGCTCGTCGCGGCGGAAGTGGCGCTGGCCTGCGCGCTGCTCGTGAGCTCCGCACTGCTCGTGACGACCGTCCGCCGCATGACGGACACGCCGGTCGGCGTGGATGCCGATGCGGTCCTGACGACGACCATCCAGCTCACGCGCAACGCCGGATCGCAGCCGGTGCGCGAACAGTGGATGACCATCGCCGAAACGCACACGCGCATCCTGGAGGCGATCCGCCTGCAGCCCGGCGTGGAGAGCGCGGGCGCCAGCAACTTCCTGCCGATCGAGATCGGCTGGCGGAATCCGTTCGGGATCGACGGCGAGCCGCGGCCGGCACGGCAGGAGGATCTCCCGCAGGCACAGCTCCACAGCGTCAGCGACGGCTACTTCGAGGCCATGGGCGCGCAGATGGCGAGCGGACGATCGTTCACGCCGTTCGACGGCGTCGACGCCGTCGGGGCCGTGGTCGTCAACGAGACGTTCGCAAGACGCTACCTCGCGGAGCGCGGCGCGGTGGGACGCGTGCTGCGCGTCTGGGCCACGGGCATCGGGCCCCTCGGCCTCAACCTCAAGGCGGCCGGGGCCACGGGGCCCGACGGCCTCCCGTTCGAGGTCATCGGCGTCGTCCGGGACGTGCGCAACGTGCCGCTCGGCCAGACCGTCGAGCCCGCCATCTACTTCTCGACGAGGCAGTTCCCGTTCGCGGAGGTCTTCGTCGCGGTTCGCGCGGCCTCGCCGGACGCGGCCACCGCGGCCATCCGCGCGGCGCTCGCCGCGGCCGCCCCCCAGGTGCCGATGGGCACGGCACGGACGTGGGGCGATCGCGTTGCGGCCCGCACCGCGGAGCCGCGCCTCCTCATGAGCCTGCTGATCTTCTTCGGACTGCTGGCGGCGGTCCTCTCCGCACTCGGCGTCTACGGCCTGTTCTCGTGGTCGGTGGCGCTCCGCGCGCGCGAACTCGCCATCCGGCTCACGCTCGGCGCCAGGCCTTCCGGAGTGGGCGGCCTGATCCTCCGGCAGAGCGCCGTGCTCATCCTCGCCGGCCTTGCCGCCGGCGTGGCCATCATCCGTGCCGCCGAAGCCGCGCTGACGCGCGTGCTCTACGACGTCACACCGGGCGAC
>CAZUGF010000122.1:0-6652 GCA_964619705.1 uncultured Bifidobacteriaceae bacterium
CGCACGAGCCGCGTCACCGGCAGGATGCATGCGATGGCCGATGCGGCGGCCAGGCCGGCCGGCAGCAGCAGGAGCCTGTCGGGCCCGCCCCCGGGGGCGTCCAGCAGCGACGCCAGTGCGGGTGCCGCCACGAGACCGAGTGCCATGCCCGTCACCACCCCGGTGGCGGCCGGTGCCATCCACTGCTGCGCCAGGTGCCACGCGATGCCGTGGGCGGATGATCCGAGCGCCCGGCGGATGCCGATCTCGCGCCGCTGCGACGCCACGGCGTGTGCGGTGACGGCGTAGGTGCCGAGCACCGCCAGGACGAAGGCCACGCCGGCAAACAATGACAGCACGATGCTCGCCACACGATGCTGCCAGAGTGTCCTCGCGATCCGCGTCTCCATGGTCATCGCGTCGAAGAACGATTGCTCGCGGTCCACGTCGTCGATGGCGGCACGGATCTGCCGCCCTATCGCGGCGGGATCGGCGTCGGTGCGGACGACGAAGAACGAGTCCCCCGCGAACATCTGGCTGTGTGGCGCGTAGACGTCCAGCCCCGTACCGTCTGTCACGCTGTCAAACCTGACGGAGCCCGCCACGCCCACGACCGTGAGCCAGAGATCCGAACCGCCGGCAGTGCCGGCGCCGTCCTGGTTCCAGGTGACGCGAATCCGCCGCCCGAGCGGGTCCTCGGCGTTCCAGAACCGGCGCGCCGTGCGCTCGCTCACGATGGCGACCGCGGGAGTGGCCTCGTTGTCCGTGCGGTCGAAACGGCGGCCCTGCACCAGCGGGATTGACATCGCATCGAAGTAACCCCCGTCGATCAGCTGCAGGTTGATGAACGGGGCTTCGTCGGCGCGGCCCGAGTCGCGCCCCTCGACGGTCACCCGCGGAGACGGCACGTCCAGCCGCGCGAACGGCAGGTGGTTGTTCGTGCCCACGTGCGTCACGCCGGGGATGGCCTGCAGCGACTCTGCCGTCCGCCGATAGAACTCCGCGGTGGTTGCGATGTCCGCGTAGCGCGAGAACGGCGGGTCCGTGCGGAACGTGAGCACGCCGCGGGCGCTGAAACCGGTCGGGCTGTCCAGCAGCGCCCCGAGGCCGGTGGTCACCGAGCCGGCTGCCACCAGCAGGACCGACGCGATGGCCGCCTGCGTCCCGATCAGCCAGCGTCGTGAATGGCGGCTGCCGGCCGCCCCGGAGCGGCCCGACTGCCGGCGGAGGACGGGCTCGACATCAGTGCGCGAGGCATGGAGCGCCGGCAGCCAGGCAATACCCACGGCCACGAGCGCCGCGATGCACGCACTGGCGGCGAGCACCGGCAGGTCCACGCTCACGGTCATCCACGGTGGCAGGTCCGCCGTCACGAGGCGAGTCACCTCGGCGACGGCCGCGCGTGCCGCGACCGCGCCCAGGCTGACCCCCGCCAGCGCCAGCACGAGCGCGTCAACGAGGCCCTGCGTGAGGATCTGCCGGCGCGATGCGCCGAGCGCGATGCGCACCGCGGTGTCGCCCTCCTGCGCCAGCGCACGCGACAACAGGAGGTTCGCCACGTTGACGCAGGCCATCAGCATCAACAGCGCCACGCCGGCGGCCATCAGCAGCACGAACGGCCTGGCCCGCCCGACGTACGCCTCGCGCAGCGGGACCGCCCTCAGCCTGACATCCGTATTGGTCTCCGGCCAGACCGCCGCGAATCGCGTCGAGAGCACGTCGAGCGCGCCCTGCGCGTCGGCGAGCGTCAGCCCGTCCGCCAGGCGTGCGACGACCGAGTACCGCCGGACGGCCGGCGCATTGTAGTCGGTCACGCCCCTGTACACGTCGGTCTGGAGCGGGAAGTCGACCGCGTCGGGCAGGACGCCGGCCACACGATAGGTCGCGCCATCCATGACGATGGACTGGCCGACGATGTCGGGCCGGCTGCCGAAGCGCTGGCGCCACAGCGCGTGGCTGAGCACGACGGTGTAGTGCCGCGCGAAGTCCACCTCTGCCGGCCAGATGTCGCCCAGTACCGGCCGGACGCCCAGCACCTCGAACATCGTCGAGGACGGCATGGTGCAGGTCACGGCGTCCGGCGGGCCGTCGCCGGTCAGGTTGTACTGCGTGCGGTAGTACGCGCCGACCTTCGCCCACGTCCGTGTCTCCAGCTCGAGCTCGCGAAACTCGCGGAGTGAGAGCCGGCCCTGCTCACTCGCCACCGCCGCGTGGATCGCCATGATGCGGCCGGCGTCCGGGAAGGGCAGGGGCCGAAGCAGGAGCGCGTACCCGAGGCTCGCGATGGCGGTGACGGCGCCGAGGCCGATGGCCAGCGTCAGGACGACGGCCGCGGCCAGGCCCGGGCGTGTCGTGAAGAGCCGGAGCGAGGCGCGAAGCGCGGTCATGCACGCGAGTGTCCATGACGGGCCCGTCCCCGGCACCCTGTACCGCACCAGTGGTGTGCCGGAGCGGACGCCTGGTCGGAATCGAACGGTGAACGGCGCGTGTTCCCTCCACACGAGCCGGACGGCCGTTGATCGACGCCGTTCGTCCACTCATCGGTTTTTCGATGTGGCGCCGCTCTCCACGCTGGTAGCGTGCGCGCATGCTGCAAGCCACCGGACTCACGAAGCGCTTCGACACGCACGTCGCGCTGGACAGCCTGACGTTGACCGTGCAGCCCGGGGAGATCTTCTGCCTGCTGGGCGCGAACGGCGCGGGCAAGACGACGACGATCAACCTGTTCCTGAACTTCATCCAGCCCAGTGCCGGGACGGCGACCATCAACGGGCTCGACGTGACCGAGCAGCCGATCGAGACGAAGCGCTACGTGGCCTACATTCCCGAGACCGTCATGCTCTACCGGAACCTCACCGGCCTCGAGAACCTCGAGTACTTCAGCGCCCTGGCCGGCCGTCCGGAGTACACGCCCGCCGAGCTGCGGGGACTGTTCGCCCGTGTGGGACTGGCGGCGGAGGCCGCGCACGCGCGCGTCGGGACGTACTCGAAGGGCATGCGGCAGAAGGTGGGGATTGCGATCGCGCTGGCGAAGGGCGCGAGGGCCCTGCTGCTCGACGAGCCGACATCGGGCCTCGATCCCAAGGCGTCCAACGAGTTCTCGGCCCTGCTGACGGCGATGAGCGGCGACGGTGTGGCCGTGCTGATGGCCACCCACGACCTGTTCCGTGCCAAGGAGTCCGGCACGCGAGTCGGGATCATGAGGCACGGCCGGCTCGTGCGAACCCTCGCGACGAGCGAGGTCGGACATGCCGACCTCGAGCGGATCTACCTGGAGCACATGCATGATTAGGCGCATCGCCGGCAAGGAACTCGTCGAGACCCTGCGCGACGGCCGCTTCCGCGTCCTCGCCGCGGTCGTACTTGTCATCACCCTGGCGTCCCTGCTTGCCGGTTGGCGGCACTACCGGATCGTCCAGACACAGCACGAGGAGGCGGCACAGGCCACCCGGACGCAGTGGCTCAACCAGGCGCCGAAGAACCCGCACTCAGCCGCCCACTACGGCGTCTACGCCTTCAAGCCCAGGAGCCGTCTGTCGATGGTCGATACGGGGATCGATCCTTACGTCGGCGTTGCGGCGTGGCTCGAGGCGCACAGGCAGAACGAGTTCAAGTACCGGCCCGCGCAGGATCGGACGGCGCTGCAGCGGTTCGGCGAGCTGACGGCGGCCGAGAGCCTTCTCCTGCTCCTCCCGCTCTTCATCGTCCTCATGACGTTCAGCGCGTTCTCGGGCGAGCGGGAGCAGGGGACCTGGCGGCAGTTGCTGAGCCTTGGCGTGAAGCCGGGGGACCTGATGGCCGGCAAGGCCATCGGTATCGCCGGGGCGCTCGGCCTGGTGCTCGTGCCGGCGACGATCGCCGGCGTGGCCGGCCTGATGATGACGCCGGAGTTCGGCGGGCTCGGCGCCGACCTTCCGCGCGCGGCCGCCCTGGGCGCCGTGTACCTCGGCTACTTCGCCACGCTCGTCGCCATCGGTCTGGGTGTGTCCGCGCGTGCGAGGACCTCTCGGGCGGCGCTCGTCATCCTGTTGTCGTTCTGGTTCGGGAACAGCCTGCTGGCGCCGAGGGCCGCGTCCGACCTGGCCTCCGCGCTCCACCCGACGCCGTCGGCCGTTGTCTTCCAGGCGGCCATGGAGCAGGATCTGGCCGACTCATCGGACGTCGCCCGCCGGCTGGAGGCGCGCCGGGCCGAGCTGCTCCGGCGGTACAACGCATCGTCGCTGGAGGCCGTGCCGGTGAACTTCTCGGGCATCTCGCTGCAGGAAGGCGAGGAGCACGCCAACGATGTGTTCGACGAGCACTTCGGCCGCCTGTTCGACGCGTACGAGCGCCAGAACCGCGTGCAGCAGCTGGCCGGCCTCGGGGCGCCGCTGCTCCCCGTGCGGAGCCTGTCGATGGCGCTTGCCGGGACCGACTTCGCCCATCATCGGGTGTTCGTGACCGCGGCCGAGGACCACCGCCGCATGATGCAGCGCGTCATGAACAGCGACATCACCGAGTACGCCAGGCCCGGGGAGGTGTACCTGGCCGGGCCCGAGTTGTGGCACCAGGTGCCGGACTTCGCCTTCGAGGCGCGCGGCGTGTCGTGGGCGCTCGGCCGGCAGGCCCTCAGTCTGGTGCTGATGGCCGCGTGGCTGGCGGCGGCGGTCATCTTCGCGGTGACAGGTGCGCGCCGGGTCACGGCGGACTGACGTCATGTTCACGCGGATCCTTCGCCACGAGTGGCGGCTGCTGACGGCTGATGGCGCGATCTGGCTGACGGTCGTGATCGGGGCGCTGGCGATCGGCTACGGGACCTTCAACGGCGTCCGCTGGATCAGCTTCCAGCAGGCGGCCATCGCCGAGACGGCGCGTGAGGAGCGAGAGCGATTCGCGGCGCAGGAGGCGACGATCGCGCGCATCACGGCCGGCGAGATGGAGGTGTCCCCATTTGCCGACCCGCGGAACCCGCAGGCGGCGGCCAGCCGGCTCGGTGCCCGATACGCGGTCATGCCCCCGGCGCCGCTCGCGGCGTTCTCCATCGGACAGAGCGACCTGCTGCCGTACTACGTTAGGGTCACGTCCGACGCCAGGGAGACGGTGACCGCTGGTGTCGAACTGGAGAACCCGCATCGGCTGCTCACCGGCCGTTTCGACCTCGCCTTCGTGCTCATCTACCTCTATCCCCTGCTGATCGTCGCGATCAGCTACAACGTGCTCTCCGGCGAAAAGGAGCAGGGCACACTCGTGCTCGCCCTCTCCCAGCCTCTGAACCTGCGGACGTTCACCCTGGGGAAGCTGGCGCTGCGCTTTGCGGTGTTCCTGGTGGGCATTGCCGTCCTGGCCGGCGCCGCCATCGCCATGGCCGGCATCGACCTGACGGCTCCGGGCGCGCTCCTCCACGTCGCGTGGTGGTATGCCGCCGTCATGGCCTACGGGCTCGTGTGGTTCGGCCTGGTCGTGCTCGTGGCGTCCTTCGGGCGGTCCTCGTCGACGAACGCGATGGCGCTGGCCGCACTGTGGCTGGCCGGCGTCATCCTCGTGCCGTCCCTCCTCAACATGCTGGCCACGGCCGTCTACCCCGTGCCGTCGCGCGTCGAGATGATTCAGGCCGTGCGCGAGGCCTCGGACGACGCCAGTCAGCAGGGCAGCGCGCTCCTGGCCCGGTACTACGAGGACCATCCCGAACTGGCGGTGGGTGGTGCCGAGCAGGCGATGAACGACTTCAACGTGATCCGCATCGCCGTCGGCGCCGAGGTCGAGGACCGGGTACGGCCGGTGCTGGACCGGTACGCCTCCCAGTTGGCGGGCCAGCAGCGCCTGGTGGCCCGCCTGCGCGTGCTGTCGCCAGCGGTGCTGATGCAGGAGGCGCTCAACGACATCTCGGGCACCGGCGTGCCGCGGCACCAGCACTTCATGCAGCAGGTGGCCGACTACCACGATCGGTGGCGGGCGTACTTCGTACCCCTGATCGTCCGGCAGGCACGACTCGAGCGGTACGACACCCTGCCGGTCTTCAGCTATGCCGACGAGCCGGCCGGCCTCGTCATCGCGCGTGTCCGGGCAGCGATCGCGTTGATGATGAGCATCGCCCTTGTCGTCGGCGTGATCGGCGTCCTCCGGCTGCGTCGATACGCGGTGGTCTGAACGGGCGGGCCGAAGCCCCCCCAATCAGAAATCTCCGTCCTTCACATACGGGTAGCTCCAGAGCGTGACCTGCAGGAGGCACGACTTCACCCATGCCGCGTGCATCTTCTCCACGTCCGCGGCGCTGTGCCCGCCCGCGGCCAGGAACGGCTTGAGTGTGGTCGTGACGGGCGCGATCAGGAGGAAGAGATCGCGGAACGGCACCAGAGGGGTCGATGCCGCGTTGTCCGTCAGATTCTTCCTGGCCCGGTGATGGCGCAGGGCGATTTCGTGCTGGTAGTCGAGCCAGGCCTGGTCGTAATCCGCGCCGCTCGTGTCCAGGATCCACTGTCCGAAGCGCTTGCGGACCGCGCCGAGGTAGTCGCCCAGGGGCGCGCCGTCGTGCCGGCTGGCAAAGGAGGCGAGCAGGTGCGGCGTCGCGCCGACGAAGCCGTACCAGACGTCGAGGATGGCCTCCACCTGGTCCTTCACTACGTCGCGGGAGAGGCGCAGGTAGTGGATGTCTTCATCGCCGAAGAGCGCGCTCTGCTTCATGCGAGCGAAGTCG
>CAZUGF010000123.1:0-4673 GCA_964619705.1 uncultured Bifidobacteriaceae bacterium
GGAGGCGACGCTTCGCGTCGTGGGCGAAGTAGGGCGGAACTTCAGTTCCGCCCCGTAGGCGCCGCCCTGCGGCGGCGTGGGAACGGAGGTTCGGGACGCTGTGGATACGCCGGTGCGAGCCGCCCGGCCCCACCGAGCGGCGCAGCCGCGAGGCCTCCGTCAGAACCGTATCCGCAGACTCGCCCGGAGCGTCCGCGGCAGGACCGGGTGGCTGTGGATGTCCTCAATCCCGTCCACCGGCTCACCCGGCAGCCGCGAGGCGTAGAAGTAGTCGATGTCGCTCGCGTCCGAGTCGAACAGGTTGAAGGCGTCGAGGACCAGGGACGCGCGCGGGGTGAGGCGCACGCCGGCCTGGGCGTTGACGAGGTTCGTGGCCCGCGAGCGGACGCTGCCGTCCTCGAGCAGGTTCCGCGGACCGAAGGATCGCAGCCGCGCGCTGCCGAACCCCCGCCCACGGTCCAGCGTGACGCCCGCCGACGTCACGCGCTCCACCGCGCCGGGAATCCTGTCGCCCGCCGGGTCCTCGTCCGAGAAGCGCGCCGACGACCAGGCCAGGTCCCAGTCCAGCGTGAGCCACGGACGCGGCACGATGTAGGTGTTCCACTCGATGCCCCAGCGCCGGCTCGGACGGCCGGCTTCCGTGTTCCCGGCGTCGCCGATGAAGAGCAGCTCGGAGTCGAGGTCCAGGCGCCAGAGCGACACGTCGGTCTCCACGCCGCGCATCGGGACCACGCGCGCGCCGATCTCGGTGCCGCGCGCCCGCGCGAGCGGCGTCACGCGGTCCACGGCCTCGCCGCTGGACGGGTCCACCGTGATCGTCGTCCCGCGCGCGTCGTTCGAGTGATAGCCGTAGCCCGCGTTGACGTAGAGCTCGGTCGACTTCCACGGCCCGAAGATGAGCGACCCCTTCGGGCTGACGAGGGCATCCGACGCGTCGCCGCTGTTCTCCGGCTCGATGGCGGTGACGTCGAACAGGAACCCGTCCACCCGGACGCCCGCGCTGGACCGCAGCCACGGCGTCCACTGGAGCTCGTGCTGCGCGTAGGCGGCCACCGACGTCTGGTCCACGCGGTCGTCCCGCGTGGCGGACAGGGGCACGCGCGCCGCTGTGTGCAGCAGCGCCACGCGCCCGATCCGATCGTGCCGCAGATCCACGCCGGCCAGCAGCTCCGACGCCCGCTCGCCGATGCGCGAGACGATGCGGTGGGAGACGCGGCCGCCGGTGACGACGCGCCGGTCCGCCTGCTGGAACTGATCGCCCTGCTCGGGGTCGTCCAGGAAGTAGGTGAAGTTGGAGAACAGGTCCAGCGTGTAGCGCATCGCGTACGCGCTGGCGCGCGTGACGCTCGCGGATCGCGTGCGCTGCCAGTCGCCCGAGAGGCTGAAGCGGAACGTATCGCCGCCGACCGAGTCGTCGATGCCGTCGAAACGGGAGAGCGCGCCGGACTCGACGGCGCGCAGCGGCGCCTGGTCCGTGGCGCGCCACCGCCCGTCGTAGGCCATGGCCGTCAGCGAGATGCCGTCGCGCGCATCGCCCCGGCTGTAGCGCACGAGGCCGTTCAGCTTCCGGTAGTTGTCCCCCTGCACCCAGGGGCCGTCGTTGTGGTTGGCCTCGAACGCCGCCAGCAGGTGTCCGCCGCCCGCGCTCCGCGAGCCCGCGGCCAGCGCGCGCGCCCAGCCGTCCTGCCCTCCACTCAGCCGCACGATGGGGCCGTCGAGGACGTTGGCGTAGCGGATGTGCGCGGCACCCGCCGACGAGAAGTCGCCCTCGTCCGCGTAGTAAGGCCCCTTGCGGAACTGCACCGCGCTCACCAGCTCGGGGATCAGGAAGTTCGTGTCCGAGTAGCCGTGCCCGTGCGCGTGCGTGGGCATGTTGACCGGCACGCCCGCCACGGTGGTGGCGAAGTCCGTGCCGTGATCCAGGTTGAAGCCGCGCAGGTAGTACTGGTTGGCCTTCCCTTCCCCGCTGTGCTGACTGATGACGAGCCCCGGCACGGTCTCCAGGATCTCGCCCGCGCGCATCACGGGACGCGCCTCGATCTGGCGCCCCGTCACCAGGCCTTCGCTCGCCGCGTTCGCCACGCCGATGAGGCCGCCGACCGGCTGGTCGAGATCCGCGAGGTTGCTGAACGTCCGCGCCCCCGTCACCAGCACGTCGGCCGACATCGTGAGCGCCAGCGTCGCATCGAGCGCGCGCGCCTCCCCCGCCGCCAGGACGACATCCGTCCGCCGGACGGTCGCGAAGTTCGGCAGCCGGAACTCGATGAGGTAGCGGCCCGGCCTGACGCCCTCCACGCGGTAGTGCCCCGTCCCGTCCGCGGTGGCGCTGGTGACGCGGCCATCATCCGCGCGCAGGTAGACCACGGCGCCGGGAAGGCCGGTACCGGTGTCGTCGACGATGCGGCCGGAGACGGTGCCCGTCGTGGGCTGCGCGGACGCGAGGCCCGGCGCGAGGAGGAGGAGGAGCGCGAGTGCACGAATCACGGCGGGGCATGTTACTACGAAGTTGTTCGTAATGACACGGCCCGCCGGCCCGGAAGCCCTTGGCGAGGTGCCCAGGCCGATATACGGTCGGCCTCCAAGGTCGTGGTATGCACGCACATCGATGTGCGCACGCTTCCACGCTGGGTCGTCGAGCGGGATATCCACGTGGTCGTGCGGCCGGCGGACAGGTCGGCCAGCATGGCCAGGCGGCTCTTCCCGGCGGATCCTCCGCTCGCCGAGACGCCTGGTGACGGGCCTCGACGTCTACGCGTGGGGGCGGAAGCAGAATGAATTCTTCCCGTCGCTCGGCATGCTGGATCCGGACGAGACGAAGCGGTGGCGGTGAGGCTCGCCTCTACGCGCCTGGTTCTTATCGAGGCGGCGACGCCGTGTGCTCCCGCTCGAAACGCATGTCCCATACGCGATCCTGTGACACGCTGAGCGCGCCGACCTGCCCGCTCCCATCACGGCGGAAGATGACCGTTCCGAGGGGACCCGCGAACGCGTCCGCGTAGAGCGGCGTCAGGCGCATCACGGTGTCCGGCCGGCGCCGGACCACGAGATCGCCGCCATCCACCTCCACCGTCAGCGTCGTCTCGGCCTCGCCGCTCGTGTAGCGGCCGGTGTAGGCGGCCAGCGCCGCCGCATCGGGCGCCGCCTGCTCGACCAGCGCCAGCGTATCCACGGTCCCGAACGCGTCGGTCACCTGCAGCCCGCCGCGGCCGTCGAAGTCCCAGCGCGCGCCCGCCGCGGTCGTGAGCCGCGTCGCGGTCTCCGCCGCCAGGACCACACCGCGCTCGACGCGGACGCCGTCGCCGTCCTGCACGATCCGCGTCGCCGTGCCGGTGACGGTGTTCCGATAGAGACCCGTCAGCACATCGCGCTCGGCGGCGGTCAGCGTGTGTGCGGGCTCGCGATCGGGCGCCGGCCCGAGGACCGGCGCCAGGACCGTGTCCACGACGGCATACGCCAGCGCTCCCGCATCCGCCTGGGCCGCGTTGCACAGCACCGCCACGGCCGCGCCGTGCTCGGGGAACGTCGTCAGGTAGGCCCGGTAGCCGGCTGTCGATCCGCTGTGGCGGATCTCGCGCGCCCCGCGGTAGGTGCCAATCCACACGCCCATGCCGTAATCGTGCGCCCGCCCGTCGGCGAAGCGGCCCGGCGTGGTCTGCGCGGCCACGAAGCCCGCGTCGCCCACGCGCGGTGTCCGGAAGTGGCTCGTCCACGTCAGCAGGTCCCCGACCGTCGTCAGGAGGCCGCCGTTGCCGTGCACGTTCTCGAACGGCATGTCGGTGTGGTACCCGTCATCGTCGCGGCTGTAGGCCAGCGCGCGCCGCGGGACGACGCGCGTGTGATCGTCGCGCCACGACGTGCTCGTCATCCCGAGCGGCTCGAAGATGCGCCGGCGCGTGAAGTCGGCAAACGACATCCCGCTGACGCGCGCCACGAGGATGGCGGCCAGGTTGTAGCCGGAGTTGCTGTAGGACCAGCGCGTGCCGGGCGGGAAGTTGAGGTGCGTCTGCCGCGCGAGGATCTCGAGCACGTGCGCGTGCGTGTGGACGCGGGTGGTGCGGGGCCATCCGCCGATGCCGGCCACGCTGCCCCAGTCCCTGAGGCCGCTCGTGTGCGTCAGCATCTGGCGGATCGTGACGGGCGTGCCGTAGTCGGGGACCTCGGGCAGGTACTTCCTGACGGGATCGTCCAGGTCCAGCACGCCGTCCGCGGCCAGCAGCAGCACGGCGGCCGCGGTGAACTGCTTGCTCACCGAGCCGGCTTCCAGGATGGTGTCGCCGGCGATCGGCACGCGCCGCTCGAGATCGGCCTGTCCGTATCCCTTGTCCACAACCGTCCGCCCGCCGACGGCCGCGCCCACGGCACACCCCGGCGTGTCCACGGTCCACTCCGCAAAGATGCCGTCGACGGCAGCCGCCAGGTCCGGTGGCGCATCCGCCACCGCCGCCTGCCGCCCCGCAGACGCCGGCCGCACCCCGCACAGGACCAGGACCCCGCAGAAGACAAGGACACGCGCACGCATCACCAGCACCTCCTCGAACCTTCCCCGCACCTCCCCGAACCTCCCCAGCACCTCCCCGAACCTCCCCGAACCTTCCCGAACCTCCCCAGCACCTTCCCAGAACCTCCCCCGAACCTCCCCAGCCCTCCCCCCGAACCTTCCCCTACCTCCCGTC
>CAZUGF010000123.1:4683-6375 GCA_964619705.1 uncultured Bifidobacteriaceae bacterium
GTGCTGGGGAGGTTCGGGGAGGTGCGGGGAAGGTTCGAGGAGGTGCTCGTGATGCGTGCGCCTCCTCGAACCTTCCCCGCACCTCCCCGAACCTCCCCAGCACCTCCCCAGCACCTTCCCAGAACCTCCCCCGAACCTCCCCAGCACCTCCCCCCGAACCTTCCCCTACCTCCCGTCGTCCCTTCCCTTAGGAGACGCCATGTTCGAGACCCTGCGTGCCGTCAAGTTCCTGTTCATCGGCCCCGTCATCCTGCTCTTCCTCGTCGTCATCAACGTGATGACGTCACCCGGCGAGTGGTGGGTGCAGTGGGCGGCGCTCGGCATCGGCATTGCTTGGGTCATCAGCCTCTTCAAGGTGGTTCGTGCCGTCATCGTGGCGGGCGGAATCGCCGCGCTCGGCGCCTATATCCTGCACCGGAACCGGACGCCCTGAGCGGACCGGCCGCAGGCGCCTGCCACCAGGCCCGGCGCGACCGCCTGCCGCCCGGCAGACGCCGGCCGCACCACGCACAGGACAAGGACGCCGCAGAAGACAAGGACACGCGCACGCATCACCGGCACCTCCCCGAACCTTCCCCGCACCTCCCCAGAACCTCCCCAGCACCTTCCCAGAACCTCCCCCGAACCTCCCCCGAACCTCCCCCCGCCGGCACGTGCGGTCCCGCATCTCATTGCCCCGCGGCGGAGCGGATGAGCGTCAGCAGCAGGTCCACGGCCACGGTGTTGTGCCCGCCCATCGGGATGATGAGGTCCGCGTAGCGCTTGCTCGGCTCGACAAACTCCAGGTGCATCGGCTTGACCGTGGCCTGGTACTGCTCGATGACCGACTCCATGCTCCGCCCGCGGTCGGCCACGTCGCGCTGGAGCCGCCGGATGAAGCGCGTGTCGGGATCGGTGTCCACGAACACCTTGATGTCCATCAGGGCGCGGAGCGCGGCATCGGTGAAGATCAGGATGCCCTCGACGATGATGGCGCGGCGCGGCGGGAGGGTGTCGGTGTCCGGCAGGCGGCTGTAGCGTGCGAAGTCGTAGCGCGGCGCCTGGACGGGGCGGCCCGCCTGCAGGTCCTGCACGTGCCGGACCATCAGGTCCGTCTCGAGCGAGTCGGGGTGATCGTAGTTGAGCGCCGCCCGTTCCTCGAGCCGCAGGTCGGGCCGCTCCCGGTAGTACCGATCGTGGTCGAGGACGGTGACCTCGCCGGCTCCGAGGCTCTCCACGATGCGGCGGACGACGGTGGTCTTGCCCGAGCCGGAGCCGCCGGCAACGCCGATGATCATGCGGCGTATCTTCTCACGCGCCTGTTCGGTACCGGCGCGTGGAGGCAAGGGGCTGGCGACGCTGTGCGCACGTGCTCACGATCCGGGGCCGGGCGGGTACGCCGCGATCCCCGTGTCGGAACACACGAAGGACGTGATTGTCGAGTCGGACCCGGACACGGCGAACCACAGGATGGAAGTGCGGCGCGCGATCGAGGCAATGGAATTCGTGCGGCGAGGGCTGGAACACGTGGAGGTGGTCATCCACCCGCGCCTGTATGTCCGCGTGACGCGTGAGGCCGCAAGAGCGGTTGCGTGGACTGGCTGTCAGCACCGCAACACGCGCCAGTCGGACCCCGGATTTCCGGTGCCTTGCGAAGGGTGGTGCGGAAGAAAGGACTCGAACCTTCACCCGGTTGCCCGGACCAGCTCCTGA
>CAZUGF010000124.1:0-6219 GCA_964619705.1 uncultured Bifidobacteriaceae bacterium
AATGCCCACCCTCCCCGAACTCCTCAAGACCGCCGTCGAGATGTCCGGCTCCGACCTGCATCTCTCGATCGACTCCCCGCCGCAGGTGCGCGTCCACGGCGATCTCCAGACGCTGAGCATGCCCGCGCTGACGGCGACGGACACCAAGACGCTGGCCTACAGCGTGCTCACCGACGCGCAGAAGAAGCGCTTCGAGGAGACGTGGGAGCTGGACATCGCGTTCGGCATCAACGGGCTGGCGCGGTTCCGCTGCAACCTGTTCAACCAGAAGGGCGCGGTGGGCGCGGTCTACCGGCAGATTCCCGAGCGCATCCGCGGGTTCGACGAGCTGCACCTGCCGCCCATCATCGCCAAGCTGGCGGACCGGCCGCGCGGGCTGGTGCTCGTCACCGGGCCCACCGGCTCCGGCAAGTCCACGACGCTCGCGGCGATGATCGACAAGGTCAACACCGAGCGCAGGGGGCACATCCTCACCATCGAGGACCCCATCGAGTACCTGCACAAGCACAAGGGCTGCATCGTCAACCAGCGCGAGGTCCACAGCGACACGCAGAACTTCGGCAACGCGCTCCGCGCCGCGCTCCGCGAGGACCCGGACGTCGTCCTCATCGGCGAGATGCGGGACCTGGAGACGGTGGAGGCGGCGCTCCGCATCGCGGAGACGGGCCACCTCACCTTTGCCACGCTGCACACCAACTCCGCGGACTCCACCATCAACCGCGTGATCGACCAGTTCCCCTCCCACCAGCAGGCGCAGATCCGGACGCAGCTGTCCCTGGTCATCGAGGGCATCGTCTGTCAGACGCTGCTCCCCAAGTCCAACGGCGACGGCCGCGTGGTGGCGCTGGAGATCCTCATCCCGACGCCCGGCATCCGGAACCTGATCCGCGAGGACAAGGTGCACCAGATCTACTCCGCCATGCAGACCGGGCAGGAGAAGCTCGGGATGCAGACGCTGAACCAGTCCCTGTCCACGCTCTACTTCCGCCGGCAGATCTCGCTGGACACCGCCATCGGCGCCTCCTCCCGGCGCGAGGAACTGCAGGAGATGATCAACCGCGGCGTCGGCGTTGTCGCCGGCGCCGGCATGGGCCGCGGCGCCCCGCCTTCCCCCGGCACACTGGGCCGCAAGTAACCGGAGACTGACATGGCGACGTTTGCATACTCGGGACGCACCCGCGGCGGGGAAGCGGTCACCGGCGAGCGCATCGGCGATTCCATCGACGCCGTTGCGGCCTCGCTCCGCCGGGAGCAGATCCAGGTCACGCGGATCACCCCCGTGGCCATCAAGCCTGCCGCCCCGGCCAAGAAGCTCTCCGCCCGGAGCGTGCCGCCCAAGAACCTGGCCATCTTCACGCGGCAGTTCTCCGTGATGATCGATGCCGGCCTCCCGCTGGTGCAGTGCCTGGAGATCCTCGGCAACCAGGAGGAGCACAAGTACTTCAAGCAGGTGATCCTCCAGACGCGGTCCGACGTGGAAGGCGGCCAGTCCCTGGCCGACGCGATGAAGCGGCACCCGAGGGTGTTCGACGCCCTGTTCTGCAACATGGTGGCGGCGGGCGAGGCCGGCGGCATCCTGGACACCATCCTCAAGCGGCTGGCCACCTACATCGAGAAGGCCGTCAAGCTGAAGGGGCAGGTCAAGTCCGCGATGATCTACCCGATCGCGGTCATCGTGATTGCCGCCGTCGTGGTGACGGTCATCCTGTGGAAGGTCATCCCGACCTTTGCCTCCCTGTTCGCGGGCCTCGGCGCGACGCTGCCGCTCCCCACGCGCATCGTCATCGCGCTCAGCGACAACCTGGTGCGGTTCGGGCCGTTTCTGATCATCATTGCCGTTGCCGCTGCGTGGGGCGTCCGCCAGTACTACGCCACGGAGAAGGGCCGGCGCGCCATCGACGGGCTGTTGCTGAAGCTCCCCGTCCTCGGGGACATCCTCCGCAAGATTGCCGTGGCCCGCTTCTGCCGCACGCTCTCCACGCTGATGGCCTCCGGCGTCCCCATCCTGGATGGCCTGGAGATCACGGCCAAGACGGCCGGCAACGCAATCATCGAAGACGCCATCATGCTGACGCGCAAGAGCATCGAGCGCGGCGAAACGATTGCCGCCCCGCTCAAGGAAACGGGCGTCTTCCCCGGGATGGTGGTGCAGATGATCGGTGTCGGCGAGGCCACGGGCGCGCTGGACACCATGCTCGGCAAGATCGCGGAGTTCTACGAGGATGAGGTGGACACGGCCGTGGCCGGCATGCTCACGCTGATGGAGCCCATCATGATTGCCTTCCTCGGCGGCATCGTGGGCGGCATCGTGATCGCGATGTACTTGCCGATCTTCGGGCTCATCGGCCAACTGACGGGATGAGCCCGTCCTGGCTGCGGCAGCGGCTCGCATCGCACATTGTCGTGCGGCTCGCCGTCGCCACCGTCCTGCTGGGGGCCGCGGTTGTCGTGGAGGTCCGGACGCCCGGCGCCTGGCCGGTGGTGCCGTTCTTCTACCTGATCGGGTTCACGTTTGCCGTGAGCCTGGGGTTCGTGGCGTCCCTCCGCTACGTGTCCACGCGCCCGTGGCTGGCGGACCTGCACTTCGGCATCGACGCGCTGCTCGTCTCCGGTTTCGTCTACCTGACGGGCGGGATCAACAGCCTGTTCACCACGCTCTACGCACTTCCCGTGGTGGCGGCCGGCACCGTGCAGATGCGCCGCGGCGGGCTCCAGATGGCGCTCCTGAGCGCCGTCCTGCTGGTGGGCCTGGTGACGGCGCAGTACCTCCACGCGGCCGGCATCCTGGCGCTCCCGCTCGGCGGCGCGCTGGATACGGACCTGCCGGCGCCCTCCGTGGCCCTCGTGACGATGGCGCTCAACATCTTCGGCTTCATCGCCGTGGCCATCCTGAGCGGGTCCCTGGCGGATCGCGCCCGTCGCGCGGACGTCCGGCTGGAGCAGGCCACGGAGGAGATGGCGGATCTCCAAGCGTTCAATCAGTACGTGCTGGACAACCTGCTGAGCGGCCTGGCCACGGCGGATGCCGGCAACCGGCTGCTCACCTTCAACAAGTCCGCGATGGCCATCACGGGAAGGACGGGCGCGCCGCCCATCGGCGCGAGCGCGACGGAGGCGCTGCAACTGCCGGACGCGTTTGCCGGGACGCTGGACGAGAACCTGTCCCAGTCCCGCAGCAAGCGCACGGACTACGAGTACCGCCTGCCGGACGGGCGCGCCGTGGACGTCGGCCTGAGCGTGGCGGCGCTCCCCATGCCGGACGGCGGCCGCGGCTACATCTACACCTTCCAGGACGTGACGGAGACCAAGCGCCTGGAACGCACGGCACGGCTCCAGCAGCGCCTGGCCGCGGTGGGGGAAATGGCCGCCGGCATCGCGCACGAGATCCGCAACCCGCTCGCATCCATGTCCGGCTCCATGCAGATGCTGCGGCAGGACCTGGCGCTCTCCGGCGACCAGGCGCAGTTGATGGACATCGTCCTCAAGGAGTCCGATCGGCTGAACCAGACCATCAAGTCCTTTCTCTCCTACGCGCGGCCGCAGAAACTGACGCTGACGCGCCTGGATCTCCGCACGCTGGTGCTGGAGACGGCCACGCTCCTCCGCAACAGCCCGGAGGTGGCGGCCCTGCACGCCGTGGCCTCCGAGGCGCCGGACGAGGCTGTGCCCATCGACGGGGACGAGGGGCAGATCCGGCAGATTCTCTGGAACCTGGCCACCAACGGCCTCCGCGCCATGCCGGAGGGCGGCGAGATCCGCCTGGCCGCGCGCGAGGAGGAGGGCCCGGACGGCCAGCCCGTGGGCGTGCTGGAAGTCTCCGACCAGGGCGTGGGCATCGCGGCGGAGGAGATCGACCTCATCTTCCAGCCCTTCCGCGGCTCCTTCGGCAAGGGCACCGGCCTCGGCCTGGCCATCGTCCACCGCATCGTCACCGACAACAACGGCCGCATCGACGTGCAGTCCGTGCCCGGCCGCGGCACGACGTTCACCATCCGCTTTGCCCGCGCCTCCGCCGGCCCGCCATCGGGCGGCGGAACCGCGCCGGGCGAGGGCCCTACCAACACACCCGGCACGAAGACGGCGGGACTGTAGCATTGCAGGCCGAACCCCGCCGCGGTCCGTGGAGCAGCGCATGCCAAGAATCCTGATAGTGGACGACGAGCAGTCGATGCGCGAGTGGCTGCGCATCCTGTTCCAGCGGGACGGCTTCGAGGTCCTGATCGCAGACGATGGGATGACGGCGCGGGAGATCATCGCGCGGGAGTTCGTGGACGTCATCCTGACGGACATCCGCATGCCGCGCCTGGACGGCGTGCAGCTGCTGCAGGCGGTGCGCGAGAGCGCGCCGGACGTGGTGGTCCTGATGATGACCGCGCACTGGACGCGGGACTCCGACGAGTGGAAACAGGCGCGCGAGCTGGGCGCGGAGGCGCTCTTCGAGAAGCCCTTCCGCGACGTGCACCTGGTGACGATGCAGGTGCGGCAGCTGCTGGAGTCCAGGCGGCTGCGCCACGAGAACACCGTGCTCAAGCGCACGGCGGAGGAGCAGGGCTTTGCCGGCATCATCGGCCGCTCCGCGCCCATGCTGGACGTGTTCCGGCTGGTGGAGACCGTGTGTCGGACCAACAGCACCATCCTGATCACGGGCGAGTCCGGCACGGGCAAGGAGCTGGTGGCCAAGGCCATCCACTCGTTGTCCCTGCGGCGGGAGAAGACGTCCGTGGCCGTCAACTGCGGCGCGATGCCGGAGGCGCTGCTCGAGTCCGAGCTCTTCGGCCACGTGCGCGGCGCGTTCACCGGCGCGGACACCAACAAGAAGGGCCTGATTGAGGTGGCCGAGGGCGGCACGGTGTTCCTGGACGAGATCGGGGAGATGACGCCGCCGATGCAGGTCAAGCTGCTGCGCGTGCTGCAGGAGCGCCGCTTCCGGCGCGTGGGCGGCACGGAGGAGACGGCGGCCAACATCCGCGTGGTGGCGGCGACGAACCGGGACCTGCCGACGCTGGTGGCGGAGGGGAAGTTCCGGGAGGACCTGTTCTACCGGCTCAACGTGATCCCCATCCAGCTTCCCGCGCTCCGCGAGCGCACGGGCGACGTGCCGCTGATTGCGGAGCACTTTTTGACCCGGCTCACGCGGGACATGGGGAAACCGCTGGCGGGCTTTGCGCCGGAGGCGATGGCGGCGCTGGAGGCGTACCAGTGGCCGGGCAACGTGCGGGAGCTGGAGAACGTGGTGGAGCGCGCGGTGGCACTGGAGCAGGGCAGCCGCGTGGAGCTGGCGACGCTCTCCGACCAGATCCGCGCCGGCCGTCCCGCCACGCCGCTCCGGAGCAACGGCGATGCCGCGCCGCAGGCGGCGGCGGACGCCACCGCGGAGCTGCCGGCCACGGGCTTCAACCTGGAGCGGCACCTGCAGGACATCGAGAAGAACCACCTCGAACGCGCGCTCAGGCAGGCCGGCGGCGTCCAGACGCGCGCGGCGGATCTCCTGGGCCTCAGCTTCCGGCAGTTCCGGTATCTGGCGAAGAAGTACGGGCTCAGGGGAGGGTAGGGGGGATGGAGGTTGGGGGGTGGTTCTGGGGAGGTTCTGGGGAGGTGCTGGGGAGGTTCGGGGAGGTGCGGGGAGGTTCGGGGGAGGTTCGGGGGAGGTTCGGGGAAGGTGCGGGGAGGTGCGGGGAGGTTCGGGGGAGGTTCGGGGGAGGTGCGGGGAGGTTCGGGGAAGGTGCTGGGGAGGTGCTGGGGAGGTTCGGGGAGGTGCAATCGAAGGCGGGCCTTTCGGGGCCGCCGCGCGAGTCCGTAGGGCGGGCCTTCAGGCCCGCCGTTCGCAGCGCGACACTCCACAACCGCCGTTCCCGCCGTGCGATCGCCGCCGCATTCTCCGCGCAGATTTCCCGCACATCGTCCGACACGCGGGGATCCTCGCTTCCCCTCATCCAGAGCTCACGTGCCGCCTCCCTTGCGTCGTCCCACACGTCCAGGGTGTCTGCGGTGGCGTTCGGCACCGTGAAGACGCGCCTGGGCACCTGGCCGTCTGGGGTCGGCGCGCATCGTCATCGGTCAGGCGGCGGGCGGTCCAGGAGCGAGGCCGCGGCGCGGGCCCAGGAGGCTGAGGGGTCGTCGTGCAGGGCTGCCAGGCTCAGCACGCCGCGGCTGCCTCGTGCGCCCACACGGTCAAAAGTGCTCGCTCTCGAGGAACCAGTACGACGGCGCTTCAATCAC
>CAZUGF010000125.1:0-6018 GCA_964619705.1 uncultured Bifidobacteriaceae bacterium
TCGTCCTACTCATATCTCAACGCCTTCATCGGATCGATCCGCGACGCCCTCAGCGCAGGCACCAGGCCCGCGCCGAGCGCGACGATCGACAGCGCGACGATGGCGAGCGACACGACGAGGGGATCCGTGCCGGTCATCTGGAACAGCAGCGACTGCGCCAGGCGCCCGAGCGACAGCGCCGCCACCAGCCCGATGAGCCCGCCGACGACGGCCATCTTCCCGACCTGCCACAGGATCATCCGGCGCACGTTCGACCCGTCCGCGCCGAGCGCCATCCGCAGGCCGATCTCCCGCGTGCGCTGCGCGACGGTATACGCGAGCACGCCGTAGAGGCCGATGGCGGCCAGGATGGTCGCCAGCAGCGCGAAGCCCGTCGAGAGCGTGCTGATCAGCCGGTCCATGAAGACGTTCTCACGCACCTGCATCTCCATCGTCTTGAGGTTCTCGACAGGCAGGTTGCCGTCCAGCCGGCCGATGACTGCCGGTGCGGCGGACAGCAGCTGCTCGGGCGGCACCACCGACCGCGTGTAGAAGTGCCCGAAGCCGAGCCGCTCCTCCTGCCGCCAGGGGACGAAGTACTGCGCCACCACCTCGCGCTTGACGTCGCTGTACTTCGCGTCCCGGGCAATGCCGACAATCTCGACGTCCAGGTCCGAACCCGTCCCGCCCACGCCGATGCGGCGTCCGACGGCGTTGGCCGGCAGGTTGAACTTGCGCGTGAACGCTTCGTTGACGATGGCCACCTTCGGGGCGCCGGCGGCGTCGGCGGCCGTGAAGGCCCGGCCCGCCATCAGCGGGATGCCCATCGTCCGGAAGAAGTCGGGTCCCACGCTGTTGAACGCGGCGGTCGTGTTGGTGTCCGGACCCGCCTCGAAGCCTTCCACACGCACGCTGTTGTTCCAGTTGTCCCCGGCGAGCACGGGCACCATCGAGAACGCGGCGCTCGTGACGCCGGGCAGCGCGGCCAGCTCCGTCTCCACCTGATCGAAGAGCGCGCGCGTGCGCGGCGTGTCGTACCCGTTGAGCGTGGGCGAGACGCCGAAGGTGACCAGGTGATCCGGCGCGAGGCCCAGATCCACGCGGCTCACGTTGACCAGGCTGCGGGCGAAGAGGCCGGCCGGGATCAGGAGCGCCATGGAGAGCGCGATTTGCGCGGTGGCCAGCGTGGTGCGGAAGCGCCGCGCCGCGCGCGCGCCGCCGGGCTGCCCCGCCTGGTTCTTGAGCGTGGCGGCCAGGTCCGGCCGCGTGCTGTGGAGCGCCGGGAACAGCCCGAACGCCAGTCCGGTGGCCACGGCCAGTGCGCCGGCAAAGAGCAGCATCGACGCGTTCAGCTCGAAGGTGACGAGCGCCGCGCCCTCCGGCGGGATGATCGAGCGGATGAGGTCCAGCGTCCATCGCGCGACGAGCAGACCCGCGGCCGCGCCCATCACGGCCAGCAGGCACGACTCGACGAGGAGCTGCGTCACGAGCTGCCGGCGGTTGGCGCCGATCGAGAGGCGGACGGCCATCTCCGCCGCGCGGCCCGCGCCGCGCGCCAGCAGCAGGTTGGCGATGTTGGCGCACGCGATGAGCAGCACGGTGCCGGTGACGGCCAGAAGAATGAGGAGCGGGGCGCGGGCCTCACCGTGCAGGCTGCTCTGGCCGCGCTGCCCCGGTGTCAGCGTCACTTCCCGGGCGCGGAACCGGACCATCGTCGGCTCGCTCATGCCTTCCTGGAGGGGCGCCTCGACGTCGTTGAGGATGGCGCGGTAGGGACCGTTCGTCGCGACCTGTGCCTGCTCGAGCGACACGCCGGGCCGGAGCCGCGCGAAGAGATAGACCCAGTAGTTGCGGCGGTTCTCGAGCACGGTGCCGGGCGCGTTGCCGCCGCGCTGGAGCACCTCGCGCATGCTGAGCGGCGCAAAGACGCGCGGCCGCGGGCCGAGCGTGGTCCCGAAGAACCCCTCCGGCGCCACGCCGACAACGGTCATCGCCTCGCCGTTGACGATGATGGTCTGGTTGACGATGGCGGGGTCCTGGTTGAAGCGAAGGCGCCAGTAGTCGTGGCTGAGGACCGTGACGAACTCCGCGCCCGGGGCGGTGTCGTCATCCGGGCCGAGCAGCCGGCCGGCGGCGGGCGTCAGGCCGAGGACCGGAAAGTAGCTGCCCGAGACGAGCATGCCCGACCCGTTCTCGGTCTGTCCCTGGTAGCCGAGATTGACGGAGATGACCCGGTGGCCGGCAATGCCGGTAAAGCTGGACTGCGTGCGCTCCAGGTCCCGGAACATCGGGTAGCTGAACACAGCATCGCAGTTGCCGGCCTGGTTGCAGGACTGGGAGCCGGGCTTGGGGCCGGGGGCGCTGAGGTTGACCAGGTCCTCCGGCGCCGTGACGGGGAGGGGCTGGAGCAGCATCTGGTTGACGAGGGAGAAGATGGCGGAGTTGGCGCCGATGCCAAGGGCGAGGGAGAGGATGGCAACGCCGGTGAGGAAGGGCGTATGGCGCAGGGTGCGGAGAGCCAGCTTCAGGTTGCGCATTGTGTATGTGACGAGGGGAGGGAGGCGAAGGTTTGCGGGGCTCGAGCCGCCCGGCCGTTACCGCCCGGCCAGCACCTCCCGTGACCACTGCAGCATCTCCTGCGCGCGGGGAAAGTCCGGGGCCGCGGCCCCCAGGACGTGCGCGTGCACACGATCGGGCCGACGGGGCAACAGTCCACGTCGAGCGAGCTCGTCGTGGTCGTGACGGACCCGTGAGGGAGATGGGTGTGAGGTCGTCGCGGGACCTCGGAAAGGGATCCCGCGCTTCTTACGTCAGGAGCACGCCCGACCCGCCGCTGGCCGATTCCCACCCGCCCGAGCCGCGCTCTCACTCATGAACGCCCCGCGCCTGGTCTTCCCGTAGTACTGCGTTCCAGGACAGTGGTAGACCCTCGACGCGGAATTGACCCACACCTTCACGTCAGCACGCTCGGCTCCACGGCCCGTCACTGCACGAGCGCCGGGCCCAGCGGCCGCCGGCGACGGCGATTCAGCGGCCGCAGCCGGAAGCGCACCGCACGGACGGCCGTACGCCGGCCGGTGGCCTGCCTGCCTCGCCTCGGACTCGGTCATGTATTGCCCGCGCGCCGTGTTTCCGAAGTACCGTGTGCCGGAGCAGTGGTAGACACGTGACGACGTGTTGACCCACACGCGCGCAGGTGCATCCGGACTGACCAGCGGTTGTGCCGCCGACTCCCCGGTTGGATCGTCGGCCCAGAGGCCTCGGCCTTCGGCCCGCGCTTCGCGCTCCGCAGCCTGAAACTGTTCCTTGTAGCGAAACGGATACGTCACGTACGCGCTGCTGTACCCCTGGCGCACGATCTCGTAGTTCACGAACGTCTCGTCGATCAGGTAGACGTAGGCGAGTGTACGGTTGTACCTGTCCGTTCGCTGCCAGTCGTAGTCCAGGCG
Organism: uncultured Bifidobacteriaceae bacterium; assembly: GCA_964619705.1. Classification (GTDB taxonomy): domain Bacteria; phylum Acidobacteriota; class Vicinamibacteria; order Vicinamibacterales; family UBA2999; genus VFZN01. Next base: position 3,429 of record CAZUGF010000125.1, read on the forward strand.
GACGCGCCGGCCGTCCAGAAGCGAGCGGAGAAACGCCGTGGACTCACGCGCGAAGTACTGAACCGGCTCTCGTGGATCGACGGACTCCGGCGTATCCACGCCGATCAACCGGACGGTGCCGATCGTCTCCACGACAATCGTGTCGCCGTCGATGACGCGCTCGACGGCAAAGGTCGCAGCGCGTTCCTGGGCCGCCGCCGCGAGAGATGCGACCACGCAGACGAGGAACCAGCCGGCGAGACGTGTGCGATGCAGCAAGGTCACTGGGCGATCTCAGGGTTCAGCAGAGCGGCCCCGGGCAGACCCGGCACGAGACGCCGCCGTTCGAGGAGCACGTACCTGGCCGGTTCTGCGAGCATGACCATTGGCCATTGTTGCATTGCGCCGTTGGCCGTCCACACGAGACGGTGAGCAACCAGCAAGGCACGGATGCCACCCGACCTGCGCGGTGACAGCAAGAACCGTGCGCGACGATGGAAGGGCAGGAAACTGACGGGAAAGTGGTGGCATCGTGCGAGCTGCGCGGTGATCGCTGCCAAACACTGACGCTGCCGGTGACGCGCAGCGTCAGTGGACCGGCGGCGAGCGCTTGATCCGAGCCACCTGGCCGCCACGGCGTTCCGGGTTCTGATGAGAGCGGGTCACCTGCGGCGCGGGTCCAGAGCGCGAAAGTGTGAACCACACGCGTTCGCGCGAGCGGAGGCCGTCCAGTGTCATGATGCAGCCCTTGGGCCACGCCCCCCGGCCCACGGAGTGCGTTCGCGTTTGCCGGACCGCGAGGCGGTCCACATCTGATTGCACGGATCCCATTCGTGGCTGCGGATCGGTACACCAACAGCGAGGTGGGGCATGAGTGTTGTCGCAGAAGGCACCGTCTACAACGGAATCCGTTCGGTCGTCCTGGCGGCTGCCAACCAGATCCCGGTGGTGGGCTGGCTCGGCCGCGCCATCATCAAGGTGCTGTGGCCGAAGGAAGAACAGCCGCTGGACGTGTGGGACAGCATCAAGGCCCAGGTTGAAGCCGCCATCGGCACGGCCATCTCCAGGGAGGTCTACCAGCGGGTGACGGCGGAGCTCACCGGCATCCGCGACGTCCTGGCGGCCTACAATGCCAGCCCCACGCAGGACACACTCACGTCGGCCCTCATGGTCATCAGGGGCCAGCTCCCGACGTTTCAGGAGAAGGGGCAGGAGGTGCAGCTGCTGCCGCTCTTCATACAGGCGGCCAACGTCTATCTGATGATGCTGAGGGAGGGCATCGTGAACAGCGAGGCCCTGCAGCTCGCCCCGGCGGACCGCACGGCGCTCCAGAGCGAACTGACGGAGAAGATCTCCGCACTGAGCGACTACACCACCCGGACCTACAAGACCGGCCTCCCGGGCGCCTCTGACTGGAAGAAGCAGAACGGCTACATCCGGGCGTATACGCTGAGCGTCCTCGATTTCCTGCCTTACTGGCCGCTCCTGGATCCGAGCACGCATGCGGCCCCGGCCGTGACCCAGGCTCCGAAGCTGACGCGGGAGATCTTCAGCGATCCGTACGGCGATGGCGGGTTCGCGTTTACCGACGCGGTGATCGCCGCCACCGACCTGCAGGCGCAGGACGGACAGATCACGCACATCACCATCTACGGCCGCCACGATGTCGAGAACTGGATCCAGGGCGCGCAGGTCACCTACGGCACGAAGAAGGCGGACAAGGTCGGCTCCGGCGTGTCGAGCGGGCACTACGGCGCCGCCGCCCAACCGTTCGACGACGGCGTGGGCCGGCTCAGGACCACGGCGCCGTACGGCGGGGAGATTCCTGTCGGCGATCTCAACCCCGTCACCGAGGCGTGGGGCTATGCCGGGGACACGGATGACATCGTCTACGGCATGGGCTTCACGTTCAGGGACGGCACCAGGACGCCGCTGATGGGAGAGAAGAGCGCGTCCGCGTTCTCCGTTGGTTACCCCGGCGAAATCCTCACGAACATCTCAGGCCTGGGTGTGTCCAGCCAGAAACTCATCAACGGGTTGAAGGGGTGGGCCATGGGCCGCGTGGTGTTCGGCTTCAGGCGGGCCGACAGCTATCCGCTCACGACGCGTCCGCTGTTCCGTCTGCACAAGCGGACGTCGCTCGGCGATGTCTACGACTTCGTCAACAACCAGGGCGACTACGACGCCAGGATTGCGGCAGGCTGGACGGGACAGGGCATCGTGGCGACGCTACTGGACAGCTCCGGCGACATCGGGCTGTTCGTGGCGCGTAACACGAGCAACGCGGACATCGTCCGGCTCTTCGTGGGCGCGGACGCCTACTCCACGTTTGCTGACGACGGCTGGTCGATGGACGGCGCGCTGGGCTACCTGCTGGATCAGCCGGATCGACGCTTCGGTCCGACGCTGCCGCTGTATGTCCTCGCCGCGGGGTCACCGGAGCGGACGATGATCGCGTTTGATCAGCGAGACTTCGAGGCACAGCAGGCTGTCGGGTGGCACAGCGAGGGCGTTGAAGGGCAGCGCTACGTGCTGGCGGCGAGGGGCGAGGGGTGAGGCTCCGCGCGGACTAGATGTGTCCCGGCGCGCGGCCGTTTCATGAGGCCTCCGC
>CAZUGF010000126.1:0-5961 GCA_964619705.1 uncultured Bifidobacteriaceae bacterium
TGGGCTTTGGGCTTTGGGCTTTGGGCTTTGGGCTCCTGAAGCCTGGAGCCCAAAGCCCCTTTCAGAATTCGAGCTTCGTGATCAGCTGCTCGCAGAGTCGTCTCGTCGGTGACCCGTCGGCCGCCGCCCAATAGGTGCGGCGGACCATGGCGAAGAACCGCTCTTCCTCCAGGTCCTCCTCGAGCATGTCGAAGCCCTCGGCGATCAACGAGATCGCCGCGGCCTGATCGGACCGCGCCGCCAGGACCTCGATCATTCCCGGCGTGTTCCTGAGCGCCACCAGGCCCAGCGCGAGCGCCACGGGTGCGCGGACGGGATCCTCCGATGGGATGCCGACGTCCAGCAGGATCGTGGTCGCCTCGGCATTGCCGCGGGCGCCAATCGCGCCGAGGCCGGCCGCGGCGCCGCGGAGCAGTTCCTGGAACCCGGGGAAATCCTCCGCAAAGCCCAGCGTCTTGCGCAGGAAGCCGAGGTGCGAGGAGCAGTTCTGGCCCATCAGGCAGATGGCCGCCGCCAGCGAAGGCTGCAGGGTCTGCGGGGCGGAGCGCTGCAGTTCCGCGAGCGTCGCCAGCTGCGCCTTGTCCTCCAGCTTCCCCAGCGACAGCACCGCATCGTCCTGGAGGGGGCCGTCGAGGCCGGCAATCTCGACGAGACGCGGCGCGGCCGCGGCAATACGGTAGTCGCCGATGGCCTCGATGACGGTGCTGCGGAAGAAGTCCTGGCCGCGGACGGCATCGCGGACGAGCGCGTCGCGCACGCGGGGATCGGCGGCGTGCGCCGCGAGCGCGCGGACGAGGGACGGCCGCACGAACTCGCTCGTCTCGCGATCGAGCGCGGCAAGCAGCCGCGGGGCGATCGCCGGCGACGGGTGGTGCTCGAGGTAGGCGTAGGCCACCGCGCGGAGGCGGTCGTTCGGCGAGGTCAGCACCTCCTCCATCACGTCCGGCGTGCGCGGGTCGTTGAAGCTCGTGAGAATCACGAGCGCCTTGAAGCGGACGTAGCCGTCGGCGTGCTCACGGGCGGCCTGCAGCAGGAGCGGGACGGCGGCAGTGGGCGGCGCGCGCCGGACCGTCCGCGCACCCGCGGTGCGCGTGGCGTAGTCCAGGTCTCCGAGCGTATCGATGGCCGCCTGCAGCTCCGCCGCAGTCACCGGCGTCGGGCCGCGCTCCTGCGCCTCGAGCGCGGAGCCCGCGCCCGCGCCGACGAGGGCCAACGTCACGAGGAGCGCCGCCGCGCCCTCAGACCACCGTCTCGGGCTCTTCTTCGGGAAGGGACTCTGCCTGTTCATTGAGCTTGAGCGTGAGCTGGAGATAGGCGTTCCGGTCCTGCGGGAAGGCGACGGGGTACTTCCCCGTGTAGCACGACGTGCAGTACGACGGCCCGCGGCCGTTCACGGCGCCCAGAAGGCCGTCCATGCTCAGGTAGGCCACGGAGTCCGCGGCCAGGTAGCGCCGAATCTCTTCGAGCGAGTGCGTGGCGGCAATGAGCTCGCTCCGCCGCGGCGTGTCCACGCCGTAGAAGCAGGGCGACACCGTCGGCGGGCAGCTGATGCGCACGTGCACCTCCGCGGCGCCGGCGGCACGGACCATCTTGACGATCTTCCGGCTCGTCGTGCCGCGCACGATGGAGTCGTCCACCAGCACGACGCGCTGGCCGGCCAGGATGCTCCTGACGGGGTTCAGCTTGACCTTGACGCCGAAGTGCCGGATGGCCTGCGCGGGCTCGATGAACGTGCGCCCCACGTAGTGGTTGCGGATGAGCCCGAAGCGCAGCGGCACGCCGGATTCCTCGGCATACCCCAGGGCCGCGCACACGCCGGAGTCCGGGACGGGCACGATGACGTCGGCCGGCACGCCGTTCTCGCGCGCCAGGCGCCGCCCCAGGTCCGTCCGCACCTCGTTGACGCTCTGGCCGAACACCTCGCTGTCCGGACGCGCGAAGTACACGTGCTCGAAGATGCAGTGCGACAGCCGCGAGGGCGGGAAAGGCTTGACCGACCGCATGCCCTGCGGGCCCACGATGACGACCTCGCCCGGCTCGACGTCCCGCACGTAGGTGGCGCCGATCAGGTCCAGCGCGCAGGTCTCGGAGCAGACCACCCACGCGTCCCCGAGCCGGCCGAGCGCAAGCGGCCGGAAGCCGTGCGGGTCTCGGACGGCAATCAGGTGGTCCCTGGTGATCAGGGCCAGCGAGAAGGCGCCGGTCAACTGCGTGACCGACTCCACGACCGCGTCCTCGATGGTGCCAGCCTGCGAGCGCGCATACAGGTGGAGCACCACTTCCGTGTCGCTGTTGCTCTGGAAGATCGAGCCGGCGCGGACGAGCCGCTCGCGAATCTCGTTCGCGTTGACGATGTTCCCGTTGTGGCAGACGCCGATCTGCCCGTGCACACAGTCGATGAGGATCGGCTGCGCGTTGGTCAGCTTGCTCTCGCCGGCCGTCGAGTAGCGCGTGTGGCCGATGGCGATGTGGCCGGGCAGCTCCGCCAGGGTGGGCTGGTCGAAGATGTCCGCCACGTGGCCCATCTTGCGCTGGAGGCGCACGCGCGTGCCGTCGGAGGCCGCGATGCCCGCGCTCTCCTGGCCGCGATGCTGCAGCGCGTAGAGGCCGAGGTAGGCCAGGTTGGCCGCCTCGGCGTGGCCATGGATGCCGAAGACACCGCACGCCTCGTGGAGCTTGTCGAACATGTCGTCTCCGCCTGCCCCGAAGGCGCCACGAAGGTGGCGCCCCTATCTCGCTGCCGCGCCCATCCGGCGCTCGATGGCCGTGGCCCACGCGGCCTCGGCCCCGGCGACCGTCCTGTCGATCTGCGTCGTCCCGTCCACGGCAATCCTGACGCGGTCGCCGCCTGTCTCGCCGATGACCCGCGCCGGGATGCCTGCCGCACTCGCGCGGGCGAGGACAGCCTCGCGTGCGGCCGGCGCGACGGACACCACCACCGTCGATGCCGATTCCCCGAAGAGCGCCGCCTGCACGCCGTAGCGGCCGTCCTGGCCGGGAACGTCCGCCGCGACCCCGATGCCGCCCGTATCGAACGTGCACTCCGCCAGCGCGACGGCCAGGCCGCCTTCGGCGCAATCGTGGGCGGACTGGATGGCGCCGTCGCGAATCAGGTCCAGGACCAGACGCTGCAGGGCGCGTTCGCGGGCCAGGTCCAGGGCGGGCGGCACGCCGCGCACCAGACCATGCAGCCGCGCCAGGTACTCGCTGCCGCCCAGCTCTCCTTGATTATCCCCCAGCAGCAGCACCACCGCCCCGGCTTCCTTGAACGTCCGCGTGCAGGTCCTGTCGGCTCGCTCGAGGAGACCGAGGACGCCCAGCACGGGTGTCGGGAAGATGGCCCGGCCGTCGGTCTCGTTGTAGAGGCTGACGTTGCCGCCCGTGATCGGGATGTCCAGCGTGCGGCAGGCCTCGCCGATGCCACGGACGGCCTCGCCGAGCTGCCACATGATCTCGGGCCGCTCGGGGTTGCCGAAGTTGAGGTTGTTGGTGCCGCCGATGGGCTCCGCCCCGGCACACGCGACGTTGCGCGCGGCCTCGGCCACCGCCAGCATCGCCCCGCGGTACGGGTCCAGATAGCAGTAGCGGCCGTTGCCGTCCACGGACAGCGCGAGCCCACGCTGCGTGCCCTTGACGCGAACGACGGCCGCCGAGTGCCCGGGCTGCGCGATGGTATTGGTGCCGACGGTGTGGTCGAACTGGCGATACGCCCACCGCTTGCTGGCAATCGTCGGCGACGCGATCAGCCGATCGAAGGCCGCGTCCGGCGCGGGCGGCGCCTCCAGCGTCGTCAGGTCCAGTTGCCGGACCTCGCGCTGCCAGTCGGGCTCGCGCATCGGCCGATGGTAAACAGGCGCCTCGTCGGTCAGCGCACGGTTCGGTACGTCCGCGACGAGGACGCCGTGATCGTGGATGCGCAGGCGATCGCCCTCCGTCACCTCGCCGACCTGCACGGCGTGCAGGTCCCACTTCTCGAAGACCTCCTGCACCTCGCGCTCGCGGCCCTTGTGCACCACCATGAGCATCCGTTCCTGCGATTCGGAGAGCATGATCTCGTACGGGATCATCCCCGTCTCGCGCTGCGGCACGTGCATCACGTCGATCGTCATGCCGTGCGCGCCCCGCGAGCCCATCTCGGACGTCGAGCAGGTGAGGCCCGCGGCGCCCATGTCCTGGATGCCGACGAGCGCGCCCGTCTTCATCACTTCCAGGCACGCCTCCATGAGGAGCTTCTCCATGAAGGGATCGCCCACCTGCACGGCCGGCCGCTTCTCCGCCGAGCTCTCGTCGAACTCCGCCGAAGCCATCGTCGCGCCGTGGATGCCGTCGCGGCCCGTCTTCGCGCCGACGTAGAACACGGGGTTCCCCGCGCCGGACGCCGCGCCCTTGACGATCTCGTCCGTGCGCGCGATGCCGAGACACAGCACGTTGACGAGCGGGTTGCCGGCGTACATGTCGTCGAAGACGATCTCGCCGCCCACGGTCGGGATGCCGATGCTGTTGCCGTACCCGCCGATCCCCGCGACCACGCCTTCGAAGATGCGGCGCGCGAGGGGGCCGTCCAGGGATCCGAAGCGCAGCGCGTTCAGCAGGCCGATGGGCCGCGCGCCCATCGTGAAGATGTCCCGGATGATGCCGCCGACGCCGGTCGCCGCGCCCTGATAGGGCTCGATGAACGACGGGTGGTTGTGCGATTCGATCTTGAAGACCGCGCACAGGCCGTCGCCGATGTCCACGGCGCCCGCATTCTCGCCCGGCCCCTGCACGACACGCGGCCCCGTCGTCGGCAGCGTCCGCAGGTGGACGCGCGAGCTCTTGTAGCTGCAGTGCTCGGACCACATCACGGAGAACAGGCCCAGCTCGAGCAGGTTCGGCTCCCGCCCCATCAGCTCGAGGATGCGGTCGTACTCCTCCGGCTTGAGGCCGTGCCGGTCGAGTACCGCCTGATCGATGACGCTCATTGTGCCGCCATCCGCGAGGAGAGTGCCGCCACGGCCGACGCCAGCACGATCCGCCCGTCGTCGCTGCCGAGGCTGGCCTCGCAGGCCCGCTCCGGATGCGGCATCAGGCCGACCACGTTGCGGCCCGCATTGCAGATGCCCGCGATGTCGTTGAGCGACCCGTTCGGGTTCCCGCTGGACTCGTCGCCGTCGACGGCCGGGGTGTAGCGGAACACGATCTGCCGGCCGGCTTCGAGGCCCGCCAGGACATCCGGCTCCGCGAAGTAGTTGCCCTCGCCGTGCGCGATGGGCAGGCGCAGGACCTGCCCCGCCGTGCAGGCCGCGGTGAACGGCGTGTCCGTCTGCTCCACGCGCACCGACACGTGACGGGAGACGAACTTGAGCCCGCGGTTGCGGACCATGGCGCCGGGCAGCAGCCCCGCCTCGAGCAGGACCTGGAAGCCGTTGCAGATGCCGAGGACGGCGCCGCCGCGTGCGGCAAACGCGCGGACGGCGTCCATGACGGGCGAGAAGCGCGCGATGGCCCCCGTGCGCAGGTAGTCGCCGTGCGCGAACCCTCCCGGCAGGATGACCGCATCCGGCGCGCCGAGGTCCGCGTCCTTGTGCCACACGAGCGACGCCTCCGCACCCACGACCCGCGACGCCGCGTAATAGGCGTCGTAGTCGGAGTTGGACCCGGGAAAGACGACGACCGCGAACTTCATGGGAGGACCTCGACCCGGTAGCTCTCGATCACCGGGTTGGCGAGGAGCTTGTCCGCCATCTCGGCGACCCGCGCCCTGGCGGCCGCCGCATCCACCCCATCCGCCGCGGAGAGCTCCACCTCGAAGAACTTGCCCTGCCGCACATCCTGCACGTCGTCATACCCGAGGGACACGAGCGCGTCGGCGACGACGCGGCCCTGGGGATCGAAGACGGAGGGCTTGAGGGTGACATAGACACGTGCGCGCATTCGAAAATCTCCCGGGCCGTCCCGCGGGGCGGCCCCTCGAAGGCGACC
>CAZUGF010000127.1:0-5766 GCA_964619705.1 uncultured Bifidobacteriaceae bacterium
AGCAGATCAGATTCGAGCGACGGTTCGCGAAGCGTACGGGGCCGTGGCCAGCCAGAAGCAGCAGGGCGGCTGCTGCACCGGGAGCGGCGGCGCGAGCTGCTGCGGGCCGACAGGGACCTCGTCGACACGATTGGGCTACTTGGACAGCGACTTGGCCGCCGTGCCGGACGGTGCCGACCTCGGCCTCGGCTGCGGGAATCCGCAGGCCATCGCCGCCCTCAAGCCCGGCGAGCGCGTGCTCGACTTGGGCAGCGGTGGAGGCTTCGATGCCTTCCTCGCCGCACGTCAGGTGGGCTCGACCGGCAAGGTGATCGGGGTGGACATGACGCCGGAGATGATTGCCCTTGCGCGCGCCAACGCCGCGAAGGTTGGCGTGGACTACGTCGACTTCCGCCTCGGCGACATCGAGCACCTGCCCGTTGACGACGCGTCGGTGGACGTCATCATGTCCAACTGCGTCATCAATCTGGCGCCGGACAAGCCGGCCGTCTTCCGCGAGGCCTTCCGCGTGTTGGCGCCGGGCGGTCGGCTCGCCATCTCGGACATGGTGGCCGTCGGTGATCTCCCGGCCGCGATCGCCAACGACCCGGCGGCGTACACGGGGTGCATTGCCGGGGCCGCACCCGTTGCCGAACTCGAGCGCATGATCGTCGACGCCGGTTTCCAGCAGGTGCGCGTCACAGTGCAGGCGCAGAGCCGCGAGTTCGTCGAGGAGTGGAGTCCCGGCACCGGCGCCGAGCAGGTCGTGGCCTCCGCGCTGATTGAAGCGGTCAAGGCCGCGTGATGTCCGCCTCCGCGCATTCACGAGGGAGCTCGATCATGACTGCCACCTCATCAACGCCCGGTCCCGTCGCCTCGTCGGTCGCCTGCTGCGAAAAGACACTCCTCAGCAGGTGCTGCCAGCCCGAGTCCAAAGCCGCGTGCTGTGGGTCCTCGGCCCAGCCGACCAGCTGCGGATGTCAGCTGACCACGGACGTGAAGCGGTAGCATCGTGACTACGATGCTGGCGTCCGATCTGCCGTGGCAGGAACTGCACGGCAACCTGCGAGCGTTCATTGCCCGGCGGGTGCAGAACCAGGCCGATGTCGACGATCTGGTGCAGCGTGTCCTGCTCCAGATCGTCACCGGCCTCCAGTCGCTGCGCGACGTCGAACGCCTCCATGCGTGGGTCTATCGGACGGCACGCAACGTCATCATCGACTACTACCGGGCCACGGGGAGCCGGAGAGAACACGCAGCTGGCGATGCCATCGACATCGAGGCCGACGCCCCCGCTCCTCTCGAAGCGTCCGATGACAACGATGGTGTCGCGCTGCGCGAACTCGCGGCATGCCTGGCGCCGATGCTCAACCAACTGCCGCCGGCGTATCAGGACGCGATCCGGATGGTGGATCTGGAAGGGGCGACCCAACAGGAGGCCGCTCGCCGGGTTGGCGTGTCGCTCTCGGGCATGAAGAGCCGCGTGCGGCGAGGGCGCCAGCAGCTGCGTACCGTGGTCGAGGCGTGCTGCCGGATCGACCTCGATCGCCGGGGAGGCATCTCGGCCTACACCCCCCGTCATCCTGACGCCTGCGGCTGCGGCGGGTGCGGCGACCGCTGATCCGGGCCAGCACCTCCAGCGTGAAACCAGGCGACGGGGGCTGAGTTGCTCGGTCAGCGTGCCCGTGATATCGTCAATCGACGATAGACGATGGCTGCCGCGACCAGACAGAAACGCTCCACCCCGTCGCTCGACCCGGCGGCCTGTTGTCCCCCTGAATCTCCGGCGGCGCTCGACCGACTCGCCGCCTCGGTCGCCGACCCTGCCGCTGACGAGGAACTCGCGACGTTCGCCAAAGCGCTGGGGCATCCGGTGCGCGTGCGGATCCTCCGTATGCTGGCGCAACGGGATGCCAGGATGTGCAGCCACATCGTCGACGAACTGCCGCTCGCGCAGTCGACCGTGTCTGAGCACTTGCGCATCCTTCGCACCGCCGGTCTCGTGCAGGTGAACGAGTCGGGTCCACGGGCGGGCTACTGCATCGTGCCGTCGGCGTTGAAGCGGTTGAAGGCCCTCCTCCAGGCGATGTGATGACTCCTTCGAAGCGACTCAATCCGTTCGAACGCTACCTGAGTCTGTGGGTGGGCCTGTGCATGGTCGCTGGCGTCGCCCTCGGGGTGCTGGCGCCAGCCGTGATGGATGGCCTGCGCCGGCTCGAGTTCGGCGACGGCAGCCAGATCAACATCCCGATCGCCATTCTGATCTGGCTGATGGTCACGCCCATGATGATGAAGGTCGACTTCGGCGCGATCCGCAATGTGGGTCGTCGGCCGCGCGGCCTCTTCGTCACGCTGTTCGTGAACTGGCTGGTCAAGCCGTTCTCGATGGCGCTGATCGCGTGGGTCTTCTTCCGCCTGCTCTTCAGCCCGTGGATCTCGACGGCCGACGCCGACCAGTACATCGCGGGGTGCATCATCCTCGCGGCCGCGCCGTGTACCGCCATGGTGTTCGTCTGGAGCTACCTCTCGGACGGTGACCCGGCCTACACGCTCGTGCAGGTCTCGGTGAACGACCTGCTGATGCTGATTCTCTTCGCCCCGATCGTGCGCTACCTCGTGAGCGGCGCGTCGTCGCTCGAGGTGCCCTTCCTGGTCCTGTTGTACTCGGTGCTGGTCTTCATCGTCGTGCCGCTCGCCGCGGGCGTGCTGCTGCGCCAGTGGTTCGTGCGCACCAGGGGCGTCGCGTGGTTCGAGGCCGAACTGCTGCCGCGGTTCGCGCCCATCAGCATGCTCGCCCTGCTGGCCACGCTCGTGCTGATCTTCGCGTTCCAGGCCGAGAACATCCTCGGCAAGCCCCTGCACGTGGCGCTGATTGCGGTGCCGATCCTGATGCAGGTGTACTTCAACTCGTCGCTGACCTACGGACTGATGCGCCTGTTCCGCGTCGAGTACGCGATTGCGGCGCCCGGTGCACTCATCGGCGCCAGCAACTTCTTCGAGCTGGCGGTCGCCACGGCCATCGCGTTGTTCGGTCCCGAGTCCGGCGCCGCGCTGGCCACGGTGGTCGGCGTGCTCATCGAAGTGCCGGTCATGCTGTCGGTGTGCGCCGTCTGCAACCGTACGCGTCATTGGTTCCCTCAGCCGCAGTCGGCCTACACCTCGTAAGGAGGTCCACCATGTCGCGCATTCAAGTCTTCGACCCTGCGCTCTGCTGCAGCACCGGCGTCTGTGACACGGACGTCGACCAGGCGCTCGTCACCTTCGCGGCCGATGTGGAGTGGGCTCGCCGGCAGGGCGCGGCGATCGACCGCGTCAACCTCGCGCAGGATCCGGCGGCCTTCACCGCGAACCCGACGGTCCTGGCGCTACTCCAACGCTCGGGTCAGTCGGCCTTGCCCGTCGTGCTGGTCGACGGCGAGGTGGCGATGGCCGGTCGCTATCCCCAACGGGCGGAGCTCGCGGGGTGGGCGGGTCTGACGATGGCTCGGACCATTCCGGTCGCGACCAGCTGCTGCTCGGGCCCGGACTGCTGCTGAGAGGGCGCCATGACCACGCAGTTCCTCGACGACCTCCCGCGCCACGTGTTTTTCACCGGCAAGGGCGGCGTTGGAAAGACGTCCATCGCCTGCGCGACTGGCGTGTATCTGGCCGACGAGGGACGGCGCGTGCTCCTCGTCAGCACGGACCCGGCCTCGAATGTCGGGCAGGTCTTCGGGGTGCCCATCGGGAATCGGGTCACACCCGTACCCGAGGTCCCGAGATTATCCGCGCTGGAGATTGATCCTGAGGCTGCTGCACAGGCGTATCGCGACCGCATCGTCGGGCCGGTCCGCGGCACCTTGCCGGACGAGGTGGTGAAAGGCATCGAGGAGCAGCTCTCGGGCGGATGTACGACGGAAATTGCGGCGTTCGATGAGTTCACCGCCCTCCTCACGGATACGGCGATCGCCGCGGCGTATGACCACGTGATCTTCGACACGGCGCCGACCGGACACACCATTCGCCTCCTCCAGTTGCCTGGCGCGTGGAGCGGATTCCTCGAGACCGGGAAGGGCGACGCCTCCTGTCTCGGACCACTGGCGGGCCTCGAGAAGCAGCGCGAGAAGTACAAGGGCGCGGTGGACGCGCTGCGCGACGCGCAGCAGACGCGCATGGTGCTGGTGACACGGGCGCAACGCGCGGCCCTTACCGAGGTCGCGCGCACGCACGACGAGCTGATCGCGATCGGGATCACCCATCACCACCTCGTCGTGAACGGCGTCCTTCCGTCGAACGCGATCGAAAGCGATGGCCTGGCCGCCGCCATTGTCAGCCGCGAGCAGGCGGCGCTCCACGCCATGCCCCTCGCATTGCAGACGCTGCCTCGGGATGAGGTGGGCCTGAAGCCATTCAACCTCGTAGGCGTGTCGACCTTGCGCGCGCTCCTGACCGACGCGGTGTCGGGCCTCCCCGCCCCCTCGGATGACACCCAGATCGCAGCCGGGGTGAGCCTCGACGCGCTCGTCGACGATATTGCGGCCGACGGACACGGGCTTGTCATGCTGATGGGCAAGGGCGGCGTGGGCAAGACGACGATCGCCGCCGCCGTGGCCACGGCGCTTGCCCAGCGCGGCTTCTCGGTCCACCTGACGACGTCCGATCCGGCCGCACATCTGGCGGACACGCTGGCCGGGGAGGTCGAGCACCTGCGCGTCAGTCGCATCGATCCCCAGGTCGAGATTGCGCGCTACCGGCAGCGCGTCCTGGACACCAAGGGGCGCCAGCTCGACGCCGCTGGTCGCGCCATGCTGGAAGAGGATCTGCGCTCGCCCTGCACCGAGGAGATTGCCGTGTTTCAGGCCTTCTCCCGCATCATCCGCGAGGCGCGCTCGTCCTTCGTGGTGATGGATACGGCGCCAACCGGACACACGCTGCTGCTGCTCGACGCCACGGGCGCGTATCACCGTGAAGTCACGCGCCAGCTGCGTGGCGGTCTTCACGTGACGACGCCGCTGATGCAGCTGCAGGATCCGCAACAGACCAAGGTCCTCATCGTCACGCTGGCCGAGACCACGCCGGTGCTCGAGGCGGCCGGCCTTCAGGCGGATCTGCGGCGCGCCGGGATCGAGCCCTGGGCCTGGGTGGTCAACCAGAGTCTGGCCGTGGTGCCGACGACATCCTCGCTCCTCATACGGCGTGCCGCGGACGAGCGGGCGCGCATCGCCGATGTGGCCACCAACCACGCCGCTCGCTACGCGGTCGTCGGCCTCCAGGCCGTCGAGCCCGTCGGTGCGGAGCGGCTGGTCGCGCTGACGCACGTGCAACCCACTAGCGTTCCGGCCTGACGAAGTCACGAGCCACTTGAACGGACACTCTCCCTCATGCGCATCGCCATCATCAGTGACATCCACGGCAACCTGACGGCCCTCGAGGCCGTGCTGGCCGACCTGCGGACGCGGCCCGTGGTTGCGACTTACTGCCTCGGGGACCTGGTGGGGTATGCCGCACACCCGAACGAGGTCACCGAACGCATACGCGCCGAAGGCATCCCGACCATCATGGGCAATTACGACGATGGTGTGGGGTTCGAGCGCGACGAGTGCGGGTGCGCCTATACGAACCCCGTCGACAAGGAGCTCGGCGACCGATCGCTGGCGTGGACCAAGGCAACAGTCACCGCGGAGAACAAGGCATTCCTGCGCACGCTGGTGAGTGATATCCGCCTCGACGCCGATGGCCGACGCGTCCTCCTGGTCCACGGCAGTCCGCGCCGCATCAACGAGTACCTGTTCGAGGATCGTCCCATCT
>CAZUGF010000128.1:0-5679 GCA_964619705.1 uncultured Bifidobacteriaceae bacterium
ATACCCAGTTCGCGCGTGCGCGCGCGCTGCCAGGCGTCGATGTCCTCTGTCGTCACCGTGTCGCCGTGGTGCAGCGTCCAGTTGAGCGCCGCGATCAGGTCGTCGGCGTCCTCGAGGCCGATGCCGAGTCGGATCAGCCGATCGAAGCCGCTCCGCTGCAGCTCCTTCTCCGGCGTGAAGTACTCCGACACCGTCCGGTGATGATTGACCTTGGTGGCCAGCCCGTCGAACGAGAGCGCATACCGGACGATGAGGCACGTGGCGAGCACGTCGGCGAAGTGGCGCGTCCGATCCTCGTCGGCCCCGGCGACGCGGAACGACAGCAGGGAACCGCTCCGCACGTAGTGCCGCGCGATGGCGGCGGCGTCCGGGTGATCCGGAAGCGACGGGTGGTACACCTCGCTCACCCTGGGATGCCCGGCCAGGAACGCGGCCACCCGCGCGGCGCTCGCGGATCGGCGGGCGTGCGCCGGCTCCGCGCGCCCGAGGTGCGCCAGGATGGCCTCGGCGCGCCGCCAGTCCAGGATGCCGCCGCGCATGGCCATGAGATCCATGACGGCGTTGCCGAGCTGAGGATCCCGCGTGGCGATGTAGCCCCAGAGGTCGCGGTCCGCACCGCCCAGTGCCTTGGTGCCGCTGCCGATGACGATGTCCACGCCGTGATCGAGGAGGGGCGTGCGGAACGCCCAGGGCGTGGCGATCGTGGAGTCCACGATCAGCCGGACGTCCGGCGCCATCGTCCTGGCCTCGCGGACGACGCGCACCAGTGCGCCGGGATCCTGCGCCCGTACGAGCGGGTTGGTGAACGTCTCGGCGAACACGAGCGACGTCTCCGGGCGGATCGCGTTGGCGAGCGCCTCCGGCTGACCGTCGTCCACGATCGTGATCCGCGCGCCGATGCGATCGGCGAGCCATCCGAGATATGTCTTCGTCTTGTTGTAGACCTGCCGCATGAGCACGGCGTGGCCGCCCGGCTGCATCAGCACGTCGAACACCAGCGCCGTGGCCTGCATGCCGGAGTCGCACACGAGCACCGCGCCGGCGTTTTCGAGCTGCTTGAGTGCCGTGATGAGGCGCGCGGTGGCCGTCGTGCCGTAGCGCGCGTAGAGGTGGGGGAGCTCCGACCAGCAGCCCTCCGTGGCGAAGAGGAAGGCGGCCTTGCCCTCCTGCCACGCCGCGGCTCGGGCGGAGCCCAGGAGATCGAGCTGCACGGTCGGGTCGTCGGGATGCAGGTACGGGATTCCTGTCCGGCGCGCGTGCGCGTCGAGCGCCTCGTGCAGCGTGCGCGTCTCCGCGGCCATGCGATCGAACGGCGGACGCTCCGCGGGGCAGCCGCCGGGATCCAGCCATGCCGCGACACCGCTCATTCCAGCACCCCGAGGCAGAGGCAGTCGTCCACGCGTGCCAGGCGGGCGACGGCATCGCGCACGTTGGCGATCGGCTCGTCCTGGCTGGGCGAGACCATGAAGCCGAGATAAACGCGCTCCGTCTCCCCGCGCGCGGCCCGGTTCTGGACGGTCAGGCCCGCGCGCCGCACGAGGCTCTCGATACGGCGTTCCAGGCCGGGGTGCGGCTCACCTGTGACGCGCAGGTAGTGGCGGCGGCTGGCCGGCCGGCTGCTGCCGGGCGCGCCGGCCAGTGGCAGCGCCTGCGGGACCGGCCATCGCGCCGAGTTGTGCTGCGCGAGATCGATCAGGTCCCCCAGGACGGCCGTTGCGGTGGGCAGCGCCCCCGCGCCCTTGCCGAACAGGCTCAGGTCGCCCGACGCCGCGCAGCGAAGATAGACGGCGTTGTACTCCTCCTCGACCGAGGCCAGCAGGTGCCACGAGGGCAGCAGGAGCGGTTCCACGGCCATCTCGAGCGCGCCGCCGACGCGGGCCGCGCGCGCGATGAGGCGGATCCGGCAGCCCATGGCTTCCGCCAGGTCGCAATCCGCGGGTCCGATGGCCCTGATGCCGCGGACGAGGAAGGCATCCGGACGCACCCACGCCCCGAACGCCCGATAGGCCAGGATCGACAGCTTGGACGCGGCATCGAGGCCGTCCAGATCGGCGGACGGGTCCGCCTCGGCAAACCCCAGGGCCTGCGCTTCGGCCACGGCCTCGCCCAGCGAGAGTTCGGCCTGCTCCATCCGCGTCATGACGAAGTTGCAGGTGCCGTTCAGGATGCCCCAGAGGCTGTCGATCTCGTCTGCCCGATGGCTCAGGTGCCGGATGATGGGCAGCGCGGCGGCCGCCGCGGCCTCGCAGTAGAGCGGCGTAGCGGTGCGCTGCGCGAGCACGCCCAGCTCGGCGAGCTTGGACGCGAGCAGTGCCTTGTTGGCGGTGACGACGGGCTTGCCGGCGGCGAGCGCCGCGGTCAGGATCGGCTCCATGGCGCCGCCGCCGGCGACCTCGACCACCACGTCCACCTCCGGATCGCTGACAACGTCCAGCGGGCGATCGGTGATGGGGATGCCGGCCGCACGCGCGCCGCGATCCCGGGTGAGATCGCGCACGGCGATCCGGGAGACGCGAAAGCTGACGCCGTACCGATCCGCGACGGCGCCGCGCTGGCGCTCGATCATCTCGAGCAGGCCGCCGCCGACGGTTCCGCAGCCGACCATGCCGATCCGGATCTCGCGGACGGGTTCGACGCCGACGCCGTCGAACCGCGGCCGCGCACCCAGGCGCGGCTCGCCGTCGAACGCCCGGGCGCCGCGCAGGAGCTCCGCCAGCCGATCCTGGTCCGCGAGGAACGCGTCGTGTCCGTAGAGCGAATCGAGGGTCCACAGCGACGAGTGCGCGCCCGCGGCCTGCAGCTCGCGGTGCAGCTCCACCTGCAGCGCCCACGGGAACAGCATGTCGCCCGGCACGCCCACCACGATCGTCTCGGCCGTCACCCGCTCGAGCGCGGCGCGCAGCGATCGCGCGTCGCTGGCCACCGACCCGCGGTCGATGGCCTCGCTGAGGAAGAGAAACGTCCGGACGGGGAATCGATCCGCGAAGCGGCGCCCGTGGTGCTCGAGATACGCGGCCACCGGCGGACGATCGAGCCCGGGCTCCAGCTTGCCGAACCGCGTGTCGAGCTCGTCGCGGCCGCGGTAGGTGAGCATCCCCAGTTGCCGCGCGCGGCTCATCCCGGTCGTCACGTCTCCATTGCGGAGGCCGTCGCGCACCAGCTCGCGCTGCAGGTGCCGGGTGGCGGTCCCCCACCCGTCCGGCCGCAGTCCCGCGGAGATGGTGACGAGGCGGGCGCAGCGCTCGGGGTAGCGGACGGCCAGCGCCACGCCGACCATCCCGCCGAGGCTTGCGCCGACGAAGGTCACCGGCGACGTGCAGCCGCAGCCCTCGAGCCACGCTTCCACCAGGTCCGCCAGGCCCAGCACGGACATGCCGGGCACCTGTCCATCGTCATCGTCGAAGCCGCGCCATGTCGATCCGTTGCCCGGCCAGCAGGGGCAGAGCACGGTGAAGCGCGAGGGATCCACAAGGTCCGGCGCGAAGAGCGCGGGCCACCAGGCGTCGCTGCCGCCGCGTGCCTCGCCGCGGCCGTCGCCCATGGGAAACGGGGACGCGGTGATGCCGCCGACGATGACGACGACGGGCGCCGTGCCGAGATCGCGGCCGAACGTCCAGCCGCCGAGGACCACGTCGCGGAGGGTGTGTCCGTCGATGGCGAGCGTGTCGCGTTCGACGGTCAGGAGGCGGGGCGAGACGGGTGCGGCGGCGGTTGGCATGCTGGGTGGGCGGTCCGGCACCCCGGTGCCGTGTCCGCGCGTGACCATAGGCTATACCATAAAGCTATACATCTAGTTACGTGGATGTCATATGCCCCGGCACCGGCTTGACAGACGCCGCGCGGTCATGGGACAGTCGCAGCATCGTGTCCGTGGTCAAGACCTGCGCGTGTTGTTGCTTCGGGGAACAAGCCTCCGACAGCCTCGCTGTGTCTTCACCCATCGTGACCGCCGAATAAGCGTCGACACGAGCCCGTTTTCACAGCTCCAGGCCCGGAAGGCTTCCCAGCTTTCCGGGCCTTTTTGCGTTTGGCCGCTGCCCGTTGTCGTTCACGTCAGTTGAGAGGCACGCATCATGAACATCACGCAATCACATCGCTGGTCGTCCGGGGCCCGCTGGACGGGGATCGCCCTGGCGGGCGCCGTGCTCGTGGCCGGTCTCATCGGCCTGTCGGCCCGGAACACCGCGGAGCTCGCGGGGCAGTGGGACGCCGTCGTGGTGGCCGGCGGCGTCGACGTCCCGTTCCCGTTCGAGATCGAGCAGGACGACGGAGCGCTGCGGGCATCCTTCTTCAACGGCGACCGGCGCATCACCTCCACGCGTGCGCGCGCGGATGGCCCGCGCGCCACGTTCAGCTTCGAGCAGTACGCCTCGACGGTGCGGGCCACGCTGACCGGTGACGTCCTGGAGGGCGAGTATCAGCGCGCCCGCGGCGAGCCCTACTCGTTCCGCGCGGTGCGGGCGGCCCACACGGAGGCCGCAGCCGACGCCGACGCCCCGTCGATCGACGGGACCTGGATCGTCCAGGCCAGGAGCAACAAGGGCGAGACGGCGTGGCGCTTCATCGCCGCGCAGGACGGCGCGTCCGTCAACGCCACGATCCTGCGCGTGGACGGCGACACCGGCACGCTCAGCGGCCGCTATCGGGACGGCCGTTTCGTGTTGAGCCACTTCTCCGGCGCGCGCCCGCTCCTGCTGGAGGTGACGCCGCAGCCCGATGGCACGCTCACGCTCCGGCAGAACGGCCAGACCGAGCTGACGGCCGCGCGCGAGAGCGCACCGGAGGCGGCCGCCTACGGCACGCCGACCGATCCCGGCCTCCACACGCGGGTCACGGATCCCTCGGCGCCGTTCCGCTTCAGCTTCCCGGACCTCGAGGGCCGAACGGTCAGCAACACGGATGCGCGGTTTGCCGGCAAGGTGGTGCTCGTCAACATCAGCGGAAGCTGGTGCCCGAACTGCCACGACGAGGCGCCCTTCCTCTCGGCGCTGTACAAGAAGTACCGGGACCGGGGCCTGGAGATCGTGACGCTGTCGTTCGAGGAGGCCGATCAGCTGGCCAACCCCACGCGTCTGCGCGCGTTCATCGCCACCTACGGCCTCGAGTACACGGTGCTGGTGGCCGGCGAGCCCGACGAGCTGGCCGAGAAGGTGCCGCAGGCGGAGAACCTGAACGCGTTTCCCACGACGTTCGTGCTCGGGCGTGACGGCCGCGTCAGGGCCGTGCACGCGGGCTTCCCGAGCCCGGGCAGCGGCGCGTTCTACACGAAGGCGGAGCGCGAGATGACGGAGCAGGTGGAAGGGTTACTCACGGAGGTTCAAAGCACGGAGGTTCAAAGCACGGGGGTTCAAAGCACGGAAGGTTCGAAGCACGGAGGTTCGAAGCACGGAGGTTCGGCGTCGTAGGGCGGAGCTTTAGCTCCGCCTCGGGTTCCGTCTGGGGCGCGGTGGCGAAGTGGCTAACGCGGCGGTCTGCAAAGCCGCTATTCGAGGGTTCGATTCCCTCTCGCGCCTTCAAAACCACAGGGGGGCAAAGCACAGGGGTTCAAAGCACGGAGGTTCAAAGCACGGAGGGTTCAAAGCACGGAAGGTTCAAAGCACGGAGGTTCGAAGCACGGAGGTTCGAAGCACGGAGGTTCGGCGTCGTAGGGCGGAGCTTCAGCTCCGCCGCGAGTCAGCT
>CAZUGF010000129.1:0-5596 GCA_964619705.1 uncultured Bifidobacteriaceae bacterium
TGTTCTGATCGCCGCCGGGTGTGCCGACAGGCCGCTGGAAGTGTCGACCATCCAGCTGGGCCGTTCGCTGAGTGCGGACAACCGCATCGGCAGCCACACGACGGTCTTCGGTCCCGAGGACACCATCTACGTCTCCGTGTTGACCACGGCGACGGGCGCCGGCACCATCGGCGTCCGCTGGGTCTACGCCGGGCAGGTCGTCAGCGAGCCGTCGAAGCGCGTGTCCTACAAGGGGCCGGCCGCCACGGAGTTCCACATCCAGAACTCCGGGGGCTTCCCGCCGGGGAACTACAGCGTCGAGGCGTTCCTGGACGGCGAGTCCGTCGGCCAGCGCGCGTTCACGGTCCAGAAGTAGCGGCGGTTCACCACCTGGTGTCCACATCCATCGCCGCCACGCGCGTGGCCGCCGGCGACGCCACCCGGAACCTGGTGATGCTCCACGGCATCTACGGGCGCGGGCGCAACTGGCAGGGCATCGCGCGCGCCGTCGTCGCGGCACGGCCGGAGTACGCCTGCTGGCTCGTTGATCTGCCTCACCACGGCGACTCGGGTCCCGGCGCGCACGGGGACACCATCACGGGCCTCGCCGCGGACGTCCTGGACTGGGCGTCGGCCAGCCAGGTTCGCCTCGACGTCGTGCTCGGGCACTCCTATGGCGGCAAGGTGGCGCTCGCCGTGGCGGACGTCTCGCGCACGGCCGCGATGCAGGTGTGGGTCATCGACTCGACGCCGGAGGTCAAGGCGGCGTCCGGCAGCGCGTGGGACATGCTGGAGATCGTGCGTGGGCTGCCGGAGCGCTTTCAGTCACGCGACGAGGCTGTCAGCGCCATCGCGCTCGCCGGTTTTCCGCAGGGCGTGGCGCAGTGGATGGGCACCAACCTGGCGCGCGACGGCGACGCGCTCGTCTGGCGCCTGGACTTCGACGCGATGGAACGGCTCCTGCGGAACTTCTTCGAGACCGACATGTGGGCGGTCATCGAGTCGCCGGCCAGCGGCCACGATGTCCACGTGCTCAAGGCGTCGGAGTCGAGCGCGATCTCGCCGGCGGCCGTCGAGCGCATTGCGGCCGCGTCAGGTGCCCGCGTACACCTCCACCACCGCGACGGCGGCCACTGGATCCACGCCGAGTCGCCGGACGTGGTGACGACGCTCCTCGTCGAGCACCTGCCCGCCTACTCGTAGCGGAGCGCCAGGATCGGATCGATGCGGCTGGCCCGGCGGGCCGGGATGAGTCCGGCCGCGGCGGACACGACGGCCAGTACGCCCATCGTTGCCCCGGCAAGCCACGGATCGTTGGGCTGAATCCCGTAGAGCTGCGTCGACACGAACTGCCCGAGCGCGAGGGCGGCGGGGACGCCGACGGCCAGGCCGATGGACAGCAGCAGCAGGACCTCGCGCATCACGAGCCACAGCACCGTGCCCGGCTCGGCGCCGAGCGCGAGCCGGATCCCCAGCTCCTTGCGGCGCCGTGCGACGACGAAGGCCATCACGCCGTACAGGCCGATCGAGGCGAGGACGGTGGCCAGGAGGCCGAACCCGGCGGCGAGCGAGGCAATCAACCTGTCGGTCAGCAGCGTCTCGTCGAGCTGTCCCTCCAGCGTCTTCATCTGGTAGACCGGCATCGACGCGTCCAGGCTGCTCACGGCATGGCGAACGAGCCCGTAGGCCGTGCTCGATCCCGCGGCGGCACGCAGGTAGAAGGTGGCGCTGTTGCGGCCCCAGTTCGGGATGAAGACCTGCCGCCGGACGCCCTCGCGCGGCCCTTCGTACAACGAGTCCGCAACGACGCCGACGATCTCGATTGTCAGCTTGGTGGTCGGACTGACGCCGAACCCGAGATGGCGGCCGACGGCGCTCTTGCCCGGGAAGAAGTGCTCGGCGAAGCGGCGGTTGACGATGGCGACGGTGGCTTCCCGTTTGGCGTCGAGCGTGGTGAAGTCGCGGCCTTCGAGGAACGGAATGCCCATGGTCTCGAAGTACCCGGGCGACAGGGCGTTCATGAACGCCTGCATGTCCTCGCCGTCCTGTGCCTGGTGGCCCTCGACGGACATGCTGCTGTCCCACTCGTTGCCGCTCAGGATGGACACGCTGGCCAGGCCGGCGGACGTGATGCCGGGCGCCGCGTGCAGCCGGTCCAGCAGGTCGCGATAGAACACCACGGTCCGCTCATCGTCGTAGCCGCTGAGCGCCGGCGACAACTGGAACGTCACGAGGTTGTCCAGCGCCGTGATGCCCGTGTCCGTCGCCCGCAGGTTGTCCAGGCTCCGGACGAAGAGGCCCGCGCCGAAGAGCAGCAGGAAGCTCAGGGCCACCTGCGCGGTGACGAGGCCCTTCCGCAGGAAGAGCGCGCCGCCGGCCCCGGCCACCGCGCCGGCCGTGTCCTTGAGCGTGGTCCACGGATCCGGGCGGCTGGCGCGAAGCGCCGGCAGCAGGCCGAACACCACGCCGGTCACGACGGTGAGGACAAACGTGAACGCGAGCACTCGGGCATCCGGCACCGGCTGGATGAGGATAGGCTGGCCGTCCGACGGGATGAGCGCGACCAGCGCGCGCGTCAGCCCGGCGGCGAGGACCAGGCCCAGCAGGCCGCCGGCCAGGGACAGGACCAGGCTCTCCACCAGGAGCTGCCGGACGAGCTGTCCACGCGAGGCGCCGAGCGACAGGCGCATCGCGATCTCGCGCTGGCGCATGAAGGCGCGGGCGATCAGCAGGTTCGCGACGTTCGCGCACGCGATCAGCAGCACGACGCCCACCATGCTCATCAGCACGAGGAGCGGCGTCGAGAAGTCGTTCCGGAGCGAGGAGTACCCCATGGCTGCCGGCTCGACGAGCAGCCGGCCCGTCATGAACTGTTCCCGCGCGTACGCGGACCAGTTCTTCGCGCCCGGCAGCGTCATCTCGTGCGCACGGACCTGCGTGAAGAGCCCCTGCAGGGGCGCCTGCGCGGACTCCACCGTCTGCCCCGGCGCGAGCCGCGCAAACACCTGCACCCACCGCGTGCGCGGGTCGTCCATCCGCACCCACTCCCATTCCGGGACCATCACCGGCTTCATCAGGATGGGGACGCGGATCTGCGGCGATCGCGTGGGGTCGATGCCGGCAAACCCCGCCGCGGAGACGCCGACCACCGTCATCGGGTAGTTGTTGACGAGGATTGTCCTGCCGACGACGGCCGGATCGCCGGCGAAGCGCGCGGCCCAGTAGTCGTGGCTCAGGACGACGACGGGATGTCCCTGGTAGATCTGGTCGTCCTCATCGGAGTTGAACACGCGGCCCACGGCCGGCCGGACGCCGAGCATGGTGAAGAAGTTGCCGGAGACCATCTCGGCCTCGACGCGCTCCGTCTGGTTGTCCACGCTCACGGATGCCGCGACAAGCCGCCGGCACAGCACCTCGGCCAGCGGCTCGCCGCGCGTCTGGTACTCCTTGTAGATGGGATAGGAGTGCATCCGCGATCCCATGTTGCTGCCGTTGTGCGGGCCCTGCTGGTAGAGCATCACCAGCGAGTCCGGGTCCGCGACGGGCAGCTTCCGGAGCAGCACCTGGTCGATCAACGTGAAGATCGCCGTGTTCGCACCGATGCCCAGCGCAAGCGACAGGATGGCCACCATGGAGAACAGCGGACTGCGCACGAGCCCGCGTACTGCGAGCCGGAGATCGGCGAGAAGACTCATGGTCCGTTAGACGGACCTGGTACCCGCGGGGTTGTGCGCGGACATTGGGCCCACCGTTCGCCCCAGGGCCGCGCGCCCCGCTCATCCGGCCGAGGCGGTGGAGGTGGTCCAGGCGTCGGGGTGATACAACGGTGCCGTGACCGCACAGCTTCGCCGCTTCCACGTCCTGCGCGCCGCGGATGGCGCTCGCCATCGATGCGGGCGGGACGGACGATCATGACCCTGAGCCCGGCGGACCGGGCGATGCTCCGCGGCGAGCTCGGCGAGGCGGCGGCGTGCGCCATGCAGGTGCTGGTGTCGTTCTCCGAGGCCGTGGGCGCCGGCAGCCTGCTGGACATCACACGCGCGCACATCGACGGCTGCCTGTATCACGGGCAGGCCAGCGTGGACTTCGTCGAGCGCCTCGTCTCCGGCGGCGGCCGGGTCCGCGTGCCGACCACGTTGAACGTCGGCGCGATCGATCTCATCCACCCGGACCTGGTCCGCCTGCCCCGGGCCGAGCGCGCGCCGGCCGAACGCCTCATGCGCGCGCACCAGGAGCTCGGGTGCGAGGCCTCGTTCACCTGCGCGCCGTACCAGACGCGGTTCCGCCCGTCGTTCGGCGAGCAGATCGCCTGGGGCGAGTCCAACGCCATCGTCTTCGCCAACTCGGTGATCGGCGCCCGCACGAACCGCTACGGGGACTTCATCGACCTGTGCTGTGCGATCACGGGCCGCGCGCCGGCCTGGGGGCTGCACCTGGACGAGCCGCGCCTGGGGACCGTGCTCTTCTCCCTTTTTTCGGACCCCGAGCCGACGGACGCGCTCTTCGTCGCGGTGGGCCTGCTCGTCGGCCGCCTCAGCGGCGACCGCGTGCCGGTCATCGAGGGGCTGCCGGCGCCGCGGTCGGAGGATCAGTTGAAGGCGCTCGGGGCGGCGGCCGCCTCCACGGGATCCGTGGCGCTCTTCCATGCGGTGGGCATCACGCCGGAAGCCCCGACGCTCGGGGACGCGCTCGGCGGCCGGCCTCCGGCGGAGACGCGGGCCATTACGCGCGCGGACCTGGTGCGAACGCTGCAGGACCTCTCCACCGTACCCGACGGCACGCCCCTCACGGCCGTCTGCCTGGGCACGCCGCACTTCTCGCGGGAGGAGTGGATCCGCCTGCTCTCGCTCCTCGATCGGTTCGGCCCGGCCTTCCCGGTTCCCATCTACGTCAACACGAGCCGCCTCACGCTGGCCGCGCTCGATGCGCAGCAGGTCGATCGCATCACCACCGGAGGCATCGTCACGGTGACGGATACGTGCACCTACCTGACGCCGATCCTGCGCCGGCTGGATGGGGCGGTGATGACCAACTCCGGGAAGTGGGCGCACTACGCGCCGGGGAACATCGGCGTGGACGTGGCGTTCGGGGAGATGGAGGACTGCGTGGCCTCCGCCGCGGCCGGGCACGTCGTCCGGGTGACCGCGTGATGGCGGCGGGCCGGGCGTATGCCGCCGGCGAGGCCGAGGGGTCCGCGCTGGTGCTGTCCGAGGCGTTGAGCTTCTGGGGCGGCATCGATGCCGCCTCGGGCAGAATCATCGACCGCTCGCACCCGGATCTGGGTGCGTCGGTCGCCGGCCGTATCCTCGTGATGCCCGGCGGCCGCGGCTCGTCCTCGTCGTCGGCCGTGCTGGCGGAGGCGATCCGCAGGGGCACGGCGCCCGCGGCCATCATCCTGGCCGTGCCCGATCCCATCCTCACCGTGGGCGCGCTTGTGGCTGCCCTGCTCTACGGGCTCCGCTGCCCGATTGTCGTCTGCGCGATCGACGGGATCGCGACAGGCGACACCCTCCGCGTCCGCGCGCCGGCCACGGGTGAGGCTGACGTGACGAAGTGTTGACGCCCGTGGCGGCGTTCCGCCCTGCGGTTCGGGTCGTCACGTGGCGCGTGCGCGATC
>CAZUGF010000130.1:0-2148 GCA_964619705.1 uncultured Bifidobacteriaceae bacterium
CCGCCCTGCGAGGCGATCAGCCGCTGGCGGCGCCGGGCGCGAGGCACGCGTTCAGGCGGTGCACGTCGATGTTCGCTCCGGTGATGACCGCCACCGCGCGGCGGCCCGCAACGGGAACACGGCCGCACGTCATCGCCGCGACGACGGTCGCGGACGATCCTTCCACGATGGTGTGCTCCTCGCCAACCAGTCCGCGAAGCGCCGTGACGAGATCAGCCTCGCCGACGGTCACCACATCGTCGACGACCTGCTGGACGAGGGGAAAGGTGATGGAGCCGTCCTCCAGGTTCCCGGCAAGGCCGTCGGCAAGCGTCGGACCTGGCTCGATGGGCGTGATGACCCCTCGCGCCAGGCCAATCGTGAACGGCGAGGAGGCCTCCACTTCCACACCGACGATTCGTGCGCGCGGCGCCGCGGCACGGAGGGCCAGGCCGACGCCGGACGCAAGCCCGCCGCCGCCGAGCGGCACGATGACGACGTCCACTGACGGGTCCGCCTCCGCGATCTCCAGGCCGATCGTGCCCGCGCCGGCGATCACCGCAGGATCGTTGTACGGGGACACGTAGACGGCCCCCTCGGTCCTCGCGTAGTCGCGGGCCAGGCGCTCCGCCTCGTCGTAGTTCCGCGCCTCGCCATGGAGCGTCGCACCGTAGCGGCGGATGGCGGACGTCTTGGTGTCCGGGGCATCGATCGGCGTGAACACCACCAGCGAGGCGCCGAGTGTGGATGCGGCGAGCGCCATCGCCTGCCCGTGGTTGCCGGCGGAGGCGGTCACCAGCCGGAGCCGCTCGCCTGGTTGCCGCGTCTCCGCCAGGGCGCCCACGGCGTTGAACGCGCCCCTGATCTTGAACGAGTGCGTCGGGTTGACGGTTTCCAGCTTGAGGGAGACATCGCCGCCGAGCGCGGCGGATAGCCACGCCGATCGCCGAAGCGGCGTCGGCGTGAGGTGATGGCGCAGGCGCGCCCTGGCGCGCAGGATGTCCAGGATCATCGCGGCATCCGATGCCAGGCGCTGAGGGGAGAAGTCAGGACCTGACCCCGGACAGCAGCTCCGGCAGTTGCTGGACAAAGGCCGAGCGGGCCAGCACGCGATCGACACCGGCCAGCCGCGCGGCTTCGATGGCGGCCGTGTCCACGTGCGACACGAACCCGAGCGTCGGGACATCCGCCAGGGCCGCGTCGGCCTTGAGGGCGGCGACGATCGCCAGCGCCTCGATGCGGGCGCTGTTCAGGTCCAGGATGAGCAGCGACGGCGGGTCCGCGCGCGCGGCCTCGATCACCGCATCGCGGCTCCGCGCAAACCGGACCGCCGCGCCGATGGCCCGCGCCGTTGTCGAGATGCGCGACGAGAACATCAGGTCGTCGACCGCTGCCAGAATCATCGTCTTTCCTCTCCTCGTATCCGCCGCCGTGCGCGGCACCTTCCGGCACGCCGGATGCGCGGCGCCCGCGTTCCGACACTATCCTATTGTCATGCTCCAGTTTTCCGCGGCCGAGCCGCCCTTCATGAAGAACGGCTTCGTCCTCGCCTGCGAGCGTACGCGCGAGGCCGTCTACATCGATCCCGGCGACGAGGTGAGCGAGCTGCTCGAGGTCATCCGCCGCAAGGAGTTTCACGCGGTGGCCATCCTGCTGACGCACGCCCACGTGGATCACGTCTCGGGCGTGGGGACGGCGAAGCGCGCGCTCGACGCGCCCATCTGGCTGCACGCGGACGACCAGTTCCTCTACGAGGATGCCGCGGCGCACGGCCGGCTGTTCGGCCTGGACGTGGAACAGCCGCCGCCGGTCGATCATTTCTATGCCGGAGACGGCGTGTGGGGAACCTTCGGCGACTACGAGGTGACGGTGCGCCACACGCCGGGCCACTGTCCCGGAGGCGTGTGCCTGGCCGTCGGCCGAACCGGCGCCCCCGATCCGCCGGCGCTCTTTGTGGGCGACACGCTGTTTGCGGGCTCCGTCGGACGGACGGACCTGCCCGGCGGCAATCACGAAAGGCTGATGCGCTCCATCACCAAGGTACTCCTCCCCTTCGGAGACGAGGCGTCCGTGTTCCCCGGGCACGGGCCGGAGACGACGATCGGACGGGAGCGCCGATCGAACCCGTTCCTGCTCGAGTGGTTCGCGCAGCGCAGGTAGCGCGGACCG
>CAZUGF010000130.1:2248-5479 GCA_964619705.1 uncultured Bifidobacteriaceae bacterium
TCGTCCCGTCCTTCCGTCTCTCTGTCCGTCCGTCTCTGTGACTCTGTGTCTCTGTGTCTCTGTGTCACCGTTCGTCAGAGCCACACGCCGCGCGACAGAGACGCTCGTTCGCTCAGGATCCGGCGGTCACGACGAACGTCACGCGGCCGACCTGCAGCGTGTCGCCCTCGGCCAGTCGCGTCGCTGTCGCAACGAGGCTCCCGTTCACGAACGTGCCGTTCGTGCTGCCCAGATCCTCGACGGTCAATGCCCCGTCCGCGGACAGCGTGAGGCGGCAGTGCACGCGTGAGACGAGCGGCGCATCGACGATGAACTGCGCGCCGGCGGCGCGGCCGAGGGTGCGGACCTCGCCGGGGAGGAGACGAAAGGTGGCCGCGAGGTCGGCCGGTTCCGTTGACTGAATCATCCACATAGACCGCTTCAGTGTAACGGCTTGACGCCGCAACCGCTGACGTCGTCCGCCGCCCCTGTCCCGTCCCGCTGGACGCACATCCCGCCGCTCGGAACCGGGTACCGACCCCGGCTCGACTCCATCCCCACCCGGAACCCCGACCGCCGCCGATCCGTCGAACCTCTTGTC
Source organism: uncultured Bifidobacteriaceae bacterium (assembly GCA_964619705.1). Lineage (GTDB taxonomy): Bacteria > Acidobacteriota > Vicinamibacteria > Vicinamibacterales > UBA2999 > VFZN01. The sequence goes on from CAZUGF010000130.1 coordinate 2,829, forward strand.
ATGACCCGATCCCGCAAGTGGACTCTGGCAGCGGTTGGCCTGGGCGTGGCCGGTGCGGTGGCCTGGGGCGTCACCTCGGCCAACGGCGCGTCGACCAACATCGATCCCTCCCGCCTGGCGACGGTCGAACGCGGCCCGATGGTCAGGTCCGTCGTGGCCACAGGCCGGATCGAGCCCATTACCAAGGTGGAGATCAAGTCCAAGGCCAACGGCATCATCGAACGGCTGGCGGTGGACGTCGATCACCACGTGGAGGCCGGGCAGATTCTCGTCGAGCTGGACAAGGAGAACCTGAACGCCCGCCTGCGGGAAGCCCGTGCCAATGTGGAGGCGGCGCGTGCCGCGGAGACGGCGGCCGAGGCCCAGGCGCGCAAGCACGAGATCGAGGCGGAGTCCCCGGACGTCGTGTTCGCGCAGAGCGGCTACGATCGCGCGCGGTCGCTCAACGAGCAGCAGCTCCTCTCGCAGGAAGCGCTGGACCAGGCCAGGACCACGTGGGAGCAGGCCGTCAACCGCCAGCGTGCGGCGGAGGCGCAGTCCCTCATCGGCCGCGCCAGGGTCACGGAGGCGCGCGCGCAGGTCGCGCAGGCGCAGGCGGCGGTGGAGCGCGCGGAGGAAGAACTGGCCAACGCCACCATCCGCGCGCCGATCCGCGGGACCGTGCTCACGCGCGACGTGGAGATCGGCAGTCCCGTCTCCTCCATCCTCAACCTCGGCGCCAACGCCAGCCTCGTGATGACCATCGGCGACATCGCGCAGGTCTTCGTCCGCGGCCGCGTGGACGAGGCGGACATCGGCATCGTCGCGCTGGGCATGCCCGCGCGCATCACCACCGAGAGCTTCCGCGAGAAGATCTTCCACGGCAAGGTGACGCAGATCTCGCCCATCGGCGTGGAACGGGACAACGTCACGACCTTCGAGGTCGAGGTGTCCATCGACAACCCGGGGCAGGAGCTCAAGGCCAACATGACGGCCAACGCCGAGATCGTCCTCGAGGAGCACCTCGACACGCTCGTCATCCCGGAGGCCGCCATCTTCTACGACACGGCCAGGAACGCGTCGGTGGACGTGGCAGACCCCGCAGCGGAGCGCGGTCGCCGGCGCGTCCCGGTCACCGTGGGCATCGGCAACGGCACGCGTACGGAGATCCTCGACGGGCTGGCGGAGGGCGCGAAGGTGGTCCTGCCGGGGTAGAAGTTCCGCCCTACCAGGTCAGCGCCATGCACGAAGCATTCACCCAGGCCATCGACAACCTCCGCGCGAACCGGCTGCGCAGCTTCCTGACCATGTTCGGGATCCTGTGGGGCGTGATCGCGGTGGTGGTGCTGTCCGCCACGGGCGAGGGCTTCCAGCGCGGGAACCAGGCGGTGCTCGAGGAGCTGGGCAAAAACATCGCGATCGTCTGGGGCGGACGGACGACGCTGCAGGCCGGCGGCGAACGGGCGGGCCGCCGCGTGTTCCTCACGCTCGACGATGCCCGGGCCATCGAGCGCGACGGCGTGCTGGTGTCCGTCGTCAGCGCGGAGATCAACCGCGGGCTGCGCATCAAGAGCCCGTACAACGCGGCATCGTTGTCCGTGCACGGCATCGAGCCGCAGTACCAGTTCATCCGTACCATCGACATCGAGCGCGGCCGCGGCTTCGTCCCGGCGGACAACGAGCAGGCGCGGCGCGTGGCGATCATCGGCGCGGACGCGTGGGCGCAGCTCTTCGGCGCGCGCGACGGGATGGGCCAGACGGTCCAGGTGAACGGCGTGCCGTACACGGTGGTCGGCCGGATCCGGAAGAAGAACCAGGACAGCAACTACAGCGGGCCGGACAACGACAAGGTGTTCGTCCCGTTCCAGGCGATGGCCCGGGACTTCCCCCGTCCGGACGTGCCGCCCGGCGTGGTCTCGCAGATCATCGTCGCCCCGCGACCGTCCGTGGTGGCCGGTCTGCCGGGCGTGCTGGACGCGCGCACGGGCCGCATCCAGGATGTGGACTGGCCCCTCGAGCGCGATATCCGCCACGTCCTCGCGCGCCGCAAGGGGTTCAGCCTCGAGGACCGCGACGCGATCTCCGTGTGGGATACCTCCATCGAGAGCCTCATGTTCGGACGCATGATCGGCACGATGAAGACGTTCTTCAGCATCGTCGGGTTCATCACCCTGGCCCTTGGCGGGCTCGGCGTGATGAACATCATGCTGGTGGCCGTCCGCGAGCGGACGCGTGAGATCGGCGTGCGGAAGGCGCTCGGCGCCACCACGGCCGCCGTGCAGCGCCAGTTCTTCCTGGAGGGATTCTTCCTCACGATCCTGAGCGGCGCCATCGGGTTTGCCGTCGCCCTGGGGTTGTGCGCCATCGTCAACCTGCTGCCGATGCCCGATCGCTTCCAGGGGATGGTGATGACGTGGCAGTCCGGCGCCGTGGCGCTGGCGACGCTGGTGCTGGTGGGCGTCGTCACGTCCACGTATCCGGCCCGGCGGGCGGCGCAGTTGCCGCCGGTGGAGGCCCTGCGGTTCGAGACGTAGCGGTCCAGGCGCCCCAGGGGGAAGGCGACCCTGTGTTTCTGGGTTAGGCGACCCTGAAGGGTCGCCTCTACAGGATTGGTGGAGGGGCAGGGTCACCTGAACCAGGGAGGGGCGCCTGAACCGGAAAGGACAACGACC
>CAZUGF010000131.1:0-3187 GCA_964619705.1 uncultured Bifidobacteriaceae bacterium
ACCCGACCTATGAGCACTTGCACCCAGGAGCTGTCGATGGCCGTTGACGACGGGCACCCGCGGCCGACCTCCTGAATAGGTGCGCGCTCCGAGTTCAAGCCGGTGAAGACGGCGCAGGGTGCCCGGCGCTCCGCCGCACCGGGGTTCTCTTGCTGTTGGCCAAAAACCTGCGCTACGATACCGACCAGTGCCGTGAGGGCGGCCCACGGTCCGCGTAAAGGGTTGAACCCACCCTATCGTCGTTCGATAACAACCTTCTAATCCTCGCCCCAGACGCGGACAACGGGCGCACGAAAGGGCAAGTCCCTTTCGAAGGACAGGAAGGTTCCATGCCTGAACAGACTCCCGCGTCTGCCTCCTTCAAGCTTCCCGATCGTCCCAACCTCACGTGGCTGCGGAAGCAGGCGAAGACACGTCTGGCGGAATTGCGACAGGGAAACCCCGACGCCACGCTGGCGGAAGCACAGTTCGAGATCGCCAGACGGTACGGCTTCTCCAACTGGCGCGCGCTGAAAGCGCATCTCGATTCCCTCACCCTCGAGGGTCAGATCATCGAAGCCGCTCGCAAGGGCCACGCCGAGCGATTGGCAAGGTTGCTCGACGAGCATCCGGACAAGGTCGATCTGAAGGTGCCGCCGTATGAGGCGTCATTGCTGTTCCCCGCCGCACAGAGTGGCAACATCGACGCGGTGGAGTTGTTGCTCGAGCGAGGGCTCGACGTGAACTATCGCGAAAAGGGCGACAACACCTGCGCCATGCATTGGGCTGCGGCGCAAGGCAACCTCCAGATGGTGCGCACATTGGCGGATGCCGGCGGCGATGTGATCGGAGAAGGCGATGACCACGCCGGCGGTGTGATCGGATGGGCCTCCTGTTGGGACTCCTGTCACGATGACAAGCACCGAGCGGTCGTCGATTTCCTGGTCAGCCGCGGTGCACGCCATCACATCTTTTCATCGGTGGCGATGAACCTGGCCGACGACGTGCGACGTATCGTGTCTTCGGATCCGTCGGCGTTGAACCAGCGTCAGAGCCGAAACGAGAACAACCGCACGCCTCTTCACTGTGCCGTGGCTCTGAACCGTCCGCAGATGGTGGAGCTGCTACTGGAGTTGGGGGCCGACCCGCTGGCGGTCGACGGCGGTGGGATGCCGGTGGCCGTGTACGCCACCGATCGTGAGATCGACCTGCCGGTCATGAGGAGGATTCACGAGTTCACGCGTGGAGAGATGGACAGCGCCAGCCGTGGGCGCCGGCCGCTGAACGCCAGCGGGTTGGACCTGGTTGCAGCGGCAGCGATAGGAGAGTGGGACACGGCGTTGGCGCTCGTCACTGCGAACCGGAAGCTGATCGATACCAGCGGAGCGCTTCACTTGCTATCGAAGCGCGGTGACGCCACGGCGGTGAAGTGGCTGCTGGAGCAGGGAGCGAACCCTAACGTGCTATGGGCGCACTGGGACGCCGATGTGACGGCTCTGCACCTCGCTGCTGCTCACGGGCACGCCGAGGTCGTTCAACTGTTGCTTGCTGCAGGCGCCGATCCACGTATCCGCGACACGAAACATGATGGCGATGCATGTGGGTGGGCGGCGTTCTTCAAGAAACCCGAGATTGTCCAGTTGCTGAAGGACAAGACAACACGCGCGTGATGCGAGTGCACGGAACGCATCTGCCCGCCGGGCGACCCTTCCCAACCTCCGCTCATGATTCAGACGGAGGTGGCCCGCCCCGAACAAGCGGCACCCTGCGTTCAGACCGAAGGCGCCTGCTCGCGTGTCGGGCACGCCTCCCGCCATGTGAGCAACTGATCGAGGGCCGGACAGAGGGACTGCCCCCAGGCCGTCAACCGGTAGTCGACGCGCGGCGGCACCTCCGGATGCACCGTGCGGGTCACGAGACCGTCACGCTCCAGTTGCCGCAGCTGCTGCGCCAGCATCTTCTGCGAGACCGCAGGGACGGCTCGCTCGAGGTCGGAGAATCGCAGCGTCCGGCCCCCGAACAGGTGGAAGAGAATCACGAGCTTCCAGCGTCCGTCGAGCATGCGGATGGCGTCCTCGATCCCGGCCGCGGCCGACGCCGGCGTGTGCGCGTCCTTACTCATGGGTAATTTCCCCACCTTTCCGTGCGTTCTTGTGGCGCCGCCCGACGCGGCGTAGTACTGGATGCATGACATCGACCCCGCGCGCATCGCTCACGCTTCCCCCGCCAGTGGCCCTCTACTTCGCGCACGACACGCTGGACGCCGACGCCGTCGCCCGATGCTTCCGCGAGGATGCGGTCGTCATCGACGAGCAGCGCACGCATCGCGGGCGTGCGGCAATCGCCCGCTGGAAGGCCGCGGCGTCGGAGCAGTACCACTATACGAGTGAACCCCTGACGCAGGAGATCTCCGGCGACGAAACGAGCGTGACCGCGCGGGTCACGGGCGACTTCCCGGGCAGTCCCGTCACCGTGCGGTTTCACTTCACGCTGGCTGGCGACGCCATCGCACGTCTGGCGATCACGGCATGAGCTTCGATCTCGGTCTTGCCGGGCGTCGTGCACTGGTGACCGCGGGTACGAAGGGTGTGGGCGCCGCGGTCGTCGACGTCCTGCGTGAGAACGGTGTCACGGTCGTGACCACGGCACGCACCGTGCCAGCCAACGCGCCCGAAGGCGTCCACTACGTCGCAGCGGACGTGACCACGGCCGATGGCTGTGCACGGGTGGCCGGGTTCGCGCGGGACACGCTCGGCGGCCTCGACATCCTGGTCAACGTGCTCGGTGGCTCGAAGTCGCCGGCCGGCGGGTTCGCCGCGCTCGGTGACGCCGAGTGGCAGCAGGAGATGGATCTCAACCTGATGCCCGCCGTGCGGCTCGACCGCGCGCTGCTCCCCGTGATGCTCGCACAGGGGGCGGGCGTCATCGTGCACGTCACCTCGATCCAGCACGAGCTGCCGCTCTACGAATCGACCACGGCCTACGCCGCCGCGAAGGCTGCGCTGGCCACGTACAGCAAGGCCCTGTCGAAGGAAGTGACGCCGAAGGGCGTCAGGGTCGTGCGCGTCTCGCCAGGCTGGGTGGAGACGGAAGCGGCCGCGGCGCTGGCGGAGCGACTCGCGGCGGACGCCGGCACCGACTACGAGGGCGGCAAACAGATCATCATGAACGCACTCGGCGGCATTCCCCTTGGCCGCCCCGCGACGCC
>CAZUGF010000131.1:3287-5231 GCA_964619705.1 uncultured Bifidobacteriaceae bacterium
AGGTGTGCGGGCCTTCCGGACCCAATCGGCGATGTCGTCGAGTACGAAATCGGGAACATGGCCGGGACGCGCGTACTCCGACGGCGTGCTCTTCCCCTCTCCCGGCAGAAACAGATGATTCAGTGTCGGATAGCTCTTGATCGTCACGTTCCCGCGGTCCCCGAGCGCATCGCGCCACCCGCGTAGATCTGCAAGAGTGACCTGATAGTCGCGCTCACCCTGGAGGATGAGCATGGGGATCGTGAGCGCGGCCGCCGTCTGTGCCGGCCGGTACGCGTCGAAGTCCTTCCAGTAGGCCTCGGGCGCCATTTGCCGCAGTCGTGTCAGGCCCTCGTCAGGATCGATCGCGTCCGGCGTGAGCGAGGCGAGGTACGCGAGTTGCTCACGAGCGATCTCCATGAACGGACGCGTGGCTCCCGCCAGGATGATCAGCCCGGCGACCGACCGATCCTCGGCCGCAATCCGTGGAGCGAGTGTTCCGCCAAGGCTGTGCCCCAGGACGAAGACGCGTGCAGGATCGATGCGGTCGTGCGCCCGCAGGAGCGCCGCGGCCAGGACGGCATCGTCGGTCGTTTCTTCGCGGACCGTGCGATCGGGGTTGTCCGCCATCCTGCCGCCGTAGTGGCGCGTCCGTTTCTCATAGCGGAGCACGGCAATACCGCGATCCGCCAGGCCCCAGGCAAGGTCGCGGAACGGCTTGTTCGGCCCGATAGTCTCGTCCCGATCGTGCGGCCCGGAACCGTGAACGAGCACGATGGCCGCCGCGACCGCGCCGACAGGCATCGACAGCGTTCCCGGCAGCGCCCATTCCCCTGCGCCAACCGTGACCGGCTCCTCCGTGAAGCGCGTCGATGCCGGCGCAGCACTGGGAGCGGCCGGGGGCGTGCGGGGCGTGATGTTCATGCCCGCGATCTTGTTCTCCGGGTCGAAGGACACCATCACCATGAGCGCCGCTCTCTCGAACTGGCAGCCGGTGACCACGGTGACGTTGCCGGTCGCCTGCCTCACCACGCGCTGGCTGATGATCGACGTGCGCGCGCCGGCCTGGCGGCCGATCGTCGTCCACACGTCGCGCAGCCGTGAGACCGGCATCGCCGCCGCCATCCTGGCGTTGAACTCGGCGGCGACGTCCTCGAACCTGCCCGCATCGAGGAGATCGAGCACGCGCGTGGCGTGAGCGATCGAGGGGTCGTCCTGGGCCTGCGCCGCCGTGGCGGACGCGACCCCGAACAACACGACGAGCGCAAGGCGGTGGACCAGTCGACGGGATAGCATGCGTGCTCCTGCAGACACTGTGTCAAGGCTCCGACGGGGTGGATGGGCGCCTGTCATTCCGCTCGCAGCGCGTTGACAGGATCGATGCGTGCCGCGCGCTGCGCCGGTACGTAGCTGGCCACCATCGCGGCGAGGGCGAGCATCGACGCGCCTGCCGCGTAGGTCAACGGGTCAAGCGGGCTGACGCCAAAGAGCAGCGACGACATCAGACGAGTGGCCCCCGCAGCGGCGCCGAGTCCGAACGCAATGCCGGTGACCGCGAGCATCAGGCCCTGCCGTACGAACAGCCCTGTCACGTCGCGCGGCTGGGCGCCGAGCGCCAGCCGGATCCCGACCTCCCGCGTGCGCTGCGACACAGCATAGGCGATGACGCCGTAGATGCCCACGAGGCCGAGGACCAGCGCCACGACGGACGCGACGCCCAGCATGACGAGCGCGAATGACGTTCTTGCCATCGAACGGTCGTAGATCTCCTGGAGCGTCCGCGGCGAGGCCAGCGGCACGCTCTGATTGACGGACCAGACCGCGCGCTCGAGGTCATGCAGGAAGCTGTCGGTGCCGGCGCGGTCGCTGCGTATGGCCAGGCTTACATTCCGAACCGCCACGGCCGGCCCGGAATAGTTGGGGTTCTCGCCAAGGACGGGCCAATAGACGATCGCCGGGGCCGGC
>CAZUGF010000132.1:0-5059 GCA_964619705.1 uncultured Bifidobacteriaceae bacterium
TGGTTCTTCCGCGGGGGCGTCACATGGTCAGGACGATCTTGCCGAAGCCCTCCCGGCTCTCGAGGCGACGGTGCGCCTCGGCCGCATCCTGCAGGGCGTAGGTGCGGTCGATGACCGGCGCCAGCCGGCCGGAGAAGAAGAACGGCGCGGCGCGGAGCAGCTCGCCCTTGCCGCCCATGTAGGACCCCAGCAGCGAGAGCTGCCGGCTGAACAGGAACCGCAGGTCGATGCGCGCGTCGTGGCCCGTCGTCGCGCCGCAGGTGACCAGGCGTCCCGCGCGCGCGAGGCAGCGGACGCTCCGGTCCCAGGTGGCCGTGCCCACGTGCTCGACGACGACGTCGACGCCCCGGCCGCCGGTGAGTGCGCGGATGCCGGCCGGCACGTCGCCCGTGGTGTGGTTGACGGTGCCGGAGGCGCCGAGTTCACGGGCGCGCTCGAGCTTGGCATCCGTCCCGGCCGTCGCGAACACGCGTGCGCCGTGCAGCACGGCAATCTGGATGGCCGCCTGTCCGACGCCGCTGCCGGCGCCGATGACGAGCACGTCCTCCCCCGCGCGGAGCCGCGCGCGCGTCATCAGCATGTGCCACGCCGTGAGGAAGGCCAGCGGGAACGCGGCGGCCTCCACGAAGCCCACGGTGTCCGGCAGCCGGATCAGGTTCTGCGCCGGGACGCGGAGCTGCTCCGCGTAGCCGCCGTCGCTCTGGTAGCCCAGCACGTCGTAGCGCGCGCACTCGTTGTCGCGTCCATCGAGGCACGCGGCGCAGCGGCCGCACGAGAGACCGGGCTGCACCATCACGCGGTCGCCCGGCGCCCAGGCGCCCTCCGGCGCGCTCAGGACCTCGCCCGCCACGTCCGCGCCGGACGTGTGCGGCATCGGAATCCTGACGCGCTCGATGCCGCGGCGCTGCCAGATGTCGAGGTAGTTGAGCGCGCACGCGCGCACGCGGACGATGGCCTCGCCGGGACCCGCCACCGGGTCGGGCGCCTCTTCGTAGCGGAGGACCTCGGGCCCTCCATGTTCGTGGAATCGGATGCTCTTCATGCGTCGAACCGCAGGCGTGCGCCTGCCTGAACCCCGGTCCTCGCGTGCGCGGCGAGTGCCGCCCGCGCTGTGCCGCACGCGTGAACGGGAAGGATTAGATCTCCGGGACCACCATCACGGGCTCGCCCAGGCCGAGCTCGCCGAGCGAGGCGCCGAACGTCTCGACGTCGCCGACGACAATCGTGGCCATGCGATCGGGGTCCAGATACGTGCGGGCGGCGGCCGTCACGTCCTCGAGGGTGACGGCCTCCAGCAGCGGGACGAAGTCCTCGAAGTAGGTGTCCGGCAGTTCGTGCAGCGCCAGTTGCGCGGCGGACCGCGCCACCTGCTGCACGGTCTCGAAGCCGCGCGGGTAGCCGAGGGCCACTGACGCGCGCGCGAGCGCCAGCTCGTCCGCGGTCACCGGGCGATCCTCGCGGATCCCGCGCATCTCCAGGAACGCCTCGCGCAGGGCCGCGGCCGTCACCTCCGTGCCGACGCTCGTCTGCAGGACGAACGGGCCGTCGCCGCGCCGCAGGTCGAAGCCCGTCCGCACGCCGTAGGTATAGCCCTTGTCCTCGCGCAGGTTCATGTTCAGCCGGCTGACGAACTGCCCGCCGAGGATGGCGTTGAGCAGGATCAGGGCGTGGTAGTCGGGCGTCGATCGCGACGTGGCGACGTGGCCCACGCGGAGCTCGGACTGCGCCGCGCCCGGGCGCGCCACCGCGGCCAGCCGCGCGGACGGCGTGCGCACCGGCGCCACGCGGCCCCGTTCCCGATCGATGGGCTCGACGGACGGATCGTTCGACCACGCGCCGAACGCGGCTGTGGCCGCGGCGATGAGCTCCTCCGACGAGCGGTCCCCGGCCACGACGAGCGTCGCGCCCGCGGGCTGGAACATGCGCGCATGGTAGCGGCGCACGTCCTCCACCGTGATGCGGGAGAGCGAGGCCTCCGTCCCGTAGCCAGGCTGCGCGTACGGGTGGGACTGGTAGACGATCTCGGCAAAGGCGCGATCCGCCAGGGCGCCGGGGTGATCCTTGAGCTGGCGCAGGCGTTCCACGCGCAGCTGGCGCACGCGTGCGAAGTCCGGATCCGCCAGCGTCGGTGACGTCACGATCTCGTGCACGAGGTCCAGGCCCGGCTCCAGGAACCGCTCCAGCGTGGTCAGGCTGACGATGGTGGCGTCCGGCCCGACCTCGACGTCCAGGTCTCCGCCGATGCGCGCGATGCGGTCCGACACCTCCAGCGCGGAGGACCCACGGCTACCCTCGTCGAGCAGGTCCGCGGCAATCGACGCGAGCCCCGGCGAGCCCGCCGCGTCCGACGAGGAGCCGCCGGGCACCATCAGCACGACGGCGGCCACGGGTACGGAGCGGTGCGCGATCACGCGCACGTCGAGGCCGTTGGCGAGGCGGACCCTGTCGGTGCGCGGAAAGTGGAACGGGCGCGCGGGACCGGGTATCGGCAGGCGCGACCGATCGACCGCGCTCACGAGACCACGACCCGGCTGGCGCCCGGCAGGGCGAGCGCTGTCTGTCCGCGCGGCACGACGCTCAGGGCCACGCGCGGACGTCCCGTCAGCCACGCGCGGACCTCGCGCACGACGCTCTCCGCCGTCACCGCGCGATAGCGTTCCAGGTCCGCACCGAAGTAGCCGGGGTCGCCGCGGAAGGTGTTGTAGGCGTTCAGCTGATCGGACTTGCCGCCGAAGCCGCCGATGGACTGCAGGCGGTAGACGAACTGCGCCTCGGTCTGCGCGCCGGAGCGCGCGAGCTCGTCGGCGGTGGGCCCCTCGGCCGCCAGCCCTTCCAGTGTCTCGGTGATCGCCTGCTCGAGCACCGGCAGCGCGACGCCGGCGGCGGCCGTGCACGCAATCTGGAACACGCCCGCGATCTCCCGGGAGTGCTGGTAGGCGGAGACGTCGGTCGCCACGCGCCTGTCGTAGACGAGCGTCTTGTACAGCCGCGACGTCTTGCCGTGCGCGAGGATGTCGGCGGCCAGGTCCAGGTCCGCGTCGCCGGCGTGGAACATCGTGGGCGAGTGCCAGCCCAGGTAGAGCCGCGGCAGCTCGATGCGATCCTCGAGGAGGAGCGAGGCCTCGGTGAGGGGCGGCAGGTCGGCCGTCACGGGCGTCACCGGCGGCCCGGCGGGAATGTCGCCGAAGTAGCGCGCGGCCAGGTCGAAACCCTCGGCTTCGCCGATGTCGCCCGCCAGCGCGAGCGAGGCGTTGCCGGGATGGTAGTACGCCCGGAAGAACGCGCGCACGTCGTCCAGCGTGGCGGCGCGGAGGTCGTCGGGATCGCCGATGGTGATCCAGTGGTACGGGTGCGACGGCGGGAAGAGGGCCGCCGCGAGCGCGATGCCTGCGAGGCCGTAGGGGCGGTTCTCGTAGTTCTGCCGCCGCTCGTTGAGCACGACGTCCCGCTGGTTCGTGAACTTCTCCTCGGTGAGGGCCGGCAGCAGGAAGCCCATGCGGTCGGACTCCATCCACAGCGCCAGGTCCAGGGCGCCCGTGGGCACGACCTCCCAGTAGTTGGTGCGATCCGTGTTGGTGGACCCGTTGAGGAGGGCGCCCGCACGCTGCAGCGGCTCGAAGTAGCCGGAGTCGTGGTGCGCCGAGCCCTCGAACATCAGGTGCTCGAACAGGTGCGCGAACCCCGTCCGCCCGGGCCGCTCGTTCTTGGACCCGACGTGGTACCAGAGGTTGACGGCCACCATCGGCAGCTGCCGATCCTCGTGCACCACCACCTCGAGCCCGTTGTCGAGCGTTCTCTTCGTGTAGGGTATCTGCACGTTCCTTCGATCCTATCCCACGAACCGACCCGTGAAACCCGACCCACCTGCCGTGGCGCACGCGAGCGGCGCCTGGTTCCAGCTCCTCGTCCTCTCCATCGTCCAGTTGCTGGGCATGACGCTCTGGTTTTCCGCCACGGCGGTGACGCCGGCCCTCGGGCGCGAGTTCGGCATGACGGGGCCGCAAACGGCGTGGCTGACGATGGCGGTGCAGGCGGGGTTCGTCGCGGGAACGCTGGGCGTGGCCCTGTCCAACCTGGCGGACCGCGTCAGCGCGCGCCACCTCATCTGGATCGGCTGCGTGCTCGGCGCGGCGGCCAACCTGGCCGTGCTCGTCGCGCCGGGCGCCCTGTCGGTCATCGGCCTCCGCGTGCTGACGGGCATCGCGCTCGCCGCCATCTACCCGCCGGCGATGAAGATGGCCGCGAGCTGGTTCCGCGAGGGCCGCGGCTTTGCGCTCGGCCTGCTGATTGGCGCGCTGACGCTCGGCAAGGCGGTGCCCTACCTGATCACGACGATCTTCGGCGACGCCTGGCGGCTGCCGCTCGTCCTCGCCTCGTGCATGGCATTCGGCGGCGGGCTGCTGGTGATCGCGCTCGCGAGGAACGGCCCCTGGCTCTCCGCGACGGCGCCGTTCGATCCGCACGCCGTGCGCCGCATCCTCGCCACGCGCGGCGCGCGCCTCGCCATCCTCGGATATCTGGGCCACATGTGGGAGCTCTACGCGATGTGGACGTGGGTGGGCGTCTTCGCCACGGCCAGCTTCACCGCGGCAGGCATTGGAACGCGATCCGCGGCGGCCGGATCGCTGGCGGCGTTCCTGGCGATCGGGAGCGGCGCCGCCGGCTGCGCGCTCGCGGGGTACCTGGCGGACCGTGCGGGCAAGGCGCGCATCGCGCGCTGGGCGCTCCTCGCCGGGGCCACGTGCGCGGTGCTGACGGTGGCCGTCTACGGCCGCGCGCCCGCGCTCACCTTTCTGCTCGTCATGGTCTGGGGCTTTGCCGTTGTCGCCGACTCGGCGCAGTTCTCCGCGCTGGTCACCGAAGAGGCCCCGGCGGACCACGTAGGCACGGCGCTGACGCTGCAGACGTCGCTCGGGTTCCTGCTGACGATGGTCACGATCGACCTGCTGCCGCGGCTGGCCGGCATGGTGGGCTGGCAGTACGCCGCGCTGCTGCTCGTGCCCGGCCCGCTGGCGGGCGCGCTGGCCATGCGCGCGATGGAGCGGCGCCCGCAGGGCGG
>CAZUGF010000133.1:0-4988 GCA_964619705.1 uncultured Bifidobacteriaceae bacterium
CTGGCGAACGCGTGGTTCTACCCCGGCTTCCTCACCGGGGACGATGTCGAGATCCCATGGGCGTGATCTACCCCGTGCAGGCCGCGCTGTTCCGTCTGGGCGTCGACGACCCGCGGCTGCTCGTCTTTGCCGGGCGCACGGTGGTGGCCGTGGTGTCCACGCTTTCGGCCGCGCTGCTCTATCGCGTGGCGGCACGCTACGCGGGCGAGGCCGTCGCGCTGCTCGCGCTGTTCTTCCTGGCCGCGAGCGGCCTCCATGTCGCGTTCGGATCGACGGAACTGCCGCGGCCCGTCGCCGCGCTGTTCCTGGTCGCGGCCTTCGGCGCGCTCCTGAGAGGGACGGACCGTGGCGCCCTGCTTGCCGGCGCGGCGCTCGCGCTGGCGGCGGCCATGCGATTCGGCGAGGCGGTCTTCGTGCTGCCCGCACTCGTCCACCTGCTGATGGCGGCACGACGCCGGCACGCCGTGCTGGTGGCCGCGGCGTTCGCCGTGACGGCTCTCGCCGTGCAGGCGGGCGTCGACGCGGCGTACTGGGACCGTCCGTTTGCGAGCCTGGCGGCGATTGTCGACTTCACGCTGGTGAGAGGCCTGTCGACCCGCGGCTACCAGCCGCCCTGGTACTACGCCCAGTATCTGCACACATGGACGACCGTGGTCATGGCCGGCCTGGCGGTGTACGCCACGCGCGCGCACGCGCGTCTTGCGGTGTGGGTTTGGCTGCCGATCCTGGTACTGAGCCTGCTGCCGCACCAGGAGGTGCGGTACCTCGTGCCCGTGCTGCCATTCCTGGCGCTGCTCGCCGCATGCGGCGTGGTGCAGGCTGTCCGAGCGCTGGAGGCCGCGCGCGCAGCCGGGTCCCGGCGCGTCCACGTGCGTGCACTGCTGCTCCTGCTTGCGCTGGTCATGAGCACGCTGCTCGAGGCGGATCGGTATCGCCTGCGCCGGCCCGGAGACGACGTCGCGCTCGCGGGCGCGTTGAACGCGTCAGGTGTGGACTCGCTGGCGGTGCAGGCGCTGTGGCGATTCGGGGGCCGCATCTACCTGACGAGCGTCCCGCGTCTCGAGGATCTGCCCGAGGACGCGCTTGGTTCAGGCGACCGGTTTGCCGGCGTCGTGAGGGATCTGGACGTCAGTGCCCTTGCGGTGGTGGCGAGCGACTGCGAGCGCATCGCGTGCGGGGAAGTGCTCGATCGGGCGGGGTATGTCCTGTCGCCGCTGGCGACGGCGCGGTATCGGACGTTCGTGCGGCGGAAGCGGTAGGCGCGTGGACGACCTGCGGAGAGTCAGGCGACAGCCGCGGCGAATCGGGCGAACAGGTCGCCCGGGAGCGGGTGTTCGAGCTGCCACGTAATCGCCATCGGCACTTCGGACTCGTGCGAGGCGTAACGCGCCGGTCCAAGGAACCAGAACGCCCGTTCGTCGCTGCGCAGCCGCGCAAACAGCATGATGGACGTGCCCCGCTCAGCGTGACGCTGGTACCGGCGGCCCGTCTGGCTGTCGGCACGGGTGCTGGACTGGCTTTCCCAGTGGATCAGATCACGGCTGATGGCGTAGTCGCGGTACCGCGTCGTTGGAGAGAACTGGCCAGTCGTCTTGTCGAGGGTGAACGCCAACAGGTCAGCGCCGACATCGCCGGTCCAGTAAACGCCGGATTGCCATGGTGCCACCTTGGCGTACTCGCCGATTCCGAACGCCGAGAGGATCTCGATCCGCGAGTACCTGGCGTGAACGAGCAAGGGTACGTCGGGGCGGTCCACCAGACGCTGCTGAACGTGGTCGATTCGCGCGGACAGCACCTCGAGCAGGTCCTCCAGTTCCCGGCGCACCTGGGGGTGAGCCCAGAGCAGCTCGCATGCGGCGTCGAGGTGCAGCGTCTTCGTGAGTGCGCGGTCCGCCACGGACGCCACAAGCATGCGGGCCAGCGCCCGCTCGCGTGGTGGCAGGGCCGCCAGGTCCGGCGGCCTGCTGTTGGACACGAGCCTCCTGTAGACATCGATCCGCAGCGCATCGTCGACGTGCAGCAGACGCGTGCAACCCTTGCGAAGCACGTCTTCGTACGGTCCAGGCGCACCGACCGAGAGCCCTGCGCCGTCGCGCATGTCGGAGAAGGTCTTTCGGCCGGTGTAGACGTCATCGACTTCCAGGCCGCTCTCGTCGAGAAACCGCTGCAGCGTGATCCCATTGTCGCCCCTGGCAATGGACCGGAGCTCTTCGACCTTCTCGGGCCATCGGGATGGCACGGCCGTCCGTATGTTCTCCAGGACCAGGTCCCGCGCCATCCGGTCCAGCTCGATATGACAGCCGGCGGGCAGGAACGGAAACCCGTCGGTGACCTGCTGCATGACGTCCTTCCGGGTGCCGCCGAGGAGCGCACGGAACCGCCGATCAAACCGGAACTCCGTGCGGTGATGTCCGACGAAGTCGAGCACGGTGCAGACAGTCTTGCCTGGGATTCGGCGCAAGCCGCGTCCCAGTTGCTGCAGGAAGAGCGTCGGGCTGTCCGTCGGCCGCAGGAGCAGCAGCGTGTCGACAGTCGGCACATCAACGCCTTCGTTGAAGAGATCAACGGAGAACAGAACGTTGACCCGCGCCGCCGCAAGGTCGGCAAGGGCCGCCGTCCGCTGGTCGCCCGGGCTGTCTCCCCAGACCGCCGTGGCCGGGATCCCGCTCTCCTGGAACACTCGCGCCATGAACCGCGCGTGTTCCACGCTCACGCAGAAGCCGAGGGCGCGCATGCGGCGCGGATCGTCCACGCGGGATGCGACCTGCTGGAGGACGTTCCGTGCCCAGGCATCATCAGCTGTCAGGAGATTCGAGAGGCCCTCGATGTCGTAACCACGGCCTCGCCGCCACGGAACCTGACGCAGGTCCAGACCGTCATGCACACCGTAGTAGGCAAACGGCGCCAGCCGTTGTTGATCGATGGCATCCCACAACCGCAGCTCAGCGGCAATGCGATTGCCGAACCAGTCCAGCAGGGGCAATCCATCGCTGCGCTCCGGCGTCGCGGTCAGTCCCAGCAGTTCGACGGGTCTGATGTGATCGAGGAGAGCCCGATACGAAGGAGCGGCCGCGTGATGGAACTCATCGACCACGACAATGTCGAAGTGGTCCGGCGCGAGGAAGGCGAGGCCGGCCGCGTTGATGCTCTGAATGGAGGCAAAGACGTGCTCGAACGCCTCGGGGCGCCGGCCGCCCACCCAGAGCTCGCCGAATGCATGGTCGCGCAGGCCGTGACGGAAGGTGGCCAGGGTCTGCGTCAGGATCTCCTCGCGGTGGGCGATGAACAGGAGCCGCGATCGAGGGAGCTGTGTCCGCAGGCGGGCGTAGTCAAGCGCCGCCATGACCGTCTTCCCCGTGCCCGTGGCGGACACAAGCAGGTTGCGGTGGTGGCCGCGGGAACGCGCGAGGGCGATCTGCTCGAGCAGCCGCTCCTGGAACGGCTCCGGGCGAAGTTCGATCGGGCTCAGCAGGATGGCTGGGCCAGACCCGGGCTGTAGGCTCCTGGCGGCGAACGTCACGACATCGTAGGGCACGAAGTCGGCCGAGTGCCAGTAGCTCTCGAAGACGGCAGCGACCTTGTCGATGACATCCGGGTTCCGGGCGCCGGACACGCGGACATTCCACTCGAGACCCGTGACCTGAGCCGAATGTGTCAGGTTGGAGGATCCGATGTAGGCCGTCGAGAACCCGGACTGGCGGCGAAACAGCCATGCCTTGGCATGCAGGCGTGTGGTGCTTGTGTCGTAGGAGACACGGATGTCTGCGCCCGCCTCGGCCAGCGCATCGAGAGCCCGCCCCTCGGTCGAGCCGGTGTAGGTCGTCGTGAGCACGCGGAGTTCGCGCCCGTTCCGGCAATGCTGGCGCAGCGCATCGAGCAGGGGCGCGATGCCGCTTCGACGGATGAACGCCATGACGACGTCGATGCGGTCCGCTGACTGAAGCTCCGCCAGCAGTTGGTTTCCAACGCGGGGTTCACCGGGCGCGTTGGTGAGCAGCGTCGTATCGAGGAGCGGCACAAGCGGCCCAGGGATCGTCTCGACGCCACCGTCCGGGTTCCTGTTCAGGATGGCTCGCAGTACGGTGCCGGGCGACAGCGGCGTCTCGGGCCCGACGTCCGCGTCCGCGATCTCGCCTTCGATCTGCTCGATCACCTTTCGCGCGAGGTCGATGCCGACAGCAACGCGGCGTGACTCGTCCACGCCCGCGAGGGCACGACGCAGAAGGCGGCTCAGGTGAAGGGCAAACCTGTCGGGCGCTTCGGCGGCGCGCAGATCATTCCGAACGGCGTGCATGCCGCCGTCGAGACGGCGAAGCTGCGACGCGAGGATCTCGGTGACGAGGACCTCGTACAGGCCCCTCGAGCCGTGGGTCATCGATCGTTGACTCGGCCCAGGTTACGGCTGGGACTGTGCGTTGCCGGCGCCCGGCCATCTGCCGCGGGCAGACGGCTCCTCATGCCGCGGGTTCTTGACGAGCAGCCTCATGCCTGCGCGAAAACGATGGCGGGGCGTCGAGACGATGCGCGATGAGGTGGCTGAGAGCGGAACAGGACTCGTCCTTGGCCATACGGCTCCGACTATACCTGGACAAGACGATCCCGATCACCCGCTTTTCGGAGGCACCATGACGGTCTACGTCCTGCTCCGCGAAGACCAGAACGACCATGGATTCATCGACACCTCGATTGCGGGAGTGTTCCGGGACGCACACGCCGCCGATGAGCAGCTCACGGCCGAGCGGCTGCAGGCGCGGGCGCAAAGCGTCGACAGCCCCCGCTTTGCCGGCGTAGTCGAGGGCCCGTGACCACCTGCAGGAGCTTGCGTGAATTGACTCAGCACAGTGAGCAACCCTGAACGACGGGGCCTTCGGAGGATCGTCTTCTTGGGGGGAGGGAGCGAGAGAGTTGGCGAAGGCCAGCCGGGGGACCGGCTCGCCATTCGACTCGGCTTCCGTCTCGCCTGAGGGCGAGTCGAAAGCCTCGCTCAT
>CAZUGF010000134.1:0-4932 GCA_964619705.1 uncultured Bifidobacteriaceae bacterium
GGGGTCAGCGGCGCAGCACGCGGACGGCCAGGCGGGTGGCCAGGGCGGCGGCCACCATGGGGGACAGCAGGCGCGCCAGCCAGCCGCCGTGCTTCCAGTGGTACCGGAGCGCGCTGACGTGGAACGCGACCAGCGACCGGACCGGCGCGTGCCGGCTCGCCCGCGAGGTGTGGTGCGTCACGGTGGCCACCGGCGCGTAGATCGTCGTCCAGCCCGTGTCCTTCGCCCGCCGGCAGAGGTCCGCATCCTCCCAGTACAGGAAGAACCCCTCGTCGAAGCCGCCGATCGCGTCGAACGCCTCGCGGCGGATCAGCATGAACGCGCCGGACACCCAGTCGACGACGACGGGCGGCCCCGCGGACCTCGACGACTCCCCTGCGGCCATCTTGAGGTTCCTCCGCGTCAGCGGGTTCCCCGGCAGCACGCGCGTCAGCCAGGACGTGCGCCCGGCCAGGCCCGTCGTCCAGTCCGGGAACGCGCGCGCGGAGGCCTGCACGCCGCCATCCGCCTCGCGCACCAGGCCGCCGACGATGCCGGCGCGTGGATGCTCCGCGAGGACGCGCGCAAGCGGCTCCAGGATCGGCCCGGTGAGCTCGCAGTCGGGATTGAGCAGCAGGAGCGGACCGGCGGCGGACGCGCGCGCCGCCCGGTTGACGCCCGCGCCGAAGCCCGGATTCCCGGGCGTCGGCACGTAGACGATGGTGGGATGCGCCGACTGGATGGCGCGCCCGCGGGCGGCATCCGCGTCGTGATCGACCACGACCACCGACGCCCCCGGCTCGTGACGCGCGATCGACGCGAGGCACCCCTCGAGCTCGTCATAGGCCTTGTAGCCGACGATGAGGATCGAGGGGCGCGCGGTGGAGGTGGACATGCGGCGCCCCCGATCCTATGCGCGACGCGGCCGGCGCGCGACACCGGCGCCCGCGCCACCCGGCTCAGGCGGCGCAGGCCACCGAGCGCGTCTTCGTCTCCTCCGGGCGCGTCCCCAGCCCGTCGAGCGGCTCCAGGTGGTCGAGCCAGAAGGCCTCATCGTCGCGGCGGAAGACCATGAACCGCCCCTCGTCCTCGATGAACTTCGCGCGGTGATAGCGCATGTAGATCCGGTCCGCGTCGATGCCCACGACCTCGATCTTGCCCGTCTCGTGCGAGAGGCAGAAGCGCGCACGCCCGGCCAGGCCGGAACAGCGGTTGCGCGCCGCATCGAACACCTGGAAGCCGCGGACGATCGGCAGTTCGTAGGGCTCGTTGCCGGCCGTCGGACGCCCCTGGAACAGGTAGTACGGCGGCACGCCGATGAACGAGAGCTTCCGGTACATCGCGACCAGCGTGTCGACATCGTCGTTCACGCCCTTGATCAGCGGGCACTGGTTGACGGCGATGACGCCGCAGTCCAGGTAGGTGGCCAGGCCCTCGATCGCCGCCTCCGTCAGCTCGCGCGGATGATCGAAGTGCGCCATCAGGTAAATGCGCTGCTCGGCCGTCGAGTGCTCGCGCAGGACCGCCTGCAGCTCGGGATCGTTGAGGATCCGGAAGGGGTTGAACGCCGGGATCTTCGATCCGAGGCGGATGATCTGCACGTGCGGAATGGCACGGAGCGCCGAGAGAATCTCGGCGAGCCGCCGCGTCCCGAGGATGAGCGGATCGCCGCCGGTCAGGAGCACGTTGGTGATCTCGGGATGCTCGCGGATGTAGTCGATGCCGGCGGAGACGTCCAGGGACGCTTCGTCGTTGTCGTTCATGAACAGCCGCTTGCGGAAGCAGTAGCGGCAGTAGGCGCCGCAGACCTCGTTGACGAGGAGGAGCGCCGTGTCGCGATACTTGTGCTGGGCGCCGCGCGCCACCGTCACCGAGGCTTCGTTGCTGGCATCGAGGTCGCCCCACTCGTTCAGCTCCTCCTGCCGCGGGATGATGAGCTGCTTGATGGGATCGTCCGGATCCGCCCAGTCGATGAGCCCCAGGTAGTAGTCGTTGACCCGGAACACGTACCGCCGGGCGACCTCCCGCAGCCGCTCGCGATCGGCGTCAGGGATGTTCGGGATGCGGTCGATGTCGGTGATGTACTTGACGCCTCGGGCCCCGGTCGAGGACCGGGTCGGTGACGGTGATGTGATGACCGTGGTCATACAGCCTCCTCTCGTTGGGGGGTTGACGAGCCCGGACGACACCTCCGTCCTTGCTGGAGAGCCGACGTCGGTTGTGGTGTGGACGAACCCCGCCAGTCTACCGGACGGGCCGAGTCAGGGACAACACACTTTTGGACGCGCGGACAGATCAGTTCCGCCGCGTTGTCAAGCGGTCTCTTGCACGGCCTCGATGACGCGGGACTGGTCCCCATCGCTGAGCTGGAAGAACAACGGCAGGCGCACCAGGCGATCCGCGACGTCCTCCGTCACGGGGTGCTGGCCCTCGCGGCCGCCGAGGCCGCGTCCCATCGCGGAGAGGTGCAGCGGCAGGTAGTGGAAGACCGCGAGGATGAGGCGTTCGCGCAGGTGGGCGATGAGCCGCGCCCGCGCATCGAGCGACGGCATGAGCAGGTGGAAAATGTGTGCAGGGTGCTCGCACCCGTCGGGGACGACAGGCAGCCGGGCGCCCGTCTCCGCGGCCCAGGGCGCCAGCGCCTCGGCATAGCGGGACCAGATCTGGTGCCGCCGCGCCTGGATGCGGTCGTGCGACTCGAGCTGCGCGAGCAGGTACGCCGCCAGGATGTCCGACGGCAGGTAGCTGGAGCCGATGTCGCACCACGTGTACTTGTCCACCTGTCCGCGGTGGAAGCGCGTGCGGTTGGTCCCCTTCTCGCGGATGACCTCCGCGCGCTCGACATGGGCCGCGTCGTTGATCAGGAGCGCGCCGCCCTCGCCGCACGACAGGTTCTTCGTGTCGTGGAAGCTCAGCGTCGAGAAGACGCCGAAGGTGCCGAGCGCCCGGCCCTTGTAGCGGCCGAAGAGCCCGTGCGCGTTGTCCTCCACCACCGACAGGCCGTGCCGCGATGCGAGGGCCATGATGGCATCCATCTCGCACGCCACGCCCGCGTAGTGCACGAGCAGGATCGCGCGCGTCCGCGGCGTGATGGCCGCCTCGATCTGCCGCTCGTCGATGTTGAGCGTGTCGGGCCGGATGTCCACGAAAACGGGCCGCGCGCCGCGGAGGACGATGGCGTTGACGGTGGAGACGAAGGTGAAGGGCGGGACGAGGACCTCGTCGCCCTCGCGGAGGTCGAGCAGCAGCGCGGCCATCTCGAGCGCGTGCGTGCACGAGGTGGTGAGCAGCGCCTTCGGCGATCCCGTCAGGCGCTCGATCCACTCGTGGCACTGCCGCGTGAAGGGGCCGTCGCCGTGGAGCGGGCCCTGGGCGATGACGCGCGACACGTACGCGGCCTCGTTCCCCGTGACGGCCGCCCGGTTGAACGGGATCGGCGTCATCGCGACCGCTCCTTGACGGCCGCGCGCGTCTCCCGATCCGTCTCGCGGCGCCGGATCGTCTCGCGCTTGTCGTGCACCTGCTTGCCCTTGGCGAGCGCCAGCGCCACCTTGACGCGGCCGTTCTTGAAGTAGAGGCGCGTCGGCACCAGCGTCAGCCCCTTTTCGACGGTCTTGCCGATCAGCTTCCGGATCTCGGCCTTGTGCAGCAGCAGCCGGCGCTTGCGCCTCGGGTCGTGGTCCGCGTACCCGCGGTGCGAGTAGGGGTTGATGTGGACGTTGTAGAGCCACACCTCGCCGCCCTCGACGCGCGCGTACGCGTCGCGCAGGTTGGCACGCCCCTCGCGGATCCCCTTGACCTCGGTCCCGAGGAGCGCGATGCCCGCCTCGAACGTGTCGAGGATGTGGTAGTCGAAGAACGCCTTCCGGTTGTCGGCAATGACCGACCCGGCAGCGTCCTTCTCCGATCGTGATGACCTCGTCGACATGCGTACGGACTCCGGCGTCAGGCCCCGGCCGGCGCCGCGGCGGCCGCGCGCCGGCGCGCCAGGCGCGCCGCGAGCGCCACGGCGGCCACCATGCTGCCCGGATCGGCCACGCCGCGGCCGGCAATGTCGAAGGCCGTGCCGTGATCCACGGACGTCCGGATGATCGGCAGGCCGAGCGTCACGTTGACCGCCTGGCCGAACGCGAGGAGCTTGACCGGGATGAGGCCCTGATCGTGATAGCAGGCCACGACGGCATCGAACTCGCCGCGGGCGGCGCGGACGAAGACCGTGTCGCCCGGCCAGGGGCCGCTCGCCTCCACGCCGTCCCGCACCGCGGCGTCCACGGCCGGCCGCAGTACGTCGGCCTCTTCGTGCCCCAGCAGCCCGCCCTCGCCCGCGTGCGGGTTGAGGCCGGCCAGCGCGATGCGCGGGGCACGCACGCCGAGATCGCGGAGCCACGCCGCCGTCATCGTGATGGTGCGCGTGACACGCGCCTCGGTCAGCAGTGCGGGCACCTCGGCGAGGGGCACGTGAACGGTCGCGAGCGTGACACACAGCGGCGACGGGAGCGCCGGCGGCAACGCGCCGGCGTGGCCGTCCGCGTAGAACAGCATCCGCACGTGCGCGGCGCCGCAGAGGTGCGCCAGCAGATCGGTGTGCCCCTTCCAGGGCAGGCCGGCCAGCGCGAAGGCGCGCTTGCTGAGCGGCGCGGTCGCGATTGCGTCAATCTCGCCGGCCCTCGCCGCGTCCACGGCGCGCAGCAGCACGTCGTACGCGGCACGGCCGCCGTCAGCGTTCTCGGTTCCCACCTGGACGCCGTCGAGGGACGAGGGCTCGAACAGCACGGGCTCGCAGATGGCGCCCACACGTGGGTCCATCATCGCCCTGGCGGCAATCTCCGGCCCGATTCCCGCCGGATCCCCGACAGTGATCCCCACACGGACGCGACGCATTCGATCAGTATGGCTCAGGCGCGCCTGCGGCGCGTAGGCCTGCGGTAGGCGCGCCTGCGGCGCGTGGGCCTG
>CAZUGF010000135.1:0-4716 GCA_964619705.1 uncultured Bifidobacteriaceae bacterium
GGTGACCTTCTCGATGACCCTGCCAGAGCCATACGACCCCGACACGCGTGGTCCGGCGTATCGACGCCTTCTCGACGGGCTGCGGGTCGCTCCAGGCGTGCACGGGGCCGCCGTCATGTCGGGCCTGCCGCCGAATCGACCTCGGGAGGCAATTCACGCTGGCGGCCGTCATCATGACGATGGCTCTGGTGGGGGCCGGCGCGTGCTGGCTGCCTGCGTGGCGTGCGTCGCGATGTGATCCGAGCGTGATCCTCAGAGCCGACTAGCGGCTCCGCCAGCCGCCCGGCGCACCGGCCGCACGTGCGATCTCGCAGCGGCCACGACGCTTATCCGTATAATGCCGCCAGGCCTGCATGGAGTTGACGCCCGGCACCCGGCTTCACGCCTACGAGATCACGACGGCCATCGGCGCGGGCGGCTTCGCCTCCGCTCGTCGGAGCGCCTCTGGCGAGCGACGGCGAGGTCTCGCCGGAGCCAGGGCGTGGCGATGATGATGGGCCGCGTCATTGGCGCGTACAGCATCATCGGCACGCTTGGCGAAGGCGGAATGGGCCAGGTGTATCGCGCCCGGGACTCCCGGCTCGGCCGCGACGTCGCGATCAAGGTGCTCCCATCCAATGCGGCCATCGACGCCGATCGTCTCATTCGCTTCGAGCGTGAAGCACAGATCCTGGCATCGCTGAACCATCCCGGCATCGCGACAATCTACGGCGTCGAGGACGCGGCCGGTACTCCGGCCCTGGTGATGGAACTCGTCGAGGGCCCGACGCTGGCCGACAGCATCCTGACGGGGCCGATCCCCATCCGCGACGCATTGTCGATCGCCAGGCAGATCGCCGACGCGCTCGAAGCCGCGCACGAGCAGGGCATCATTCACCGCGATCTGAAGCCGGCCAACATCAAGGTGCGGCCGGATGGTGCGGTGAAGGTCCTGGATTTCGGCCTGGCCAAAGCGCTCGAGTCCGATGCCTTGCAGGGCGGCAGCGCCACCAGCTCACCGACGATCTCGATGCACGCGACGCAAGCCGGCATGATCCTGGGCACCGCCGCGTACATGGCCCCGGAACAGGCGCGAGGTAAGGCGGTCGATCGACGCGCCGACATCTGGGCGTTCGGCGTCGTCCTCTACGAGATGCTCTCGGGCAGGCGCCTCTTCGCCGGCGAGGAGACCAGCGATACGCTCGCGCTCGTCCTGACGGCCGAGCCCGCCTGGACGGCACTTCCCGCGAGTACGCCGGAGCCCATTCAACGCCTGCTGCGCCGATGTCTCGACAAGGACCCGAAACGACGTCTGGCATCGGCGTCCGACGCGCGACTCGAGATCGACGATGCGTTACGCGAGCCGGCCGGACAGGCGCCGCAAGCGCCGCGAACAGACGACCGGTCCGCGCGGCTCTGGCGAGCAATCGCCGCGCTCGCGACCCTGATCGCCCTCGCTCTGTCGACGTGGGTGTTCCGGCCGAGTGCGGTCCAACCAGCCAGCCGCGTCGACATATCGCTCCCCGAAGGCGCGACGCGCGGCGACTTCGTGTCGGTGTCTCCGGACGGCCGCAAGGTGATTCTCACGACGGCGCCACCCAGTGGACTCTGGGTGCGCGACCTCGGGTCGCTCGAATGGCGCCGCCTGCCCGGCACCGAGGGGGGACAGAGCCCTTTCTGGTCGCCCGACAGCCGATACGTGGCCTTCGCGGTGGGCGCGCAGCTGAAGAAGGTCGACACGACCGGCGGTGGCCCGCCCGAAACACTCTGCACCGTTCCGGGCAGCGCGATGGGCTCCGGATCGTGGAACCGCGACGGCGAAATCGTCTTCGGAAGCTGGGGCGGCGGCTCCGGCGGGCCGTTATGGCGCGTGTCGCAGGCGGGCGGCACCGCGACCGGCCTGACGGAGGTCAATGTCTCCAGGGGCGAGCTGTACCATACATGGCCGACGTTTCTGGAAGACGGCACACGGTTTCTGTATTTCCGTTCGGGACCTGCAGACATCGCCGGTATCTATGCGGGGTCTCTCGACGCCGCGCCCGCCGATCAGCCGCAGACACGAATTCTCGCCAGCGCGCTGACGGCGACCTACGCGAACGGGCACCTGTTCTTCATGCGCGACATGACGATGATGGCGCAGCCGTTTGACCGTCGGCGGCTGCAACTCGCGGGGACTGCGGTGGCGATCGCCGACGCGATCCGGACGACGTGGTTCGGCACGGAAGTGTTCTCGGTCTCGTCCGGCGGCGCGCTGGCGTATGCGACCGCGCCAGCGGTCGAAAGCCGTCAGCTGACCTGGGTCGACCGTCAAGGGAAGGTGACAAGTACGGTCGGACCACCAGGCGCCGACACCGCGGTCAGCCTGTCCCCGGATGGGACGCGCGCGGTGGTTCGTGACGCGGACTATGGCATCCCAGGCGATCTCTGGACCATCGACGTGTCCGACGGTCGACGCACACGCCTCACGTTCCGCCGGAACAACTACTCGCCCGGCGTGTGGTCTCCCGACAGCACACGCATCGCGTACGCCGGCGGGAACCTCGGGGACACGGTGTATGTAAAGGCCTCCTCCGGGACCGCGGACGAGATCGAGTTGATGCAGGAGGCCGGGACGCGGCATTTCGTGACGAGCTGGTCGCGCGACGGCCGCTTCCTGCTCTATCACACCGAGAACGCGCCGAGGACCGGTTATGACGTGTGGGCATTGCCGCTCGAGGGCGACCGGAAACCAGTTCTGCTACTGGGCGACAGCTTCAATGAGTGGGCTGCACAGTTGTCGCCTGACGGCCGTTGGATGATCTACGCGTCGACTGAAACGGGTGGTTCGGACCTCTTCGTGCGCCCTTTCACCGTTTCGGAATCGGGCACGCCGAGCCTGGGCGAGGGAAAGTGGCAGGTCTCCAGGGGCGTTGGGAACTGGCCTGTGTGGCGCGCTGGTCAGGAGATCGTCTTCAGCGCTGGCCTTCCGTGGGTGGCCGGCACTCCCGTGCTGGCGGTAACCGTGGAAACACGTCGCGCGGCCTTCGAGAGCGGCATTCCGCAAGAGCTGTTTCCGTCCAGCGGGGGCGGTGCCTGGGATGTCACGGCTGATGGGCTACGGTTTCTGACTCCTGTGCCGCAAGTGCAGCGCGCGGCGCCCCCGTCGATCAGCGTGATCCTGAACTGGCCGGCGCTGCTGACGAAGTGAGGCGAAGGAGATGGCCGCGCGGAAATCTTTTCACTGCGGCTGTCGCGCGCGTAGACATCTCATCTGCAGGGGGACCCCGAAATCATTGGGGTGTGTCACCTGGCAGGAATCGTGCTCATAGGGAAGCAGAACGGGGCCGAGCCTCCGGCCAGTCTGATTCATAGGAGAGGAGTACTGATGCTGAGATATCTCACCTCGACGCTGACAGCCTGCGCGCTCGCCGCCACGGTGGGCGTGTTCGCACAAGAGCCGGCGCCTCCGCAACCGGAGCAGCCGCAAGCCGCCCAGCCGGAAGAGCCGCAGGTGCCCAAGGAGACACTCACCGGGTGCGTGATCGAGGCCAAGACCACAGATGGAGGCACGGCCTACGTGCTGAACAAGGCCAAGGGCGGGTCGGCGACGATGTATGTGCTCGCCGGCGCATCGGAATCCGAGTTGGCGACCAACGTCAACAAGGAGGTGACGGTGACGGGGCCCGTGCAACAGGCGCCGCCCCCGGCGGGCGAGGAAACAGCCGACTCGAAGGTGCTGCGTCCGCCGTCCGTGCAGGTCGAATCCGTGAAGGTGATCGCCGAGACCTGTCAGTAAGCGCTTCGGGCTGCCCCACGCTCGGGGCAGCCCGCTCCTGCCGGGCGGTCGTCACATGGAGCCGTATCAGCGACGGCTCAAACGCTGTAGCATCGTCTCTCCGCGACGTGTCGCCGCGGCAGTCATCGTGACCAGGCGCGGCTTGATGAACATTCGACAGATGCTCTGGGACTCGGCCTGTGCGGTGGCCGACCACATCGACTGGAGCGCGACGCCACATCTCGTGGCCAGTCCCGACCTCGAGCGGCGCGTCAACGGCGGTGTGGCGCCCAACGTCGCCAGGCACTACGGACGGCGGCTGATCGCGGGGGGGCTTCCCGCCACGGCGCGGATCCTGGATCTGGGTTGCGGCTATGGCCGAATCGCGATGGAGCTGGCCAGGCAGCTGGGTTCCGGGCCGCAGTACGTCGGCCTCGATCCCAATGCCGAGTCCATCGACTGGGCGCGTCGTCACATCAGCACCCGGTACCCGAACTTCTCGTTCGCCGTCATCGACGTTCGCAACGGCCCCTACAATCCCGATGGCGTCCTGAGCGGACGCGACCTCCGGTTTCCCATCGGGGACGGCAGCCTGGATCTGGTGTGCATGATCTCGGTCCTGACCCATGTGGACCTGCCGACCGTCGAGAACTACATTCGCGAGGCCGGACGGACGCTCAAACCCGATACCGGACGGCTTGTCGCGACGGCCTTCCTGCTCGACGACGAGGTCGAGGCCTTGCTGGCCACCGGCCGGTCCCGATTCAGGATGTCTTCGGCGCACGGCCCGAGCCGGGTCGAGAATCGAGACCACCCGGAACTGGCCATTGCGCACCCGCGCGCGGCGCTGCTCGAGATGCTCGACCAATCCGGCTTCGCGCACAGCAGCGTGTTCAACGGGCATTGGAGCGGACGTGAGGCCGTGACGCCCATGGACTTCCAGGATCTGCTGGTGGCCGACCGCGCGGCCGGCTTCGACCACG
>CAZUGF010000136.1:0-4683 GCA_964619705.1 uncultured Bifidobacteriaceae bacterium
TGTTAGGCACGCCGCCAGCGTTGATTCTGAGCCAGGATCAAACTCTCAAGTTAAATGCTTGAGAGAGCGATTAGGCCCTCATTCTGCGTTGTCTTGCTTCTGTCTTGTGTTCGACGGTTCATCCGCCTCCACCCTCCCTTGCGGTCGGGCTTCGGCGAGACGCCGCCGGCTGACACTCGACGGGCTGGTTGCTCCACCCCGCCGCAAATGGAACCGCGACGGAATGAAACGTGTGCACGCTCTATCTAGTTTTCAAAGAACCAAGGCCCGGCGCCGAACCCCACCCGCATGTTGCCATGCCGGCCAGGACCAGCCTCCCGTGTCCCCCTCGCCGCCGGATTCGCCAGCCGCGATGCCCTTCAGGGACAGACTTACGAGCTTACGACGCGCTTGCTGCCCCTGTCAACCACTTTCTTTCACTGGGTTCGAACCGATGGAACGGGTTTCGACGAGTGAGCCGTCTGGCGGTGCCGGGCAGCGGCCGTGCGGCGCAATGCTCTAGACCGAGAACATCGCGTCAAGCGCGTCTCATCAATATACGAAAGCCCGATCGCTCATGTCAACAGGGAATCGCAGATGTAGACGATTGTGGCGCGTTTGACGCCGCTGCGACGGCCGCACGGGGCTCCCAGGCCGCCAGGTCAGCCCGGGACGACCTGCACGATCCGCCGCTCCCGCTGCCCCTTCCGGAGCACCAGGAGCCGCCCGTCAATCGCCTCACCGGAGGACACGAGCGCCCGATCGTCCGAGACACGGCGGTCGTTCACGTAGAATCCGCCCTGCTTGATCAGCCGCGCCGCCTCGCCTCGCGACTGCGCCAGCCCCGCCAGCACCGCCAGCGCCGACCCGGTGAGCGCATTCAGGTCGGGCTCCTTCACCGTCACCGACGGCACGTCCTCGAACACCACCAGCAGCTCCTCCGCACTCGCCCCCGCAACGGAACCGCCGAACAGCACCGCGGAGGCCCGCTCGGCCCGCGCCACCTCCTCCGCGCCGTGCACCAGCCCCGTCACCTCCCGCGCCAGCGTGCGCTGCGCCTCGCGCGCCGCCGGCCGCTCCGCCACCGCCGCCGCCAGGCCGTCAATCGCGGCGCGGTCCAGCCACGTGAAGCACCGGAGGTGACCCACGACGTCACGGTCGTCCGTGTTCAGCCAGAACTGGTAGAAGCGGAACGGCGACGTCCGCTCGCCGTCCAGCCACACGGTGCCGGCCTCCGTCTTCCCGAACTTCGCCCCGCTCGCCGTCGTCAGCAGCGGCCACACCAGACCGTGCACGCGTGCGCCCCGGACCTTCCGCACCAGGTCGCACCCGGCCGTGATGTTCCCCCACTGGTCCGTGCCGCCCATCTGCAGCGAGCACCGCTCGCGGTCGTGCAGGACGAGGTAGTCGTAGGCCTGGAGGAGCTGGTAGCTGAACTCCGTGAAGCTGATGCCGTCGACGCCCTCGATGCGCCGCCTGACCGACTCCTTGGCCATCATGCCGTTGACCGTGAAGTGCTTGCCGACATCCCGCAGGAAGTCGAGGAAGCCGATCGGCCGCAGCCACTCGACGTTGTTGCGCATGAGCGCGCGGTTGGAGAGGCCCGGCGAGAAGTCGAGGAACCGCTCCAGTTGCCGCCGGAGCCCCTCCGCGTTCGCCTCGACCTGCTCGAACGTCTGGAGGTTGCGCTCCTGGCTCTTGCCGCTCGGGTCACCGATGAGTCCCGTGCCGCCGCCCACGAGCGCGATCGGCGTGTGGCCGAACCGCTGCAGCCGCGCCAGGCCCATCACCGTGAGGAGCGATCCGACGTGCAGACTCGGGGCCGTGGGATCGAAGCCGATGTACGCCGTCACGCGCTCCGCGCCCAGCCATTCGCGCGCGCCATCCGTGGCTTCCCGCACCATCCCGCGCCACTCGAGCTCGTCGAACACGTTCATGCGAATTAACTATACTGCCCACGATGGGCATCTCGCGGCGCGGCGCGCTCCGGGCGCTCGTGGCCTCGGGCGTCGGGCTCGGAACGGGCACGGTCGCGTATGGCGCGGCATACGAGCGCCACCAGATCGGACGCGTGACGCGCGACCTTCCGGTCATCGGCCTGCCCGCCGCGCTCGACGGCCTCCGCGTCGGCCTCATCACCGACATCCATCACAGCGCCACGGTCTCCGCCACTGCCGTCACCCGCGCGGTCACGCTCCTCCGCGACGCGCGTCCCGACCTCATCGTCCTCGGCGGGGACTACGTCACCTACGGCGATCGGCAGTTCGTGGGTCCCGTCGCGGAGCTCCTGGGCCCGCTCGCCGACGCGCCGCTCGGGGCCTTCGCCGTCCTCGGCAACCACGATGACGATCGCGACATGCCCGCCGCGCTGGCCGCGAAGGGATTCGGCGTCCTCAGGGATCAACGCACCCGGATCACGGTCCGCGGCGAGCCGGTGGACCTGGCCGGGATCCGCTTCTGGACCCGCCGGCCCGGCGACATCGCCCGCGTCATCGAGGGCACCGCCGGCACGACGTTCCTGCTCGCGCACGATCCCAGGCGACTCACCGAGGCCGCCGCCCTCGACGTACAGCTCGTGCTCTCCGGGCACACGCACGGCGGCCAGGTGGTGCTCCCGCTGATCGGCGCCGTCGCCGGCCGGAAGTTCCCCGTGCTCGCGGGCGCCGCCCGGACGGACAACGCCACGCTCTTCGTCAGCCGCGGCGTGGGCACCGTGTACGTGCCCGTGCGGATCAACTGCCCGCCGGAGGTGGTGGTCCTGACGCTGCGGGCAGGAGCGAACGCCAGCGGCACGCTGTAGCCCGCAGACATGCAGGCCGTTCTACATTGATCGCCCGGGCTGGTCGCCAACGGCCCAGACGCTGGCACGACGAATTACAACGGGCATAGGTCATCAACATCGAGCATGCTCTGAAATCGTCGTTGCCCCCACGGGCCCAATGAGCTTCGCCGCGATACCTGTCGCACTTCAGTTCGTGACGACTGAGGAAGGATCTCTTGCAGCCGATCACCGGTCAGGCGCGTGACCGGAGGCAGACGAAGCCGATGGAGAACCGGTGAACCGCCGGCCCTCGATGCGCCACCCGCCGGCCAGGACGCGGCCGATCGCCTCGGGATAGATCCGGTGCTCCTCGACGAGGATGCGCGCCGACAACGTCTCGGCCGTGTCGTCCGGACGGACGTCCACCGCCGCCTGCGCGATGATCGGCCCCGCGTCGAGCTCCGCGGTAACGATGTGCACGGTGCACCCGGCAATCGCGACACCGTGGTCAATGGCCTGGCGCTGCGCGTGGGCGCCGGGAAACGCCGGCAGGAGCGACGGGTGGACGTTGAGGATCGCCTGCGGGAAGGCCTCGACGAACACGGGGCTCAACAGGCGCATGAAGCCCGCGAGACAGACGAGCCCGACATCGCGTGCGCGAAGCGCGCTGACGAGCGACGCGTCGTACTCCTCGCGCGACCGGGCCTCCCGGTGATCCAGCACCAGCGTCTCGATGCCGGACGCGCGCGCCCGCGCCAGCCCCTCCGCTTCCGGTCGATTGGCAATGACAATCGCGACGGCCGCATCGAGCCGGCCGGCCTCAATCGCGTCGATGATGGCCTGGAGATTGGACCCCCGCCCGGAGATCAGTACACCGAGACGGCGGTTCACTCGTAGCGGACCCCGCCGGCGCCGGCCTCGACGTCGCCCATGACCACGGCGTTGGCCTCGCCCGCGTCGAGCAGGGCCGCCTGCACCCGGCTCACTTCCCCCGGCGCCACGACGAGCACGAAACCAATCCCCATGTTGAACGCCCGGCGCAGGTCCGTCTCCGCCACCGATCCCGCCTCGCCGAGCCAGCGGAACACGGGCGGCGTCCGCCAGGCACGCCTGTCGACACGCGCCGTGAGCCCATCAGGCAGCACGCGCGGCAGGTTGTCCGTGATGCCCCCGCCGGTGATGTGCGCCATGCCCTTCACCAGGCCCGTGCCCAGGAGCGGCCGCACAACGGGCAGGTAGCTCCGGTGCGTACGGAGCAGCACCTCACCCACAGTTGCGCCGAGGTCCGGCACGTGGCTGTCCACGGACAGGTGCAGCTCCTCGAAGACGATGCGCCGCGCGAGCGAGTAGCCGTTGGTGTGCAGCCCGGACGAGGGGAGCCCGAGCAGCACGTCGCCGGCCTCAATCGATCGCCCGTCGATCAGGTGCGGCCGATCCACGACCCCGACGATGAACCCGGCCAGGTCGTACTCGCCGTCGGCGTAGAAGCCGGGCATCTCCGCTGTCTCGCCGCCGAGGAGCGCGCAGCCGTTCTCCCGGCACGCCGCCGCCAGGCCGGTGACCACCTGCTCGGCCACGTCCGGCGACAGGCGGCCGGTGGCCAGGTAGTCGAGGAAGAACAGCGGCGTCGCGCCCTGCACCAGGATGTCGTTGACGCAGTGATTGACCAGGTCCGCGCCGATGGTGTTGTGCCGGCCCGTCGCGAAGGCGATCTTCAGCTTCGTCCCGACGCCGTCGGCGCTCGACACGAGCACCGGCTCGATCCACCGCGCGGTGTCGATCCGGAACAACCCGCCGAACGAGCCGATATCGGACAGCACGTCCGGCGTGAACGTGGCGCCCGCCAGCCGCTTGATGCGGCGGACGGCTTCGTGGCCGGCCTCGATGTCGACGCCTGAGGATTTGTAGGAGGTCATGGTGGGATCTGGGCTTTGGGCTTTGGG
>CAZUGF010000137.1:0-1336 GCA_964619705.1 uncultured Bifidobacteriaceae bacterium
GAGTGGCGGTTCGGTCCATAGGGGTGTGGCGGACTGCTCCGTAAAGGCGCCGGGTCGACCGCTCTGGGGATCTTGCAGCGAGAGCGCGACGAGGCGGTTGGCCTCCGGGACTTCCACACGCGGGCGCGTGATGACGGCGATGGTCGCGAGCCCCGTCAAGTGGACAGCGATTGCGATGCTCAGTACCACGACGATGAGCGCGGAGAGGGCGGGGGTCGATGTCAGCCGGCGTCAGGCTCGTCGGATGTCAGTCATGTGCACGCCCTCTCACTTCATCGGGATCTTCCGCGCCTTGACGATTCGGCTCAGCTCTTTTACGACCAGCGGGTCCGGTAGGCGCATGCCCTGTTCCCAGGATTCCACGGTGCGCCCGGAGCGTCCGAAGCGGGCACCGAACGTCTGGCGGTTTTCGTGCAGGGCGCGCCGAATCCGGAGGATCTGCGCGGGTGTCACGGCGTCGTCTCCCACACGCGCATGGGGACCGGGGGCAGGCCCAAAGCGGCCTTCGTCGCGTTGAGCATGACCTGGCGGCGCTGCAACTGGATCACGATCCGCAGCTTCTCGCGGACCGAGAGCTCGCGCTGCCGGCCATGCCACGCCTCCTTGGTGCGCCAGCGACGCGCGACGTTTTGTGGAGTCACGGCCGGAACCTCGCCACGAGCGACTCAACCTCGTCCCGGGTCACACGACCCGATTCAATCAGGCGCGCGGTCCGTTCGCGTCGGCGGAAGGTATCGGCCGCGGGGTCGATCTGCCAACTGGCCACCAGGTAGGCGGGCGTCAGCACGCGGAGCGTCGCCCCGTCGTACGGCACTGTGGCCGCCCGCTGCACGCCTTCCACGAGCAGCGGGCTCCAGGCAGGGAGGAACTGCACCGGCACACCCGCGATCAGGGCATGCTCGCCGTCGAGCGTGATCCCGGCGCGGGCGAGCCACTCCAGCACGGGCCGCAGCGGGTCGAGGGCATGGGTCTCACCGGGGATCAGAATGACGACGTCGAGGTCCTGCGTCGCAATCGGTTCATCCCAGATGACGAAGGCGATGGCGCCGCCGATCGCGTAGTCGCTGATGACGCCGTCCGCCTTCATGGCGTCGAAGATCCGGATGGCGTCGCTGAACTCGCCGACCATGCGCTGATACTACTCTGTCGTATGGATCGCGACAAGAGCTGAACTGGACGGGACTCGAGCCGATTTGCGAAGGCCAGGAAAGGCCTTCGCAATCTGAACTGGAGACCGGACACGCCGCCCGCATGAGCGCGAAGCGCGAATGAGTGGCGGGGTGGACGGGACTCGAGCCGATTTGCGAAGGCCAGGAAAGGCCTTCGCAATCTGAAC
>CAZUGF010000137.1:1436-4647 GCA_964619705.1 uncultured Bifidobacteriaceae bacterium
GCTCGACCCGGCCGATGCCGCGGACCGGCGGCATTGAGCGGCCGGGTCGAGCGATGAGAGGCGTGCTACGGGTTGTTGCCGATGCCCGGAATCTTGACCCGCACCGTCACCTCGCCGCACGGGATGCCTCCGGCCGTGACCCGCAGCGTGGCGTAGTACGGCACGGACTCGACGCCGGCCGGCGGGCGCGGGAAGCGGTACGGGATGCGATCCCCGTTCACCACCGTGATGACGCTGCCATCCGGCAGTGTCAGCCTGCCGACGAGGCCCGTACCGCCGCTGATGCTGACGACCCAGTGTCCCGAGCCTTCCGTCGGGGACGGCGCGTCCTCCTGCGCGACGAGGTCGAGCCGCCCGCCTTCGCAGGTCGGCGCGGGATCCTGCGGCGGCACCGTCAGCGTCACCGTCTGGACGCCGCACGCCTGTCCGCCGGCGGTGGTGGTGAGCGTCGCCGTGACCGTGCGGGGTGAGGCCCCGAACGGCGGCCGCACGACCACATACGGCACCAGGCCGTCATCCGTGGCCGGGAGCGTCAGGCCGTCGAACGTGGTCAGCGTCCCGGTGACGCCGATGCCCTGCACGATGGTCCGCAGGCTGCCGGTGACCTCCGTGGCGCTCATCGGCCCCGGGACAATCTCCAGCCGCGTCACGCTCGCCTCGCACGTCGCCGCCTGGGCGGGCACCGTGATCGTCACGGTTCGTTCCGCACAGGTCTCGCCGTTCACCTGGCTCCGCAGCGTCGCCGTCCGGACGATGGACGGGGAGCCGGGCGCGGGCCGCGCAATCTGGTACGGCGTGCGCGTCCCGTCGGCCGGGTGCGTGATCGCGCCGTCGAAGAGCAGGTCCGCCGTGATGCCCTCGCCGCGCAGCGTGGCGAGCAGGTGGCCGGACACGGAGGTGGCGGTCTCGGTCCCGGGCACGAGATCCAGCGCCGTTGTCGTGCCGGCGCACGTCGGCGGCACCGCGGCACGCGGCGGAATCGTCGCCGTTGCGTCGGCCGTGCACGCGGCACCCTCATCGTCCACGAAGCTGACGCGCACCTCGACCGTGTGCGACTGATCGTCCTGCGTGAACGGACGGGTGAGGTCCTGTCCGAGCATGCCCGACGATTCGATGACGGCGCCGCCGTCGATCCGGAGCCAGGCGCGCACGGGGCGCGGCGTCACGGGCGAGGTCGTCGCGGTCCTGATCGTGATGATGTCGTTGGCGAACGACGCCGTCGCGCTCATCCCGACCGAGCAGGCCGGTCCCGGGGCCGGCGCGGGGCCGGGACCGGGACCAGGACCAGGCGCGGGGCCGGGGCCTGGCGCGGGGCCCGGACCGGGCGCGACGCCCGGAGCGGGTGTCGGCTGGCACGTGCCGCCGGTGTACCAGCGGATGGCCCGCAGGTCCCGGGCGTGCGACGGGATGGGCTGGCCGCCGCCATCGCTCACATCGAGCTGGTAGCAGCCCTCCGGGAGGCGCAGGGGACCGAAGAGCGCCCGCTGGCCCGGCTGCAGCAGGTAGCGATGGGCGTCGAAGAGCACCTGGCCGTCGGTCAGGACGAGGGACGAGCCGTTGTTGCGGTCCCACGACGTGAAGGTCAGGTCGCAGGCGTGGTCCGAGATGTTCGTGACCTCCAGCGTCACCGACTGGTTGGCGAAGTCCGGGCGGAACTGGCCGCTGTCCTCGAAGATCGCCATCCGCAGGTCGTCCCGGCCGCACTCCTGCACGGCAACCGTCGTCGTGCCCGTGGCGGCGTCGCCCGCGTCAGGTGTCGATTCGCCTGTATCGGCAACCGTGGAACCCGACGTGGCGGCGCTCGGCGCCGTCGGTGTCAACGTGTTCGCGCTGTCGCTGCACGCCGCGGCACTGAATGTCACAGCCAGGACGAGGAGGATCGACCACAATGACGATTTTGGTTGGGAGAAGAGCGGCATTATGTCGCTTAGTGTCGCATACAAGTTCAGATCTGCACAATGACTTGCATCATTCTGGGGCGGTCGATTACAGTGTTGTTTGCAGAACTGTCGAGTTGCCGGCCGTTCGCGCAACCGCTAGGATGGACCGAGGCTGCAGTCCCTGTAGCGCACGGCGGCACACGATTGCATGAACACGTCTCCTCCCGGCGCCCTGGGCTCGGTCATCGGGCACCATCGCCTCAAGTCCCTCCTCACACGGGCGATCGCGCGGGGCACGCTGCCGCCGACCCTGCTGCTGGCGGGGCCGTCCGGCGTGGGGAAGTTCCGTCTCGCCCTGGCCACCGCGCAGGTTCTCAACTGCGATCGCCTGGCCACAGGCGGGCCCTCCGGCGCGCCTGACGACGGCGCAGCTCTCGCCGATAGCAAGGGCGACGGCGCGGCCGCGCTGCCGGTCGACGCCTGCGGCACCTGCCGTGCCTGCGATCGCATTGCCCGCGGCGTCCACGTGGACGTCATCGTCGTCGAGCCCGACGACAAGGCCTCCATCAAGATCGACGTGGTCCGCGACGTGTTGTCGCGGACGACCTATCGCCCGTTCGAGGGACGCCGCCGCGTGGTGATCGTGCGTGAGGCGGAGACGCTCGAGACCCAGGCGCAGAACGCGCTCCTCAAGTCCCTGGAGGAGCCGCCGCCGGCCACCGTGTTCATGCTGACGACGGCGGTGCCGGGGGCGCTGTTGCCGACGGTGCGATCGCGGTCCATGACGCTCACGTGCGGGCGGCTCACGGCGGCGGAGGTGGCCGAGGTGCTCGTCCGCGATCACGGGCAAACCGCGGACGAGGCGCGCGCCGTGGCCGCGCTGGCGGATGGGAGCGTTGGTCAGGCGCTGGGGCTCGGCTCGTCGGACGTGGCGGTGCTGCGGGAGACCGCGCTGCTGCTGCTGCGCGAGACCGCGTCGCGGTCGGACCCGGCCGGGCGGCTGGCTGCATCGGCGACCGTCGTGGCGGGCCCGTCGAAGAAGGAACGCTCGCGCGACGACCTGGCGATGATCCTGCGGCTCACCTCGTCCATGCTGCGCGACATCGAGGCCATCAACAGCGGCGCGGACCTGCGCGTGCTCGCCAATCCCGTCGTCGCGGACGACCTGCAGGCGCTCGCGTCCCGCTTCGGCGGCGACCGCGCGCGCCTCGCGTTCGGCGCGGTGGACCGGGCGCTCCAAGCGCTCGAGCGCAATGCCGGGTCGAAGGTGGTCGCGGACTGGCTGGCGGTGACGATCTAGGCGCGGCCTGCGGCCGCGTGGGCCTCGCGGC
>CAZUGF010000138.1:0-3985 GCA_964619705.1 uncultured Bifidobacteriaceae bacterium
TTCAACCGGCAGAATATATCACGGGGGGTTCAAAGCACGAAGGGTTCAAAGCACGGAGGGTTCAAAGCACGGGGGGTTCAAAGCACGAAGGGTTCAAAGCACGGAGGTTCGGGTCCGTAGGGCGGGGCTTCAGCCCCGCCGGGGACTGGGGCCACGCATCGCGGGTTCCGGGCACGTGTCCCTGGGCCCGCGTGCTACGATGTTTGTTTTCCGCTCGATCCTGAGGAACCTGCGCACATGACCATGCTCGACCGCATGCGGCGACACAAGGGATGGCTCAAGTGGAGCCTGGCCCTGGTCGTCCTCACGTTCGTCGTCTTCTACATCCCCGACTTCCTCACGACGAGCACGGGCGCGGCGCCGGGGCAGGTGCTGGCGGAGGTCAACGGGCAGCCGATCACGGTGGGCACGTTCCAGCGGCGCTACACCGCCCAGATGAGCGCCTATCGCCAGGCCTACGGGGGGCAGATGAACGACCAGCTCCTCCGGCAGCTCGGCATCGACCGGCAGATCCTGCAGCAGCTCGTCGACGAGGAGGCCATGGTCACCGAAGCGCGGCGGCAGGGCATCACCGTCAGTGACGTGGAAGTCCGCGAGCGCATCGTCAACATGCCCGGGTTCCAGGAGAACGGCGTGTTCATCGGCGAGCAGCGCTATCGCCAGATGCTGCAGTTCAACAACCCGCCGTTCACGACCTCCGAGTTCGAGACGAACCTGCGCCGCGCGCTGCTCATCGACAAGCTCCGCGCCGCCGTCACCAACTGGATGACCGTCACCGACGCGGAAGTGGACGCCGAGTACGCGCGCCGCAACGAGCGCGTGCGGCTCGAGGTCGTGCCCGTCACCGCGGACGCGTTCCGCGGACGCGTGTCCGCGGATGACGCCGAGATCGCGGCGCACTTCGAGGCGGCGAAGGAGACCTACCGCATCGGCGAGAAGCGGCGGATCAAGTACGCCGTGGTGGACGTGGACCAGGTCCGCGCGGCCATCACGATTCCCGAGTCGGACATCGAGGCCTTCTACCAGCAGAACCTCGCCCAGTACACGACGCCGGCGCAGGCGCGCGCCAGCCACATCCTGTTCAGGACCGAGGGCAAGGACGTGGCGGAGGTCCGGGCCCAGGCCGAAAAGGTCCTCGCCCTGGCAAAGGCGCCGGACGCGGACTTTGCCGCGCTCGCCCGCGAGTACTCCGAGGACGAGTCGAACAGCCAGAACGGCGGGGACCTGGACTACTTCGGCCCCGGACGCATGGTGCCCGAGTTCGAGACCGCGGCCTTCGCACTCGAGAACGGCCAGACGAGCGACATCGTGACGACGCCGTTCGGCTTCCACATCATCCGGATGGTGGACAAGCAGCCGCAGGTCGTGCGCGCGCTCGCCGAGGTCCACGACGAGATTGCCGATCAGCTCCGCTGGCAGCGGGCGCAGACCGAGGCCGAGACGCTGGCGCAGACCATCGCCGCCGAGGCCCGGACCCCGGCGGATCTGGAGCGGATCGCCCGGGAGCGCAGCCTCGAATTCCGCGAGGCCGGCCCGTTCCTCGCCGGCGACCCCATCGACGGCCTCGGGCCGCAGCCCGAGATGTCCGCCGCCGTCTTCGCCCTCACCGAGGACCAGGTGAGCGCGCCCCAGCGCGTCGCCCGCGGCTGGGCGCTGGCGACACTCGCCGGGCGTGAGGAGTCCTACGTGCCCGCCCTGGACGAGGTCCGGGACCGCGTGCGTGAGGACGTCATCGCGGACAAGGCCCGGCAGATGGCCGAGGAGCGCGCCGCCGCCATTGCCACGGACCTGAAGGCCGCCCGGGACTTCGACGCGGCCGTCCGCCGGCACGGGCTCGAGGTCAAGCCGACCGAGCTCGTCACGCGCGGCTCCGCCATCCCCGACGTCGGCATCAGCGAGGCGGTGGACGAGGTGGCCTTCGCCCTCCCCGTCGGCGGCGTCAGCGACCCCGTCAGCACGCCCACGGGACCCACGATCGTCAGGGTCGCGGAGCGCGAGGACGTGACGCCGGAACTGGCGGCCGCCGGACGCGATCAGCTGCGCGAGGAGATGGTGGCCGAACGGCAGGACCGCTTCTTCAGCGCCTACATGCAGAAGGCCAAGGCCGGGCTGACGATCACCGTCAAGCAGGACCTGCTGGCGCAGGTCGTGACGCAGTAGCCGTAGCGCGAGACCGGCTCAGCGCACGAAGACGTACGGCATGTGCTTGAGCAGCTCGCCCGGCTGGAAGATCCGGGACGGGGCGAGCAGGGCGCCGAGCACGCGGCGGTCCCGGGGACCGAGGAGCGAGAGCAGGGCGTCGGCCGTCGACCGGTCGTGCACGGCGCCGCTCGGTGACTGGACCTGGTCGCTCAGCACCTCGTAGAAGCTGCGGGGCGGCGGGTAGACGAGCAGCTCCACTTCCGCGTCCGCCGGAATCCGCGCGCGCTGCTTGGCGGCGGCAATCGCCACGGAGAAGCCGCCGAGTTCGTCCACCAGCCCGATCTGCCGCGCCTGCTGCCCCGTCCACACCCGGCCCTGCGCAATCTCGTCGATCTTCTCCGGCGTCGTGTGGCGTGACTCGGCCACGCGCTCCACGAAGTGGTCGTAGGTCACCTGCATCGACGCCTGTACACGGCGCCGCTCCTCTTCCGTAAACGGACGATCCGGCGAGTACATCTGGGCGTGCCGCCCCTCGCTCACGGCCTCGATGTTCGCGCCGAGCTTGGCGAGCGTGCCACCCGTCACGAACTTCCCGGTATAGACGCCGATGGACCCGGTGAGCGTCCCCGGCTGCGCGACGATGACATCGCCCGCGGCCGCGAGATAGTAGCCGCCGGAGGCGGCCAGGTCCGACATCGACACGATGATGGGCAGCCCGTTGCCTTTCGTGATCATCAGCTCGCGCCAGATGACGTCCGACGCCACCGACGACCCGCCCGGGCTGTCGATGCGCAGGATGATGGCGCGCACGCCGGGCTGCGACCGCGCCTGCCGGATGTGCCGGACGATGGAGTCGGACCCGAGGACGGGGCCGTTGACGGGGTCGAAGCCGCTCTGGCCGGAGACAATGACGCCGACCGCGTTGATCACGGCCACGCGCGCCTGCCGCGTCACGCCAAGCGATCCCCAGGAGACGCCCGCGTAGCGATCCACCTCGAGGATCGGCGCGCCCGCCAGGTCCTCCTCCAGGTCGTCGAGCTCGTCCTCGTAGGCCAGCTCGTCCACGAGCCCGACACGCAGGGCCTCCTCCGGGAGGAACGGTCCGCGGTCGATGAGCTCACGCACCTCGCTCTCGGACTTCTGCCGGCCGTCGGCAATCGCCCGCACGAGCTGGTCGAACTGATCGCTGTTGATCGAGCGGCTCATCTCCGCGTGCGCCGGCGTGAAGGTCTTCTCGGTGAACGTGTTGACGGCGGTCTTGTAGTCCCCGACGTGGAGGAAGTCCGGGTAGGTCCCGATCCAGTCGAACGTGCCGCGGAGGAAGACCTCGTAGCTCGCCAGGCCGGTGAGGTCCAGCGTCGAGGTGGGCAGGAGGAACACCCGGTCCGCGGCGGAGGCCAGGTAGTACTGCCGCTCGCCGGCCGCCTCGAGAAAGGCGTAGACGGGCTTCCCGCTCTCGCGGAAGTCCACGATCGCATCGCGGATCTCCTGGAGCTTGGCCCAGTAGGGCGACTCGAGGTTGCCGGGACGGATGAGGAGCCGCGCGACGCGGCTGTCCATCCGCGCCTTGCGGATGAGCTCCACGTAGCCGCGCACCGTCATGCCGCGGCTTTCCCCGAACGGCAGCACCAGGTCCGGGACCGTCTCCGGAAGGTCCCCCGACGGCCGCAGCAGCAGCGTGGACGCGGTGGCCACGCGCGGCTCGCCGCCGAGCGTGAGGTAGATGGCAAACATCGCGGCCGCCGACGCCAGCGTAGCCACGATCAGGAGGCCGAAGACGAGCCGGAGCCCGCGGGAAACGCTCACGTCCGGAGTATAGCGCGCGGGGAGGGGAGGCGACGCT
>CAZUGF010000139.1:0-3678 GCA_964619705.1 uncultured Bifidobacteriaceae bacterium
TCGGACTCAGGAGACGCGTTCAAGGGGTATGGAGGTAACGGACCCTCACGCCGCCTGGACGAGGTAGTTGCGGAGATCGTCCCTGATACCCAGCCAGACAAATCTCCTGTGTTGTCAGCATTCTGCAGGGCGGGGTGATTTCATTTTCGAACTCGTGAACGCTTGACGGGCCCGGGCGGGGCCGTCCCGGGGCCTTATCCCTCAACCCCACCGCCGCAACGCGTGCTCAGTCGTAAGGTTCGATTCCTTTCAGGCACCGGCTTCGGTCTGGTTTCTCCCAGAGGCTGTCTGCCGTAGCTTCGACGACCTCTTGGCTCAAGCGTAGCGCATGGCTTGTCTCCGCACCCCTTGATGGCGGTTGACGAGCGCCGTTATCGGGCGCTAGACTCCCATCAATAATTGATGGGACTGACCAATACGCCTTCCGATCTTCTACCTGGCACGCTTGAGCTCTTGGTCTTGAAGGCGCTCGTCAGCGGAGCCAAGCATGGCTACGGCATCGTCGAGCACCTGCGTCTGGCGTCCAACGACGTGCTGCGTGTCGGCGAGAGCGCGCTCTATCCAGCGCTTCAGCGATTGCTCCTCAACGGCTGGGCCAAGGCCGAGTGGGGCACGTCGGAGAACAATCGGCGCGCGCGCTACTACACGCTCACCGCACCCGGCCGCAAACACCTCGCGGCCGAACGTACCGAGTTCGACCGCATGGTCGGCGCGATTCAGCAGGTGCTGGGAGCAACATAGGCACGCCTTGAGAATCCGCCGATGACCACGATCCTGCGCCGTCTGCTGTATCTCCTTCGCCGCTCACGTCACGATGCTGAGCTGCGGGAGGAAATCGAGACGCACCGGCTGCTGCGCCAGGATGCGCTGCAACGTGATGGTGTCGCGCCCGAGGACGCCGTATGCGCGAGCCAGCGTGCGCTCGGCAACGTGGCCCTTGCCATCGACGATGCGCGTGACGTCTGGATGGTTCGCACGGTTGACAGCCTGTGGCAGGACATACGTGACGCCGTGCGTTCGATGCGCTCGAATCCAGGCATCACTGCTGCGACGCTGCTGGTACTCGGCATCATGGTCGGCGCCAGTACGGCGGTGTTTGCGCTGGTTGACGCCGTCCTGATCCAGCCGTTGCCATATCCCAACAGCGATCGTCTGGTCGGCGTGGTGGAAGTCACCCCGCGGCAGCGTGAGTTCCCAGTGTCGGCGCCGAACTTCCTGGATTGGAAGGCGCAGGGGAGCGCGCAGTTCGAGTCTATCGCGGCGCTGTTGCCCCGCGCGATTAATGTCTCCGGCGGTGCAATCCCGGCCGAGCGGTTGCGCGCCGCGGCGGTGACGCCCGAGTTCTTCGCCGTGATCGGCCTCCAGCCGGTCGTCGGCAGCGTTCTCGCGGCGGACAGCGAAAGGGTCGTCCTGATTGGACATCGCCACTGGCGACGCCGTTTTGGCTCCCGCGCGTCCGCGATCGGTGAAAGTCTCGTGCTCGACGGGCAGATCTACACCGTGGGGGGCGTCATGCCCGACGGGTTCGGTTATCCGCAGGAAGCCGAGGCCTGGTTGCCTATGGATTTCGGCGCTGCGATTGGCAACCGGGGTTCCCACCAGTACTACGTCATCGCCAGGCTTCGTGCGGGTGAAACCATCGACAGTGCACAGGCGGCGATGACGGGCATCGCGGGCCACCTCGCACAGGCCTATACCAAGACGAACGCGGACTGGACCGTGAAGGTCATCGCGCTGCACGAGCAGTTGACCGGCCCGATCCGGACGTCGTTGGTCGCCGTGTTCCTGGCCGTGTGCGTGCTGCCTTTGGTGGCGAGCGCCAATATCGGCAGCCTGATGTTCGCGCGTTCGATCGGTCGGCGGAAAGACCTCGCGGTCAGGGCGGCGCTCGGCGCCGCCCGGGGGCGGCTGGTGACTCAGTTGCTAACCGAGAGCGCCTTGCTGGCCGGGCTCTCCGGAGCGTTGGGTCTCCTGTTCGCGCTCGGCGGCACGAAGCTCCTCGGCCTGCTGTTGCCGCCAGTCGCCGGCGTGCCCGATGTCGAGGCGCTGGCCCTGCACCCGCGCGCGTTTGCGTTTGCCGCAGTCGTGTCGCTGCTCAGCGCCTTGCTGTGTGGTGTGGCACCGGCCATGGTGGCGTCTCGCGCAGCGCTCGACAACGCCTTGCGCGTCAGCAGCAAGAACATGACTCAGGGACGGGGCGCCCGGTCGGCACTGAACGTTGTGACGTCGACGCAGCTGGCGTTGTCGGTCGCGCTGCTGGTCGGAGCGATGTTGCTGGCGAAGAGCTACAGCCGTCTGCACGGCGAGTCTCTCGGCTTCGAGGCAGACAATCTCACGACGCTCGAGCTTTCGATGACAGGCGATCGATACGCCAAGCCGGCCGAGCGCTTGACGGCCTTCGAGCGAGTTGTCAGTGAAGTGGCCACAGTGCCCGGTGTGCAGTCGGCGGCGATGGTGTCGGTGCTGCCGCTGCTCGAGCGACAACAGGGATTCAACGGCTTCCGGATCGAGGGGCAGGTTTACGCACCCGACGCCCAAGACTTCCCCGTCGCCTACGAACGGCCAGTTACCGCGCAGTACTTCGAGACCATGGGGATCCCTTTGGTGCTGGGCCGGACGTTCACGGACACCGATCGTCTTCCCGGAGCGCTGCCCATAGCGGTCATCGATGTCGCCACTGCGGCGAAGTACTGGCCCAACGAGAGTCCGATTGGCAAACGGATCAACTTCGGGTGGGGCGACGCCAAGACGCCCTGGCTCGAGATCGTCGGCGTGGTAGGTGCCGTGAAGATTCGGCGTCTTAAAGCCGACTTGGAGGCCATTGTCTACCGGCCGCTGTGGCAGGCCACGGGCCGAGAGATGGCGGTCGTGATTCGTGCCGCGGGGCCGTCACTATCGGTGGCCGAGGGAGTCACGGCCGCGATCAGGCGGATCGATCCCGAATTGCCAGTCGCCAACATGCGCAGTATGTCAGCCGTGGTGTCGACGGCCGAGTGGCGGCCACGGTTCACGGCCATGCTGATGGGGATGTTTGCGGCCAGCGCCCTGGCACTGGCCGTCGTGGGCATCTACGGCGTGATGAGTCAGAACGTCGGTCGGCGTATCAGCGAACTGGCGCTCAGGCGGACGCTTGGTGCCACCGCGGGCGCCATCTTCGGGATGGTTGTGAAGGAAACGCTGGTGCTGGTCGCCGTTGGCACTGCTGCCGGTGCAATCGCGTCGATCTGGGTAGGGCGAAGTCTCGAGGCGCTGCTCTACGGCGTCGAAAGCACGGACTGGCAGGTCTACCTGACGGCATGCGCCGTTCTGGCGGCAGTGACGGTGGCGGCCGCCATGCGACCGGCGATGCGGGCGGCGAGCGTGTCGCCGATGTTGACGCTGCGATCGGAATGACAGCTCAGCGAGGTCAACGCTTGACCGGCTCCTGAAGCTGTGAGGTCTGCACTTGAGCCTGGCGCCTATCATAGCAAGTCTCGGCAGGCCCGCCGCATAGACGCCGGAAGCGAGCGTTGAAAGATCGATGGCCTGACATGCGTTCAGAGGATATGGACGCAGCAGGATCCCTCGGGCCGCATGGACCAGATAGTTGTGGAAATCGTCCCTGATACCCAGCCACGGTCTTCCGCCACTCGAGACCTACCGCGCCCCAGCGGATCCAACCTTTCGGGTAGGGGAGG
Organism: uncultured Bifidobacteriaceae bacterium; assembly: GCA_964619705.1. GTDB lineage: Bacteria > Acidobacteriota > Vicinamibacteria > Vicinamibacterales > UBA2999 > VFZN01. The sequence continues at coordinate 3,678 of CAZUGF010000139.1, forward strand.
C
>CAZUGF010000140.1:0-3620 GCA_964619705.1 uncultured Bifidobacteriaceae bacterium
CCGCAGGCCCGCCGACCGCAGGCCCACCGAACTGGGAAGCGGTGAGGCCTGCCGTGCGCCGCAAGGCGATAATTGCTCGTGCTCATCCTCGCCTCCGCATCCCCGCGACGCGCGCTCCTGCTCTGTGCGGCCGGTATCCCGTTCACCGTGATCCCGGCCGACGTCGATGAAGCGCAGCACGCCGGTGAGGTTCCCACCGCGTACGTGGAGCGCCTGGCGCGCGAGAAGGCACAGGCCGTGTTCGCCGGGCACTCCGGCGCCGTCGTTCTCGGCGCCGACACCACCGTGACGCTCGATGGGGAGGTGCTCGGCAAGCCGGCGGACGCCGCGGATGCGGAATCCATGCTCGCGCGGCTGAGCGGACGGGCCCACCAGGTGCACACCGGCGTGGCGCTGGCGGGTCCGGGCGGCGGCGTCAGCGCGTGCGAGACGACCACCGTGTGGTTCGATCACATGACACCCGAAGACATCCGGCGATATGTGGAGACGGGCGACCCGATGGACAAGGCCGGCGCCTATGCGATTCAGGGGCGTATTTCGCGGTTCATCGCGCGCATCGAGGGCTCGTACACGAATGTCGTGGGCCTGCCTGTCGCGCTGGTTTACCGGCTGGTGATGCGCTATCCTGATGCACAGAGAATCATCAGGTCATCACCATGAAGCACAAAGCCATCAAGGTCGGTCTCACGAGTCTCGTCCTCGCGCTGTCGTTCGGCGGGCTGCTCTATTCCACGCTGGGCGAAGCCACCGAGTACTACAAGCACGTGGACGAAGTGATGGCGCAGCCGGAGGAGTGGTACGGCAAGAAGCTGCAGCTCCATGGCTACGTGGTGGAGGACTCGGTGTTCAAGGCGCGCAGCAGCCTGGACTACAAGTTCCAGGTCCAGAGCAACGGCCACGTGGTGAACGCCACCTACACCGGCGTGGTGCCCGACACGTTCAAGGGCGAAGCCGAGGTCGTGCTCAAGGGCACGCTGTCGCCCGAAGGGTTTGCCGTGGCGCCGAACGGCGTGATGGCCAAGTGTCCCTCGAAGTACGAAGCCCGACCGGGAGGGCCGTCCCCTCAGTAGCCACTCCTGACCGCACGCAGCGAACACCATGGCCGCACTCGGATCCTTTCTCCTCCTCCTCGCCTTCGTGATCGCCGCATATGCGGCCGCCGCGTCCATCGCCGGTGCCCGGCGGCGGCGCAACGCCCTGATCGAGTCCGGCGTCGGCGCGTTCTACACCGTGGCGGCCATCATGACGGTGGCCTCCGGCGTCATCATCCACGCGTTCGTCTCCGGCGACTTCTCCATCCGCTACGTCCAGCGCTACTCGGACAGCGTCCAGCCGCTCTTCTACCGGATCACCTCCTACTGGGGCGGGCTGGACGGCTCGGTGATGTTCTGGGTGTTCCTGCTCTCGCTCTTCGGATCGGTGGCGGTCAAGGTGAACCGCGAACGCCATCGCGAGCTCATTCCCTACGTCGTGGCGGTCATCAGCCTGGTGGAGATGTTCTTCCTCTTCCTGATGATCATCCACAACAACCCGTTCGACACCTACCTGACGCAGACGCCGACCGACGGACGCGGGCTGAACCCGCTGCTCCAGAACTTCTACATGGCGATCCACCCGCCGACCATGTACCTCGGCTTCGTCGGCCTCACCATCCCGTTCGCGTTCGGCATGGCCGCGCTCATCACCGGCCACCTGGACGACGGCTGGCTCCGCGCGGTCCGCCGCTGGACGATGTTCTCCTGGTTCTTCCTGTCCCTGGGCCTCACGCTCGGGATGATCTGGGCCTACGAGGAACTCGGCTGGGGCGGCTTCTGGGGCTGGGATCCGGTCGAGAACGCCGGCCTCCTGCCGTGGTTCACCGCGACGGCCTTCCTCCACAGCGTCATGGTGCAGGAACGCCGCGGGATGCTGCGCGGCTGGAACGTCACCCTCGTCATCGTCACGTTCCTGCTCACGATCTTCGGCACCTTCATGACGCGGTCCGGCGTCGTGCAGTCCGTCCACGCGTTCGGCGACGACCCGGCGCTCGCGCGCCTCTTCCTGATCTTCATGGCCACCGTCGCCGTCATCAGCTTCGGCTGGGTCATCTACCGCCTCCCGCTGCTGCGGGCGCGGCACGAGCTGGACTCCTGGGTGTCCCGCGAGGCCGCGTTCCTCGCCAACAACTGGATCCTGCTCTTCTCCGCCTTCTTCGTCCTCTTCGCGACGATGTTCCCGACGATCACGGAGCTGCTGACGGGGGAACGCCTCACCGTGGGACCGCCGTTCTTCAACCGGTGGATGACGCCCATCGGCCTCGCGCTGCTGCTCCTGACCGGCGTGGGCCCGCTCCTCGCCTGGCGCAAGTCGACGCTCGTCAACCTGCGGGACCAGTTTCTCTTCCCGGTGAGCCTGGGCCTCGTGACCGCCGCCATCCTCGTCGCCATGGGCGTGCGGGTGTGGAGCTCCGGCATCTGCTTCGCGCTCTGCGCGATGGTCGTCGGGACCATCTCGCAGGAGTTCTATCGCGGCGCCAACGTGCGGAAGGGCATGACCGGCACGGACCTGTTCACCGCGACGATCGGCCTCGTCGGGCGCAACAAGCGCCGCTATGGCGGCTACATCGTGCACCTGGGCATCGTGCTCATCTTCCTCGGGTTCGCGGGCGAGGGCTTCAGCCGCGACGAGCAGATGCTCCTCAAGCCGGGCGAGGAGGCGACCGTCAGCCAGTTCGTTCTCCGCCTCGACGCCATCCGCGTCACCGACGACGGGCAGAAGCAGATGGTGACGGCGCACATCAGCGTGCGGGATACGGACGGCAGGGATCTCGGCAAGCTCTATCCGGCCAAGTGGTACTTCCGCAAGCACGAGCAGGAGCCGACGACGGAAGTGGGCATCCGGCGCACGTTCGCCGAGGACCTCTACATCGTGATGCCGGCCTTCGAGTTGGAGGACCAGACGGCGAGCGTGGAGGTCCACATCAACCCGCTCGTCAACTGGATCTGGCTGGGCTTCGGCATCATGGCGCTCGGGACGGGCATCGCGCTGCTGCCGGAGCGCGCCATCAGCTTTGCGGCGGGCCGTGTACCTGAGGGCGCAACGGCGACGGCCACGCTGCTGATCCTGGCCCTGCTCGTGCCGGGCATCGCCCGCGCCCAGCACGTGGAGGATCCCAAGGACGCACGGCTCCAGATCTTCTCGCCGGAGGTCAAGGAGACGACGCGGAAGCTGGCGTGCTGGTGCGGCGGGTGCTCCAAGCTTCCGGTCGGGGACTGCGCCTGCAGCCACTGCGCGATCGTCAAGGGGGAAGTGACGGCGATGTTCGAGGCCGGCCGCTCCGAAGCCGACGTCCTGAGCCACTTCGTGGAGCCGGGCGATCACATCAACGCGCCGGGTCACCAGGGCGTGAGCGGGCAGGTGCTGCTGAGCGAGCCCATTGCCGGGCTGGGCCGGCTGGTGTGGATGCTGCCGTACCTGCTCGGCCTGACAGGCCTGATCGGCGCCGGCGTCCTGGCCATGCGCTGGTCGCATCGTCCCGCGATCGCCGGTCCGGCGGCGATGCTCGAGGAGGAACCCACGCTTCGCTCACGGCTGGACGACGAACTCCGGGATCTCGACTGACGCGGAAAGCCTAGAGCCCA
>CAZUGF010000141.1:0-3581 GCA_964619705.1 uncultured Bifidobacteriaceae bacterium
CCCTTCAGGGTCGCCTGCCCTTCAGGGTCGCCTGCCCTTCTCAGGGTCGCGTGCCGTCCTACCGAGCGCGAAGCGCGAGGCCCACCGCAGGCCTGCCGTCCCACCGAGCGCGCACGCGCGAGGCCTCCGTCCGCGAGGCCCTTCCTCCTCGCCTCACGCGTACGCCAGCCACCGGCCGCACACGAGGACGAACGTCCACGCCACCAGGGACACCACCGCGGCCGCGCGTGCGGGGACGGGCGTGCCGGTGCCGGCATTCCAGTGGGAGACGGAGCGGAAGATGCCGCGATGGAAGATCGTCGTGTTGAGCACGGCCACCGCGATGGCGCCCATCTTGACGTAGAAGAGCGGCATGGCCGCAAGGCTCGTGGCCTGCGTCGCGAAGAGCACGAGGCCGGAGAGCGCCGCCACGGCAAAGGCCACACGCGCGCACGGCAGCAGGAGGCGGGCCAGCGCATCGACGGGCAGCCGCGATACGGCGCCGAGCAGCCGCAGGTCGAAGGCGACGGCCGTGCCGACGAGCACGGCCAGCCCCAGGAGGTGCACGGACTCGACGGCCGGGTAGCCCCAGGTCGAGGACCGCAGCCACGCCGCCAGCGCGGAGCCCTCGGCCGCAGCCGCCAGGCCCAGCCACGCGCCGGCCATCAGCGCAGTTCGACTTTCTTCCCGTCGATCGTGATGTTCTCCGCGCGCATCTCCGTCTCGATCTTGCGGTGCTGGTAGCCGAGCACCGTCGCGCGCGTGCCGGCTGTCAGCATGGCCTCCGAGAGGCCGCGCGTCTGCATCCGCGACACCGGCGCCAGCACCACGTCCCAGACCTTGCCGCCGTCCGTCGCGCGCAGTTTCACGCTGCCGTGCGGGTTGACATAGGCCGGCTCGGAGATCGTGCCCTCCACGGTGAGCGGGTTCTTCTCGTCGTACGAGCTCCAGCCGTGGTGCGCGAACGCGGCGGAGGCCGCCAGGGCAGCGGCCAGGGTCACGAGGACGAGGCAGCGGGATCGGTGTGACAGCATCACGGAACCTCCTGCGGGATGGGCGTGGACGACGTCCGTCTCTTGTATCCCCTCGCGCGACGCCCGGTCAAGCCGCCGCCCGGCCCGAGCCCTGAACCGGCTCAACCGCACCGCCGGGCGCGTCTTCACAACACCCGGCCCGATCACCAGATCGATTCCTCGATGGGTAGATCGCCAGATCCATCACCACCTCACCGGATCGGAGGTCATCGGATGCGCTCTCTTTCTCCCCGGTGCTATCCTGAGACGATGATCGCCGCCGCCAGAATCATTCCGGGCGTCCTGGCGCAGGTCATCCGCCCCGCGCCGCTCTGTGCCGAGAAGGTGGAGTTCGCGTGGCGGGCGTCGGTCGGGCCGGCTGTGGCCCGCGTGTCGGAGGTCCGCTTCGACGATCGACAGGTGATCGTCGTGACGGTGCCGGCACACTGGCGCCGGGAAGTGGAGCGTTCCCTCGGACTCATCCGCACGCGGCTCGACGCGCTCCTCGGGCCGGACGCATACATCAACGTGGAGATCATCTCGCATGGCTGAAGCCGTCATCGTCAGCGCCGTTCGCCTTCCGACCGGCAGGTTTCTGGGTACGCTCAAGGACTTCACCGCGCCGCAGCTCGGCGCGCTGGTCGTCAGGGAGGCCGTCACACGCGCGGGGATCGATCCGGCCATCGTCGACGAGTGCATCATGGGCAACGTCGTCGCGGGCGCGGAGGGACAGGCGCCCGCGCGGCAGGCCGCCCTGAACGGCGGGCTGCCCGATCACGTCGGCGCGCTCACGATCAACAAGGTGTGCGGCTCCGGTCTCAAGGCCGTGATGCTCGCGCAGCAGGGCATCCTCACCGGCGACATCGAGATTGCCGTCGCCGGCGGCATGGAGTCCATGAGCAATGCGCCCTATGCGCTGCCCCGCGTCCGCGAGGGCCTGCGCATGGGCAACAGCACGGTGCTCGACACGATGATTCACGACGGCCTCTGGTGCCCGTTCGAGAACTGGCACATGGGGAACGCCGGCGAGACCATCGCCGACCTGCACAAGGTCACGCGCGACGAGCAGGACGCCTACTCCGTGGACAGCCACAAGAAGGCCGCGGCCGCGCAGGCGTCCGGCAAGTTTGCCGCCGAGATCCTCCCCGTGAGCATCCCGCAGCGCAAGGGCAACGCGGTGGTCTTCGACAAGGACGAGTCCGTGCGCCCGGAGACGACGGCGGACGCCCTCCGCGCGCTCAAGCCGGCGTTCAAGAAGGACGGCTCGGTGACCGCCGGCAACGCTCCGCCCGTCAACGACGGCGCCGCGGCGCTGGTGGTGATGAGCGCCGAGCGTGCGGCCGCCCTCGGCGTCACGCCGATCGCCCGCGTCGTGGCACAGGCCACCAGCGGACTCGCACCGAAGATGCTGCTGATGACGCCGGTCGAGGCCACCCGCAAGGTGCTGAAGAAGGCGGGCTGGAACCTCGCCGACGTCGATCTCATCGAGCTCAACGAGGCGTTTGCCGTGCAGGCCGTTGCCGTGATGAAGGAGCTCGGCGTCGATCCGTCGCGCGTGAACGTGAACGGCGGCGCGGTGGCGCTCGGGCATCCCATCGGCGCCTCCGGCGCGCGCATCCTGACGACGCTGCTCTACGCGCTGAAGGAGCGCGGGAAGACGCGCGGCGTGGCGACGCTCTGCCTGGGCGGGGGGAACGGTGTCGCGCTGGCGGTGGAGATGATCTGACGGCGCGCCCTTTGGGCGCGTTAGGCCTCACGACGTTCGGTGGGCCTCGTTGCATTCGGAGGGCCTCGTTGCGTTCGGCAGGATCTGCCGCGCGAAGCGAGGCCCTCCTGATCGACGCAAGGCTATCCGGCTCTCCTCCGCCGATACCACGCCGCGAGCGCAGCGGGCGGCGCCAGCAGCACGACCTCCCTCACCACGGCCAGCAGGTTGTGACTCCAGAAGTTCGGGAGCCACGTGCGTCGCGAGATGGCCTCGAAGACGAAGGCATCGGCAAAGAAGAATGTCGGGCTGAACGGCCAGAGCGCCATCACCCCCAGCGGCGGCGTGGTGTCCGAGCCGAGCCAGTCGAACAGGACGTGCGAGGCCCAGGCCAGGGCCACGGCCAGCGCCAGGCGCCGGTCCCGCCCGCGCGTCCAGGCCAGCACGGCGAGCCCGGCGAGCAGCGCGGCGCCGAGGCTGTGGGTTTCCATGTTGTGCCGTCCCCACAGGAAGTCGAGGTCCGGCGCCACGGCACTGCCCATGACGAGTGCCAGGCCCTGCCAGCCCGCGGTCGTCGCCAGGTGTCCCCCGCGCCCGGCAACCGCTGCCTCATCCGTGGCGTCCGGGTCCGACGGCGGCAGCACGAGCCAGACAATGAGCCCACCCAGGGCGTGGCCGACAGGACTGGGCATCCGCCGACGGTACGCAGTTCCTGCGGCGCCAGTCAAACCGGGGGATCGCAGGTCCTGCTCCCTGCCGGGATCGAGGCGAAAGTCCCCTGTCCCCGCAAACTGTTGATACGGAACCCGTAGGCACCGGCACGTTCACGCATTTTCGCTTGACTTTCGCTTGGCTCGTTTCTAGGATCACCACTGACCTGAAAG
>CAZUGF010000142.1:0-3543 GCA_964619705.1 uncultured Bifidobacteriaceae bacterium
CGCCGTAGATCACGCCAGCAAGCAGCTTGCCGCGCCGAAGCTGCGAAGCAGCGAAGGCAGGAAGGCGGGAAGGCGGCTCAGCGAGCGAACGCGGGAACCCGGATCACCGCCGCCATCCGGCCCGCGCGCGTGCCGTCCCGGCGGTAGGACTCCAGCAGGCCGGGATGCCTGAACGTGCTCAGGCCGCTCGACGCGATGCACTCCGGGCGCAGGCCCGCCTGCAGCAGCTGATCGCCGGTGGCGCGCCAGAGATCCAGCCGCAGGGGCGCGTCGGCCTCCCGCACGAACCAGCGCTCCACGTGTGCGCGCTCGTGGCCGGCCTCCCGGAACGTGTCCACCAGTTCCTCGCCCACCTCGTAGTCCCCGGGCCCGATGCTCGGTCCGATGGCCGCCGTCAGGTCCTGCGCCCGCGTGCCGAACTCCCGGACCATGGCCGCCACCGTCTCGCGGACGATGCCGGCACAGGTGCCGCGCCAGCCGGCGTGAATTGCTGCCGCGGCGCCGTTGCGCCTGTCGGCCAGCAGGATCGGCACGCAGTCCGCCACCACCACCGCCAGCACCACATCGTCTGCGTTGGAGATGATGGCGTCGCCCTCGGGCGTCTCGCGGCGCGCGGATGCGGTGGCCTCTCCCCGGCGGACCACGCGGATCGCGCGCCCGTGCACCTGCGTCACCCGCGTCAGCCGGTCCGGGCCCGCGCCGAGGGACGAGAGCGCGGACGTCCAGCGGGCGGCATCGAGCGGCGCGCGGCTGCGCAACTTCAGTTGCGCGGAGGTGAACAGGTGTTGCGCGATGGCGCCGAGCGGCGCGCAGCGCAGCGCGAGCCCCCAAGTCTCTGTGGTCCAGCGAAATGCGGGGTCGGGGGTCGGGGGCGTCATCGGCACTCTTTCTCTGTGGCGTCAACGGCGGTTGTCGTCGACGGGATCGCGCCCGGCGTCGACACGTGAAAACAGGGCGGTTCCGGATTGGCACCGCTCTTGAACTGCCACGGTTCGCGGGCATCGAACACGCGCCCGCAAGGACGAACGCAGGCACGGCGGAGCCCCGGCTCCGCCGGCACGGTGGGCGCCCGATGACGGGCGCCGGACTGGAGACTCACATGGTGATCAAGATCACGCCGACCGACAAGGGCGCGCCTTCCGGCAAGCTGGCGGATGCCGAGATGCACTTCGACAACGGAGACCTTCAGGGGATGAAGCTCGTCGGCTTTGCCGTCTGGGAACGGCGCACCGGCGCCGGGCGCAACGTCACGTTTCCGGCGCGCGCCTACTCGGTCAACGGCGAGCGACGCAGCTTTGCGCTCCTCCGGCCCGTGGGCGACACCAGCTCCCAGGATCGGGTGCGGGACGTCATCCTCCACGCGTACGCGGAGTTCGAGGCGCAGGCGGCGGTCTCCGGCTGACTGGCACGCCGCCGGCCGGTCCTCACGTGCCGTTAGCCGCCCGGGCCGGGCGCTTCCGGTTCGGCGAGCCGCCGCTGCCGCCAACGCGCGTCCACCCGTACTGCCTCCTCCCAGCCGCTGGTTCGAGGAGGCCGGCATCGCGCGGACGTCAGCAGGCCGCTCGTCCCGCACGCGGTCGATCGCCGGAGCCCGGAGCTCTCCGGCGGTCGGCCGCGCCGGATCGGGCACGTGGAATCCCGGCAAGGCGTGTCCCGGGATCATGGAGGAGTCCGAGGTGTGGAACCGGCAGGGATCAGGTGAGCATCGGGAGGAGACCGGCGTTCTCCTTTGCCCGCTTCGGCGGCAGCGTCCACTCCGCGCGCGCGCCCTTGGCCAGCTCCGTCCGAAAGAAGGAGTCCTTCATGCCGCCGTCGATGATGTCCCACGGCAGCACGGTATCGGCCGAGCGGTCGCGATGGATGTAGAAGTCCCCGTCCAGGCCCACGTCGGTCATGGCGCGCCGCCACTGGCCGCCGTTCCGCTCCGCCGCCTCCACCGCCGGCGCGATGCGCCGGTCGCCGAGCGAGAGCAGGGCCTGGTAGTAGGAGTGCCGCTCGCTCTTGATGTTGAAGTAGACGTTGTCGATACCGGCCACGAGGGATCGCAGCCGCTTCATCTTGCGCTCGATCACGTCGTGCGCCTCCATCGGCATCCACTGGTAGGCGGTCCCCGGCTTGGGCACGAGCGGGTTCACGCTGGCCACGATCCGCCCGATGCGCCCGCGGACGCGGGCGTGCCGGAGCATGACCTCGCGGAGCTGGAGCGTCAGGTCGCGGATGGCGACGAGGTCCTCGTCCTCCTCGGAGGGCAGGCCGATCATGTAGTAGAGCTTCATGCTCTCGAAGCCGCTCGAGAAGATCAGCTCCGCCGCGTCCAGGATCTCCTGGTTGGTCACCGTCTTGTTGATCACGCGGCGCAGGCGGTCCGATCCCGTCTCCGGCGCAATCGTCAGCGTCCGCTCGCCGCTCGCGCGGAGCAGGGACACGATCTCGGGCGTGAGGTCGTCCAGCCGCAGGGATGCCGGGGACACGGCGTAGCCCATCTCGTTGAGGCTGCGCAGGATCCGCTCGATCTCGGGATGGTCGCAGAGCGCAATGGACACCAGCCCCGCGCGCGTGGCGTGCGCGCGCGCGTCGCGCGCCAGGTCCAGGATCCGGTCGGCGGGAAACGCGCGGACCGGCAGGTAGTTGTAACCCGCCCAGCAGAACCGGCACAGGTTGGCGCACCCGCGCACCACCTCCACCAGGAACCGGGATCCGAACTCCGTGTCGGGCGTGAAGATGCTGGTGACGGGCGGATCGCACGCCTCGGTCGTCTTGAGCGCGGCCTTCCGGACGGTCGCCGGCGCGTCGGTACCCTCGCGGGGCACGTACCGCGCAATGGTCCCGTCCGCCTTGTACTCCACGTCGTAGTAGGAGGGCACGTAGAACCCGCGGGACCGGGACAGGCGCCGCAGCGTCTCGGACCTGGACGGCGTCGCGCACGCCTCGACGAGCGCGGGAACCAGCACTTCCCCCTCGCCGGCGGCAATCACGTCCGCGAAGAGCGCGAGCGGCTCGGGATTGACGAACGTCACGGCCCCGCCGATCACCACGAGCGGGTGCCGGTGGTCACGGTCCGCCGCGCGCAGCGGAATCCCCGCCAGCCGCAGCATCGTCAGGACGTTGGTGTAGTCCCACTCGAAGGACACCGAGAACGCAAACACGTCGAAGTCCGCGACCGGGGTCTGGGACTCCAGGGTCACGCTCCGGACGCCGGACTCCAGGCTGGCCGCCAGCTCCTGCCGGGGCGGCAGGAACACGCGTTCGCACACCGTGTCGGGGCGGGCGTTGAACAGCCGGTACACGGTCTGGAAGCCCAGGTTGGACATCCCCACGAAGTACGAGTTCGGGAACGTCAGGGCCACGCGCAGCCGATCCCCGTGCGGCTTGACGACGTAGCCCACCTCTCGGGAAAGGGTGAGTTGTGCGGATTCCTGCAGGTCGCGGGGCTTCATTGACACACGGAGGGACGATCGAGCTGGCGCTGCACAGGCGCCGGAGCACGCGCGTCCCCTGGGTGTTCCTACTCTATCACCGGGCGCCGGACGCCCCCGGACCGTC
>CAZUGF010000143.1:0-3371 GCA_964619705.1 uncultured Bifidobacteriaceae bacterium
CCGTGCCGCCGAAGCCGCGCTGACGCGCGTGCTCTACGACGTCACACCGGGCGACCTCGGTTCCACGCTGGCGGCAGGCGGACTGCTCGCGGCCGTCGCGCTCGCCGCCTGCATCCCTCCGGTGCTCCGCGCCATGCGCGTGGACCCCGTCGAAGGGCTCCGATCCGAATAGCCTCGCATCGCGTATCGGATCGCAGATCTTTCCATATTGCATCCCCCCGACGACGATGGCATCGTCGTCCTATGGACGATGAGCGATTCGAGGTGGGCGAGTACCTGGCCGGACCCGAACGATCGCGTGCGCAGGAGCTGGCGCATGGCGTGCTCCGCGAGCCGCCCGCGCCGCTCTGGGGTCATCAGGCGGTCGTCGTGCGGACCGTCGTCCTGCTCGATCAGCACGTGCGGCAGCATCATCTCGGACGCGTCTCCGTCTCGCCCGCGGATGTCGTGCTGGACGCGGACCGGGCGCTCGTCGTGCAGCCGGACGTCTTCTTCATCGCCGCCGATCGGCTGCACATCGTGCGCGATGTCGTCTGGGGTGCACCGGATCTCGTGGTGGAGGTCATCTCGCGCCGGACGGCCGTCAGGGACCGCCGCGTCAAGCTGCCGTGGTATCGCGACGCGGGCGTCCGCGAGTGCTGGCTCCTGGATCCGTCGCAGGCACAGGTGGTGGTCGTGAACCTGTCGCGCCGCGGCCGGAAGGCGTTCACACACTTCCGCCACATCATGCCGGTGCAGTCGTCCGTGCTTCCGTTCTTCAAGCAGCCCGCGGCGGCGTTCTTCGACTGACGCGCGGTGCGGCCCGGCGGCAGGCCTCCATGTGGCGCAGGCGCCGCGCGGGCGCCGCTGTCGTCCTACTCCACGCGAGGCAGCCCCTTCAGCACGCGTTGCGCGTTCCCGTAATACACCTTGCGCAGCACGTCGTCGGGCAGGCCCATCCCGTACAGCTTCCAGAAGGCGTGGTAGTCCCGGTAGTAGTCGAAGTACTCGTCCGTCGTCTCGAACACGCGCCAGTAGTAGGGGTACTCGTCCGGCTGGAAGGAGTCCTTGCCGAACATGATCCGGTCCTGGTACTTGACGAAGAAGTCGTGCGCGGCACGCGGCTGGCGTCCCAGATCGTAGAGCACCGCGCCCGCCTCGACGACGACGTTCGGGAAGTCGTCCAGCATCTGCGCCGCACGCCCGAGGTCGTTGGCGTGCCAGCCGAAGTGCGCGGCAATGAAGCGCGTCTTCGGATGCTTCCGGAACACGTTGTTCCGCTCCGTCATGAGCTCCTCGAAGCTCACCTGCCCCGGCTGGTTGTTCCGCCGGTTCGGGAAGAGGGCCAGTTCCAGCCAGCGCTCGTTGGTGTAGTCCAGCGGCTGGAAGAACTCCTGCGGCTCCGCGGTGTGGATGAACGCGGGCACGTCCAGCCGTGCAAAGGCTTCCCACAGCGGGTCCAGATCCGGATCGTCGACGCGGAGCCTCGTCCCGTCCGCCTTGCGGATGGTCAACCCGAAGCTCTTGGACACCTCGCCCACGCCGATGGCACCGGCGGCGACGTCCGCCTCGAGCTGCCTGACGGCCTTGTCCGCCCACCCCGGCCCCACGTTGCGGAAGTCCACGCCGCCCAGGACGCGGAAGCGATCCGCGTGCGGACTGGCGGCCAGCGCCGCGAGGGTCTCCGTGAGCCGGCTCCCGGACAGGTTGTTGGCCACGACCATGACGCGGAGGTTGATGCGGTCCATCACGTCCACGACGTCCTGGATGGCGGCGGCCGTGGTCAACGAGGGCGGGTGGCCGTGGATGTCGACCGCGGGGAACCGCGCCTTCGGCACCAGGTGCTCCGCGGTGACGAGCGTGGACGTCGGCCGGTAGTCGAGGATGCTGGGGGCCGGCATGTCCGGCGCCTGGCACGTGCCGGGGCGCGTCTCCGTCGTGCCGGGCGGGCAGGACTCTCCGGGTCCGATGCGCGTCCCGCGCATCTGCTGCGCGACCAGGACGCTGCCAATGGTGACGAGCGCCGCCAGGGCGACGAGCGCGATTGATCTCCGCATGCCCGTAGTCTATCGCGCACGCTGCCCCGGTGGGCAGGACGCCAGGGACGGAGCGCGCTACTCGTAGCGGAGCGCTTCGATGGGATCCATGCGCGACGCCCGGAGCGCGGGCACCAGGGCGCTGACGAGGCCGACCACCATCAGCACGCCGCTGCAGATGACCAGGAGCTCCAGCGACAACTGCAAGTGGATGTCCGCCGACCGCGTGGCATCGTCCAGCAGCTCCGAGAGGAAGGGCTGCGGGCTGAAGAGCATGACGAGGCCGTAGGACGCGAGGATTCCGGCCGCGCCGCCGGCGAAGACGGTGACGAGGCCTTCGAGGAGGAACTGGAGCAGGATGGCCTGACGCCGTGCGCCGAGCGCCTTGCGGACGCCGATCTCGCGCGTCCGCTCCGTGACGGAGACGAACATGATGTTCATGACGCCGATGCCGCCGATGGCCAGCGTGAGGACGCCGATGAACCCGAGCACGAGCTTGAGGCCCACCGTGATGCCCGCCGTGATCTGTGCCGTCTGCGAGGAACCGAACATGCGGAGCGCGCGGTCGTCGCCCGGATCGAAGCCGAGCCGCCGGCCGAGCAGCGCCTTGACCTGCGCGGTGGCCTGCTCCTCGCGCGTCGCGTCCACGGCCTGGTAGACCATCACGGTCGAGTACTCCGTGTTCCAGAGCTGTCCGGCCGTGGTGTAGGGGATGAAGATGGACTCGCGGTCCGGACGCAGGTAGTTGGAGAGCTGCACCTTCTCCTTCTGCACGCCGACGACCTCGAAGGCCATGCCGCCGATGCGGATGCGCTGGCCGACGGGCGGCACGTTGCCGAACATCTTGCGCGCGACCTCACTCCCGAGGAAGGCGACGCGGCGGTGCAGGCGGAGGTCCTCCGCATCCGGGAACCGCCCGGACTCCGGCCACTGGCTGCGCATGGCCGCGTACTCAGGCGCCACGCCGCGAATCAGGTGGGAGGCCTGCTTCGTGCCCCAGGTCACCGGGAAGTCGCGCGTGAACTCCGGGCTCACGAACTTGACGAGCGGCGCCTCCCGCACGGCGAGGACGTCCGCCTCCTTGAGCCGGATGCGCTTGCCGGCGCGCTCGCCGCCGGCCTGCTGGCTGGTCTGCCCCGGCCAGACGATGACGACGGCATCGCCGAAGGCGCCGCGGAATCCGCGCGCCAGCGCGTCGCGGAAGCCGTTGCCGTAGGACAGCAGCATCACGACCGAGACGATGCCCCAGGAGATGCCGAGCATCGAGAGCAGGGCCCTGGTGCGGTTGCGGCTGAGGCCGACGAAGGATTCGCGGACGATCTCGTGGATGATGTGCATGGATCTTCAGGCGACCCT
>CAZUGF010000144.1:0-3309 GCA_964619705.1 uncultured Bifidobacteriaceae bacterium
GCGGTGAATCAGGCACCCACGGGTAAGCTCATTCGGTTCGTCAGGCGCGGCCCGACGCTCAGCGTCAGCGCGGCAACCCTGGGGGAGCTCGGCATCCGGTGGCCGGGTGGCGAGACGGCCGGCGGCCTGATCGCCCTCGACAATCTCCCGGGCCTCCGCGTCGACTACGACGCGAGCCTGCAGCGGGTCAACCTGTCGGTGCCGGTGGAGTGGCTGATGCGTCCGATGGCACATCTGGGGTTTGCACAACCGACATCAACGGGCGTCGATCCCGCGACCCGCGCGGCGGGCCTGCTGTTCAACTACGATGTCTCCGCGCAGGGCAACCGCACGGCGCAGTCCGTCAGCGCGTGGACCGAGCAGCGCCTCTTCGGCGTCGGGCCGGGCGTCTGGAACAACAGCCTGGTGACGCGCGTGGGCGCCGGCACGGCGTTCGCCACCCGTCAGGACACGGTCCGGCTCGACACCTCGTGGCAGCTCGACTTTCCCGGCCGCATGATCACCGTGATGGCCGGCGACACGATCACGAGCTCGCTCTCCTGGACGCGCGCAGCGCGCGTGGGCGGCGTGCGCGTCTCGCGCAACTTCGCGCTGCAGCCCTACCGCGTGACCGTACCGCTCGCGTCCTTCACCGGCGAGGCGATCCTGCCCTCCACCGTGGAGCTCTTCATCAACGGCGTGCGGCAGGCCAGCGAGGAGCAGGTGCAGCCCGGACGCTTTCAGCTCGACGCCCTGCCGTCGTTTCAGGGGCTGGGGCAGGCGCAGGTGGTCATCACCGACATCAACGGCATGAGCCGCGTGGTCGAGTTCTCCCTCTACAACACGCCGCAGCTCCTGCAGCAGGGGCTGTTCGACTGGTCGGCGGAGCTGGGCACGCTGCGCCGGGACTACGGGCTGCGGTCGTTCGGCTACAGGTCCACGCCGCTCTTCAGCGGCAGCGGACGCTACGGCCTGCGCGAACACGCGACGCTCGAAGCCCACGCGGAAGCCGCCGACGGCCTGCAGCTCGGAGGCGCGGGCGGCGTGTGGCTGCTGGGCCGCCGCGGCGGTGTCGTCAACGGCGCCATCGCGGCGTCGCGGTACGACGCCGGCCATGGCCTTCAGGGCAGCGCGGGCTATCAATGGCAGGCGCGGTCCTTCAACGTGGGCCTCGCCACGCAGGTGCGCAGCGCGGACTTCGCGGACGCGGGCAGCCTGGAGGGATCGCCGCCGCCCCTGCGCACGGATCGCGCCTTCGTCGGCGTGAGCCTGCCGATCGGCCGCCTCGGCGGCGGGTTCGTGAGCCAGGAGTATGCGGGGCTCGGACGCTCGCGGTTCCTGAACGTCAACTGGGCGCTCTCGTCCGTGCGCAGCGGCTACCTGAACTTCACGCTCAGCCGCAACCTGGACGGCGGACGCGGCAACAGCGCCGTCCTCTACTGGTCGCGGCCCATCAACCGCCGCCTCACGACGGCGGCCAGCGTGCGCCGGACCGATTCCACGACCGGCGCGGTGCTGGAAGCGACCCAGTCCGTTGATGCCGATCGGGGCGGCTGGGGCTGGCGTGCGCAGGCGGCGCCGCAGACCGGCGGAAACGCGCAGGCGGAGGTCATCCAGCTCGGGCGCTACGGCCAATGGTCCGCGGGCGGGACGTGGCAGGATACGGCCGGCGACCGTGCGGGCGCGTACGCGAACGTGAGCGGCAGCGTGCTGTCGATTCGACGCTACCTGCGTGCCATGCGCCGGGTGGACGACGCCTTCGCGCTCGTGTCGACGGGCGGGGTTCCCGACATTGCCGTCAAGCTGGAGAATCGCGTGGTTGGACGGACCGACGAGCACGGGCTGCTGCTCGTGAACCGGCTGCAGGCCTGGCAGCGGAACCGCCTGTCGATCGACCCCATGGAGCTCCCGGAAGATACGCTGGTCGACCGCGTCGAGCTCGAGGCCGTGCCCGCGAGCCGGAGCGGCATGGTGGCGGCTTTCGACGTGCGCCATACGGTGTCCGTGCAGATCGTGCTGCGCGACACCGCGGGCGTCCCGGTGCCCATGGGCAGCGCGATCCGTCTCGCGTCATCCGCGGCCGGCGCCGGCCCGGGAGGCGCAATCTCGGTCGTGGGATACGACGGGCTTGTCTTCCTGCAGAACCCGTCGGCCGGCGCGCGCCTGCTGGTCGGCGACGGCGACCACACCTGCTCGGTGACGCTCCCCGGCACGCTGCCGGCGCGGGGCCTCGTCGACCTCGGAGCCCTGACGTGCCGATGACCGCCAGGCGCGGCGTTCGTCTCGCGTTACTGCTGGCGGGCCTGCTGTGGCTCGTGCCGGCGGGGGACGCCGAGGCGCAGACCTGCTACATTCCGGGATCCTTCCGGCTCGACTTCGGGAGCGTCACCGCCGCGGGCAGGGACGCGACCGGGACGGTGCCGTACACGTGCCAGAGCTACGGCTTCACGGAACCGCTCTATTACCGGATGTGCCTGTTCATCGACATCGGCGATCAGGGACCGGGCGGCAACACGTCGCGGCGCATGATCAACCACAGCGCCGGCACCTACATGGGCTACGAGCTGTACTCGGACCCGGCGCGCACCCAGATCCTCGGTCCTGCCAGCAGCGGCGCGCCGGTCTACTCGTGGACGACGGTCGTGGCTCCGAATACGCAGCAGCCGAACTCGGCGATCGTGTACGGCCGCGTGCCCCCGGGCTCGAACACGGCCGCGGGCCAGCACCAGGAGCAGAACACGAGCGGCCTCCTGAGGTACCGCTACGCCACCGGCGCGCCGCCCCCACTGGTCAACGACTGCCAGAGCGGCGGCATGGGCGGGGGATCCGCGGCCGTCTCGTCGGCCGGTGTGTATGCGATGTTCGCCAACACGTGCACCATCCTCACGGCCACCGATCTGCAGTTCGGCGCTGTGGGCACGCTGAACGTCGCGCACATGCAGACGTCGACCATCCAGCTGCGCTGCCCGACGGGCACGGTCTGGCGCGTGGGACTCGACAACGGGTTGCACGCACTCGCGACCGCCCGCCGGATGGCCGGACCGGGCGGCCACGTCACCTACGAGCTGTACCGCGACACCGCGCGCACGCAGCGCTGGGGCAACACCGTCGGGACCGACACCAGCCAGGGCACGGGCACGAACAGCACGCAGATCCTCACGGTGTTCGGTCTCGTGCCCGCCCAGGCCAGCCCCGGCGCGGGCGCCTATTCGGACACGATCAGGATCACCCTGACGTTCTGAGGTCCGGAGGCTGACCGCGCCACCTCCGTCACGGTCGACACGATGACGGGAAGGGGACGATCGACACGAAGACGCGAAGGGCACGAAG
>CAZUGF010000145.1:0-3299 GCA_964619705.1 uncultured Bifidobacteriaceae bacterium
GACTCGGCTTCCGTCTCGCCTGAGGGCGAGTCGAAAGCCTCGCTCATGGCGAGCCAGTCTCGGGAAGAAGATCCTGAGCGAGTCGAAGGGTCCCACCCTGCCGCACAAGCCAGGGTCGAACATTGCCCTCCCGTGTGCCTTCCAAACCGCTCGCCACGACGGTTGCCCGGCCAGCGAAAGGGCGAGCCTGACGCCGCCACCACGCCATCAGCGAGGTTCTGATCCTCCGGGCGAGCCACTAGCCGGCCAGTTCGGAGCAGGGAGGCCGGTGCCGAGATGCTCGTGTCGTAGCATAGGCGCTGAACACGACCCGGTCGAGATCCAATGAGAAGGTATTCGGTCGTCCGAAGGGGGGCAGTCGTCGAGCGGATCGAGAGTGCCCTTGTCGCGAGCGGCGCGACGATTGTCACGTCCGCGAATCCTCGGTCGGCCCCGTTCGAACTCACGATCCTGACTCCGACGGGTGAGGTCCTCGACCTCGTGTGCTACGCCTTCACCGCGAACAAGTACGGCCAGGGTGGGCGTCCGCCGGGAGAGCACCGCTTCCAGATCAAGTACGGCAGCGAGTTCGACCGCTACCACACGCTCTTCATCGACCCCTCTCGCCGCAAGGTCACGCTGATGTTCGGCGTGCACCTCGAGCTGGATCTCTTCATCGCGGTCGACCCGCGCATGCACACCCCGACGTGGTTCTCCAGCTCGGTCGAGTTCAAGACAGCGCGCTTGAGAGAGGCAGGCCAGAAGCATTGGCACGGCTGGGAACGGGAACGCTCGGACGTCCGCCGCAAGATCGTGAGACCGGAGGAGAGCCTCCAGACGGAAACCGTTATCGCTTTTCGGCCGGAGCAGTTCCTGCGATACGTGGAGTTCGAGCGTGTGGCGAGCGGCCTGGAGTGTGGCGAGCGGTTGCTGTTGTCCGATCGGATCGAGCAGAGCCTCGCAGCGGGACACGTCCTTGCGCCCGGTGTTGAACCGCACCCCCTTGAACTGCAGCTTGGGCTTCCAGCGGCCCAGATCCTCGACGTGATCTCCGGTGCCTTCCGCCTCGCCGCAGCTGTCCGTGGCGGCGTCGCCGAGCGCCATCTCGAACAGCACCTGCGTCAGGTGCCCGGCGTCCGCCGGGTGAACCACATCAACAAGGACGGTAAGCCCGACTTCGAGGTCGAGTATCGGCAGAAGCCGTTCCTGATCGAATGCAAGAACGTTCTGGCCCGGACGCGGCAGGGGCTGCCGACGGTTGACTTTCAGAAGACGAGGGCCTCAAAGGCGGATCCGTGCAGCCGGTACTACACGCCGGCGCAGTTTCAGATTCTTGCGGCCTGCCTGTACCCGATTACCGGCCGATGGGAGTTCCAGTTCACGCGGACAGCATCCCTGGCACGCCATCCGAGGTGCGCCGGCCGGCTGGCATCGAATGTTCTGGTCAAGGACGACTGGCCGACAGATCTCCGCGTCCTGCTGGACCAGCTCCACGCGTGCTGAAACGCCCCCGGCGAATCAGGCGAATCAGGCGAACTGGGCACGGCGCGAGGCGGCGTGCCCGAGCCCGGTGCCCGGGTGTGGAGAGTGTTGCCCCGCGAGGCTGACGTACCGCTCAGGCACCGGTGCGACAGGTTCGGGTGGCGGGACCGGGGATCGTCGAGGCGGCAGCAGCTTCAGCGGCACGTCGCCAACCGGCAAGTCCAGGAGCTGTTCCCTGATCGCTCGCCCCATCACTTCCGCCAGCAGCGAAGGGACCGCGTTCCCGATCTGCTTCTGTGCCGAACCGCGCCCTCCGACAATGTTGACGTCGTCGGGAAACGTCTGCAGGCGGGAAAGCTCCCGGATGCTGAGTCGTCGGCTATTCCAATGGAACGGACCAACGGCCGGGCCTGGCTGCGCCTGGATTGTCCACGAGGGACGGTCCTTTGCCAGCTTCAGGAGGAACGTCCAATAGCGGCGGCGCCATCCGAAGAGCGGCATGCCCTCACCGCGGTCGGTATGGTGCAAGTAGTTCGAGCCTTCTGGAATGGATGCCAACAGGTCGGCCCACTTGCCTCGAACGGAGAGGTCTTCATCCGCGGGATTCGTCAGATCGGCCAGGGCATCCCAGGCCGTCCGGTACGGCTGGGCGTCAGTGTCGAGCAGATCTCTCTCGACATCATGAGGAAAATGCGTGGGCGGCGGAAACCTGAACGGACGGCCCTCTCGGTGGGCCACGATGAACACGCGCTCGCGCAGTTGCGGAACGCCGAAACTTGCCGCGTTCAGAACTGCGACGTGAGGCTCGTAGGCTGTCCGCTCGGCGTTGTTGATGGATCGCAGCTCACTCAGGAGCAGCTGGAGGCCTTCGTCCTTGCCGGCGTATTTGAGCCCCTCCACGTTCTCCAGCAGGACGACCTTCGGAAGGGCCTCACGGACAACCCGCAGGTAGGCGCCCAGCGTGTCGGACCTCGGATCGCTGAGGCGTCCGGCGTCTCCCCGAGCCCAATAGCCGGCCTTCGAGAAGGGCTGGCACGGCGGTCCGCCCGCCACCATGTCGATGTCCCCCTTTGCGGCTCCAGCCTGGACGAGCAGTTCCTGTGTCGGGACGTCGAAGATGCTCGCTGGGACGACCGGCCAATCAGGACGGCTTTCGATCAGCGTGGAGACGCAATCGACGTCCATTTCGACGCCGGCACCGAACGCAAAGCCCGCGGCTTCGAGCCCGAAGTCCAAGCCGCCGGCTCCGGTGAAGAGGCTGATGACCTTTGGCATCATATGAAGCGCGGCCGTATGCCTGACAGCCCGTATGCACGGGCGGGTGCCCGACCTGCTGAACCAGATGCCGGCCAGGAAGATCGCGTTGACGGTGCCTCACGACGAGAACCTTCGCCCTCGCAACGCAATGACGAGCCGAGTGGAACCGGCAACCGTCGTCAGGATATCACTCCCGAGATTCTCCCGCGAAAGGCCTTGCGGGCACATCCGCCGCCTTGTCGGCTGCGAGCACGCCGCACCCGCTGCTCGGCGCGGTTCGTGGGGATGGTCGAGGCAGCCTCTCGGCACGCGGGAGCCCACCAACCGCGGCCGTTCGACGTTGCTCACGGCCTTGAGCAAATTTACTCAGCGTAGTGGCTGCCTTCGGCTCTTTCGCTGGAGGAGCACCTGTACCGCGGCGGCTATCCGGTAGCGGCGCCGCTCATCAAGGACCCGCAACGCTGGCGGCGCCAGACCCGTCGAACAGTGGCTGCAGGCATGACGCGGAACTCCTGATTACCGGCGCCTACCGCTTCCGCCGCACGAACGTCCGATACCGCGCCGTCGCCAGCGGCGACAGG
>CAZUGF010000146.1:0-3220 GCA_964619705.1 uncultured Bifidobacteriaceae bacterium
GGCCGTGATCGCGCCGGCGTCGGGCGAGGTCAACCTCGTTCGACGCCGACGAGACTCCACCCGGCAGCCGCGCCCGTCACGCGGCGGAAGATGAAGGTCGCGGGGCGTGCCCATCCGGTGCGCTCCGCGTTCGCATTCGTGCCGGCCTCCGGAGGCGCGTCCGCCCGCGTCCCGGTGATGGTCACGCCGACGAAGTCTCCCGCCAGCCCCGCAGGCGCGCGCGCGGACGTGCCGGTCATGGCCTCCGGTCCACCCACGGGCGTGCGCGTGTCGGTGGCGTTGTCGAACGCGAACCACTGCAGCGTGTAGCCCGAGGCCGGCGCCGCCGCGCCCAGGTCCACGGCGGCGTTCGCGAACGTGAGCGTGCCGTCGGCGGCGAGCACGGGGTCGACCACGGGGCAGACGCCGTTGATCCACGCCGCCACCACCTTGTCCCGGCGCGCGATGAGCGTCCGCGTCATGTAGTCCGTGGCGGCCGGGTCCGTATAGCGCGCCTTCTCCACGATGGCCCGCACCGCCGCGTCGCTGAAGCGGCCGACGATCCGCGCCGCCCAGAACGCATCGTCCGGGCGCATGTTCTCGAAGGCGGGGTTCGGGTACTCCGGCTTCCAGGCCGCCGCATCGAAGCGCTCGGCCTCCAGGCGTCCGATCGCGGGCGGCACGTCGGGATAGTGGATGGTGAGCCACGGGCGGACGTACAGGCCCAGCGTGGCGAGCGTGAGCCATCCGGGCCGCTGCTCGAAGATGAACTCGTTCCCCGCGCGGACGCGCTGGGCGTAGACGGTGCCGCTGCCCAGGATGGAGCCGAAGTCGAACATGTAGTGCTTGACCCAGGCGCGTCCGTCCGTGGTCTCCAGCATGTCCAGGCTGTTGACGCCGCGCGAGTCGTCGTGATTGAGCCACGCGCCGAACACGCGCGCGCCTCGGAGCTCGCGCCGGTGCTCGTGCGGGACGATGTCGTTGGGATCGTCCGGGCGGGTGCCGTAGTAGCGGAAGTTCCCGAGCGGCCTGCCGGGCGCGAACCGGCTGGCCAGGACGCGGTAGCGGCCGTTCGGCAGCCGCGCGCCCCGCTCGAAGACGCTGTCCAGATCGGACCGCCGCAGCGCGCGCCGCTTGCCGTTCAGCGGATCCCGGATGCTCGCCCCCTCGCGGATGACGAGCGCGTCCCGGTCCACCTCCGCGAGGTACACCTCCACGACGTGGTAGCCGATGGCGTGGTAGAACGCCGTGCCGATCATCTCCGCGCCGGTCGCGAGCTCCGGGTTGGAGGGTGGGTCCAGCTCCATCTGGTAGATCTGTCCGTCCGGGTCCATCATGCGGAAGCCCGGCTGCACGCCGCTGCCCTTGCCGCCGGAGACCGTCCAGCCCGTCAGGTTCACGGCGTCCTGCCGATCCGGCCCGCGGACGATCTCCGCGATGGACATCTCGCGCCGCCCGATGCGGTTGGTGAACCAGCTCGAGTCCGGCACTTCGTCCACCGTGTTCACGTTGCCCGCGCGCACGTCGCGCCGCTCGCCGGGCTTCCCGAACGTGTTGACGAGGAAGTCGTACCCGTTGGTGTCCTCGACCTCGCCCACGCCGGACGCGTCGAGCGCGCGGTCGTCGTCTGTCCAGAGCGGATCGTCCGGGTAGAAGCGCGGCGAGGCGGACCACGCGCCCGTCGCCGCCAGCACGGCCAGCGCGATGACGGCGGCACGATGGAGGGTCATCCTGCGTCCCATGGACTAGAAGATCCCGCCGAACACGATGTGGAGGTGCCTGCCGTCACGGCTGCCGAAGGCCGCGTCGACGCGCAGGATGACGCCGCTGTTGGTGTTGAAGCGGAACCCGATGCCGTAGTCGCTTTCGAGATCCGAGAGGTTCAGGTCCGCGCGGCGGTCGGCCACCTTGCCGGCGTCGTAGAAGAGGGCCGCGTCGAGTCCGCTCCAGATCTCCCAGCGGTACTCGCCCTGCAGGAGGATGGCGTGCGGTCCGCGGAAGCGCTGCGCGCGGAAGCCGCGCAGCGTGTCGTTGCCGCCGAGTGCCGGCATCAGGTAGAAGGGCATCACCTGCCCATCGGCCGTCTCGGACGTGGAGACGAAGAGGCGCGCCGCCAGCACGCGCCGATCGTGGAGGACGCCGACGAACTGCTGGAGGTCCACGTCCGTCCTGGTGAAGCTGTGGCGATGGCCGGTACGGTCGTCGTAGCGGGAGACGTCCACGCGGTACCAGCCGCCGCGCCGCGCGTTCCGCGGCTCCCGATAGTCCACCTCGACGAAGGCCGCGGTCCGCAGGAAGTCCACGTGTGACTCGCGGCCGGGCAGCGTGTCGGGTGCGAACAGGTCCTCGATGCCGGGGAACCGTCCGTTGGTGCCCCGGCCGACGCGCGGCCGGAGGTACTCTGCGGCGCCGCCGAAGAGCAGGGGCGCCACCGGGCGGACGCCGACAAGGGCGCCGGCGTTGGTCGTGCGGATCGCGTAGTCGGATCGATCGCCGCGCGCGGAGTCCGGGCCGAGACCGAAGAAGTTCTCGCGGGGCGAATCGCGATGTGCGGCCCAGGCCTCCAGGCGCACGCGGCGTCCGGCCAGGCGCGGGAACGTCATCCGCGCCTCGAGGCCCCAGTAGCGCTGGATGCTGGCGGCCGTCCAGATGTCCAGCGTGCCCTTGTTGTCGAAGAGGTCGCGGTCGCGGAAGCCGACACCGTAGGCAAAGCCGCTGCTGACGCTCAGCGATCCGAGCTTGGGATAGAAGCCCTCGCGGTCGATGAGGAAGATGGCCCTGTCCTCCATGTAGTCCATGGCCCGCTCGACCTTGTTGGGCTGGTAGGCCCTGGTCTCGCGCTGCTTGGCCTCGCGCCGGGCGCGATCGGCCCCGGCGCGCGTGGCGGGCTCCTGCGCCGGCGGTGCGGACTGGGTCTCCGCGGGCTGCGTCCCGGAGGCCTGCGTCCCGGAGGGCCGTGTTTCGGAGGGCTGTGTTTCGGAGGGGTGCGTTTCGAGAGACCGCACTTCGGGGGCCTGCACCTCGGGGACGGCTACTTCGGCGGCTGGCGTATCCCGCGGCGCGGTTGGTTGCTGTGCCCGGGCGGGGATGGCGGCAGCCAGGCAGGCGGCCGCGAACCAGGCCGCGACCCACCTGCGCGGAATGGGGCAAAGGCGGTCGGCGCGAGCTGAAGCAGACATGGAAGGACGAGTTCGACCATTGTGCATCAGAATCGGGTGGACGGCGTGTGGGCTCGAACCTC
>CAZUGF010000147.1:0-3180 GCA_964619705.1 uncultured Bifidobacteriaceae bacterium
TTCGCTGCTTCGCAGCTTCGGCGCGGCAAGCTGCTTGCTGGCGTGATCTACGGCGACACAGGCCTCCTTCACTCGCCTCACCAGTTGACTGGCAACAGCTATGAGGTGTAGGCTCCCAACACATGACGCCCGACAAGAGCGACGTCCTCTACGGCACCCTCGGACTGATGGTCATCAAGACCCTGGAAGCCCTGGGCCCGTTGCATGGCTATCGGATCGCGCGGCGGATCGAACAGATCAGCGGGAATCAGCTCGCGCTCAATCAGGGCACGCTCTATCCGGCACTGGTCAAGCTGGAGCAGATGGGATGGGTCTCGTCCAGGTGGGGCACCTCCGAGAGTGGCCGTCGTGTGAAGATCTACGCGCTGACAGCCGTCGGGCGCAGGCAGCTCCACAAGGAAGCCGAGCAGTGGCAGGTGGCCGCGAGCATCGTTGAGCGCTTCCTGAAGATCCCGGAGAGTTCCTCATGACGCGCCTGCGCGTCTTCTTGTCCCGGCTGTGGGCCGTCTTCCATTCTCGACAGATCGACCGTCAGATCGACGACGAGATTGCCAGCCATCTGGCGGAAGCGGCCGAGGAGTACGTCCAGCAGGGCCTGTCCCCGGACGAGGCGCGGTGGGCGGCCCGGCGCAGCTTCGGCGGCACACTGCAGAGCAAGGAAGTGTCCCGGCAGGTGCGGTCGTTCCCGTGGGTGGAGGAGTGGCTGCGCGACGCGCGGTATGGGCTTCGCATGCTGCGCAAGAGCCCTGCATTCACGACGACGGCGGCCGCCACGCTGGCACTGGCGATTGCCGCCAACACCGCCATGTTCAGCGTCCTCAATGCGGTGCTGCTCCGGCCACTTCCGTATGCGTCGCCGGAACAGCTGGCGATGCTGTGGACCGAGGATCCAACGCAGAATCTCTGGGAGGCGAGATCGACGCAATGGGATGTCGACCAGTGGCGGCGTCAGAGTCAGAGCTTCACGGACCTGGCCACCTTCGATGCGGTGTCCACGACGTTGACCGGACCAGACGGAGCGGAACAGATCGTCGGCGCGAGCAGCTCTCCCAACCTGCTCGCACTCCTGGGCATCCAGCCCGTGCAGGGACGCAGCTTTGCGGCCGGAGAGACCGAGCAGCAGCAGCGGCCAGTCCTGATCAGTCATCGCTTCTGGCAGGCGTACTTCGGGGGCTCGAATGCCGTCGGCGCGACCCTCGTGCTCGACGGACTGCCCTCCCAGGTCATCGGTGTCCTCCCTGCCGGCTTTCAGGTCGCGAGGCTCGATGCGGACGTGTGGAGGCCACACACGAGGTCTGAGGGCCGACGCGCGCGTGACGGAGACACGTGGTTCGTCATTGGACGACTTCGACCGGACGTGACGTTCGAGCAGGCTCAGGCCGAGATGGACGCGATAGCCCGTCATGTCGCCGATCAGTTGCCGGCGGCGGAAGGGAACCGCGGCATCAGCATCGTCCCGTTGAGTGCTCACATGGTCGGTGTCCAATCGCGATTGGCATTGTGGATGCTCGGCGGGGCCGTGTTCTGCGTGTTCCTCATCGCCGCGGCCAACGTGACGAGTCTCTCCCTCGCGCGCAGCACCGCTCGCGCGCGCGAGATGGCGGTTCGCGCCGTGCTCGGCGCGAGCGCCGGGCGGATTGCGCGACAGCTGCTTGCCGAGAGTGTCCTGCTCGCCACCATCTCGGGACTGCTAGGCACATGCCTCGCCGTGATCGGCATCCGCCTGATCCGCGCGTTCGGCCCTGGCAACCTGCCCCGCCTTGGTGAAACGAGCGTCGATCTCCGCGTGCTCGCCTGGGCCCTGGCCATCTCCGCACTGGCGGGAATCCTGGCGGGATTCGCGCCGGCGATTGGGACATTGCGCCGCGACCTGGGCGCTGCCCGTGAAGAGGGCGGCAGAAGCGTCTCAGGTGGAGCGGCCAGCCGCCGCATCCGTCGCGCGCTCGTGATGGCGGAGTGTGCGCTGGCGATCGTCCTGCTCGTCGGCGCCGGCCTGCTCGTTCGAAGCTGGCAGCACGCGAACGGGATCGATCCGGGGTTCAAGCCTGAGCGGGTCCTGGTGATGGAGCTCTCCAGCCCGACGACCTTTGACGTCCCCGCGCAGCGCGCCGACCTGTACCACCGCGTGCTCGAGCAGGTTCAGGCGGTTCCTGGAGTGGACAGCGCCGGCATCATCGGCGATCTGTTCATTGCGAGCACGAGGGAACAGGTCCTCACGGTTGAACGCGACGACGGAACGGCTTCCGAGCGCCTGCCGTTTCGAACCGATGAGGTGAGCGCCGATTTCTTCAGGGCGCTTGGGACGCCGCTGCTCAGAGGCCGTGTCTTCGGGATCGCGGATGGGCCCGACGCTGCGCCCGTTGCGATCGTCAACGATGCGATGGCGCGGCGGCTCTGGCCGGGGCGCGATCCCGTGGGCAGACGCCTGAAGCTGGGCCCGGAGGGCTCCGACCGCCCGTGGCACGAGGTCGTGGGCATTGTCAGCGACATGCGGCGACAGGGGCCGGAGCGCGAGCCGACGCCACAGGTCTTCGTGCCGCTCGCGCAGAACCCTCCCCGCAGCGTCGACCTGTTCATACGAACCTCGTCTGACGACCCGCTGGCAATGGCCGGAGTACTTCGAACGACTGTTCGTGGCGTGGAGAAGGCTGCGCCGATCTATGGTGTGGCGCCCCTGGAACAACAGCTCGGGCGCTACCTCACCCAGCGCCGCTTCGAGGCCTCGCTCCTGACCGGCTTTGCCGTCGTGGCGCTGCTGATGGCCGCCGTCGGGATTTACGGGCTCATCCACTACGTCGTCGCGACGCGTATCCGGGAGATCGGCTTGCGTATGGCCATCGGCGCCCGGCCCGGCGACATCTTCCGGATGATCGTCAGGGAGGGGCTGACGCTCAGCCTGACCGGCGTCGTGATCGGCCTCGTCGGAGCCTGGTGGCTCGGGCGCGCGGGCTCGAGCTTGCTGTTTGGCGTGACCGCCAGCGATCCCTTGACGTTCGCCGCTGTCTCGCTCCTGCTCACAGCGGTTGCCGCGGCGGCCTGCTACTTCCCGGCGCGACGCGCAACCAGGGTGGATCCCCTCGTGACATTGCGCCTGACGTGACAGCCCGTCGCCCTGCCGTGCTCCCTGCGAGTCAGTCCGCCCTGAGCACGACAGCCGGATCCACCCGTGCCGACCTGCGT
>CAZUGF010000148.1:0-3143 GCA_964619705.1 uncultured Bifidobacteriaceae bacterium
ACGCTGCTTGAGGGTAAGATCGTCTGCTGACATGAAGGGACTCATCCTCAGCGGGGGCAAGGGGACCCGCCTCCGCCCGCTCACCTACACGAGCGCCAAGCAGCTCGTGCCCGTCGCCAACAAGCCGGTCCTGTTCTACGGCATCGAGGCGCTGGTCGACGCCGGCATCACGGACATCGGCATTGTCGTGGGCGACACGGAGGCGGAGATACGGGCGGCCGTCGGGGATGGCTCCCGCTGGAACGCGCGCATCACCTACCTGCCGCAGGATGCCCCGCGGGGCCTGGCCCACGCGGTGCTGATCAGCGAGGCCTTCATCAACGGCGAGCCGTTCGTGATGTACCTGGGCGACAACCTGCTCAACCGGGGCATCGTCGAGTTCGTGGAGCAGTTCACGCGCGAGGCGCCGGCCGCCCAGATCCTGCTCACGCCGGTGCCGGACCCGCAGATGTTCGGCGTCGCGGAACTCGACGGCAACACCGTGGTGCGTCTGATCGAGAAGCCGAAGAACCCCACGAGCAACCTGGCGCTGGTCGGCGTCTACATGTTCGGCCCGGAGATCTTCGAGTCGGTGCGGCGCATCACGCCGAGCTTCCGGAACGAGCTGGAGATCACCGACGCCATCCAGGACCTGATCGATCGCGGCCTCCGCGTCAGCCCGCACCTGGTCGGCGGCTGGTGGAAGGACACCGGGAAGCTCGAGGACATGCTCGAGGCCAACCGGCTGATCCTGGAAACGCTCGAGTCGCGCGTGGACGGCACGGTGGATGCGGCATCGCGGCTGGACGGCAAGGTCGTCATCGAGGCCGGCGCGACGGTGGAGCACTCCGTGCTCCGCGGCCCGGTGATCATCGGGCCCGGCGCCAGGCTCAGCCACGCATACGTGGGGCCTTTTACCTCCATCGGCAAGGACGTGCAGATTCGCAACTCGGAGATCGAGCACTCCATCGTGCTCGAGGGGTCCGTGATCCACGACCTGGAGACGCGGGTGGAGGACAGCCTGATCGGGCGCGGCGTGAAGATTCATCGCCTGCCCCTCAAGCCCGCCGCCCACCGGTTCATGCTCGGCGACAACTCCGAGGTGTGGATCCGCTGGTAGGCAGGTCCCCCGGCGCGAGGCGGGAGACGGCAGCAGGAACGGCCACGGAAATCGGGACGACACGCACATGGCAACACGAGTACTGGTGACGGGCGGGGCGGGCTTCATCGGCAGCAACTTCGTGCGGTACGCCCTCGGGGCGCACCCCGACTGGCACGTGACGACGCTCGACAAGCTCACCTATGCGGGACGGCGGGAGAACCTGCACGACGTGGCGGAGGATCCGCGCCACACGTTCGTGCACGGGGACATCTGCGATGCGGCCGTGGCGGGGCCCCTCGTCGAGGCGTCCGACATCGTGGTGCACTTCGCCGCCGAGACGCACGTGGATCGATCGATCCTCGCGGCCGGCGAGTTCATCCGCACCGACGTGGAAGGGTCGTTCGTGCTCCTCGAGGCGGCGCGCCGCAACCCCGGGCTGCGGCGCTTCGTCCAGATCTCGACGGACGAGGTGTACGGCAGCGTGGCCGAGGGCTCGAGCACCGAGACGGACGAGCTGAGGCCGCGGAACCCCTACTCGGCCAGCAAGGCCGGGGCGGACCGGCTGGCGTACAGCTACTGGGCCACGCACGACGTGCCGGTAATCGTGACGCGCGCGTCCAACAACTACGGGCCGTATCAGTTCCCCGAGAAGGTGATTCCGCTCTTCGTCACCAACCTGATCGACGCCGTCCAGGTACCGCTCTACGGCGACGGCCTGAACGTGCGCGACTGGCTGCACGTGCTCGATCACTGCCGCGCCCTGGACCTGCTGATTCACGAGGGCACGAGCGGCGAGGTCTACAACATCGGCGGCGGCAACGAGGTGACGAACGTCGACCTGACCTACGCCCTGTTGAAGCTGGTCGGGAAGGACGAATCGCTCATCCGGCGCGTCGAGGACCGCAAGGGCCACGACCGGCGCTACAGCGTCAGCACGGACAAGCTGCGCGGGATGGGCTGGCGGCCCGAGGTCACCTTCGCAGAGGGCCTGGCCGAGACGGTGGAGTGGTACCGCAGGAACGAATGGTGGTGGCGCCCCGTCAAGGAGCGCGACCCCGCCTACAAGGCCTACATCGCGCAGCAGTACGGCACGCGCGAGCCCGCATAGCCGGCGCAGGCTGATGTCCGAGTCCCACCCGCCGATCCTCGTCACCGGAGCGGCCGGCTTCGTCGGTTCGCACCTCCTGGACGCCCTCGCCGGCAGCGGCGCGGCGCTCGTGGGTTGGCGGCGTCCCGGTGCGGCCGCCACGGGCACGGGCGGGACGGAGCCGGCGCGCTGGGTGGACGTGGAGATGCTGGACCGCGAAGCGGTCCGCCGGGCCATCGCGGAACTCCGGCCTGGCGCGATCTATCACCTCGCGGGCTCGGCGCACGTCGCGGACTCCTGGTCGCACCCGCGGGAGACCTTCGAGGGCAACGTCCTCGCGACGCATCATCTGCTGCAGGCGCTGCACGCCGAGGGCCTCCGTCCGCGCGTGCTCGTCTCCGGGTCTGCCGCGGTCTACGGGCCATCACCAGACCCGCTCACGGAAGACGCCACGCTGGCACCGGCCAGCCCCTACGCCACGAGCAAGCTCGCGCAGGAGATGGTGGCGCGGCGCGCCGGCGAAGAGCACGGCATCCCGGTGCTGCTCGCGCGGTCGTTCAACCACGTCGGTCCGCGCCAGACGCCCGCCTACGTGGCGCCGAGCATCGCGCGGCAGGTGGCGCTCATCGAGGCAGGCCGGATGGAGCCCGTGCTGAAGATGGGCAACCTGGACCCGCGCCGGGACGTGATGGACGTGCGCGACACCGTGCGCGGGTACGTCGCGATGATGGCGTCCGGCGTGCCCGGCACGCCCTACAACGTGTGCGGGGGACGGGCGATCCGGATTGGCGATCTCGTGGACCTGTTCCTGGCCCGCTCGCGCGTGCCCGTCACCATCGAGCAGGACCCCGCCCGCATGCGCCCGAGCGACGTACCCGTCCTCTACGGCAGCCACGAGCGGCTGACGCGCGACACGGGATGGGCGCCGCGCATCCCGCTCGATGAGACGGTCGAGGCGCTGATCGAGTGGTGGCG
>CAZUGF010000149.1:0-3139 GCA_964619705.1 uncultured Bifidobacteriaceae bacterium
TCCGCCCTACGGTGCAGGCGGCGGACGTGAAGGTCCCCCCTGCGGCTGGCGCCTACATCTGCCCCATGCACCCGGACGTCGTCCAGCACGCGCCGGGCACGTGCCCACGCTGCGGAATGGACCTCGTCCCCGGCAACCCGCTCGGCACCGCCAATTACCGCCTGGCCGTCGAGACCACCCCCGCCGTCGTCCGCGCGGGGGAGCCCACGCGCTTCCGCCTCGTCGTCCGGGACCCCGTCACCGGCTCGCCCGTCACGGACTACGCCGTCGTCCACGACAAGCCCTACCACCTCTTTGTGCTGAGCCGCGATGCGTCGGTCTTCATGCACGAACACCCCGAACGCGGCGAGGACGGCACCTTCGCCGTCACCCTCACCCTGCCGCAGCCGGGACACTACGTGCTCCTCTCGGACTTCTTCCCCGTCGGCGGCAGCGGCCAGGTCCTCACCACCCCCATCGTGACCGCGGGCTTCGACGGGGACGTGACGGCCTCCATTCCCACGCTGACGCCCGACACGTCCTGGACGAAGCGCGAGGACGGCATCACCGTGGACCTGCAGATGGCGCAGTCCGCACTCGTCGCCTCCGAGGACATCGACCTGCCGTTCCACTTCTCCCACGCCGACACCGGACAACCCGTCACGGACCTGGAACGGTACCTCGGCGCCTTCGCCCACGCGCTCATCGTCAGCGAGGACCTGACGGAGTACATCCACGCCCACCCGGAGGAGATCCTCGAGGGCACGTCCATCACCAGCGGCGGCGGCCCGGACGTCGTGTTCCACACGCTCTTCCCCGGCCCCGGCCGCTACAAGGCGTGGATCCAGTTCCAGCGGCAGGGACGATTGTCGACGGTCTCCTACACGATCGACGTCAGATAGCGGACCACCCCTTACCTGACAACCCCCCTCCTCGCCCTCACCCGATAACCCCCGCCCGACACCGTGACGCGAATCGCGCGGTACCGGCCGCCCGACGGGCTCCCCTTCGTCAGCGGGGAGTAGCCGAGCATGTACTGGTGGTTCAGCTCCTCCGCAATCCGCTCCGTCGCCGGCGCGATGTCCGCCGTCGACGTCACCACCTCCGCGTAGCCGCCGCTCTGCGCGGAGAGCTCGACGAACACCTGCGGGTTGATGCGCGTGGCGGAGCGGGCGTTCGGCGTGTCCACCGCGATGCCGTACAGGAACACGTCGCTCCGCGCGAGCGCCTGCTTGAGCTCGGTGACGGTGGTATCGCTGGCAGTGTCCGCGCCGTCGGACACCAGGACGATGGCCCCGCGCGGGTGCGCGCGGTCCTTCAGGAGCGGCAGCGCGGCGTTGACGGCATCGTAGATGGCCGTGCCGCCCGTCGGCCGCGCGGCATCGAGCGCCTCGCGGATCAACTCCCGATCCGTCGTCCACGGCGAGACGACGCGCGCGGCGTGGTGGAAGAGGACCAGCGCCGCCTCGTCCTCCGGATCGAGGAGCGCCTCCACGAAGTGCGTCAGCGCCGCACGGGCATCGTCCATCCGGGGGCCGCGCATGCTGTCGCTGACATCCAGCACCAGCGCCAGGCTCACGGGCACGCGCTCGCCCGTGAACTGCGTGACCGGCTGCGTCGTGCCGGCTTCCTGCACCTCGAAGTCGTCGCGGCCGAGCCCCGTCACCAGGCGGCCGTTGCCATCGCGCACGGTGACGGCCGTCGGCACCAGTTCCGCGCCGGTGCGGAACGGACGGTCGGCACGCACGGGCTGCGCCGCCTGCAGGCGGAAGCGCCCCGCCATGCCGGATACGGCCGCGCCCGCCACGACCTGTCTCAGGAACTTCCGTCGGTCGATCATGTGCCGACTCCTGTCGACTCCCGCGCCGACTCCGCGCTGTTCGGTCCGCCGTCTCCGAAGATTACTCCGTTCGCGCCGGCACGTGGAGGAACGAGAGCCGCGGCCGCACGTCCACGGGCTGCGCCGTGGCGTTCCCGGCGTAGACCGTCAGCAGGAGCCGCGTCCCGCGCGGCAGGGCCAGCGGGTCGGTAAACACGTAGGGTGCGCGGAAGTCTGCCCGGTAGTCCTTGAGCCAGAGGAGCGGACGGACGCCGCCGTCGGGCAGCACAGCCGTCACCTCCACCGAGCGTGCCCCCTCGCCGGGCTCGGGCCACAGCGCGAGGAGCGTCGTGCCCCCGGCCAGCGTCTCCTCCGCCCGGAAGCGGACGGGCTCCGCGCCGGGGACGAGCGGCTGCACGCCGGACAGCTCGAGCACGCCGGTCGTGGCCGCGTGCGCGGTCTCCGGCGCCAGGTACAGCCCGACCTCGCTCGCATCGCTGACGTCCGTGTCCGCACCGCGATAGGCAATCTCGATCGTCAGGACAGCGCCGGCGGGGAGGGAAAACGCCGTGCCCGCGGGCAGGCGTACCTCGGACTGCCAGGGCGTCCACGTGAAGAGCCAGCGGCCCGAGGCCTTCTCCGTGACCACCGCGTATCGCACGACGCGCCTGTCGCCGGGATTGAAGGCCAGGCCGTCCACGCGCCGGTCCCTTGTGAACCCGGTGGCGACGTCCACGCGCGCCACGAACGGCGCCGCGCCGGCGGGGATGCGTGCAGGCGTGCCGGGCCGGAGCACCGCGTCCGGCGTCCCGCGCGTCCAGTCCGGCGGCGGGTGCAGGTGAACGGCCGGATGCGCTTCGTCGGCCAGCAACTGCCCGCTCGGCGCGCCGCCATCGGCCCAGGCCACCAGCAGGTCCAGCTCGTGCGGGGTCAGGCTCGGGTCGTTCGAGAAGTGGCCGTAGCCCTGGACCGCGCTCCAGGGCGGCATGCGCCGCCGCAGCACCTCCTCGCGAATGGCCGCCGCCCACGGGCGGCCTTCGCGATAGGTGGCAAGCGACATGGCAATGGTGCCCTCAGCGTGGCACTGATAACAGCGGCGCTGCAGGATGGGCGCGATGTCCGTGCTCCACAGGAGCGTCGTCCGGATGCGCGGGTGCGTCTCGACGCGCACGGCCAGCCCGGCGGCAAGGGCGGCCGCCGCACAAACGGATGCGACGGCGGCGAGCGTGCGCCTGAGCGGCATGGTTCAGTGTAACGGCAGGCGACGCTGTCGGAGGCCTGCGGGAGGCGACGCCGTGGGCGTCGTGGGCGCGCCTGCGGGCGTGGTAGGCCTACGGTGGG
>CAZUGF010000150.1:0-3048 GCA_964619705.1 uncultured Bifidobacteriaceae bacterium
CGAACGTTTCGGCCCGACATATCGTCTACCGATATGTTAAGGCCGAGACCGTGCCGACACTCCGACGCCCGCTGTCCCCGACCGTCCTCCATATCCTCCTGACCCTCACGGAGGGGCCCCGGCACGGCTACGCCATCAAACAGGAAGCCGAGGCCCGGAGCCAGGGCGCCGTGCGACTCGGGCCCGGCACGCTGTACGAGGCCATCCAGCGTCTCCTCGACACCGGCCTGCTGCGCGAGACGGCCGGCGACGCCGATCCGGCCAATGGCCAGGAAGCGCAGCGCCGGTACTACGAGCTGACGGCGCGCGGCCGCCGCGTGCTCCGTGAAGAAATCCAGCAGTGGCAGCACCTCGTGGACTACGCGCAGGGGCGCCTGAGACCGGCATGAGCCGGGTGTACCGCGTCCTGCTTCGCGCGTACCCGCGCTGGTTTCGCGAGCGCTACGAGGCAGGCCTCATGGAGGCGTTCCGCGCCGATCACCGGCGCGCCGGCGAGGCCGGCCGGATGGGCCTTGCGCGGTTCTGGATCCGTATCGCCGTCGATCTCCTCGCCAGCGTCTGCCGCACGCGCCTCCGGCATCCGCCGTGCCCCGGCCCCAGACAGCCGAAAGGAAGCCCCATGGAAGCCATCGTCCGGGATCTGCGCCAGGCGTTCCGCCAGTTGGTCCATCGCCCGGGGTTCACCGCGGTTGCCGTGCTGTCGCTGGCGATCGGCATTGGCGGCAGCGCGCTCATCATCGCCTTCGTGGACGGGTTCGTGCTGAGGCCGTTCGCGTATCCGGAGCCGGAGCGCACCGTCGCCGTCGGCGTGACGTTCCCCCGCGCGTCGGACGAGGAGCGCTTCATCGAGGCGCTGTCCCCACTCGAGTTCCTGGACATCCGCGGGAGCCGGACGATCACGTCGATCGCGGCGTTCGATATCGGCAATCGGAACATCTCCGGCGGCGACAGGCCGGAGCGCGTCCTCACGGGCCTGGCCCTGACAGACCCGTACGGGGCCTTCGGCCTGGCGCCGGCGCTCGGCCGGACGTTCACGGCCGGGGAACTGGTGCCGCGCGGGCCGTCTGTCGCGATCATCAGCGATCGCCTGTGGCGCGGCCGATTCGGCGGCGATCCGTCCGTGGTCGGCCGGGCCGTCAGCGTCAACGGCACGCCGACGCTGGTCGTGGGCGTCATGCCGCCGGAGTTGCTGGTGCTTGGTGTGGATCTCTGGATTCCGTGGGCCGGCGATCCGCTCAACGTCCCGCGCAACAGCCGGCAGTTCACGCTGATCGGGCGCCTGGCGCCGGGGGCGACGCTGGCCGAAGCCAACGCGGAACTGGCGGCCATTGCGGCACAGACGGCCGCCGTCCACGGGGCGGCGTACGAGGAGTACGAGGGCTGGCGGCTGTCGGCGACGCCGTGGGTGACGGCCCTCATGCGCGACATCCGTCCCTGGACGCGTCTCCTGCTGATCGCGGTCGGGCTCGTGCTGCTGATCGCCTGTGCGAACCTGTCGAACCTGATGCTGGCGCGAGCGACCACCCGGCAGCGGGAGATGGCCGTGCGGCTGGCGCTCGGCGCCGGGCGGGCCGGCGTCGCGCGTCATCTCGTCGCGGAAGTGGCGCTGCTGTCCATCGTGGGCGGCGCCGCCGGCGTCCTGCTCGCGCATGCGGGGCTTCCGGCGCTCGTGAGCCTGGTCCCGGCACAGATCAACTCCCTCGGCGTCACCGCGGCCATCAACGGCCGCGTCCTGGCCTGGGCGGCGCTGCTGACCATCGGTTCGGCCGGCCTGGTGGCGCTGCTGCCGGTCTTCCAGTCGACGCGCGCGCATCCACAGGACTCGCTCAGGACGAACGGGCGCGGCGCCACGGCCGCGCGTAGGCCGCTCCGTCTCCGCCACGCGCTCATCGTCGCGGAGATCGCGCTTTCGGTGGTGCTGCTGGCGGCGGCCGGCCTGATGGTCCGGAGTTTCGGGAACCTCCGCGGTGTCGACCTGGGCTTCGAGCCGGCCAACGTCCTGACGCTGCGCGTCACACTCCCGACGGAGAAGTACCGGGGCCAGGCCATCAATGCGCAGTTCCAGCAGATCGTGGATCGGCTGGCGCAGACGCCCGGCGTACGCGCCGCGTCCCTGGCCTCCCAGTTTCCGCCGCAGGGACCGTTCTCCACCCCGTTCCGTTTCGAGGGACGGGAGTTGCCGGGCGCCACGCTGCCGACGGCGCTGATCACGGCCGCCAGCGACGCGCACTTCCGCACGTTGAACGTGCGCCTGGCCGCCGGGCGCGTCTTCGAACGGTCCGACGCCGTCGATGCGCCGCCCGTGGCCCTCGTCAACGAAGCGTTCGCCGCGCGCTACCTGCCGGGCGTGGCCCCGCTCGGGCACCGGCTCCGGACGGGCCCGCCGGATCGCGCCTCACCGGCGATGGAGATTGTGGGTGTCGTCTCGAGCACGCGGAACCGCGGCGTGGGCGATCCGCCGGCACCGGAGATCTTCGTGCCGATGCACCAGCAGCTGAACAACCAGATGTTCGTGCTGGTGCGCGCGGATGGCGACGCCGCGGCAATGCTGCCGGCGGTGCGGCAACAGATCGCGTCGCTGGATCCGGAGCAGCCGATCTACGCCGTGCAGACGATGGACGAGGCTGTTGCCGCATCGACCTTCGGCGCGCGCCTCTCGGTGATCCTGTTCGGCATGTTCGCGGCGGTCGCGCTGACGCTGGCTGCCATCGGGATCTACGGCGTGATGTCGTATGCCGTGAGCGCGCGGACGCAGGAGATCGGTGTGCGCCTGGCCGTCGGCGCCGACAGGCGCGCGGTGGTGGGGCTCGTGCTGGGACAGGTCGCGCGCCTGACCGCCGTGGGGCTGGCCATCGGGATGGCCGGCGTGCTGGCCGCCAGCTCCCTGATCCGGCGGGTGTTGTTCGAGGTGCAGCCCGCGGACCCGTTGACGATCGTGAGCGTGGCGGCGCTGCTGGGCACCGTGGCGCTCGGTGCCGCGTGGCTCCCCGCATGGCGCGCCAGCCGTGTGGAGCCGGTGAATGCCCTGAAGTATGAATGAGCGCCCCC
>CAZUGF010000151.1:0-2754 GCA_964619705.1 uncultured Bifidobacteriaceae bacterium
GACACGAACGGCAGCGCCGGCTCGAGTGCCGGCGGGGGCTCCCCCGCACAGCCGGACAGGATCGGCGTCAGGCACGCGGCGACACCGAGAGCGGCGAGCGAGAGACGCAGCAGGGGCATGGGGGGAGTGTAGTGGGCTTTGGGCTTTGGGCTTTGGGCTCTTAAGGCCTAAGGCCTGGAGTCCAAAGCCTGAAGCATCACACGCGCACTGAACTCCTCGGCGAAGGCGCGGACCTCGGCCCAGTCCGTGTACACGAAGTCCCGGCGCGTGTCCGTATCGCCGCCGGCCTTGAGCACGATCCGCTTCATCGTCCATCGCCTGATCCAGCTGTACTGCGTGTAGAGCACCGCACCGGCGGTGATTCGCGTCATCGTGGGCTGGAACGCGGTCTCGGTGAGGAAGCGCTCGATGAGCGCGTTCAATTCCGTGCGGACGGCCGGTTCGGACTGGAGGATGGCCAGGCATACCGGCACGAAGGCCGTCGGCCGGCCCTGCAGCGCCAGCGTGTGCGTCCGCAGCCAGCGGTGGACCTTCCGCTGGAACCCGCCCACGTGCACGGACGCCGCCACGACGACGCCCGCATAGCCCTCGGGAGCCGGCGCCGAACGGTCCGCTTCCACAACATCCGCAGAGTGACCGGCCTCGCGGAGCGTGTCCCCGATGAACCGCGCGACGCGCGCCGTGTGCCCGTCAGTCGTTCCGTAGATCACGAGAATCCTGGCCATGACGGCTCCCTTCCGCGTGGACCTATGCACAAGGGTTGCCGGAACGGTGGTGGCGAGGTTCTGGGGAAGGGGCCGGGAAGGCGCAGCAACGCACGGCCCCCGGCGCGCAGAAGTTCGCCAGCGGCGGGAGATTTTCCGGGACGCCGATCATCAGATCACCGGATGCCCCAACCCCTTCAGAAGCATTACCATCCTCCCCATGCGCTCAGCCTCTCTGACCCTTCCCCTCTGCCTCCTCCTCGCCCTGTCCGGCTGTCGCGGGCCGGCCCCGGGGGACGCAGGAACCGCCGCCCTCGCGCCCGCGGGTTCCGCGGCGGGGACATCCACGGGCGCTGACGCCATGGCGTTGGGTGAACCGGATCCGGAGCGGCTGCGGGCGCTCCAGCCGGCGTTCGCGGACGTGGCGGCCCTGTTCACCACGTTTGCCGAGCGCGTGCACGCACCGGGCCTGGCCTGGGGCATCCTGCTCGACGGCCGGCTGGTCCATCACGACTCGACGGGCTACAGGGACGTGCCCTCCAGGGCGCCCATCGACGCGGACACCATCTTCCGCATCGCGTCGATGACCAAGAGCTTCACGGCCCTCTCGATCCTCAAGCTGCGGGACGAGGGCCGTCTCGCGCTCGACGATCCGGCAGAGAAATACGTACCGGAGCTCGCCAGCCTCACCTACCCGACGACGGACTCGCCGCGCATTACCGTGCGGCACCTGCTGTCGCACTCCGAGGGCTTCCCGGAGGACAACCCGTGGGGCGACCGACAGCTCGCGCGCACCCATGCGGAACTGGGGGCCATGATCACCAACGGCATCCCCTTCTCCACCGCGCCGGGCACGGCCTACGAGTACTCCAACCTCGGCTTCGCGATCCTCGGCCGCATCGTGGCCAACGTGTCCGGGCAGCCCTATGCCACGTATGTCCGCGAGCAGATCCTCTCGCCGCTCGGCCTGTCATCCACAACGCTCGAGGCCGGCGACGTGGCCGACGATCGCCGCGCGCGCGGGTATCGATGGCAGGACGATGCGTGGCTGGAGGAGCCGCCGCTCGCGGACGGCTCCTTCGGCGCGATGGGCGGGATGCTGACGTCCACGACGGACCTCGGCCGGTACGTCGGTTTCCTGATGAGCGCGTTCCCGGCCAGGGACGGCGCCGATGCCGGACC
Organism: uncultured Bifidobacteriaceae bacterium; assembly: GCA_964619705.1. Lineage (GTDB taxonomy): Bacteria > Acidobacteriota > Vicinamibacteria > Vicinamibacterales > UBA2999 > VFZN01. The sequence goes on from CAZUGF010000151.1 coordinate 1,887, forward strand.
GGTCCGCCGCGCGTCCGTCCGCGAGATGCAGCAGATCTGGCGGATGCGTCCCACCACGCTCCGCCGTGACGCGTCGGGCAGTCCGGATCTCTCCGCCGGCGGCTACGGGTACGGCCTGGGCATCCGGCAGACGTGCGAGTTCGGCCAGGTTGTCGCGCACACCGGCGGCCTGCCCGGCTACGGCTCGGTGATGACCTGGCTGCCCGACTACGGCATCGGGGTCGTCGCGATGGTCAACCTCACCTACACGAGCGGGAGCGCCGTGGCCGCGGAGGCACTCTCCGTGCTGGTCCGCCGCTCGAAGCTGGGGCCGAGGCAGCCGGCGGCATCACCGGCGCTGCTGCAGGCGCGCGAGGACGTGAACCGCCTGCTGGCCAACTGGGACAACGATCTCGCCAACCGTATCGCGGCCGACAACCTCTTCCTGGACGAGGCCGCCGATCGCCGCCGCCGCGCCATCGAGGACGTCCTCTCCGCCTACGGCAACTGCCGGCCGGACGAGGCCTTCGACGTCGAGAACGCGCTGCGCGGCCAGTGGACGCTCACCTGCGATCGCGGCACGCTGCTGGCCGCGATCACGCTCGCGCCGACCACGCCGCCGCTGGTGCAGCACCTGTCCGTACGCCCGCTCGCGCCGGGCACGCCGGGGCGCCTGCCGGCGTGTGTTGGGTAGGTGCTGGGAAGGTGCTGGGGTGGTTCGGGGGAGGTTCGGGGAGGTGCGGGGTGGTGCTGGGAAGGTGCCGAAGGTGCCGGGAGCTGGAACCGTGCTGAACCTCCCCGCACCTCCCCGCACCTCCCCCGAACCTTCCCCGAACCTTCCCCGAACCTCCCCGAACCTCCCCAGCACCTCCCCGAACCTCCCCAGAAC
>CAZUGF010000152.1:0-2664 GCA_964619705.1 uncultured Bifidobacteriaceae bacterium
CTATTCCTGCCTCAGCGCCGCGACCGGTTCCATCCGTGTGGCGCGTCGCGCCGGGATGAAGCACGCTCCCATCGAGATGACGAGAAGCACGAGGACCGCGAGTGCCAGGGAGTACGGGTCGGTGAGACGAACGCCGGTGGCGCCGGACGTTTCGAACGCCCGCTCCCACGCCATCGTTGCAAGCAGGCCCATTCCGGCGGCCAGTGCCACGCGGACGAGTCCGCCGCGAAGGACCAGGCGCCAGATCCGGCCGCGCGTGGCGCCGAGCGCCATACGCAGGCCAATCTCCCGCGTGCGGAGGCCCACCTGATGGGCGGTGATCGCATAGAGGCCGACACCCGCGAGCGCGACGGCGATGATGGTGAACATCGCGATCAACACACCGCCGAGCCGCCCGCTCCACGCCGTCTCGTACACCACCAGGTCCATCGTCAGCACGCGGAAGATGAACAGCTCCGGATCGAGGCTCGCGACAGTACTCCTGACGAGCGGACTCAGCCGGGCGGCGTCCACGTCGCTTCGAACAAGCAGCGACGCCGTCGGTGGAGCAACGGTGGAGATCGGCGTGTAGGCGATGGGTGCGATGTCGAGAGAGCCGGAGAGACTGAGGTTCGGCGTCACGCCGACGATGGTGAACCAGTGGCGCGACTGTTCCGGTGCGTCCGGCGCCGTCAATGCGATCTGCCGCTCGATTGGATTCTCGCCCGGGAAGAACAGCTCGGCGAAGCGCTCGTTGACGATCGTGTTCTCGCGACCAGGCGAGCCATCGCCTTCCTCGAGCGCGCGGCCACGCAGCACACCGACGCCGAGGGTCTCGAGGTAGCGCGGTGCGATCGCGATGGCATGGACACGCGGGGCCTCGACGTCGTAACCGGCCCGGCCGTTGACCGCCAGGGCGTGTTCCACCGCTCCCGCAGCCGGCAGGTGGCTCGCGACCGACGCGGACGTGACGCCGGGCAACTGTTCGAGATTGTCCTGAAGGCGCTCGAAGAAGCGGCGCCGTTCCTCGGCGCCGGCGTAGCGCTCGGCCGGGAGTGTCACCGAGGCAGTCAGGACGGCGGCGGTATCCACCGTCCGATCGGCCGGCGTCCGCGTGGGCAACCGCATTGCCAGTGCCAGGTTGGCCAGCATGACGATGGCCAGCGCGAGTTCGGCCGTCAGGAACGCCGTGCTCCATCGTCGCGCCTCGCGCGGCGCGCCGGAGCCCGTAGTGTCCTTGATCGTTCGGTTCACGTCGGTGCGTGACGTGTGGAGCGCGGGGATGAGCCCGAAGACCAGCACGGTGCCCAGTGCGATCGCCATCAGCGCGGTGAACGCGCGGAGGTCCATCTCGTAGTGGAACCAGTACGGCAGCAGCCCCGCCGGTACGGCGTTCGCGAAGAGCCGGACTCCGGCCGAAGCGATGACGAAGCCGACTGCACCGCCGAGGATCGCCAGCACACCGCTCTCGACCAGTAGCTGCCTGACGATCCGCGCACGTGTGGCCCCAAGCGACGTCCGGACGGCGATCTCCCGCCTGCGCCGGATCGAGCGCGCCAGCATCAGGTTCGCGACATTTGCCGCCGAGATCGCGGCGATGAGGATGCCGGCCGAGAGAAACGCATACCACTGAGGCTGCCGGGTTCCCAGGAACCGCTCGTTGATCGGCACCACGCGCGCGCGGTTGCCGGCGCTCGTGTCGGCGTGATCCCGTGCCAGCCGCTCGGTGATCCCCTCGATCTCCGCTCCTGCCTGCGCCGGTTCGACGCCGTCGGCCAGCCGGCCGAACACGCGCAGCGTGCGGACGTCGCGGCCCTGCGCCATGAGGCCCGGCGTCTGTCCGAGCGGTCGGAATACTTCCGCGACGCTCGGAAAGCCGGATTCGTCGGCCAGCACACCCACGACTGTCGTCGGCACGCCGTCGATGAGGATCGAGCGGCCGACGAGGGCCGGATCCCCGCCGTAGCGGCTGCTCCACAGGGCTTCGGTGATGACGGCCACAGGCGCTGCGCCTTCACGGTCCTCTTCCGGCAGGAACCCTCGGCCGGTGACGGGCCGGATCCGAAGCTGATCGAAGGCGTTGGCAGACATCCGCGCGCCGTTGCGGCGTTCGGGCGCGCGGCCCTCATCGCCGAGCACGGCCGCGCCGGCGGTGTAGGCCGCCAGGCCGGAATACGTCGTCACGTCCCGTCGGAGATCCTCGAAATCCAGGTACGACACGCCGCGGTCCGGCTGGCGCTCGTCGAACGTCGAGACGTAGAGAACTCGATCGGGCTGATGAATCGGCAGCCCGCGCAGGAGGTGTGCGTCGAACACCGCAAACTGCATGGCGTTGATGCCGATCCCGAGGCCGAGCACCAGGATTGCCGTGAACGTGAAGCCCCTGTCACGGACGAGCAACCGAATGGCAAAGCGAATGTCCTGCCACAGCGCGTCGACGAATGGCAGGCCGCGTTGCTCGCGATGGAGGGCTCTGACCTGATCGATACCGCCAAACGCCTTCCGCGCGGCAAACTGCGCGTCGTCGGGTGTCATGCCCTGTGCGATGTACTGTGATTCCAGATCGCTCAGGTGGGCCTGGATCTCGGCACACAGTTCATCGTCGCGTCGCGAGCCCCCGACGAGGCCCTGGATGCGGGCGAGCAGGATGCGAATCGACGTCAGCATGGTTGGTTCCCAGACCCG
>CAZUGF010000153.1:0-2494 GCA_964619705.1 uncultured Bifidobacteriaceae bacterium
TGGCGCTGACCTTCCCGCTCGTGCTGAACCTCTCGACGGCGATTCCCGGGAAGGGGCCCGGCGACAACATCGCGTTCCTGTGGAACTTCTGGTGGGTCAGGGTCGCCATCGAGAAGGGCCTGTCACTGTTCGAGACGCCGTACCTGTTCGTGCCGGACGGCGTCCCGCTTGCCCTCCATGCGCACGTGCTGCTGCCGGCGCTGCTGGGTCAGGCGCTCGGCGGCTCCGTCGACCTGGTCCTCGTGCACAACCTCACGCTGCTGGCCACCCTTGCCGCCAACGTCGCCTGCACGTATCTTCTGGCCCGCCATGTTGCGCTGACGCCCGGCCCTGCGCTCTTCGCGGCACTCCTCTCCGGGTGTTCCTCGTACATCGCGGCCCACCTCAACGGACACTTCAACCTCATCTCCGCGTGGGTGCTCCCCCTGGCGGCCTGGGCCGCCCTCCGGTTCGTCCAATCGAGCGGCGCCGGGTGGCGGATGCTCGGCGTCGTGCTCGGACTGTGCGTGTACGTGGACTACTACTACGCGCTGTACTCCGGCCTTGTCGTCGCCGTCGTGTGGCTCGAACACCGCTGGTCGCTCCGCGTCGAGGTGAAGCGTCCGCCGGCGATCGGGCGGCTGTCCCTGGTCCTCGCCGCCCTGGCAGGCGCCGTCGCGTTATCAGCGCTGGCCATCCATCTGTCCGGCGGAATGAGCGTCGAGCTGCCATGGGACACGGTCGACCTCCGCGGCACCTACAACCTCCGTCAGGCATTCTGGGCCCTGTGCCTGCTGGCCGCGCTGTCTCACTGGCGGCCGCGGTTGGCCATCTCGCCCGCAGGTGATGGGAGCCGACTGAGGCTGATTTCGGTCGCCTGGTGTGGCGCGACGGCGCTGGTGATCGCGGGGCCGATGCTGTGGCACCTGGCGGGCATGGTGGCCGGCGGCGACTACGTGTCGCAGCGCGTGCTGTGGCGCAGCAGCCCGTCCGGCGTCGACCTCGGCACGCTCGTCCTGGGGCCGCCGTTCAGCGCCGTTGCCGGTGATGCCGTGCGCGGCTTCTACGATCGGTTCGCCATCGACGCCATCGAGCAGTCCGCCTGGCTCGGGCTGGTGGCCGCCGCGCTGGCCGGTGCAGCCATCGTCCGCGGACGGATGGTCCGCCAACTGCGGGTGTGGTTGTGGATCGGCGGCGCCGCGTTCGTCTGGGCCCTGGGTCCGCACCTGATCGTGCTCGGCCAGGATACGGGCATGATCCTGCCAGGCGCGTTCACGAGGTACGTGCCGGGCATCGGCAATGCCAGGATGCCCGGCCGCGCCATGGTCCTGGTCCACCTGTCCGTTGCCCTGCTGGCGGGACATGGCTTCGCGCATCTCGTCCGGACGCGCGGCCGGGCCGTGGCAGCGGCCGTCTGCGCCTGCGCCGTCGTGGAGATGTGGATCGCGCCGTTCCCGCTCACGAAGCTGGAGCGCCCTCAGTTCATCCAGGCCATGAGGAACGCGCCGAACGATGGCGGGGTCCTGTCCCTGCCCCTCGGGCTCCGTGACGGGTTCGGCGAGACAGGCCGTCTGGACCCGATGTCCCTGTGGCACCAGACACTGCACGAGCGGCCGATGCCCGGCGGCTTCGTGTCCAGGCTGCCGCCCCGCGTGGCGCGTTCATACCAGGACAACCCGGTCCTGCGCATGCTGCTCAACGTCTCCGCGGGCGAGCACGCCGATCCGATGACGGGCACAGCCCTCATCCGGCAACTGGTGAGCCTCCGGATCCGATACGTGCTGCTCAATCGGGCCATGGCAACGCCCGCGCTGATGGCCCTCGTCGAGAACGCCCCATGCCTCACCATCGTCGGGCGTGACGATCGTCATACGCTGTACAGCATCAGCGCGGCGCCCGGACAGTCGTGCTCGTGAGGGCGAGGTGCTACTGGCGGAGTGCCCGACAAACAAAGGCAACCACAGAGCCACAGAGCCACAGAGCGCCCAGGCCGGAGGACGAGAGCGAGACGACGCGGCATCGATGACACCCGGACGCGCCGGCCGGTCATCGACCGGCCGCGTGGCGTGGTCACTGGTGCGGATCCCCATGAGCCACACCACGACGACGGGCTCATGGGGATCCGCGCCAGTGGCCACGCCGGTCGGCGCTCCGCGCCGACGCGCGTCCTCGGTCGCTCGCCACACCGCGCTTGTCGAACAGCTCACGGTCTCACGCCAGCACAACACCCCGTCCCGTTGCCCTCGCCGTGCTCCTTCACGGACAGCCAGAGCACGGAGCCACAGACCTGCCGGACAGGCGGACAGCCGACACGGGACGCGCTGGCCGGTCAACGACCGGCCACATGGCGTGGTCACTGATCCGGATCCTCGCCTTTCTTCTCGGTGTCCTCCGTGTCTCTTCGTCTCTGTGACCTTCAGTCGTGTTCTCTCGGGCCGTGACTGGGACATTCGTCGCAGAACGGCCACGCTTGACGCAGGCGAATAAATAGCGAAACAATGAGATCGTGGTAATT
>CAZUGF010000154.1:0-2481 GCA_964619705.1 uncultured Bifidobacteriaceae bacterium
TTTGAACCACCGTGCCCTCACTTGAGCGCGATCGACGGATCCACCCGCGTCGCGTGGCGCGCGGGGAGCCATGTGGCGATCAGGGCCACGACCGCCAGGCTGACGGTGACGACGCCGTACGTGACCGGATCGAAGGACGTGATGCCGAAGAGCAGCGTCGAGAGGAGCCGCATCACCGCGGCGGCGGCGGCGAGGCCCACGGCCAGGCCCACCCCGGTCAGCGCGAGCCCGCGCCGGAGGAACAGTGACTGGACCTGTCCGCTCGTCGCGCCGATCGCCATGCGGATACCGACCTCGCGCTTCCGGCCCTCGACGATGTAGGCGATGACGCCGTAGATGCCGACGAGGCCGAGCAGCAGCGCCACGCCGCCCGCCACGCCCAGGACGATGAGCGCGAACGACGTCTGCGCCATGGACCGGTCGTACAGATCCGCCAGCGTGGTGACCCGCGCGATGGGCAGGTTCGGGTTGACGGCCCACACCGCCTGCTGCACCTCTTCGATGAACCCCGGGGTCCGCACGCGCGGCGTGCGGATGACGTAGCCGAGGTGCCGCTGCACGAAGAGCGGTGCGTCCCAGAAGTCGTCCATGACCGTCGGCCAGTACGCGGTAGGATCCGCGGCGGTCGTCACGCCGTTGTCACGCTCGTCCCCGACCACCCCGACGACCTCGCGCCACATGTTCCTCGGGCTGTTGCGCACGCGCTTCCCGACGGCCGCCGGCGCGCTTCCCCACAGCTCCCGTGCCAGCCTGTCGCTCACGAGCACGACCGGCCGCCGCTGGTGAAGGTCATCCCACGACAGGTCGCGCCCGGCCACGATGATGTTGCCCATCGTCGTGAAGTAGCCTGGGGAGATCCACTTGAAGCGGCGGAGCGGAGGCAGCTGGCCTTCGGGCGCCGTCGTGTCCTCGGCCCAGACCGGATCGCCGCTCCGCGTCCCGTCCATCGTGATGGACGAGGAGTGCGCCACGGAGGCCACGCCGGGAAGCGCCGCAATCCGCTGGAGGATGAGCTCGTGCGTCCTGGCGGCCTGCAGGGGATCCTTGACCACGGTGTCCGGAATCGCGATGCGCAGCGTCAGCACGCTGTCGGGATCGGTGAAACCGGGCGGCACGCCGCGCATGGCAAAAAAGGTGCGGATCATCAGGCCCGAGGCCACCAGGAGCACCAGTGCCAGCGCAACCTGGGCGACCACGAGGCCGTTCCGCGCGCGATGACGCTCGCGCCCGTCGCTGGAGCCGCGGCCGCCTTCCTTGAGCGTGTTGGCCAGCATCGGGCTGGAGTACTTCGCCATCGGGATGGCCCCGAAAACGAGGCCCGCCAGTATTGAGAGGGTGACGGCGAACAGCATGACGCGCCCATCGATCGTGATGTCCTCGAGGCGGGGCAGTCCGCTCGGCTCGAGCGCGGCCAGGACCTGCACGCCGCCGTACGCAAGCGCGACGCCGAGCATGCCCGCGGCGCCGGCCAGCGTCAGTGCCTCGGTGAGCAGTTCGCGAACGACCTGGCCGCGGCTCGCGCCGAGTGCGGTCCGGATGGCCAGCTCCTGCTGGCGGCTCTCCGCCCGCACCAGGAAGAGGTTTGCGACGTTCGCGCACGCGACGAGCAGCACCAGTCCGACCGTGCCGAGGAGGATCCACAGCACGCGGCTGACGTCCCCGACGAGATCCTGCGCGAGCGGCCTCAGGTTGGGGCCGAGCCCGGTCCCGTCGTACATCTCCCGGCTGAATCCGGGCGCCATCGGGAAGCGATCGGGGATGCCCGGGATGATGCGCGCGATGTCGGCGGCCGCCTGCGCCATCGTGCCGCCGGGCCCGAGGCGGGCGACCCCCTGGTAGCTGAAGTTGCCGACGAAGACCGTCGATCGATCGAAGCGGAGCGGCAGGACGATCGCGGGGTTGTAACGGAGGAAGCGGAACCCCTCCGGCAGGACGCCGATGATCTGGCGCGGCGTGCCGTCCACGAGGAGCGTCTGGCCGACAGCGTCCTCGCGCCCGCCGAACGTGCGCTGCCAGTACTCGTGGTTGAGGAGCACCGTCTCCGCGCTTCCCGGCGCATCATCCTCGGCGGTGAAGGGGCGTCCGAGCACGGGGTGGACGCCGACGACGGGAAGGGTGCCGTCGGTCACCCTGAGCGCGTCGACGCGCTCCGGGTCGCCGCGTCCCGTCACCGACGCGGCCGAGTTGGCCCACAGCCCGATGTCCTGGAAGACGCCCTCGTCCCGGTAGGCCAGGTAGGTCGCCGGTGACTGGTTGAGGTCCCCCTCGACGATGCCCGGCGCCACGTGCCAGACGGCAACGAGGCGATCCGGATCGGCAAACGGCAGGGGTTTCAGCAGGACGCCGTTCACCACGCTGAAGATGAGCGCGTTGGCGCCGATGGCCACGCCGAGCGTCACCAGGGCCGTCAGCGTGAACGCCGGGCTCGCGAGCAGCCGTCTCCAGGCGTAGGTCATTCCCGGTTAGACGACGGCCCTTCTC
>CAZUGF010000155.1:0-2448 GCA_964619705.1 uncultured Bifidobacteriaceae bacterium
GGAATAGTTGGGGTTCTCGCCAAGGACGGGCCAATAGACGATCGCCGGGGCCGGCTGATCCACCCCGCTGTCGTGCACGTCCTGCACGACGCCGATCACCTCGCGCCAGGGGGAGCCGGGCAGTACACCCTGGACGCGCTTGCCGACCGCGGCCGAGGCCGACTGCCACAGCTCGCGCGCCAGGTTCTCGGACAGGATGACGAAGCGGCGGTGTTGCGCCAGATCCGTCCACGTGTAGTCCCGACCGGCGATCAGCCGTGTGCCTGTCGCGGCGAAGAAGCCGGGCGAGACGAACTTGAACACGCGCATCGGCGGCGTATCGTCGGCAGCGAAGCGCGTGCCTTCCGCGCGGATGGCATCCCACGGCGCCTGGAGGCCTTCCATGTGCATGACGCTCGCAAAGCCTGCAGATCTCACGCCGGGGACCGCCGCGATCGTCTCGCCGATGTCGCGCTGCAGTTGAGCCACGCGGTCGGGCTGCGCGACCAGCATCGGCGGAATCAGGAGGCGCACCGTCTGCACGTGGCGCGCGTCGACAAATCCGGGATCGACGGTCCGCAGCGCGCCAACGGTCCGTATCATCAGCGCGCAGCTGACCAGCAGGACCAGCGCCAGGGCCACCTGGACGACAACCAGCACGTTGCGGGTCACGTGGCGCTGCCGGCCGTCGCTCGACGTGCGCGCATCGTCCCTCGGCCATGTGCCGAGGCGCGGTCCGGCGTAGCGCAGTACAGGAAGGAGCCCGAGCAGCAGGCCGGCGAGGGTGGAGACGATGAGCGTGAACGCCAGGGCCCGTGCGTCAATGCCGATCTCGTACAGGCGCGGAAGAGTCGCGGGCGCGACGGCGATCAGGAGTGCGAGCGCGCCGTACGCGAGCACCAGCCCGAGGGCGCCCCCGAGGAGGCCCAGGAGCACGCTCTCGATCATCAGTTCCCGTGCGATGCGGAGGCGCCCGGCACCCAGGGCGGCCCGAATCGCCAGTTCCTGCTGCCGGCCTTCGGCCCTGACGAGCAGCAGACTGGCGACGTTCGCGCCGGCAATCGCCAGGACGATGCCGATCGTTGCCATCAAGAGCCACAGGACGTGACCCGCCTGGCCGATCACGTCCTGTGTCAGCGGGCGAAGGGCAGGGCCGATGCGCCAGTGCTCGTAGATGCGCGGATTCATACCGGGCGCGGCGGGCCACGACGCCATCCAGATCGGGACCATGCGGGCGACATCGGCATTGGCCTGGTCGATGGTCACGCCCTGTCTCAATCGCGCGACGGCCTGAAATCCGAAGCCGGGCAGCAGCAGTCGACTGCGCTCGAAACCCTGGGGGGCGATCAACTCTGGCTCGACGGCCGCCACGCGGAAACCCTTCGGCATCACGCCCACGATCTCGAGCGGACGTGCGTTCACCGACAGCACCTGCCCGATGACGTCGGGTGCGCCTCCGAACCGCCGCTGCCAGTAGCCGTAGCCGAGGACGACCGTCTCCGGGGTGCCCGGCTTCTCATCGGCCGCGGTCAACCATCGACCGAGCACCGGCGGCACAGCCAGCGCGCGAAGCACGCCGTGTGTGAGCGCGATCGTGCGGACCTCTTCAGGGTCGGCGAGCCTGGCGGTCACGGTCGCGGACACCGGCTGCCAGACTCCGAACTCCTGAAAGGTCCTGTTCTGTTCGGCGTAGGTCACGAACATCGAGCCCGAGAGCCGCAGGTCGCCCGAGACCCCCTCCGCTCCGGGAGCGGTGTGCGAGACGGCGACGAGCGCCTCCGACCGCGGGTACGGCAAGGGCTTCAGCAGCACACTGTTGACGACGCTGAAAACGGCGGTGTTTGCGCCGATGCCGAGGGCCAGGGTGACGAGGGCGATCGTCGTGAAGATCGGATGGCGCCGCAGATCGCGTAGCGCGTGCCGGGTGTCGCGGCTCAGTTCGTCCAGCCACGGCAGCCCTCGCTGGTCTCGCACCGCGTCCATGGCCCGTGGAAGGCTGCCGACCCGCAGGACGGCAGCACGCGCGGCCGCTTCGTCGGAGACGCTGCGCGCACGCTCGGCCTCCGCCGTCAGCTCGAGGTGGAAGCGCAGCTCCTGTTCCAGGTCGGCGTCGCGCGTGTCAGGCCGGAGCGAGCCGCAGAGGCGTGTGAGCCACTCGCGTAGCGTGGCCATGGATCACTCCTGCACGCAGAGGTTGCGGAACACCGCGTGGATGATTGATGTCATCCGGTCCCAGTGCGCCCGTTCGGCCGTGAGCCCGCGATGGGCGGCGGCGGGGATCGCTCCGCTGGACACGCGCGCTCGCCTGGGGGCGAGCGCGTATCGGAGTGCATCGACGGTCCGGCGCACCAGGAGATCCAGGGTGTCCTGAAGTACGTCGGCCCCGGCTCCCGTTGTATTAGACACGCCAATGGAATAGCATCTGCTCCATTGGCATGTCAAATGAAATCCGGTGCACCGCGCCATCGT
>CAZUGF010000156.1:0-2409 GCA_964619705.1 uncultured Bifidobacteriaceae bacterium
GGCGGCGTGAGGGTCCGTTACCTCCATACCCCTTGAACGCGTCTCCTGAGTCCGATCTTTCCGCGGCCAAGCTCCGGCCAGTCGGAGGTTCCCCGGCAGCCCTGACATGACCCCCTTCGCTCACGAGCAGCCTGCCACTCGAGACCAAGGGAAGATACCTGCGGCGCAAGTTCTTTTGCCGCGAGATACGCAGAATAGGCACGATAACCATTCCGCCCTGCGGGTTCCGAAGATTCTGACCACATCTTTTCCGGAAACTCTGGCCACCTCCCGGTAGCGGGCCAGAAGATCGTCGGGGATTCAGCCACCGACGAGGGAAAGGATGATCGAGATGCTCAAGCGACACGACATTCAGGTACTGCGCCGCGCGGGTCACACGTGGAAGGAGGTCGCCGCGGTCAGCGGGATCTCGGTCCGGACGGCCCGCCACGTCGCCGCGGAAGCCGCCGTGACGACGGTCGATAACGACGCCGAGTGCACGCGGCGCCAGATTGGTCGTCCGTCGAAAGCGGAGGCGTATCGCCATGTGGTCGTGATGGCGCTGACCGAGGGCGCCGCGCTGCGATCCGTCCAGCTATTGCACCGGGCACGGCAAGCCGGCTACACGCGCGGGAAGAGCGCCCTCTATGCCTTGGTGCGGACCGTGCGCCCGCACGGGGTCACCCTGCTGGTGCGGTGTGAAGGGTTACCCGCCGAGTTTTCGCAGCACGACTTCGGTGCGCTTCAGTACCGAGCCTGCGGCACCCGCGCTGCCGCTTTGGCGATCTCAGTTGCCGACTGCACTGTCACCTGCGACATCGGCTCCTCGTCGAGATCGACCCCCTCACCGCCGAGGCGACGCAGCCCCTTGTCCGTCTGTTCAAAAATCGCAGTCTCTGGAAACGGCAGGAACGGACCGTCCTCAAGGGCGACCAAGAAGTACAAGTACTGCCGACCCTCTTCAGGGAGAGCGGCCCAACTCCGCTTCGCAATCACTTCCTTCTCGCCATTCTGCAACTTGCCTCCGTAGAGTCGAAGCGTCAGGACTTGGCCGGGAATAGGAGTTGATCGGGCAGTGGCCTTCAAGACGTCGTCAACGCGCAAATCGACCGTTGACTCCAGCCACGTTTGGTCGGCAGAGAGCGAGGAGTGGATGGCCACAACCTGGCCGACTACAACGGCCTGCGCCTGTTGTGTGAGAGCCTGGAGTTCTCGCTGCGGATCCTTCCCGCCCGGAGTGCCACCCCAGAATGGGGCGGGGCCGTCATCGATTACCTCGAGCCGGCGTTCGACTTTCGACAGCTCGTCAAGAATACGCGTGTCCCTCGCGCGGCGTACAACCGCGGCACCCGGTGCGCTCGCCTGCGCAACCAGCGGGTTCCCTGGCGTGCTTGCTCGCCACGAGCCATATCGTTCAGTGCTCCCGGCCGGCATGAACTGCCCGTCACGGGTTATCACCTGCGCCTGCCCAGGCAGCAGGACCGTACCGACGAGTATCAGGATCCCGATTCCCAGTGCCACTAACGCTGCAGTTCTCATCTCACTCCCCCGTCGATGGTGGCGTGGTACTGCATCAGGTAACACAGGCCGCCGCCGAAGTCGATAGGCGGACAAGGCCGAGCTTGCATTTCTGTACAAGTCGAGAAGAAGTGGGCGAGGTCAGGCGTGACGTTTCAGTCGTATCGTTGCATCTGTTCGGCAGGATGCGGACGGTTGTGTGAACAGTGCTCTCCATGGTTCTTCTCCTTGTGAATGCCATCAGTCCAAACGGTGCGGTCGTTCAACTGGCGCGTGCGATGTCGGGATCCGCCATGAACGGTGCCACCAGGTGCTGCGAGAGCCAGAGTTGCAGCGTGCTCAGGCTGACGAGCACGTCAGCGGGTGCCCTGAGCTGATGCCCAGCTTCCGAGTACCCCGCCCGCTCCTTTCTGTCTCTGTCTGCTGAGCAGTCCTGCCGGTCATCACGTAAGTGCTGGGACTGGCGACGCGCAGGCACCCGTCAAGCCCGCGAGCCCAAACGGGGTCGGCGCGCCGCGCCGCGGCTTGAGGGGGCCGAGCGGCGCCGTACGATCCGGGTTCCGCCGCGATAGCGGTCACGCTTTCCGGCGTCCGGCGGCTGCCGTCGATGATCTCGTAGCGGTGAAGGCCCTGGGCCATCCGCACTAGCTCGGCCACCACCACGAAGGTCGCCGCAACCGCACCGACGAATGGGGCCCCAACTGTGCGTTCAGCGAGCTGGACGAGGCCACACTCGTCGAGCCCCTGCGCCCGCAAGGCGTCGTATGCGGGCTGCTCGAGCAGTGCCTTCGGAGTCCACCGTAGTCCAAATGGAGGGCGTCTGCTTGTGCGGCGCGGGCACAAACGATCGAATTTGAACTGGAAATGTGGAGGCGCCGCCCGGATTTGAACCGGGGATGGAGGTTTTGCAGA
>CAZUGF010000157.1:0-2400 GCA_964619705.1 uncultured Bifidobacteriaceae bacterium
GCGCGGCGGGCGGGAATGAAGCAGCCGAGGAATGCCGCGACGAGCAGCACGACCGATGCGGTCATCAACGTCGGAGGGTCCACAGACGATGACGGGGCGAGTGCGGACGCCAGGGGCTGTCCGAGCAGGAGCGTGGCGCCAAGACCGATGGCCCATCCCGCAGCGACGGGCCGTGCGCTCTGGCCGAGGACGAGCGTGAGGATGTCGAGCGACGTGGCGCCAACCGCCGTCCGAACGCCAATCTCCTGCGTGCGCCTGCTCACGTCGTGCGCGGTGACCGCCGCAAGGCCGACCGACGCCATCAGAAGTCCAATTGCTGCAAAGATCAGGAACAGCCCGGTGACATTCCGCTCGGGGGAGCGGGCCTGCGCAAACCGTTCACTGAGCGGCATCAGCGCTGGAACCGGCAGGGCAGGATCGATCGCGTGTACTTCGCGCCGGAATACAGTCGCAAGGCCTTCTGGCGGCACGAGGGTCCGCGCCAGAACGAACATGTTGCTCCGCGGTCGCTGGAGCAGGGGAACGTAGACGAGCGGTGAAGCCTGCTGTCCGGTTGGATCGTTCTGGACGATGTCCGGCACGATACCCACCACCGTGCGCCAGGCTTCCGGCGCGCTCGCGTCGAACCGGAGGCGGACCCGTTTACCCAGAGCGTTACCGCCGGGCCAATGTCGGCTGGCGAAGCGCTGGTTCACGATGACGACGGGCTCGCTTGACGATTCGTCGTGCGCGTCGAACGACCGTCCGACGAGGACACCCGTGCCGAGTGCCGAAAAGTAGTCGCCGTGAATCGTGAGAGCGGCCACGACGGGATGCTCCTGCCCTGCGGCAATTGGACGGTCCGATAGTTCATAGCTCACGAGCGGAACGTGCCCGGTCGGCGTCGTCACGCCCATGCCGACGAACGCGACCCCCGGGAGGCCCTTGAGGCGTGCGTCGAGATCCCGATAGAACACAGTCTGGGCGTGTGCGGTCGGATACCGCTCTGGCGGGAGATACATCGACAGCGTCAGCACGTTCTGGTCGTCAACGCCCACGTCGGCCGTCGTGAGGCCGATAAAGCTTCGGATCATCACGCCGGCTCCGGCGAGCAACACGATGGCCAGGCTGATCTCGCCTCCGATGAGAAGGCGCGACAGGCGCCGCCCGCGGTACTCGCCGGCCACGCCGCGCCCGGCTCTCTTCAACGTCGTACTGATCTCCGGTCCGATACTGCGCGCAGCGGCGGCGAGGCCGATCAGCACCGTCGTCACGGTGGTGATCGCGATGAGGTACAGGAGGACGCGCTGGTCCATCGCGTAGCTGAGGATCCGCGTGGCGTTGCCGAGGATGAGCGTCGACACATACAGCCGGACGGCCATCGCGGCGAGCCACCAGCCGAGGACGCTGCCCAGAACGGACACCATCGCGCTTTCGAGCAGCACGTACCGGACAATGCGCCAGCGGCCCGCGCCGAGTGCGATCCTGAGCGACATCTCGCGTGAGCGCCCCATGCTGCGCGCCAGCAGGAGATTCGCCACGTTGGCCGCGGCGATCAGGAGCACGAATCCCACGGCGCCCCACATGCTTCGGTACAGCAAGGCGGCGCGAGGGCCGATGAACCATTCGGTGAAGGTCTGGACGACCGGGACGAGGTCGCGGTTCGTGCGTGGATGATCGGCGGCCAACTGTTGCCCGATGGCGTCCATCTCTGCGCGAGCGCTCTGAAGGGTGGCGTCGCCGGCCATACGACCAACGGCGTACACCGCGTAATAGGTATCTCGCTGGCGGGCCGCGTCTGTCGGGATGAGCGGCGTCCAGAGGCGCTGATCCGCCGGGAACGAGAACCCTTCCGGCATGACGCCGACGATGGTCGTCGGGACGCCGTCCATCTGCACGCTCCGCCCGACGATGGCGGTGTCCCTCCCGAATCGGCTTTCCCAGAGGTCATAGCGAAGCATTACCACCGGCGGTGCCTTCGGCTGGGTATCGGCCGAGGTGAAGTCCCTGCCGAGGAACGGCGCCGCACCGAGGACGCGGAAGGTCTCGGCGGTGACCTCGGTCCCGTAGAGGGTATCGATGGCCCCGTCCTCGGTGGCAAGAGTCTTGAACACACCACGGACGAGACCCATCTCCGTGAACGACCGCGCGTGCTCACGCCACTGCTCGAAATCCGGGTAGTAGAGCGCCCCCTTGTTCGTGGTCACGTAGAGAAGGCGGTCGTTGTCCTGCACGAGGGGGAAGCCCTTGAAGAGGGCACCGTCGGTGATGCTGAAGACAGCCGCGTTGATACCGATACCGACGGCGAGAGTGAAGACGGCGGTCAGTGTGAAGCCTGGACTTCGATACAGGGACCTGGCGGCATGGCGAATGTCCTGGAGCCATCCGTCGAGCGAGGGTAGGCCGCGCGTCTCGCGATGC
>CAZUGF010000158.1:0-2089 GCA_964619705.1 uncultured Bifidobacteriaceae bacterium
GTGAGCGGCGCCAGTCCCGCATCGGACAGGCCAACGAGGAACGCGCGGCACGGCACGCCAGGGGAGAGGACTGATGGCGGCCGTTCCCGCCCGGCGTCTCGAGCTCCCGGATCTGCTGCCGGCCCGGATGCTCAACGAGTTCGTCTACTGTCCGCGGCTGTTCTTCTACGAGTGGGTGGAGGGCATCTTCCGCCACAACGCGGATACCGTGGACGGGGCCCAGAAGCACGAGAAGGGCGACCGGAAGGAGGATGACCTGCCTGCGCCCGAGGACCTGGAGGACGTGACCTTCAAGGCCCGCGGCATCATGCTGTCGAGTGACGCGCTGGGACTGATCGCGAAGCTGGACCTGATCGAAGGGGCCGCGGGCGCGGTGACACCCGTGGACTACAAGCGCGGCAGGCCCAGGGACACGGAGGACGGCCCGGAAGCCTGGCCGGCCGACATCGCGCAGATCGCGGCGCAGGTCATCGTGCTCCGGGACAACGGCTACACCTGCGACGACGGGCTGCTGTTCTACTACGAGACCAGGCAGCGCGTCCGCGTCACCATCGACGCTGCGCTGGTGGAGCAGGTGCGCGTCACCCTCGATGCCGCGCGTGCGCTGGCGCGCGGTGGACGGATTCCGGCGCCGCTCGTGGACAGCCCCAAGTGCCCGCGATGCTCGCTGGTCACCATCTGCCTGCCCGACGAAACGCTCGCGTCCGCGGGCATCGCGCCGGATGACGAAGCACCGCTGCAGTTCGCGCTGTTCGGGGAGCCGACCGGACCGGAACGCGTCCAGGACCTGAACCCGGACGACGTGCGGCGGCTCGTGCCCGCGCGCGACGACCTGCGGCCGCTCTACCTGACCGGCTACCAGTTGTCGGTGGGGAAGTCCGGCGAGCGCCTGCAGGTCAGGGAGAAGGGCAAGGTGATCCAGGAGGTACGGCTGAACGAGATCTCTCAGGTCAACCTGTTCGGACCTCTGTCGATTACCGGCGCCGCCGTCCAGGCGCTGTGCTACGCGGAGAAGCCGCTTGCGCACTTCTCGATGGGCGGCTGGTTCTACGGCATGACGACGGGCCTCGGGCTCAAGAACGTCTTCCTGCGCCGGGAGCAGTTCATGAAGGCGGAGGACGAGGCGTTCTGCCTGCTGGCGGCGCGCGACCTCGTGTGCACCAAGATTCGGAACCAGCGGACGCTGCTGCAGCGCAACCACGTCGAGCCGTCGGCGCTGGCGCTCGAGCGGCTCCGGCAGATGGTGATACGCGCGCGGCGGGCGGACTCGCTGCCGTCCCTGCTGGGCATCGAGGGCACCGCCGCGGCCGTGTACTTCGGCGAGTTCGCGGGGATGATCAAGGTGGACGATGGCGACGGCCTGGGACCGTTCGACTTCGAGCGCCGCAATCGTCGTCCACCGCGGGATCCGGTGAACGCCCTCCTGTCGTTCGCGTACAGCCTGCTCGCGCGGGATCTGACGATTGTGTGCCACGCCGTCGGCTTCGATCCCTTCGTGGGGTTCTATCATCAGCCACGGTTCGGCCGTCCGGCCCTGGCCCTGGACCTGATGGAGGGCTTCCGGCCGCTCATCGCGGATTCCGCCGTGCTGACGGCCATCAACACGCGGATGGTCGTTGCCGATGACTTCCTCCGCGCCGGCGATGCGGTAGGGTTGACGAAGCGCGGGCGTACTGCTTTTATCCGTGCGTACGAGCAGCGGATGGACCAACTGGTGACGCACCCGGTGTTCGGGTACCGAATCAGCTACCGGCGTGTGCTCGAGGTTCAGGCGCGGCTGCTTGCGCGCTACGTGACGGGGGAGATTCCGAAGTACCCCGGGTTCGAGACGAGGTAGTCGTGGGTTGTCGAGCCGAGGCGGGACGCCCGGCCGGCTCGCGAGCGGCCCGGCGCGACGGATTCACGCACCACCGCTCGATCGGCGTAACTGGTGAAGGACAAAAGGGTTGATGACTCCAGCCTGTCCCAAGTACAGTTCGAATCACCGGCCTTGGAGCCGGCGCTCGAAAGACACCTCGCAGGTCATTGATAACTGAATACTTGCGAGGGGGTCCGTTTTCCTCCGCGATGAGCGGAGGCCTCATTGAAG
>CAZUGF010000159.1:0-2046 GCA_964619705.1 uncultured Bifidobacteriaceae bacterium
GCTCTGCGTCTCCCCCTGCCTGACGTGGGTACGTAGGCCGCACGCTCAGGCGATCATCACGCAGACGACGGGCGCACCGGCGCACGCCGGCGGGACAAGCCGAGTCCCGCCACGAGGACGCCGCCGGCAATCCCCGACGCGACGAGGGCGGACCGCCGCACGGCGGGACGGAAGCCGTGGCGGATGAGGACCGGCGCGTCGCCACGCGCCCGGCGCGCAAGCTGGTCGGCGACAAAGGCCTCCCCGGCCCGGCGGACCTGGAGGTCGAAGCTGAGGTTCCAGGCCAGGAGCGCCGCCACCCACGGCAGCCAGCGCATCATGACGGCTGCGGGCGGTCCGCCGGAGGGCCCGTATAGCGCACGACGAGCGCCGTCACGTCGTCGTACTGCTCGGCGCCGCGCGTGAATCGCTGTACGGCCTCGACGACCTCCGCCAGCACCTCCCCCGCGGAGCGGCCGAAGTGCGCTTCGAGGACCGCAATCAGCCGGTCCTCCCCGAACTCCTCGCCGGCCGTGTTGAGCGCCTCGGTCACGCCGTCGCTGTAGGACACCAGCGTGTCGCCGGGCTTGAGCGCCAGGCTGCTCGACTCGTAGGGCGCATCCGGAAAGAGCCCCACGGGCACGCCGCCGACGTCCAGGCGCCGGAGGCCGTCCTCGCCGTAGACGAGCGCCGGGTTGTGCCCGGCGCTGGTGTAGACGAGCTGGCCATCGGGGGAGAGGCGTCCGTAGAGCGCTGTCGCGTACCGGGCGCCGATGGCGCGGCGCGTCAGGACCTGGTTGAGCTGCGTGATGGTCTCGACAGGGGCGAGCGCGCCGGTCGCGAACGCGGAGAAGATGCCCAGGATCTTGGACGTCAGCAGGGCGGCCGCCGGCCCCTTGCCGGCCACGTCGCCGACCAGGAACCCGAACGTCCCGTCCGACATCTCGAGCATGTCGAAGAAGTCGCCGCCGATCGTCCGCGCCTGCACCGACGAGCCGCTCGCCTCGTAGTAGGCACCGTTGTGCGATCCCTCGGGCAGGAGCGATCGCTGGATCTCCGCCGCGATCTTCAGCTCGTGCTCGATGCGCGCCTTCTCGAGCGTCTCCCGGTACAGCCGCGCATTCTCGATGGCCATGCCGGCCTCGGTGGCCAGCGTGTCGAGGGCGACGCGCGTGTGCGGGGCCAGCAGGCTCCCCTTCTCGCGGGAATCCAGGTAGAGCACGCCGATCGACTTGATCTCGCTCGGCAGGTCCACCTTGTCCAGGTACCGCACCAGGCGCAGCGGCGCGCACGCGACATGGCGGATCCCGAGCGCCACCGTCCCCATGTGGACGTTGGCCAGGTCCCCGTCCAGCAGGTCCGCGACGATGCGGATCTCGCCGGTGGCGTAGACCTCCTCGGGGATCTTGCGGCTGGTGTCGAACCGGTTGCCGGGCAGCGTGATGCGCCCCCGCGCGCGCGCCAGCTTCATGTCGAGGCTGTCGCCCTCCACCGCCAGCATGATGAAGCCCCGCTCGGCGCCCGTGACATCGATGGCCGCATCCAGCACGAGCGCCAGGACCTCGTCCAGGACGCGGCCGGACCCGAGCGCACGCAGGCTCTCGAGGAGCGCGGCGAGCTGGCGCAGGTCGCTCACGGCCGTGGCCGGCGACCTGTCGCTGAGCATCCCGGGCTCACCGAGCAGGAAGACGATGTCCGTGCCGGCGGCCCGGCCGAACTGGATGCGATCGCCGCTCTGCAGGAGGCGGCTCGTCACCTGCTCGTCGTTGACGAACGTCCCGTACCGCGAGCCGCGGTCGCGGAGGAGGAATCCCTCATCGGATCTGACGATCTCCGCGTGCTCGCGGGAGACGTCACTCCCCGTCAGCCGGAGATCGCTCTCCGTGCGGCGGCCGACCGTCAGCTCCGGCTTGTCCAGCGGGATCACCCGCCGGCCCAGGCCGTCGTGAACTTCGAGGCGCGCGTCTGCCATGGGGGAACCTCGTCATTCTAGCCCGAACCCCCGACGAGGCGCCGGCCCGCAGGACGGACCGGCGCAGACGTAGGGCGGCTCTTCAGAGCCGCCGC
>CAZUGF010000160.1:0-1990 GCA_964619705.1 uncultured Bifidobacteriaceae bacterium
AGGGGCAGGCGACCCTGAAGGGTCGCCTCTACAGATGGGTGTTGGGGACGATCGTTCCGGGTCGCCCGGAACGGTCGAGTGCCTCCACAGACGGTGTAGGGGCGACCCTTCAGGGTCGCCCACGATCTCGGGTCGCCACGATCTAACGTCGCTCACGATTGACCATGCGCACACATCTCGAACGCGAGATTCGCCAGTTCCGCCGGCTCGTGCAGCTTTCCTATCGGCGCATGCTCGACGCCGCGCTCGGATCGCGCGACATCGACGCCGAGCAGTTCGTGATCTGGGGCGGCGCGCTTGCCGCGACCCCGCTCCTCTTCTACACGCTCAAGACGACCAGCGCCTATCCGTGGCTGGAGTACCGATCCCTCGAAGCCCTCCAGGACTGGGCACTCTCCGACCGGCTGTTCTTCGTCGTGTGGGCGATGCTCGCGGCCATGCTCCTCGTGTCCCTCTTCTGGGACGGGCTCTTCCCGGACCGCACGGACCAGCAGGTGCTCGGCGTGCTCCCGGTCAAGAGCCGGACGGTTGCCGCCGCGCGCGTCTCGACCGCGCTCGTGATCGGGTGCGCCTTCATCGCCGCCATCAACGTGCCCACCGCCGTCGTCTACGGGCTCTTCGGCGCCACGCATCCCGTCGTCGGCTCCAGGACCGGCGTGTTCACCGGCCACATGATCTCGACGGTCGCCGCCGGGATGTTCACGCTGTGCTCGCTGCTGACGCTCCGCGGCCTGCTCGTGTTCCTGGTCGGCGCACGGGCGGCGGCGCGTGTGGCGCTGCTGCTCCAGCTCGTGACGGTCCTGCTGATCGTCGAGACGTTCCTCTTCCTGCCCGGCATCCTTCCGGCGATTCTCCGGCCCATCCTCTCGGCCGGGAGCGCGGCAGACTCGTGGCTGCCGCCGGCGTGGTTCCTCGGACTCTACACGTCGTTCGCGGGACCTCGTGCGGCGCTCTTCGCGGACATGGCGCCAAGGGCCCTGGCGGCGCTCGGCCTGGTGAGCGTGACGGCCGTCACGGCCTACATCGCGCCCGCACCGTGGAATGCACGGCGCGCCATCGAGGCGCGCGCGTCGGACCGCAGGGGCCGCATCGGCGCGTGGTTGAGCCGGGGCGCCGCGTGCCTCGTGCGATCGCCCGCCTCGAAGGCGCTCGTCCTCTTCACGCTGCGCAGCCTGGCCCGCAACTCGCGCCCGCTGCTGATCATGGCCACGTGGCTCGGCCTGGCCATTGCCGTCGCCGGGCTTCGGCTGGTGTCGGCGTCCGTGCGCGGTCGTCCGCTGCCCCTGGACGTACCCGCCGACTACCTGATTGCCCTCCCGCTCGTGCTCACCTTCTTCCTCGCCGGCGGCCTGCGCGCGGCGTTCGCCGTACCGACGGATCTGCCGGCCAACTGGGTGTTCCGCCTGACGATGGGCGGTCCGCCGCGGACGTGCCTCAACGCCGTCCGCGTGTCGATGTGGGTCGTGGCGGTGCTGCCGGTCAGCCTCCTCGTGGCCCTCGTGGGCGGCTGGCTGTGGGGACTCGTTCCGGGCCTGCTCATCGCCGCGATGCACGCAGCGTCCGGCGTCCTCCTGTGCGAGCTGGCCCTCGTGTACTGCGAGTCCATCCCGTTCACGAGAGGCCGCGCCGTCTCGTCCACGTCACTCAGCATCGTGGCGCCGATGGCCCTGGTCGGCCTGAACCTCTACGCCTTTCAGCTGGACGACGTGCAGTTGCTGGCGCTCCGTACGGAGAACGGCGTGTGGATGTACATGGCGATCGCCGTCCTGGCCGCACTCGCAATCCGGGAGTACGGCCTCCGGAGGCAGCGGCCACCGACGCTTGCGTTCGACGCGCCGGCGGATCCCGCGGTCACGCAGATCAGCCTGTCGGAGGCAACGGGATAGAGGAGAGGCGACCGTGAAGGGCAGGCGACCCTGAAGCAGGCGACCCTGAAAGGGTCGCCTCTACAGGATGGGCGTAGGGGCCGACCCTTCAGGGTCGCCGTGAA
>CAZUGF010000161.1:0-1983 GCA_964619705.1 uncultured Bifidobacteriaceae bacterium
GGCCCTCGCCTCCGGCGATACCGGCGTCGCCGCCCTGGCCGTGGCCACGTGGGTGTTCATCGCCGTCACATGGGCCGTGTCGTTGACGATCGAGGGGGTGCTTGGTCAATGGAAGCCCTCCTCGACCACGACGGCCGCGTTCCTGGAATTCTCGATCGCCCGCCGCGTCGCGACTCGACGGGGGATCATCGCCGCCGCGGTCCTGTACGTCGCCTTTGCCGCGTTCGTGCTCGCGTGGCGATTTCACAACCCGGACGGCGAGGCGGCGGCTGACGTCTGGAGCTATCTTGCCGCCCGATGGACTCTCTGGACCGTCACGTCATTCCTCGCGGCGGCGGCCGTGTGGCGCTGGCGGGCAGTGGGACGCGAGCTCGAGGTGCTGCGCGATCTTCGCGAGAGCCGGTGACGGAGCGCCATCGCCGCGGCACCCGGCGTGATACAGTTGCGTTTCGGATTATCTAGACGCAATCCATAAGATAAACATATCGTTGACATCTGCGCGGCACGCGCACGAGTCAGCGCTGTCCGCGCGCGCCAGCCGTGCCGATCGATACCGAGTCGCATGCTTCTCCACATTGACGAAACCATCGAAGGGCTGCATCAGGACGTCATCCGCCGCAACCCCGCCGAACCGGAGTTCCACCAGGCCGTCGTCGAAGTTCTCAGATCGCTCGGGCCCGTCCTGGCCAGGCACCCCGAGACACGCGAACAGCGCATCATCGACCGGATCTGTGAGCCGGAGCGGCAGATCATCTTCCGTGTCCCGTGGCAGGACGACGCCGGGCGCGTGCAGATCAATCGCGGGTTCCGGGTCGAGTTCAACAGCGCCCTCGGCCCCTACAAGGGCGGCCTGCGCTTCCACCCGTCCGTCAACCTGAGTGTCATCAAGTTCCTCGGGTTCGAGCAGGTCTTCAAGAACGCGTTGACCGGCATGCCCATCGGCGGCGCGAAGGGCGGTGCGGACTTCGACCCGAAGGGGCGCTCCGACGGGGAGATCATGCGGTTCTGCCAGAGCTTCATGACCGAGCTCTACCGGCATCTCGGCGAGTACACCGACGTGCCCGCCGGGGACATCGGCGTCGGCACGCGCGAGATCGGGTACCTGTTCGGCCAATACAAGCGCATCACGAATCGCTACGAGTCCGGCGTGCTCACGGGCAAGGGGCTCGATTGGGGCGGCGCGCTCGTGCGGCGTGAGGCGACGGGCTACGGCCTTGTCTTCTTCGTCTCGGAGATGCTGAAAGCGCGAGGCGCGGGCCTGGAGGGCAAGACGTGCGTCGTCTCCGGATCGGGCAACGTCGCCGTCTACGCGATGGAGAAGCTGCAGCAGCTCGGGGCCAGGGTCGTGGCCTGCTCCGATTCCAGCGGCTTCGTCTACAACGAGCGTGGCATCGACCTCGATCGCGTGAAGCAGATCAAGGAAGTGGAGCGCGGGCGCATCGAGCGCTATGTGGCAGCGGATCGACAGACGCAGTTCGTTCCCGGCGGGCGGATCTGGGACGTGCCGTGCGACGTGGCGCTGCCGTGCGCGACCCAGAACGAGCTCAATGGCCGCGACGCGCTGGCGCTCGTCAGGAACGGCTGCCTGGTTGTCGCCGAGGGCGCGAACATGCCGACGACGCCGGACGGCGTGCAGGTGCTGCACGATCACGGCATCGCGTTCGGGCCCGGGAAGGCGGCCAATGCCGGGGGCGTAGCGACCTCCGCGCTCGAGATGCAGCAGAACGCCGCCCGCGACGCGTGGACGTTCGACTACACCGAGAAGCGCCTTGCGGAGATCATGGTCGGGATTCACGAGCGCTGCCACGCCACGGCGGCGGAGTATGGCACCCCGGGCAACTACGCCAACGGCGCGAACATCGTCGGATTCCTGAAGGTCGCGCGCGCGATGGCGGCACTCGGCCTGGTGTAGCCGGGCCGCCGGAGGTCCCTTCAGGTCCTCCGGGACCGCCTCATGACCATCTCGGTGGACACGCCGCCCCC
>CAZUGF010000162.1:0-1943 GCA_964619705.1 uncultured Bifidobacteriaceae bacterium
CGGATGTCCTCGGGGAAGAGATAGAACTGATGGCCCCATCGGCCGTCAGTGCCCAGCGAGTCACCGTGGTCGCTCGTCAGGATGACAACGCTGTCGTCATACAGGCCGCGGTCCTTCAGGAAGGCGATGAAACGGCCGAAGCAGCCGTCGAGCCTCTCCAGCCTCGAGGCATAGGGCGCATAGAAGCCCTCATACCCTTGATCGGACTCCCGCCCCCCTGAACGCGTATTGAGGATGTGCACGTTCATCGGCGCCAGGTAGGCAAAGACGGGCGCTTGGCTGGAGCGCCCATCGAAGTGGGCCTGGAGTGACGAGATGTTCTGGCACAGGTCGGTGTCGACGCTGGGGATGGATGGGTCGAGAAAGGTACGGGTTGTCTCCGGGCGGAGCGCCTCCTCGATCGTGAAGTCGTTGATGACGAAGTCGTAGCCAGTTCTGACAATCAACTGTTCGAGAGCGTTCGCATCGGCGAAGTTCGACTGCCATCGGCGTGTGACCGCGCTGCCGGTCCAGATGGACGGCATCGCGAGCCACGTGCCCCCGTAGGCCGTGAAGGCATTGCGGAACACGAACTGGTCGCGTGCCCAGCGATCTATCGACGGTGTGAACGTGACCGCCTCGTTGTATGGAGACAGGTAGTCCCGCCGGAGGCTGTCGATCACGAAGACGAAGACGTGGGGGATGGCTGCAGGCGGCGGACCTGAGAGATCGGAGAAGCCCAGCGGAGGTGCCGTTGGAACGAGGCTGGAGAGCCTGGCCTCGGCCTGGAGGAGGTCGCGGTAGAACCCGGGGTCGGATCCAGCCTGCTCGACCACTGCACGTGCAACCAGGCTCGCCAGCGGATTGGTGGACTGATAACGATCGAGCATCTGCTGCGGGTCCAGGCGGCCCTGGCCCGTACGGTCGACTGCGGCGCGAGCCACGAGCGGAGCGGCGTGAATCGCAGCCAGCACACCGATCACCGGGATTGAAAGCCGGTAGAACGACCAGTCCCTGCCTTGCAGGCTGCGCGCCCAGCCGAGAAGCAGGCCGAACATGAGCAACGACTCGATGACGGCGATCAGCCGTTGGAGAATCGTGGCCCAGTCGATCTGCGCCACAAGGCCGGCCGCGAGTCCGGCAGCCGTGGCCACAGCCAGGAGCAGACCCACACCCACCAGCCGGTGTCCGTGGAAGGCAAGCAGCAGGTCGAGGGCCGTGTCGGCAGGGCGAGCCCCCTGCGCCATCTGAACCCGCAGTCCCGCGAACATCAGGGCAGCCACGATCCCGAGCGGAGCGGCCGTCACTGCCGCATCGCTCACGCTGAACATGAGGGGAGGAAACACGACGCGTCGGAAGAATTCGACGGCCCCAGCCGCCAGCAGAAGGACGACAAGGCCGTACTCCGCGGCAAAGGGGCGCCGGGTTGTGGCCGCGATGGCCGCGATCAGGCTGAGCAACAGGTAGACAGTGACGAACGCGGCGGCACCGATTGCGAGGGCCCATCCATGAGCCATCACCGATACGAGTGGGTTGATGTCGACGCCGGGCGATTTGGCAACACGAATGAGGTTCGCGACCCAGAGCAGCAGCGCCGCGCCAAGGCAGGCGGCCAGGAGCCGCCGCTGACCCGTCACGGGTGCGTGGGCACGGTCAGACGTCGTTGGCCAGGCGGCAAGGTGATCGATGACGGCCAGCCAGAGGAGCGGCAGTAGCGCGCCGGGGACGATGAGCAGGTCTCTCGCGCCGCTGGTCAACATCGGCAGGCGCGGAGCGTTCACGAGATACGCGGCGGTCACACCGATCACCGAGACGTAGGCGGCCGAAGCCCACCAGGCTGCGCGAACCTTCGTCGGCTGGCCGCGCCATCCACGAGAGAGGACCGGCGAGAGGGTCGCGGCACTCAGCAGGAAGGCGCCGAAGTACCAGAGGTGATGCCAGTTCACGAACGTCTCGAGCCACGG
>CAZUGF010000163.1:0-1855 GCA_964619705.1 uncultured Bifidobacteriaceae bacterium
ACGGTGCCGGGGTCGAGGGCCTGCAGTCCGGCCGCAAGCTCGTCGCCGGCGGCCGTCAGCGCTTCCAGGGGCATCGGGGCGAGCCGCTCGAGCACGAACCAGATGGTCGAGGACGAGGGCTGCACGCGCGTGCGCGTTCCCTGGCGCCAGTTCCAGCGGCGGCACGTCGCGCCGGCCGCGTCACGCCAGATCACCTCGCCGGGCTCGACCACCTCGTCCACCGCCCGTCCCTCCCGCACCGTCGCAAACACCTCATCGCCCCGCGCCCGGACGAGGCGGGGCACGCCCACGTACGTGTCCAGGTCCTCGCCGCCGACGGGCACCGCGTATCGCAGGCTGACGAGGTTGTACAGGTCCACGACGGTGTTGACGCGGCCGAGGACTCCGTCGCGCTCGAAGCGCCGCCACAGGGCCTCGGCCGAGCACGGCGTCCGCTGAGGCCTGGCACCAAACGCGCGGTAGGCGTCCCGCCAGGCGCCGAGGTGCGCCTCCGCCCACGGCGGGCGGACCGGGGTGCCCGCCGCAGGGGCCGCCCCCGGGCCGTTCCTGACGCCCGTGGCGACAATGCTGAGCGCCGTGAAGTCGGGACGGAGCGCCCAGACGTCCGGGTGAACCTGCGGGACGATCATTCGGATGTGATACAACATACTGACCATGAAGGTCAATATATCGACCGTCCGCGGCCGGGCCGCCGGGCGCGGCGTCCCGGCGCCCGGCGGTGAGGCGGGGCCGGAAGCCGTCGTGGCGGCGATTGCCGGCCGGCTGCGCGTGCGGCGGCAGGAACGCGCGCTGTCGCTCGATGCGCTGGCCGCGCGCAGCGGCGTCAGCAAGGGGATGCTCGTGCAGATCGAGCGCGGCGCCACCAACCCGTCCATCGGCACCCTCTGCCGTGTGGCGGCCGCGCTGGGCACGTCGGTCGCGGACCTCGTCGACGCGGCGCCCGCGGCCGCGCGCGACGTGGTCCTTGCCGGTCCGCCCCGGGTCCTGTGGAACGGGCCGCGCGGCGGGCACGCCACGCTGCTCGTCGGGTCCGGCGGCCCCGACATGCTCGAACTCTGGGAATGGACGCTCCAGCCGCGCGAGCGATACGACGCCGCCGCGCACCCGGCGGGCACGATCGAGCTGCTGCGCGTCCGTCAGGGCCGCCTGGCGCTTGCGTTCGGGTCCACCACGTACACCGTGGGCGCGGGGCAGTCGGCCACGGCCTTCACCGGCCAACCTCACGCCTACCTGTGCGCGGGCGCCAGGGCCGTGCACTTCACCATGGTCGTGATGGAGTGGCATGCGCCGTCCGGTCCCGCCGATGACCACGCGCGCGCGGCGCGCGTCCCGGACCGGACCGCGGGAGCGCGAGCAGCGGCCCGCGCGCGGGGAGGGCGGCCGTGATCGGCGGCCCGCTGCTCGGCGCCATCCTGCTCGCCGCCTCGGGCGGCGTGGTCTATCACCTGGCCGCCAGGTCCATCCCGAAAGATCTCCCGCCGGCGCTCGTCCTTGCGGTGGCCTACGGGACGGCGCTCGTCATCAGCGCCATGGCGTACGTGGCGTTGCCGCCGATGGCCGGCGCGGCCGCCTCCCTGAGGGCGGTACACCCCGCGGTCGTCGGCCTGGGCGTCGGCGCCGCGATGATCGAGCTCGGATACGTGATGGCCTACCGCGCCGCCGGGCCCATCAGCGCCACCTCGGTCATCGTCAACGGCCTCGTGGCCGTCCTCCTCGTACCGCTCGGCGTGGCCCTGTTCCAGGAACACCTGACCACGGCGCGCATGGCGGGCCTGCTGCTCTGCCTGGCCGGCGTGTGGCTCCTCAAGGGGTAGTAGCGGACGAACCCTTCCTGCTGTGAACCCCTCCGTGCTTT
>CAZUGF010000164.1:0-1825 GCA_964619705.1 uncultured Bifidobacteriaceae bacterium
GGCGGGTCGACGGTGCCCATCGGCGTCCACGGTCCGCACCGCAGGATCCGGCGGAAGGCCATCCACCCGCCGCGGACGGCGCCGTACTCGCGCACGACGGCTTCGCCGTAGTGGCTGCACGTGACCGTGAAGCGGCACTGCGCGCCGGCACGTGCGTAGAGGGGGGAGAGCGTGGCCTGGTAGACGTGGATGCCGGCCAGCGCCGCGCGCGTCGACCACTGCGCGGACGGCGGCCGCGACAAATCGGCCGCGAGCAGGATGCCCGCGGCCGACATTCCGATGACGAGCGCGCGCTTCAGAACTTGTCTGCGTACGGGCTGAGGCCAGGGACCATCAGGCGCTGGCCGTTGATGCCCTTCACGATGCAGAGGATGTGCAGGATGATGATCCCCAGCCACGCGAACAGGCCGAAGATTCCCGCAATGCACCCGATGAAGATCGTCATCGTCTGGATGATGGTCAGCACGATCCAGAAGACGATCTCGGCCACCATCAGCACGATGCCGTGCCTGGCGTGCCACTGCACTTCCTTGTCCTCCTTCTCCGTGAGCAGCGGGACGAGCGCCAGCAACCACAGGTACGACAGCACGATCATCACGTTGCGGTTGCTCGAGGGAGGCGCGCTCCCGGGCGTGGCATCTGCCATCGGTCACTCCTTGAGAGAAGAAAAGCTGAGCGTGAGTCTACACAATGCGGAGGCCGGTTTCCACCTGCGTGGTAAGCTCGAAGTAACATGACTCCAGACATCGTCCTCGATGCGCTCAAGGGCGTCATGGACCCCGACCTCCGCCGCGACATCGTGTCGCTCGGCTTCATCCAGGCCCTCTCCATCGACGGCGGCCGCGTGTCCTTCTCCATCGAGCTGACGACGCCCGCCTGCCCCGTCAAGGACCTCATGAAGGCCCAGGCCGAGGGGCTGGTCCGCGCCCTCCCCGGCGTCACCGAGGTGGCCGTGACCATGACCTCGCGCGTCCGCTCCGTCAGCGCCCCGGAGAAGGGCAGCACGCCCCTCCCGGGCGTCCGGAACGTCATCGCCGTCGGCGCCGGCAAGGGCGGCGTGGGCAAGACCACCGTGGCCGTCAACCTGGCCGTCGCCCTCTCGAAGGCCGGCGCCAGGGTCGGCATCCTCGACGGCGACATCTACGGGCCGAACGTGCCCATCATGTTCGGGCTCAACGCCCAGCTCGCGTCCGACGGCAAGAAGATCCGCCCGGCGGAAAAATACGGCATCCAGATCGTCTCGATCGGCTTCATGACCCAGGACGATGCCCCGGTCATCTGGCGCGGGCCGATGCTGCACAGCGCCATCCGCCAGTTCTTCCACGAGGTGGCCTGGACGGACCTGGACTACCTGATCATCGACATGCCGCCCGGCACGGGCGACGTCGCGCTGTCCCTCTCCCAGACGGTCCCCGTCGCCGGCGCCATCGTCGTGACGACACCGCAGCAGGTGTCGCTCGCGGACAGCCGGCGCGCCATCCGGATGTACGAGAAGCTCAACATCCCGTGCCTCGGCGTCGTCGAGAACATGAGCTACTACGAGTGCCCGTCGTGCCATCACGAGGCCGAGATCTTCGGCCGCGGCGGCGGGGAGAAGATGGCCGAGGCCATGGAGGTGCCCTTCCTGGGGCGCCTGCCGATCTACCAGCCGATCCGCGTGGGCAGCGACGTGGGCATCCCGCTCGTCATCGCGGAGCCCGAGTCGAGCGCGACGCGCGCCTTCGAGTACGTCGCTTCCCAGGTCGCGGCGCAGACCTCCATCCGCGCGCTGCGCGCGGAGGCCGAGAACAAGGGCAAGATCCCGCTCACGCCCGTGCAGTGACGC
>CAZUGF010000165.1:0-1757 GCA_964619705.1 uncultured Bifidobacteriaceae bacterium
GCCTTCGCCGGCTACGGCTGGGCACCCCGCATTCAACGGTCATGGCCTCCTATGACCACAATTGGCATGAGCGACGTCGGCATTGCGGACCTGAAGGCGCGTCTCAGCAAACACCTCCGATCCGTCCGCAACGGCGGTACGGTGACGGTGCTCGACCGGGACACACCGATTGCGCGGATCGTTCCGTACGCGGCCCAGCCGCTCGAGATTCGCAAGGCGAAACGACGCCTTCGCGACCTGAGGCTGTTGCCCAGACCCTCGAAGCGTACCGATAGCGTCGCCCTCCTCGTCGAAGACCGGCGCCGCCGATGATGGCGTACATCGATACCTCCGCCCTGCTGCGGATCGTCTTGCGTGAGCCGGGTGCCCTCGACGACCTGCGCGCGTACGAGGCGCTCGTGTCCAGCGAACTCATTGCCGTCGAATGCGCGCGCACCATTGATGGGCTCCGGATCCAGGGCTCACTCACGACTGAAGAGGCGGCCGAACGCACACGCGCCGCAAACGAATGGCTCGAAGCGATTGACCTCGTGCTGCTGCGTCCGCCGGTACTGAGCCGTGCCAGCGAGCCCATGCCCGTGGCCATCGGCACGCTCGACGCACTCCATCTGGCCACGGCCCTGATCTGGCGCGATCGCATGGGACCCCTGCCGGAGATGGCGACTCACGCTACGGCGCTCGGCGCGGCTGCCCGCACGTTCGGGTTCGACGTCCGCGGCGTGTGAGTCGAATGGCGAATTGCGCGACGGTTCTCCGTCAGTGCACCGTGTCACCCTCTTCACCCGTGTCCGGTGGCCCGATGGCCGCGGCGTATGCCCTCTCTTCCTCCTCCCATCGCCGCCGAATCTCGGCCGCACGCCGGCGGCGACGCCGGACGGCAAGCGCGGCAATACCCATCACGACAAACCACAGCGTCGTCGACGATGTGACCAGGGGCACCCACAGGGTCCAGGCGCGCTGGCGGCGCCAGAACGAGTCCTCCAGATCGCGCGTCGTTCGTCCGGTCGCGCGAAGGAGCGCTGCGTCGAAGGGCAGACCGGCGGCCACGCCCCTGAGGATGGCGGCCGTCACGGGCGCGCCATGCTCGCCCATCACATCCCGCACGTGGGCCGCCGCGAGCGCGTAGGCGCGCTCCTGCGACCCCTGGTCCGCGGCGAAGAGCCTGTCGATCGCATCCAGATCCAGCCGCCGGCCGAGCAGGACGGTCGACACGAGCCGCGTCCGGTCCCGCAGGCCCCAGGGGCGCTCCGCCGCCATGGCCACGCCCTCGTGAAACCACCGCGGCACGGGGCGATGGCCTGCCGCGCGGTCGATGAGGACGTGCGCCACCTCGTGCCGCAGGACGTCTTCGAGACTGTCGTCGGGATAGACAGGCGACCGCGACGGAAACAGCACGATGAGACTGTCCCGTCCCACGGCATAGCCGGCCGTCCACGACGTGACCTGAGCGGCCCACGCGCTGTCGTCCTCCGCCAGCACCACGCGGATCGGCGGCCCCGGCGCATCGAGACCCACCAGCCTGGCGATGTCGGCGAGCGCGTGAACGTCGACCGCGCCCAGCCGGGCTTCGGCCGCCGCCAGTGACGGCGGCGCCTCCACCACGAGCACCGGCGGCGCCTGGGCAGCCGCTACCCGCGCAACCAGGACGACCGCAAGCACAAGCGCCTGACGCACACCTCATTGTGCCGCCATGGCATCGAAAGCGCGCAGGAGGGCCGCGACAGCGAGCGGCCAGGGGGAAGACAGTCGGCGTGGCC
>CAZUGF010000166.1:0-1700 GCA_964619705.1 uncultured Bifidobacteriaceae bacterium
ACGACGCCGAAGGCGCCGCCACGGCGCGCCGACCCAACGCCCTCCCCTCACTCCCACGCCGACACCACGAACCGCACCTGCCCGCTGATCCCCGGCGACGTTTCGCTGCTGAACGGGATGGCCACCTCCACCTTCCCGTCCGCGATCTCGCTGGCGGCAATCTCCTCGGTGGCCGCGCTGAACCCCTGGCCCTGCCAGGCGTACTGCACCTTCCACGTGCCGCCCTCCACGCGCGGCGGCGTCAGCTCCACGACGAGTGCGTTCCGGAACAGGTAGCCGCCCTCGTAGTGCTTGTCGAACCACAGCGTGTTGTCCACCTCGTAGTCCGGGACGCGCACGCCGAGCTGCAGGCTGTAGGCGAGCGACCGCCGCTTCCGGTTGACCCGCGCGCGGTTGGCCAGGAACACCGTGGAGATGTATTGCGGGCCGTTCTTCTTCGGCGCCTTCTTCCACTCCTGGTATGGCAGGCACGCCACGGAGTCCTCCTCCGCGACGCGGCGCGACAGGAACCACAGCTTGCCGCGCGTGGAGGCCAGCGCCTCGATCTGGTAGAGCGCGTTGATCTTCTTCCCCGCGTCGGCCGCCTTCTGCACCTCCTCCGGCAGCCGGATCTCCTGCACGTCCACCCACAGGTCCACGCGCACATCGCCGAACAGGAAGCGCGTCAGGTTCTGGTACGCCTCTTCGCTGTTGACGATGCCGAAGTAGCCGGAGTGGGCACGATAGGTGAAGGCCTTGGCGCAGTCCGCGCCGGGCGTCCCCTCATCGTCCAGGGCCTTGAGCGTGGCGTTCTCGATGCGGACGAGGCCGTCGCTCCCGTGTCCGACGAACGTGCGGGCGGCGCCGGCCGCGGACTCGTAGTCCAGCCGGTTGGTCCCCACCATGCAGAACACGCGCTCGGAGGGGAACCGATCCTCCGGCAGCCAGTCCACGCGCTTCGTCTTCTTGTAGGCCGCCTCCAGGTCCAGGTACTTCGCCATCCGGTCCCGGTTGAAGTTGTCGATGTCGTTGGCGGAGAGCCACTGCGGGATGTTGACGCCGGCGATATCGATGCCGTTGTGCGGCGTGGCGTAGGTGAAGAACTTGTCCACGTAGCGCCGCGCGTTCTGCCGGTCCAGCTTCGGGTTCTGGAGAAACGCCCGGCACACGAGGCCGCCCATGGAGTGCGCCACCAGGTAGCAGCGGAAGTCGGCCGGCGCGATGTTGTTGGCGGCGTTGCCGCACACCAGCTCGCGGACCTTCATGATGAGCGTCCCCAGGTCCGTGGCAAACGTCTCGATGGTCGGCGTCTTCCCCTGGCCGAGCAGGCCGGATGCCTCGTCGTAGTAGCGATAGACGACGATGGAGCGCGGCCCGAGCTTGTTGTCCGGGTCCGCGGCCCAGTTGCCGTCGATGATGTCGTAGCCGTCCTCGTAGACGTCGCGGTAGTCGAAGTCCGAGGCCAGGCGGAGGACGGGCGACTCGAAGATGAACTTGCGCGCCGGCTTGGTCTTGTCCGCCACGGCGCGGTAGACGGTGGAGCCGATGTTGAAGCCGCAGAAGGGGTCCGACGTCGTCTCGTCGATCTCCTTGCGCGTCATGGCGTAGCCGCGGACGTAGATGATCGGATGGAACGGGCTGTGACGGTTGGACACGGGCAGCTCCTCCGGGGGATGGTGAGGGAGGGTAGCAGAGTGTTACAGAATGCGCCAAAGGCCTCT
>CAZUGF010000167.1:0-1619 GCA_964619705.1 uncultured Bifidobacteriaceae bacterium
TCAGGACGGACAGGAGGCGGCTGTCGACGATCTCCAGCAGGAGCGTCGCGAGGAGCGTGAGGGAGAGTGCGGCGTACAGGGTCGGACGGCGACTCGTTGGCACGGGGTAGGCCGAGTGTACACTGCGCTCGGTCTGCGGCCTCCCCGGGGAATCCACGTTCAGGGCCTCAGGACCGCACCGAGCGTCGTCAGTAGGGGAGGCCGCTCTGCCAGCCGTCTCGTGCCGCAAGCCTGGCCAGTTGTGCCAGGAGTACCGGCAACTGAGATATCCATGCGATGACAAGGGGCACTGTGATCGCCGCCGCGCCGACATAGGCGCGCATCGTGTAGGGCTCGTGATGGCTGATCGCGCGCGCGGCGAGGATAGCGAGCACGGGCACGAGTGGGAGGTGATAGCGGCTTTCGCCGAAGCTGATCACGTGCAGAGTCATGATCGCGCACAGCAGCATGAGGATGTGCCATCCAGTGACGTGGGCTGTGAGCCCGGGACGACAGAGGCCGAATGCGGCAGCGACGGCCAGGATGGGGAAGGTCACGAGCAGCATCACGCCCCATAGCCAGACCGTGGTGCCGGACCGTGGGCCGAAGTGCGCGTTGGTGTAGACCCACGCGTGTTCGCGGCCCTCCAGGCCCCACAGATAGCCGATCTTGATTGGCGCCAGTCGGAGAAACGTGGATGGATTCGCCACGGCCCACTCGACGCTGTGTCGCATCGCGCGAGCATTGCGGACGGCTTCGTCGGGGACGTCGGCCAGGTACGTGTCGAGCATCCACTGCAGATCGGGTATCTCCAGCCGGCCCGTGGCGCGCGGGTTGTTTCCGGCGAGCATGTTGAACGGCGACGATGAGTCGAGCATCGGTCCGCCGGAGACGCGCGCCGTATGAGCGAGCCAGGGCGCGATCGCAATCAGGAAGACGATCGGCATGATGGCGCTCGGCAGCAGCACGCGGCGCATGCCGCCCGTGCGCCACGCGTGCAGGATGTTCCCCGCGACGATGGCTGGTACCAGGCTCATGCCGAGTGAACGGGTCAGCGCCGCGAGGCCCGCAGCGACGCCCGCAGCCAGATTGTCCTGCGGCGTGACAATCCTGGCCGCGATGAGCGACGCCAGCAGCAGGCACGTGAACAGGGGCTCCGGCATCACGTACACGGAAGAGAGAATCAGCCCGGGGTACAGCGCGACGATGACCCCCGACGCGATCGCCGCGCTCCGTCCGACGAGCGCGGTGGCGAGCACCGATGTCAATGCGGCCATGATCCCGCCGAGCAGCGCATTGCCGACGCGCGCTGCCAGCAGGTCGCTTCCCGGCAGCGCGTACAACGCAGCCAGCAGGCCGGGGTACCCGGGGCCGCGCCACGCGTCTGCAATGGTGCCGGCCGCGAGCATCTGCCGGGCGCGGATGTCGTACTCGAACATGTCCGCAAACAGTCCGGCGTCCAGGGTCGCGGCCGTAAGTGCGAGGCGTGGCAGCACCGCCAGGAGCGCGACCAGGACAAGGTCCCGCGGCCGAAGGGTGTCTCTGACAGGCTTGGAAATCATCGATGGGCGCCGGGGCTCGGTCAGGTTGCTGGCATGTTACATTTGATTGCCGCCAAGCCGGGTTGGCGCCGCAGGCTG
>CAZUGF010000168.1:0-1554 GCA_964619705.1 uncultured Bifidobacteriaceae bacterium
CCCATGGACTTCCAGGATCTGCTGGTGGCCGACCGCGCGGCCGGCTTCGACCACGAGGCCGCCCTCCATTCGCGTCCTCCATCCAGGGACGACGACCGGTTTCCGCAGGCGGTGTTCGACCGGCTGGACGCCAGCGGCTTTCGCGACCGGCAGACGCTACTGGATTTCGTGGCGTGGTCCGCCTCCGTGACACTCAACGCGCTCTGGTGGCAGGAGAGCGGCCTCACGCTTGCGCTCGCCGGCGCCGGTCACGGACAGCCGGAACGCTTGCGCCTGACGGAGTTCCGCAGGCTCGGGCTC
The DNA here is from genome assembly GCA_964619705.1 of uncultured Bifidobacteriaceae bacterium. Classification (GTDB taxonomy): domain Bacteria; phylum Acidobacteriota; class Vicinamibacteria; order Vicinamibacterales; family UBA2999; genus VFZN01. The sequence goes on from CAZUGF010000168.1 coordinate 301, forward strand.
GAGACAGCCAGACCGGATGTGGACGGCACTGCGCCGGACGGTCGATATCGGCCGATGGAGGAGCCCCGCATAATCGCCCTGCTGGTGGGCGCCGGCCGTACCGCGAGCCGGGACGATATCCTGGCCTCCATGCTCGAGGCTGCGGAGAACGGGTTCCTGGTTCTCGATGCGTTCCGGGCGGGCCGCACGCTCGTCCTTTGTTCGCCCGGGGCTCCGCCGCAGTGTGTGGACGTTCCGGGATTCACATGGTGAGCCTCGCACACGGGTTCACGCGCACTCGCGACCAGCGGACCCGGTCTGCGCACCGATCGCCCTGACGCCGATGTCCGCCCGCGCGGCGACGCGGAGCGCCGGTCACGCGGGACGCTTCTTCAACGCGCGGAGGGCGTCCTTGCCGTTCCAGCGTGACGAGGGCGCGGTCGACGCCGCGAGGCGCGTGGCGGTGGCCATCGCGGCGGCATGCAGTGCCGGGTTCCGGGTGCCGATGCGGCGGAGGGCCCAGTTGACGCCCTTCTTGACGAAGTTACGACCGTCGCCCGCGGCGGCCTCGATCAGGCGCAGGCCGTCGAGAAACGGCGCGTCGCCGGATGTCCTGTCATGACCCGCGAGGCTGGCGAGCAGCGCAAATGCGGCGCGCTTCTGGAACTCGGCCTCTTCATCGGCCCACCGTGAGACCTTGGCCCACGCGTGCGGCGTGCGATCGAAGAGCTTGAAGCAGAGCGTGTCGACGACGCCCCAGTTGTCGAAGTCCCGGCACCAGCGATCCATCTGCGCGGACGTGACGCGGTCGGGCTCGTCGATGAACGCCGTCAGGAGGCGGGCCTCGTACCAGCCGGTCTCCCACAGCGCGAGCGCAAGGTCGTGCCGCGGGCCGATCTGCTTGGCCAATGCCTGGATCTTCGCCATTCCCACGCCGTAGGCCTGCGGCGCGACGATGCCATAGCGGCGGAGGCCCTCGCGGTCGTGTGCCGTGCCGAGTGCCTTCAACGCGGCGAGCGTGCCCGCGACATCGTGCGCCACCGCCGCGCGCGTCTTCACCGCCCTGGCGGCACGCCCCTTCGGGACCACTGCCCGTGGCGCGGAGTCCGAGCGACGTGTCTTCGCTGTCCGGACAGGTGCTGGTCGTTTTCGGGCCACGCTGATGCCTCCGCTTCGGGACACGCGGCGCGCACCGGCGCGGCGGCATCACCGTGGCACATCGTAACGTGAGGGGGGCCCTGGAAGGCGGCGCCTTCGGCGCCGTAGGCCTGCGGT
>CAZUGF010000169.1:0-1527 GCA_964619705.1 uncultured Bifidobacteriaceae bacterium
TCATCAGCCGCACCAGGCTGTGCCCCACGAGCAGCGCCCCGACCAGGAGGACGACGGCGAGGGCGGCCTCGAGCACGAGCAGTCCGTCCCTCAGGTGGCGGGCACCGCGTGTGCGGAAGCCCTCGGCCACGCCGCCGTCACCGCCGCCGCGAATCGATGCAATGGCGTCCGCCCCCGCGCTCTTGATCGCGGGAAGCAGGCCCGAGAGGATGGCGGCGGCCAGGGTCACGATCACGGCAAACACCAGCACCTGGACATCCAGCTGCACCTCGCCGAGGCGGGGAAACTGCCGCGGGGCGACCGCCGGAAGCGCGCGCACGAGCACCCATGCCAGCGCGATGCCAAGTGCGCCGGCCCCGGAGGCCAGGACGAGGCTCTCCGTGAGCGTCTGTCGAATCAGCCGGGTGCGGCTGGCGCCCACGGCCATGCGGATCGCGAACTCGCGCTGCCGCGCGACCCCGCGCGAGAGCATCAGGTTCGCGACGTTCGCGCACGCGACGAGGAGGACGAGCGACACGGCCACGGCCAGTGCGAGGAGCGCCGGCCGGACGGTGGCCGCCATGTCGTCGGCCAGGTTGCGGGCGTGCACCACGACCGGGCCGCCCTTGCCGAAGATCACGTCGGTCGACATCGGCCGCTCCACCGATCGTGCCGCTGCCGTACCCTCGGCCTCGACCTGCGCCGGCGTCGCACCCGGTGCGAGTCGCGCCACGGCGTTGAAGCCGAACGTCCGCCCCGATTCCGCCGCCGTCGGCGTGGGAACCGCGTACGGGCGCCAGCAGTCCGACCGATCGCTGGGGAACTCCATGTCCGGCGTCGCCACGCCGACGACCGTGACCGGCTCATCGTCGATCAGCATCGTCCGGCCCAGTACGTCCGTGTGGCCGCCGAACCGATCCTGCCAGAGACGGTGGCTGAGCACGACGACAGGCTCCGCGCCAGGGGCCGCGTCGCTTTCGACGAACCAGCGGCCGATGAACGGCTGCGCGCCGATCATGCCGACGAGCGACGGCGTCAACGACGAGCCGCCGGCGGGGAAGGCCTCGTCACCGACAGTGACGACGGTGCTCCATGTCGTGTAGCCGCCGAACTGGCCCAGCGTCTGTTCGTGGCTGCTCCAGGCGTGATACGTCCAGTGGCTGAGCCAACGTTGTCCGCCAATGGTGTTGCCGCCCGGGTGCTCTTCCCACAGGCGAACGAGCGTCTGCGGTTCGACGAACGGCAGCGGGCGCAGCATCACGCCGTAGACGAGCGAGAACACGGCGGTCGTTGCGCCGATCGCCAGCGCGAGCGTCGTCAGGGCGGCGGCGGCAAAGCCGGGATTCCGTCGCAGGCCGTTGACGGCATGGCGAATGTCCTGCCACGCGACGTCCAGCCATGGCAGACCGCGCTGGTCGCGATGCGCGGCCCGCACCTGATCGATTCCGCCGAACGCCCTGCGTGCAGCCAGACGCGCCTCGTCAGGGGCCAGCCCCCGCGCAATGTGGTCCGCCTCGAGCCGGTTCAGGTGATCCTGGATCTCGTCGC
>CAZUGF010000170.1:0-1503 GCA_964619705.1 uncultured Bifidobacteriaceae bacterium
GATCCGCGCGTGACGGTATCCGCCTACTCCGCGGCCGCCCTGCTGCCGATGGCGGACATGGCGCCGACGTTCCTCGCCCTCTTCAGCATCGTCACGCTCCTGACCCTGCTGGTGGTGTCCGCCAACGTCGCGAACCTGATGCTCGGACGTGCCGTGGAGCGGCAGCGGGACACGGCCGTGCGTCGATCGCTGGGAGCTTCGCGCGGACGTGTCCTGACCATGCTGCTCGCGGAAGGGGCCACGCTGTCCGTCGCCGCATGGGCCGCCGCGTGCGTGGTGGCCTGGTGGACATCGCGCCTCCTGCTGCAGCTGATCGAGCCACGGCCCGGGCTGCTCGCGGCGATCAGGCCGGACTGGACGCTGGCAGCGTATGCGATGCTGCTCGCCGGCCTGGCGACGATGGCATTCACCCTGGCTCCCGCCCTTCGGGCATGGCGCCTGCCGGTGCTGCCGTTCCTCAAGAGCGGCGAGTCCTCTGTAGCCCGCGGCCGCTCCCGTCTCTCCAGCGCACTCGTCATCGTTCAGCTCGCCTTCTCCGTGGTGTTGCTCACCAGCGCCGGCCTGGCGCACCGGTCGCTGGCCATGCTCGACGCCGGCAACGTGGGGTTCGACGCGGAGCACATGCTGCTCGTGACGGTGCGCGCCGGGCGGCAGGCAGCCCTTGTCACGAGCGCACCGGATACCGAATCGCGGCACGCGGAGCTCGAGGTCCTCGAACGGGTGCGCGAACGCCTGGCACGGGAGCGCGACGTCGGCGCTGTCACTTACGCGCGGCGCGTCCCGGGCCCGTACGCCCTTGCCACGGTCGCGGTGAGCGACGCTGTCGAGCGCGAGGCCGTGCAGGCATTCGTGCGCGCGGTCGGGCCCGACTATCTCCGGACGCTCGGCCTGCAGCCGATGGCCGGCCGGGAACTGACGGGAGCCGATACCGCCGGCGCGACCCGTGCCGTGGTCATCAATCAGCATCTGGCGGAGGAGCTGTTCGCCGGCCGTCCTGCCATCGGTCGGCGGCTGCACCTGGGCGACCGTGGTGAGCCCGCCGAGATTGTCGGCATCGCTCCGAACGCCCTGTTCGACGGTCCGATCCACGACCCGCGGCCGCGGTACGCGTTCATCGCGCGGCAACAGGAGCCGGACGCCGCGCTGATCGACATGACGTTCTTCGTGCGGCACCAGGGCGCGCTGGAGTCCCTGGGGCCGCGGCTCGGCCGCGCCATCGCCGAGATCGACACCGCGACGCCCATCGTCGCGATGTCCACGATGACGGCGCGGCTGGCGCAGGTGACGGAGCTGCAGGCGCAGGTGACGACGCTGGTCGCGCTGTTCGCACTCACGGCGCTTGTCGTCGCCGCACTCGGCCAGTATGCCGTCGCGATGTTCGACACGCGGCGCCGGACGCGCGAACTCGGCGTCCGCATGGCGCTCGGCGCATCGCCAGGGCGGATCGCGGCGGCGGTCGTTCGTGACGCGTGCCGACTGGCACTGCCGGGTGCCCTGATCGGC